>CAJTSD010000046.1 GCA_910578795.1 uncultured Lachnospiraceae bacterium
AATAGCAATGCTATTACACTGATTGCAAAGCAGGATTCAGTTGATGAACGGATAAATTATTTTCATGATACACCAAATCAGACTAAAATCAGTGCAACCATGATTAAGAAAATGAATATTTTGTATTACTATGCTCAGAGAATGCCGTTAAAAGAAGTTGATTTTAGAAAGACAAGTGGTTCTGGTAAGGTACTTAATTATTTGATACAACATAGCCTAGAAACGATGGGAATAGAAGAGAAGGATATTTTAAAAAGAACAAAATTAAAAGGTATTGTAAAAGATGTTAATAAACAAATAAACAGCTTAAATACAATCACAGGAGATAAAGTAAATGCATATCTGGACACAGATGTAGATAAAATTGTTTGTAGAATGCTTGGGCTTGGAGATGAGAACGGAAGGGAATTAGGTTCTCTTGGAGAAGGAATTCAATATGCTTTTAATATATTGCTACAGATTATCGAGATAATTCACAATACTAAAATTATGCGAAAGCCAGAAGACTTTGAAGAGAGATTAATTAATAAGAATGGGAAAAAGTTGTTCCCATTGTTTTTGCTTTTGGATGAACCGGAAGTACATCAGCATCCGTATAGGCAGAGAAGTTTAATAAAAAAGATTGAGGAATTAATGAATAATGAAAATCAAGTGTTTGTTGATTTGCTAAAAGAATTATTTGATGTAGATGGGGTAATAGGGCAGATTTTTATTGCAACACATTCACCTAATATTCTTTTGAATGATTATAAACAGTTTATTAGAATCTTCCATCCAATAGGTACATCTATAAATGAGATTTCTATTGTATCAGGAAGCAGTATTACTTTAGATGATACGCTGTACAAGCATTTACTTAGAAGTTTTTTGTATTTGAAAGAGGCTATGTTTAGTAAATGCGTCCTATTTGTGGAAGGTGACACGGAGAATGGGGCAATGCCTGTTTTTGCGAATAGAATGAACTTTGATTATGATGAAAATGGGGTTGGGATAGTAAAACTTGATGGGGCAGATAGTGTTGAAAATTGCATGAAATTATATGCAGAATTCAAAATTAAGACGATTGCAATGATAGATAGAGACAAAAAAGATAAATATAGTCATATTCCAGATGTTCTTTTTACAAAGGGAAAGGATTTTGAAGAGGATATATATGATAATTTTATACTTACAGACTATATGAAATATAATAATTGCATAGGAAAGATTGGAGCATTTGTGAACATCTTACGTCCTTATGGAATAACTCTGAATGTGCCAAACTATCGGAATAATCCCGATTTATTTACTATTGATCCAGAATTACAAAAACAAATTATGGTAGATATAAAATCTTCAGAATTGACGGTATTAAGAGATACTAAAAATGCGTCAAAAGCATCATTACTAGCAGATTTTGTAACAGTAATTCCTAAATCATTTCAAAAGGTTATAAAAAAACTAAAAGATGAGGTAAAATAATGGCATTGGAAGATATAATTAGAGAGAAGCATTCTGGAGATGATGAACAGCTTAATTTTATTTTTTCAGATGATAAGAATATAATTGTGACAGCCCCTGCAGGTTGCGGAAAAACGACAGCAATGGTAAGTAAGATTGCAAGAGAATTAAGTGTAGGTCATATTCCTTCAAATAAAAAAGTACTTGCGATAACTTTTAGCGTTAATGCTGCGATGAAAATAAAGGATTCATTAAAAACATTGTTGCCAGATTTAGTAGAGAATCCTTCACAGTTTTTATCTAAAGTAGATATTGCAAATTATCATAATTTTGCAATGAAAATTCTGTTTAAACATGGCTATTGTCTTAATCCGGAATTTGTTAACCTTGCGAGCTTTCAAATAGTCAATGAAAATAGTTCTGTTCTTAACAGTTATCTTACAAGCTCAGATGAAAGCAAATTGAGTGCTGTTGAGAATGCTGTAAAAGCTTCTGATAAAGATGGTTTGATGGCGGCATTAGATGATTATTGGGATGTGATAAATAGAAAACTAACTGTAAATCGTGTAATTACTTATAACGGAATTTTAGTTTCTGCGATCAAACTATTGCGTAAGAAACAGGTTAAATCATTTTATCAAGACTATTATAAACTGATAATTATTGATGAATTTCAAGATACAAATCTTTTAGGATACCTACTTATTAAGAAATTAATTGGTAATAGCACCTCAATATTTTTAGGTGATAATATCCAAAGAATCTATGGATTTATAGGTGCCGTTAACGATATTTTTAGAATAGTTTCGGAAACATATCAAGCTGTAAAATTTGAATTTAAAAATAATTATAGATTCAAGACTAATGAAAGAATGAAAGATTTGGATTTATTGATAAGGGATTATGCCGAGAATTATAGACCATCAGAGTTGACAGCAACTATTTTATTAAAACGGTTAAATAGTGACAGTGAAGAAGAACGATTTATTGTTGAAGGTATTAATAAAATAATATTTAATTCAAATGATAAAATAGCTGTGTTGGTAAGAGCGGGGTGGCAAGGAGATTCTATTGTTAAGGAATTAGATTTGCAAGGAATTCCTTATTTTAATGCACTTTATGGAGAATCAGATATTGAACATAATAAATTTTATGATGTAGCAATTGAGGAATTTCATAAAAATGTTCAGGGCAAAGCAATTCAAAGGGATTTAGAAAAGTGTTTAAATGCAGTTAAAGATAGAGAAAGAGAGATATATACTGATCCCAGTAGAAAGTATATCTTTGATTCGATGTATAAGTTGTTGGGAATTTTATTTGCTGAATCTAAAAAGTGGGATGGAAACGTAAAAGATAAATATGAAAATATTGACTTTACTTTAGGAAACAATGGATTAAAACATATGATGGAATTTATTGAAGAATCAGTTGTAATCACAACTATTCATTCAGCTAAAGGACTTGAGTGGGAGTATGTTATTATACCTAAATTAAATGCGCATGCATTTCCACCTAGTAGGTTTGTGTGTCAACCTTGCCAAAGTGAAAGAAGCTGTGATAGTGGGTTTGATTATTGTAAATTTCAATTTGGAGAATCATTGGAAAAGTCATTTAAGGAGGAACTAAGCATTTTCTATGTTGCAGTAACACGAGCTAAAAAGGATGTATATATGACAGTCAATACAGGATTAAACAGATGGAATCATCATAAACAAACAAATTGTTTAATAAATCTGCTTGGAATTAGAGAAAAGGATTATGATTGGGATACAGTTTTAGATTAGTGATGGGCATACTGACAGATATTATAGAAATAATCTTGCCAGAATTATTAACTTCTTTATGTAGTAAGAAGTTAGATTTGTGATGAAAAATATCGAAATGATGCGTGCGGAAAGTAGATTCGTAGATTAGCTGACCTTCAATAAAAGAAAAAGAATGGGATTCCGCCGCCTTCGGCATTGTGGGCAATGTGTATAACTCCCCGTCTTATGGAGCTGTGGGCAACACTGTTTGCAGGATGTGGGAAAGCTGCTTTTGCTTTTCCATATGCTGTGAATGGTGTTGTCCATAGCGGAATGGGGAGTTATGCACATTTCCATAATGCTATTTTTTTGCTTTTAAAGCTATTTTTAGCAGGGAATCATCGGGAGGGGTTGCTGTTACGGTCTGGTTGTTCCTGTGCCTTATTAGGCGGCTCTGTGCGTCCTAAATACTGGTTCAGGTTCTCCAGTTTCCGATTCAGCGATTTCAATTCTTTTTCACTGTTTTTGTAGGTGGCAGTCAGTTCTTTTTTCTGTGCGGTCAGCGCCTGATATTCCGATTTCAGCGTGTCGATGTTCAAGCCTTTTAAGGAAATGCCTGCCTGTTCCAGCATACGCCTTGCGCCGCCATAAAGGATGATCTGGCTCTCATGCCTGCGGAAATATGCGTCAGGGTTTTTCGATTTCTTATAGGCAATATGGTAAGATTTGTTGGTTTTGTACTGTTCCGCATATTTAATGATTTCCGCAAGGTCTTTGATGCGGTTTTCCAGCTTGCGGACTGTCTGCTTTGCTTCCTTTCCGGTGACGGAAGCAGCGGCGATCTTTTGTTCCAGTTCTGCGATGGAACCTATTTCATTGTATGCCTGTGCAGCAATCTTTAAATTCTCCACCGCTGCCCACCTTTGGAGTCCCGGACTGTTCTGGAATTTCTCATCAGAGGTATCAATCAACCGCCTGTCTGCGTAATCTTTTTTCGGGATAACTGCTTTCCGTTCCCGTTTTAATTCAATCCGTTCTTTGATGCGCTCCTTCGTGTATTCCTTTCCAAGTGACTTGATGCTGCTGGGTAAAATCCACGGCGCAGTCGACTTTCCGCAGCAGATGGTCCTGTGGAACAAGCCCCTCAAGGCTGACTATTTCCAATGTATTTCTTTCCAATTTTTCTTTTATCAGCATGTCCTCACCTCCGCTTCTATTATATCAAAAAAAGCCAGCTTATGCTTTGTTTACAGGCTTGAATAATCTTGAGATTATTTCCATACTGGACTGGAATTACGGTTAATACTTCGGCTTTACGGAGGAAGAGGTTCACAGGCTTTGCAAGGACTGTGGATTAAAGCATAAATTTGATTTAATCAAGGAATGGTATAATGGTTATATTTTCGGAAATACCAATGTCTATAATCCGTGGAGTGTTATTCGGTATGTGAAGGCTTTAACAAGCCATGAAGAGGAATATCCACGCTCCTACTGGGCAAACACCTCCTCCAATACCGTTGTGCGCAACATGATTGATATGGCAGACGACAGTGTAAAGAGTGAATTGGAAAATCTGATTGACGGCGGCACTGTCGAGAAGCCCATACATGAGGACATCACCTACGGCGAGGTATATGAAAGCATGGATAACCTGTGGAACTTTATGTTCTTCACAGGATATTTCAAGAAAATAAGCGAGCGCATGGGCGAGGACGACACGCGGTATCTGACGCTTGCGCTGCCCAATCGTGAGGTGCGTTACATTTTCCGCGAAAAAATCATGACATGGTTCGACCAAAAAATGAAAGCACGCGACCTCACAAGACTGCATACCGCCTTCGTCAACAAAGACACCCAAACGCTTGAAGAAGAATTGACGGATATCTTATATGAAACGATAAGTTCCTTTGACGAAAGCGAAAACTATTACCACGGACTGGTAGCAGGACTGTTATCGGGCATGAAAGGCTACCGCACAAAGTACAATCGCGAATCAGGCAAGGGCAGGTGCGATTTGTTTGTAAAGCCCGTATCAGCCGAAAAGAGGCGTTTATTGTGGAATTTAAAAAGGCAAGAAAAATAATAGAACTCGAAGCAAAAGCGCAGGAGGCTTTGCAACAGATTGACGATAAAAAATACGCCTTGGAGCTTGAGGACGACGGCTATGACATTGCAAGTAGCTACGGAATCTCATTCTGCGGAAAGGACTGTTGTGTCATGCACAGGGAAACATCCTCCGTTTGACATCGAATATCTGTTTTGCATAGAATCGGATTTGCGGATAATATTAAAAGTGTTGTAGATTCAACGCGTATTTCGGTCGATTTATGTCAAAACGCCTAATTTTTAAGATTGCTACGATATACTGATTTTAGATACTGTTGAAACACAGCAAAATTTAAATTTTAGTAGAAGGATTTTTACATGAAAGCAAAGAATTTGGCAAAAGGCTTACTGGCAACCGCGGTATTAGCGCTTACAATCATGGTAACACCTGCATCGACTGTCAGTGCAGAGGGCGCGCAGGGCACGCAGGGCACATATACCGTTGAACGCGGAGATAATTTTAGCAAAATAGCAAAAAAGATTTACGGCGACGAGAAATTATGGAGAGTGATCTATAATGCAAATTCATCCGTCGTAAAGAGCAATTATATCATATAAAAAAATCAGGTTCTGATCATTCCGGCAGTTGATAACAACAATGCACCTGCTGTCGCAGCGCCCGCACCAGAAACACCTGCAGCAACAACACCTGCACCCGCGGTACCAATTCCCACACTAGAAACGGCAGCGCCCGCACAGGAATACACATTGGATTACAACGCAATCGCCTCATGGGTTGACGGCGGATTTATCGGCGTTTACGCATCGAATTCCCCGGTTGTTATGGCGCTTGATGCAGAAAATGAATACGCGGTTATTATCTTTGGCGACAACAGCGATATGACGGCTGTCAGCTTTGCGGGACCGATTACATATACGGATGAGTTTGCAACGATTACGGATGAAACAAACGGCTTGGCACTGACGTTTTCGGTTGCGGAAGTCAATGACATAACTCTTGCGCTTGATATGGGCGACATTGGAACAGCAGTGATTACGGCTGCATCAAAAGAAGACGTATTAAATACAATCAAGATTGCGATTGAGAATTATAAGCATGTTGCATAAGAAAGAATCAGATTTATAGATTACATAATGAGAGGCGGGAAGTGGAGTTGTTCCATATTCCCGTCTTTTTGTGCATAGGGATATCCAAAACTTAATTGTCTAATCGCTTGTGCAAACATACATTCTTACAACATGTCTAGTTGCCATTGTCGATTCAATGCAAATTTTGGTTGATTCATGAAGAAACCATCTTTTTTGTCATTTTTTCCTGTAAACTGTTCGAGTAGCAGTTTTGTACTTGCAAAAAGGTAGTTTAATAAAATTGCTATAAAGAAAGTAATAATCATTATTGTGAAAGAAAGATGGAGAATATGATGAAAAAGAAAATGGTATCGGCAATTTTGGCAATTGCAATGACAGCAACACTGCTGACGGCATGCGGCGGTGATAAGGGAGCAAATACGTCCGCAGCAGCGCCCGCGGCAACAACACCCGCACCGGCAGCAATTCCTGCGCCGGCAGCAAACGACACCAAGGCGGACGCGCCTGCGGAAACGACGGACGCGGCAGAAGGCGAGATGGTATCGGACGAAGTTTTTGAAATGCTGCAGGACAACTATGCAATGCTGGTAGAGTATCACGATGCGGTAGTGGAATTATATAATGACGATCAGATTGTGGCAAATGCGGAGATTGAAGACACAATCAATCAGGTGTATGACATTATTAAGTCGATAAAGGGTTGGATGTTGTTTTTACGGCAATACAGGTAATACGGCATGGCATCATGGGCAGAATCCAAAAGCCATTTACAGACATGAAACTCCGGAAGAAAGGATTTAAAACGACTGTGCTTTTTCGCCCTTCTGCTTTGGCTTTTTGACTTTCTAAATTTTTACAGGATGCAAATGGGGAGAAAGATGGTCTGAATCGGAATCCCAAAGCCTGTCAAGGAAGTCGTAGAAAGTGCCGACACTGGGAGTATCACCAAAATGGAAGCATCTGAGGATTGCATAGAGTGGGTTTATCTTCAGTTGAGCAGCCCAGTCAGTAAGGGAATGAACCTTAAAAACAATATACTTACGCTAATCGTTATTCGATTGGGGGATGAAGTGTATAATAAGACGAAGGAAGAACCGGGATATGATGTGCTAAAGTTTTTACATGCGGTCATGTATCCGCACAAGGAGGATTTTCTTGATACAGTAAAAGAATATATTGATTTTTTGCAAAATGAAGCGTTATGGAAGCACAAAAACAAATCATTCTTTTTCGTCAAATTCAGACTGCCGTTTTTAATATAATCGTCCGATTCTGACTGACTATACACCGATTTAAGCTGCCCTTTCATCACCGCCAAAATTCTTTCTGTCAGGCTGGCAAGCTCCGTAATTTGCGGTGTTACACATCTCCATAAACGAAATACTGAACCGCTCCTTTTTCGGAACATCATCACGGCAGATCCAAATGCTATAGCGCTTTTCAAGGGTGTTATAATCCGTATTGTCTGTTACAAGGGAAAGCTGTGCCCCAAGCTCCCTTGCAAGATAATACATTCCCCGCTTTTCAATCGGGTATCCTGGACGGTATGTCTTTTGCGGTTCAATATCAATGTGAAGATTCACCAGGATTTTTTCATCGGATAGCGCTGGGTTGACCGTCCTTAATTTTGTGTCAAACAGGGATACTTTTTCATTAAGGGCTGAAAATTCCTTGTCGCCGCCTTGGATTTTCGTGTTAGTCCTGCCAGGGTAACCTCTTCCCCATCCGTGATGGAATCCGCCTCAATGAAATCCATGATTTCTTCATAGCTATACGGCTCAAATTCTCTGACAACGCCTTTTAGGATTACCGCAAGAACCTCCTTATTTTTGTAAATTTCCTTACTTGCCTGATCCAAGCCTGCAGTGTCCGCCGTAATTTGTAAAGAGCTTAGAACGTCCATGCTGCCCGATACTTTATCCATTCCGTGTCTCCCTGAATTTATTTTCTCTTCGTATGGCTATAGTATAACACGTTTTTATCTGCTTTGTCGAATGCTTATTTCCGTGCGGCTTTTTTTGATTGACCGCAAAGCGGATATTTTATATAATGAACATATGTTGTGGAACATTTTGGGGAGGAGATGGCACAGTGATTATCAGTGCAAGCCGCAGGACGGATATTCCGAACTACTATTCCGAATGGCTTTTGAATAGAATAAAAGAAGGGTATGTGTATGTCCGCAATCCGATGAACCCGCGTCAGGTCAGCAAAATTGCGCTGTCCCCTGAGGTGGTGGACTGCATTGTGTTTTGGACGAAAAATCCAAAGCCGATGCTTGCAAAATTGGACTCGCTTAACGCATATACATATTATTTCCAGTTTACACTGACGGGATATGGCGCCGATATTGAGTGTGGATTGCCGGATAAAAAGCATGATATAATTCCGACCTTTCAGGAGTTGTCGCAAAAAATCGGCGCGCAGAGAGTCATTTGGCGGTATGATCCGATTTTGTTTACGGAAAACTATACACTCGAATACCATTTAAAGGCGTTTGGTGAAATTGCCGAACGGCTGCGCGGATATACGGAACAGTGTGTGATTAGCTTTGTCGATATTTACGCAAAAAATCAGAAGAATATGCAGGCATTGCGTATCCGTAGCCTGGAAGAAAGTGAGCTGACTGCGTTTGCCGCAAAAATTGCGCAGATTGCGCGCGAAAACGGCATGAAAGCCGCAAGCTGTGCGGAGGCGGTGGATTTGTCCGCCTGCGGGATTGCGCACAACTGCTGCATTGACAAAGATTTGATTGCGCAAATTACAGGCTGCAGGATTTGTGCGGATAAAGATAAAAACCAACGAAAAGAATGCGGTTGTATTGAGAGCATTGATATAGGAACCTACAACACCTGCCAAAACGGATGCCGCTATTGCTATGCAAACCATAGCCCCGAAAGCGTCGCGCAAAGCTGTCAGATGTACGACGAAAATTCCCCGATTTTGTGCGGACGCATCACTGACGAGGATAAAATTACCGAGCGGATTGTAAAGTCTTTTAAGGAAAATCAGTTGACGGTTTGGGATTTATAGATATTTATAAATATTGAAATAGAAAGGTTACAAACAGGAGGAACAAACGGCGATGTATCAGTTTGAAAAGCTGGATAAAAAACTTTTAGGCGAACAGATTGAAGACGAGCTGATGAATTATATTTTGCAGGAGCCGGTTGAGGTCGGGCAGCGGATACCAAACGAATTTGAGCTTGCTGAGAGATTCGGCGTGGGGCGCAGTACCATCCGGGAGGCGGTCAAAGCATTGGTGTCGAAAGGGATACTGGAGGTTAAGCGCGGTTCGGGCACATATGTCATCAGTACGAGCACAGCGGAGGACGACCCGCTTGGACTGTCCAAATTACAGGATAAATATAAGCTTGCGCTGGAGCTGTTTGACGTGCGGCTGATGCTGGAGCCGGACATCGCGGCGCTTGCGGCAGAGAACGCGACGCCGGAGGAGCTGGAGCAGCTTAAAATTCTTTGTGATGAAACAGAACAGATGTATCTCAGCGGAAAAAATCATATTCCGAAGGACGTCGAATTTCACACATGCATCGCAAAATGCAGTAAAAACCGTGTCGTGGAGACGCTCATTCCGCTGATTAATACGGCAGTGCTTACGTTTGCAAACCTGACGCACCGGACGTTGATGCAGGAAACGATTGAAACGCACCGCGCGGTCGTCGAGGCGATTATGGAAAGAGATCCGGTGGGAGCGCGGTGTGCGATGATGATGCATTTGACTTATAATCGTCAGATGTTAAGGCGCAAGAATAAAGAGCATGAGAAAAAAAATGCGGAAAAGAAATAGAAAAAAACAAGAACATGTTGTAAAAATGCACAAAAGAAGGCGGATAAAACGAGAAATCCCCTTCTTTTTTTGTTGGGTTTTCCGAAAAAGAAAGAAAAACATCGGATGTATTGACACAAATAGCCAAATAATATAGTATTTTAATTACAAAACATAATACGTCATATGAATATGGAAGAAAGTGAGGTAAATAAGATACATACATCAGATGTTTATGGCGTGTATAATTGTGCGGATTATGAAAGAAAATAATGTGAAGAGATTTTTTAAGTCTGTAAAAGACGCAGCCAAGGTGAAACGGGATTCACCTATGAAAATCGAATACTTCACGTAAGAAAGCGAGGGTAAATTTATGGGTTCAGAAACGGTTGCATTAAATCCAACAAGACTTGTCATTGCGGCAATTATCGGCTTGGTGATATTACTTGTTTTGATTATTAAGTTTAAAATTCAGGCGATGATTTCCATACTAATCGGCGCGATTTCGATTGGACTGATTGCGGGAATGCCTGCGGCTGACATTGTGACGGCGGTCAACGACGGTATCGGCAATACGCTAAAGGGCATTGCGCTGCTGGTCGGTTTAGGCTCGATGTTCGGTGCGATTTTGGAAATATCGGGCGGCGCGCAGACGCTCGCGGTTACGATGGTGAAATGGTTCGGCGACAAAAAAGCGGCGTGGGCGCTTGGAATCACAGGCTTGGTTATTGCAATGCCTGTGTTCTTTGACGCAGGATTGATTATCTTAATTCCGCTTGCCTTTTCACTTGCAAAGCGGACGAAACGTTCTTCCTTGTTTTACGCAATTCCGCTTTTGGCAGGACTTGCCGTAGGGCATGCGTTTATTCCGCCGACACCGGGACCAATCCTTGTGGCGAACATGCTCAACGTTGATTTGGGTTGGGTGATTTTGGTCGGCATTTTCTGCGGAACATGCGCGATGATTGTTGCAGGACCGATTTGGGGCGCGATTTGCGGTAAAAAGTATCAGATTCCGGTTCCTGAGCATGTGGCAAATCAAGAGGACTTTGACGAGACAAAGCTGCCAAACTTTTGGGCAATTGTTGGCATTATTCTGATACCGCTTGTATTGATTATCTTGGATTCCGTGACGGGCGTTGTGCCTGCGCTGAGTGGATTACAGCCAATTTTCGGATTTTTGGGTGAGCCGTTTGTAGCGCTTTTGATTGCAACGGTGGCGGCAATGCTGATTTTGGGACTTGGGCACGGTTACAGCACGGCAGAGCTCGAAAAGGTGATGACGAAATCACTTGAGCCGACTGGCTTAATCCTGCTTGTGACGGCGTGCGGCGGTGTGCTGCGTTATGTATTGCAGTATTCGGGACTTGGCGACGTGATTGGAAACGCGGTTGCTTCAATGTCGTTACCGATTGTTGTGCTTGCATTTATCGTGGCTGCGCTTGTGCGTATCTGCGTTGGTTCTTCAACGGTGGCGATGACAATGGCGGCAGGTATTATTGCGGCAATTCCGGGTATCGCGGAGCTTTCGCCTTTGTATCTTGCCTGCACGACGGCGGCAGTTGCGGGCGGTGCGACGGTTTGCTCACACTTTAATGATTCGGGATTTTGGCTTGTAAAATCACTGGTCGGCATGGATGAAAAAACAACCCTGAAAACATGGACGATTATGGAAACACTTGTCGGCGGTACGGGATTTGTTGTGGCATTGATTATTTCGTTTTTTGCATAACAAAGCGAAAAGAAAATCTAAGCTTGTAAAAGACACAAGCAAAGATTTTCTAAGTTTCGCTTAAAAGAACGCAAAACGAACAAGTTCGTTTAGGACAGCGTTCTTTACTATATAATATATGGGATAGAAAGGAAGGATTAGCATATGAGCAATTTGAAGAGTCAGGAAATGCGCAAGGTGGCGCCGGAGCTTGACCCGCTGCGGATTGGCACGGGTTGGACGCCGGAGGATTTGGCAAAACCGCAGGTAATTATTGAGAGTACCTACGGCGACAGTCATCCCGGCAGCGGGCATTTGAATATTTTGGTGGAAGAAGTCAGAAAAGGCATCGCAGAGGCAGGCGGTTTCGGCGCGCGGTATTTCTGTACGGACATCTGCGACGGGGAAAGTCAGGGAACGGACGGCATTAATTTCAGCCTTGTCAGCCGTGAAATGATTGCAAACATGATTGAAATTCATGCAAACGCGACGCCGTTTGACGCAGGCGTATACCTTTCAAGCTGTGACAAGGGACTTCCCGCTAATCTCATGGGACTGGCGCGCGTCAATATTCCGGCGATTGTTGTTTCGGGCGGTACAATGAACGCAGGACCTGATATGCTGACGTTAGAGCAGCTTGGCATGTACAGCGCGAAGTTTCAGCGCGGTGAGATTGACGAGGAAAAGCTCAACTGGGCAAAGCATAACGCCTGCCCGAGCTGCGGTGCGTGCTCGTTTATCGGAACGGCGTCCACCATGCAGATTATGGCGGAGGCGCTTGGTCTTGCGCTGCCCGGCAGTGCGCTCATGCCTGCGACAAGCCCTGACCTGAAAACGTTTGCAAGAGAGGCAGGCAGACGTGCGGTGGAAATGGCACATTCGGAAAACATGCGGCCAAGCGATATTGTCACAATGGACAGCTTTGAGAATGCGATTTTGGTACACGCGGCGGTTTCGGGAAGCACGAACTGCCTGCTGCATATTCCGGCGATTGCACATGAGTTTGGGCTGGAGGTTACGGGCGATACGTTTGACCGCCTGCACCGCAATGCGAAATATCTTTTGGATGTGCGTCCGGCGGGACGCTGGCCGGCGGAGTGCTTCTATTATGCGGGCGGTGTTCCGGCGATTATGGAGGAAATCAAAGATGTGCTGCATTTGGATGTGATGACGGTAACGGGAAAAACGCTTGGTGAAAATTTGGAGGAGCTAAAGCGGAGTGGCTTTTATGAGCGGTGCGACAAGTGGCTGCAGGAGTTTAACAAGCGTTACGGCTGCACGCTTACGAAAGAGGACATTATTCGTCCGCGCGATAAGGCGATTGGAACTGACGGCAGTATTGCGATTTTGCGCGGAAACCTTGCGCCGGAGGGGGCAGTTATCAAGCATACGGCATGTCCGAAGGAAATGTTCCGTGCCGTATTGCGCGCAAGACCGTTCGACAGCGAAGAGGAGTGTTTGGACGCGGTGTTAAAGCACAAGGTTGAAAAGGGCGACGCGGTGTTTATCCGTTACGAGGGTCCTAAAGGCAGCGGAATGCCGGAAATGTTTTACACGTCGGAGGCAATCAGCAGCGACAAGGAGCTTGGAAGGAGCATTGCGTTGATTACGGACGGGCGGTTTTCGGGTGCGTCTACCGGTCCGGTCATCGGACATTGCAGTCCCGAGGCGGCAGACGGCGGACCGATTGCGCTTGTCGAGGAAGGCGATTTGATTGAGATTGACGTGGTGGAGCGGAAGCTGAATATTATTGGCATTCAGGGAGAGCGCAAGTCGCCGGAGGAGATTGATAAGATTTTAACGGAGCGGAAAAAGAACTGGAAACCGCGCGAGATACGGTACAAAAGAGGCGCGCTGCGGTTGTTCAGCGAACACGCGGTGAGTCCGATGAAGGGGGCGTATTTGGCGTTTGAGGATTAGATAAATATGGAAAAGAGCCTGTGAGGTCGGCTTTAAAGGAGCGGAACTTGCAGGCTTTTTATGTATAGACCTGTGCTTACCGAATCGGGTAAAATTCCAATCATTTGAAAAAACAGGGGTTCCTGTTTTTTTTATTTATTTGTTCAATCATCTTCTCAATTTCAGCCACCTTTTCCGCCGTAATGCGCTCGATTTCCTCCTGCGTGTGCGTATAGTAAAAGGAAGGCGGAAACGTTCCGAAACAGCCTCCTCCCATAAAATACCAAATCTCGTCCATATTTTTCAGCTTTATTCGAAAACGAATCTCGTGGAATGCTTTTTTCAATAATCTTACAACAGTATTCATCATAAAAGTGTCCCTTTCAATTTATTAATAGTGCAACTTCTTATCTGTAATTATTTACCTCTAATTTATTATAACTGATTTTTTAGAATTAAAAAAGATAAAATATACATATTATACAAGAAGGAGGGAAATTTGATTGAAGGAACGCGGAACAATTGTCATTCATTTAAAGGAACTGATTATAAAAGCAGGTCTCAGTAAGAATAAGTTCTGCCAAAGAGCTGAGCTGCAACGGTCACAGTTAAACGGCTATATCAACAATACAATTACAAGACTTGACACAGATGTATTGGTTAGAATTTGTGATACACTGGATTGCTCCATATCTGATTTGCTGGAATACAAGCGTTGAAGAACAAAATGGGGATTAGATGGCAAAAGATTTGTTATATTTCATATAAAGCATACATATTAACTGGGGAATTAAAACATCTGCAGAGAGGATTAATTCTATTAGAGTGGGTATAGTATAATCCTGTAAAGAGCGAAAAAAGGAGAACTGCCAATGATTATCAACACCGGCGGGCGCACCGATACCGTACAATATTACACCGAATGGCTGCTGAACCGTTTTGCGCAAGGGTATGTGCTCTCGCGCAACCCGTTGTTTCAAAACAAAGTTTCACGCTATGAACTGACGCCCGACAAGGTGGACTGCGTCGTCTTCTGCTCGAAAAATTATGAGCCGATACTTCCGCGCCTGCGGGAAATCACGGACCGTTTTCCGACCTATTTCCACTACACGATTACCGCATACGGAAAGGACGTTGAACCGAATGTGCCCGATATTGAGGACAGCATGGAAACTTTGGTAAAGCTGTCGAAGCTGGTCGGAAAACAGCGCGTTGCGTGGCGGTATGACCCGGTTTTGCTGACAGAAACATATACAATAGAACGGCATCTGAAAACCTTTGAACATATGGCAAAAACGCTTGCGCCATACATTGACCGCTGCATTTTTGGTTTTGTGGAAATGCACAAAAAACTGGAGCGCAATATGCCGGAGCTTTTGCCGCTCTCGGAGCAGGAGAAGGACGTATTGGCACAAGGGCTTGGCGCTATTGCGGAGAAATACGGCATATTTATTCAGACCTGCGGAACAAACGGCGATTTTACGCAGTATGGCATTCAAAATTCGGGCTGCATGACGCTTGAGATGTTAGGCAAGGCGAACAATATTGCGTTTCGCAGCTTAAAGCACAAGGGAATGCGGGAGGGCTGCAGTTGCATTGAAACGCGGGATATTGGGGCGTACGATACCTGCATGAACGGGTGTAAATACTGCTATGCGAACAAAAATCCGCAAAAAGCGTTTGAAAATTATCCGCATCATGAAAAGGATTCGCCGCTGCTTCTCGGTGCGGTAAAACCGGATGATACGGTTGTGCAGGGGGCGCAGAAGTCATTTCGGAAAGCGGACTGAGCGGTTGGGAGCTTGTTTAATAATTAATACCGTTAATCCCCAATTCGCCGTTCGAAACGCTAAAGTTTATATTTGCCGTCCCGCCGTCTGAAACGCTAAAGCCTGCCATGCTTGGCTGTAGATGCTCAATATCAGAATGCTCTACGGATTGCAAGAGTCCTTCCGTAAACACTGTTTTAGCGCCAAGCTCTAGAAAATCTTCTTTGGTTGCTACCACGCCGACGTTCGGTAAACCCACATAAACCGGAAATACAGTCAGTTCAGCCAATGCCTCCAAATCTTTTTCGGCAGCAGCATTCTTAATTTTTTCGGCAAATTCCTTTGCCGCTCGGCTTTCAACTGCAAAATTATTCTCATAACCTTTTGTCTGTGCTGCTTTCGTTTCGGTTTTGGCTTCTGTTTCAGGCGTTTCTACGACAGTATCCTGTACTGCCTCTGTTGCGGTTTCTGTTTCAGGCGTTTCTACGACAGTATCCTGTACTGTTTCCTGCAAGATACTACTCTGTGGAATATCCTGACGGGGGTGCCGGCTTTCACCGCACCCTGTCAAAATCGCTCCTGTCAAAACGAAGCTCAAAATTGTAATCGTGACATCTTTCATGTTTATTCTCATTTTAATTTCCCCCTATCTCAAATTCAATATCTCCTGATGATCCCGGCGCGATTTCG
Organism: uncultured Lachnospiraceae bacterium; assembly: GCA_910578795.1. Taxonomy (GTDB): domain Bacteria; phylum Bacillota; class Clostridia; order Lachnospirales; family Lachnospiraceae; genus COE1. Next base: position 16,198 of record CAJTSD010000046.1, read on the forward strand.
TAGCGTTCAAAAACGATAACCGGACGATTCGTTTCATTGATATAAAATTTTGTATTTTCCGAAATTCCCGTGAAACCGCCTTCTTCTGCCGTAAAAAAGAGTTCTCCGGCTTTTTGGCGTTCGGTAATCTGCTTCCGGATCTGCGCATTCGCCAGTTCCATATAGTCACTGCCAAGGATATCCTTTAATGTAACAAGTTCTCCGGTGTTTACGTCTAAATTATAATAGTTTGTTTCACTGTAAGCATTTGTCCAGCTTTCGGTTCCTCTTATCACAACGGAAAGATAGTCGCTGTTTTGCTGCTTTATTTCATAATTGACCGTAATTTTTATGTTGTGCTGCGCCCATTCTTCCGGCGTTCCTCCGGTTCCCAAAAAGGCGGTTCTGTATTCCTCTGCACGTAAAACCGCGTCGTCGGCATACTGGCTGCACAGCGCAAGGATTTCCTGATTGATGTTATCCGCCGTTATTTTGGTATCCGCCGCAATCATTTCAATTGTCGGAATTTCAACAGAAACTGCAATATCGTTTTTTTCCGTTTCGTAAGAGCGGAATGTCAATACGCGTGCCAGTCCCCCGATTACGGGAAGCTGCGCTGCCTCCTTGGCAAATACCGGACTTATATTTAAAGCTGCCGTGAAAAGAATACATGCCGCAGCCGCCGTCGCTTCCACACGGCGGATCACTTTTTGAAACCGTTGCCTTTGAATGGCTTTGCGCTTTTCTTCCCACTGCCTTTGTGATTTTTGAATCTCCTGTTGTATCCGGACATTAAGCTCCTTTGGAATAGGAATTTGATTATAATTTTCTTTCATTTTCTCTAATCTGCTCATAAATCTACCTCCTGAATTGTTTCTTTTAACTGTTTTAAACCCCGATAAAGCTTCGTTTTAACCGTATTCAGGTTTAATCCGGTAATGTCGGAAATCTCTTTTAACGACAGCTCTTCAAAAAATCGAAGCTTGATGATTTCCTGCACATCGGACTCTAAGCTGTCTAATTCCTTTTCAATATCATCTTCTGCTTCATAGCCCTTTTCATAATACATCACCTCCTGTTGTGCGGTGTCAATGGATAAAGAAGTCCTGCTGCGTTTTTTCAAAACAAGAAAACATTCGTTGATTAAAATTTTATAAAACCATGTCTTAACCGCGTCTGCGTTTTTGATGCTTTCATGTGCCTCCAATGCCTTACAGACCGCGCTTTGGACGGCGTCAAGGGAATCCTCCTGATGCTTGGTATAACTGTATGCTATCCGGTAAAAACGGTCTTGGTTTTCGAGGATATACTGTATCAGCCGTTCATATAATATTTGCTTCATCTTTGCCACGTCCTTTCTGTTTTACTCTTTTACTATATAGATTTTTTTGGTATCTGAAAAGTTTCAAAAACGCAAAAAAAGTTTTTCCTGTAAAATTGTCATTGACAGGGTGCGCGGTTTCTAATATACTATATCATATAAAACATATAGATTAACTAGGAAATAAAACAGGACGAATTGATTGTAAAAACCTTTCGATTTTTGTTGTCAGGAATTTACAGTTACATCATAAATGGAGGATTACCATGAATAAACGAATCTATTTAGACAATGCGGCAACGACAAAGGTACATGAGGAAGTGTTCACTGCCATGCTTCCTTATTTCACGCAAAGCTACGCGAACCCGTCCGCAATCTACACCTTTGCAGGCGAGGCAAAGAAAGCGGTAGAAGCGGCAAGGGCGCAGGTCGCAAAGATTATCAATGCCGGTATGGAGGAAATTTATTTCACAGGCTGCGGCAGCGAATCCGATAACTGGGCAATCAAAGCCGCCGCCGAGGCGTACCGTGAAAAAGGCAGACATATCATCACAACTAAAATCGAGCACCACGCCGTACTGCATACCTGCCAGTACATGGAACGGCAGGGATGGGAGGTGACCTACCTTGACGTGGACGAAAACGGAACCGTTTCCTTAGACGCACTCCAAGCGGCAATCCGTCCCGACACCGTGCTGATATCCGTGATGACAGCCAACAACGAAATCGGCACCATAGAGCCGATATCAGAGATTGGAAAAATTGCGCGGGAACACGGCGTGCTGTTTCATACGGACGCGGTGCAGGCGTATGGACATCTTGCGCTTGATGTGGAAGCAATGAATATTGATTTACTTTCTGCGAGCGGTCATAAGCTGAACGGACCGAAAGGCATCGGCATGCTCTATATTAGAAAGGGCGTAAAAATCCATCCACTTTTGCACGGCGGCGCACAGGAGCGCAACCGGCGCGCAGGGACGCTCAATGTGCCGGGGATTGTGGGGGTTGGAAAAGCCGCAGAAATTGCGGGGGCGCATATGGAGGAGAAAATTGCGCGGGAAACGATGCTCAGAGATCACCTGATAACACGTGTTTTGGCGGAAATTCCACACTCTCGTTTAAATGGTCATCGGACAAACCGCCTTTCCAATAATGCAAATTTTTGTTTTCGTTTTATCGAGGGCGAATCGCTGCTGATTTTACTTGACCAGTTAGGTATTTGCGCGTCAAGCGGTTCGGCGTGCACATCGGGCGCACTGGAACCGTCGCACGTGCTGCTTGCAATTGGACTGCCGCATGAAATTGCGCATGGTTCGCTTAGACTAACACTCTCGGAAGAAACGACGATGGAGGAGCTGGATTTTGTCGTGGACGAGCTGAAAAAGATTGTCGCGCGGCTGCGTGACATGTCGCCGTTGTATGAAGATAGTGTGAAAAATACTTCTAAGGCAGCAAAAGACGCTACCTAAGAAGTATTAAGTTTCACACAGGAAAAACGCAAAGGACAGCGTTTTTCATAACGATTTGAGATTCCGCAAAGCGGAATCATGGAGGTTAGCATGAAAAATTGTTGATTTTTCATGCGGTAAATTTGTGAAAAGGCACAGATTTGCAAAAATAATGGAGGGAAAACAATGTACAGTGAAAAAGTAATGGATCATTTTAACAACCCGAGAAATGTCGGCGAACTCGAAAATCCGAGCGGCGTCGGAACGGTTGGAAACGCGAAATGTGGCGACATTATGCGGATTTATTTGGATATAGATAATCTGGGTGTGATACAGGACGCAAAGTTTAAAACATTCGGCTGCGGGGCGGCAGTTGCGACAAGCAGCATGGCGACGGAGCTTGTGAAAGGCAAGACCGTGCAGGAGGCGCTTACGGTTACAAACAAGGCAGTTATGGAGGCTTTGGACGGACTTCCGCCCGTCAAGGTGCACTGCTCTTTGCTTGCGGAGGAGGCGATTCACGCCGCATTGTGGGATTACGCAAAAAAACACGGCATCGAAATTGCCGGGCTCAAGCCGCCTGTGGAAGACGTTGACGAGCGGGAGGAAGAGGACGAAGAATAGAGGAATGAGGAAAACGATACAAAAATGATTGCATAAAGTAAAACAAAATGAAGGATAAGGGAACAAGCATAAAAAACAAAGGAGAACACAATGGCAAGAGGAATTGGAACGAAATGCATTCACTTAGAAGAAACAGAAGGACAAACCACCCACTACGGCGCAATCAGCTATCCGATTTATCAGACGGCAACTTACGCGCACCCTGCCGTCGGTGAAAGCACGGGCTACGACTATAGCCGCTTGCAAAATCCCACAAGAGCGCAGCTTGAACGCGTCATGGCGTCGCTGGAAAACGGCGTTGACGCGCTCGCGCTTTCCAGTGGAATGGCGGCAATCTCCCTGCTAATGGAGTTGTTTGCGCCAAATGACCACCTGATTATCGATGCCGATTTGTACGGCGGCAGCATTCGCCTGTTTGAACATGTTTCCAAGAAAAACGGCATTCAATTTTCGCGCGTGGACTGCTGGCGGGAGGACGTGGAACAATTCATTAACGACCGTACTAAAGCGGTCTATATCGAAACACCGACTAATCCGATGATGAACGTGACCAACATTGCGAAGGTTGCAAACATTACGAAAAAGCACAATATTTTACTGATTGTGGACAATACTTTTTTATCTCCTTATTTTCAAAATCCGCTCGACTTGGGCGCGGACATTGTTGTGCATAGCGGAACAAAATATTTGGGCGGACACAATGACACGCTTGCAGGATTTCTCGTGACAAACAGAACCGACCTCAGTGAACGTCTGCGTTTTCTGATCAAAACAACAGGCGCGGGGCTTGCGCCGCTTGACAGTTGGCTGATTTTGCGCGGTATCAAAACACTGGGGATACGCATGGAAAAGGCGCAGGCAAATGCAATCAGAATTGCAAAGTGGCTCAAGGAGCAAAAATCCGTGATAAAGGTTATCTATCCCGCATTGCCGGAACACCCCGGATATGATATTATGAAACAACAGGCACGCGGCTTTGGCGCAATGCTGACCGTTCAAGTGGAAAGCAAAGAGTTTGCGCTTGCGGTTTTGGAGCGGGTGCGTATGATTAAGTACGCGGAAAGCTTAGGCGGCGTGGAAACGCTGATTACTTATCCGGCAACGCAGACACATGCGGACGTTCCGGCAGAAATCCGTGAGCGAAACGGTATCACGGAAAGCACGCTGCGTCTTTCCGTGGGCATTGAGGACGCAGAGGATTTGCTTGACGAACTGGGTAAGGCGTTTAAAGCAACTAAGGCAGTAAATGGAATAAAATACGATTAAGACACTGCCTAAGGGTTCTTGAATGTACTGATGATAATAGGGAGGTTATGGAAATATGGCGGAGAGAAATCTTGATTTTGACAAAGTAATCAATCGAAAAAACACGGATTGTATAAAATACGATTTTGCAAAGCAGCGCGGACTGCCGGAAGATGTGCTTCCGTTTTGGGTGGCGGACATGGATTTTGAAGTTTCTTCGTATATTGAGGACGCGCTGGCAGCGCGCGTACGGCACGGTATTTTTGGATACAGTGACTGTAGTGCGCATTATTTTGAAGCGGTGCAAGGCTGGCTGAAAGCGCATCACAACTGGGAGCCGCAGGAGGAATGGCTCGTCAAAACGCCCGGCATTGTCTTTGCGCTTGCAATGGCAGTTAAGGCGTATACCGGTCAGGGGGACGGCGTATTAATCCAATCGCCGGTCTATTATCCGTTTTCGAGGGTCGTTGCGGATAATGGCAGAAGGGTTGTGAGCAATTCTTTATACCTTGGAGAGGACAATCGCTATCACATTGATTTTGCGGACTTTGAACAAAAAATCATAGCGGAAAAAATCAGTCTGTTTTTCCTGTGCAATCCGCATAACCCCGTCGGGCGCGTGTGGACAAAAGAGGAGCTGACAAGACTTGGCGACATTTGCGTGAAACATAATGTGGTTGTGGTCAGCGATGAAATTCATCACGACTTTATATGGTCGGGTGCGCATGAGGTTTTTACAAACATCAAAAAAGAGTACGAGGAAATCAGCATAACCTGCACTTCCCCAAGCAAGACCTTTAATATCGCCGGACTGCAGATATCCAACATTTTTATTCCAAACGATACGCTGCGGCGCAAATTCCAACGCGAACTGGACGCAGCGGGGACAAGCCAGGTAGGTGTAATGGGACTTGTGGCGTGCGAAGCGGCATACAGAAACGGCGGCGAATGGTATCAGGCAATGTGCGCTTATGTCAGGGATAATATTGCATTTGTAAAACAGTATGTGAAGGAGCACCTTGCAGGGGTGACAATGATTGAAACGGAAGGAACCTATTTAGTGTGGCTGGATTTCCGCGCAACCGGGCTTTCGGCGGAGGAACTGGACAGGCGCATTATCCATGAGGCGAAGCTATGGCTCGACAGCGGCGAAATTTTCGGAGAAAGAGGAAAAGGGTTTCAGCGGATTAATGTGGCGTGTCCGAGGAGCGTGCTGAACGAAGGACTCGAGCGGCTGCAGGTGGTGGTACAATAAAAAAGTGTTTTAAAAATTCCCTTGTTTTTTGCTTTTATGGGCATGATGCGAGGGGATTTTTTGATAAAACTGACAGCCGTTTTAAAAGGCAAAATGGGGGGTGTTTTTCGTAGTAAGGATAGGAAATGTATGGTAAAATTTTAGATAGTGAAAGAGAATGGATTTGCGGTTTTATGCCTATTCTGACAGCACAAAAAGAGGAGTTTGTGATAAGAAAATTGAACTTGGAAAGCAGTTAGGGCTTGAAATAAGAGTGGAGAAAGGGCATCAATTTTACTGGTATTCCTATGCGGTACAGAAAAAGGGAAATATCTATTATGTTTATGAGAGTGAGATTGCAGAGGAAAATATGGCGGCAGAGGTTTTTGATTATGAAGATGTGTTTCGATACGCAAGTTTAGAGGACGTTAAAAGGCATTTTCCATGTAAATATGGAACCTGTTTTAAGGATATTCATGTTCTTAAAGGAGAACGCATTTTTAATGTTGATTTTTACGATGTTTTGTACACATGAAAATTTAGTTGAAGTGTGCATATGTTGGTGCTAAGATAGTGACAATAAAAAAGCAAACCATTTGCAATATTTAAAAATAATCTGAGGATTGGCAGGAGAAAGGTGGCATCTACTCAGCGTAAAACGCTTTTGAATGGAGAAAAAAATGAAATCACAACTACGATTGAATGCAAATCATTTAAAATTGATTGCGATTATTGCTATGACGATAGACCATGCAAGCGATTTGATTTATCCCGGTTTTCCGGCGGAACCGGGAGCAATTGGATTACATATTGTCGGGCGTTTGACGGCTCCCATTATGTGGTTTTTCGTGTGTGAGGGATATCATTACACGCATGATGTAAAAAAGTATATGCTGCGAATGGGAGTTTTTGCCATCATTTCGCATTTTGCATATTGTTTTGCATTCGGAATAAACCCAATCCCATTCAGCACGGGGATTTTTAATCAGACAAGTGTCATGTACCCGCTTTTTGTTGCAGTTCTCATCATGTGGTTGCAGGATAATGATTTGCCAATGAAGAATTGGGTAAAGAACACAATCATCTTTGTATTGGTTTGGAGTGCTTTCCCCGCAGATTGGAGCTGCATAGCAGTATTGGCAATATTGGAAATGTATAAGAAAAGGGGAAACTTAAATGCGCAGATAAAAGTAATGCTTCTGTTTGTTGCGATCTATGCGGCAGTATCGTTTTTCTTTGTAAGCAAGGTTTATGCCTTGGTGCAGATTGGTGTTTTGTTGGTCTATCCTGTGTTAAGGCTATACAATGGCGAAAGAGGGAACGCAAAATGGATGAAATGGTTTTTCTATCTGTATTATCCAATCCATTTGATTTTTATTGGAGTGCTTCGCGTCTGTATTTATGGCGATATCAGTTTATTGTTTTAGCTAAGAACAAGGTGATTGCATGATAACTTCGGGGTTGTCGGGGAAATAGCATAAAAATTGAAAATTGCAAAGGAGACATATGGCAAAGCAGTTGAAGAAGAGACCAATTGAAAAAGAACTGAAATTTTTAGCTGACTATGAACTATATGGTGCGTTAATGATTGCAGGACTGTATTTCGCAACAAAGTTTATTGGCGATATGGACTTTGGAAAGAACGCATTTCAATTAAATTGGATTTCGTTTTATCCATTGTTGGTATTTTGCGTCATTGTAATAGAGGGCAGCTTCTATTGGCGTAATAAGTTGAGAATGGTAAGAAGAAAAACGGCGTTCAGTAATTATGAAATTGGCAGGATTTACAGTAAATTAAGATGGATAAATGTTATTTTATTAACAGTCTATCTGCCAATTGTTATTATTGCGGTTTTTAAAAAGGAAGATTTATTTGGAATCATTGCTGGAATTTTACTGTATTTTATGGCGGTAATAGAACAAATCAATTATTTTCATATCAGACTTTCTTATGAGACGGCAAATGGTGGGCTTTTGATTATTGAGCCTTTAAAAAAACTTTTTACCGGAACAGGAAAACGTTCACAGTTGCGGAAGGATATTGATACTTATTTAAAAGGTTAAGGACGGTTCGCTTAGTCATCTATGTCAACTACAGAGGGTGGTACCAGTATTTCATGCCAAATGAACTATTCCAATCATATTTGTGAAATGGAGACTAACAGAATGCGTGAAGAATACAAAGGTTGCTGCATGAAGTTTAGCAATGAGGAACTAAAAAAATATATGGTTGATTATCTGATTGACAATTCGTGGGATTGTATGCAGATTCGGTTTTTGTCAGAAGATGGAGATGACATAGAACTTGATTCATCAGAAGAAATTGAAACAATTGTGCTTGATGGAACAGATGAAAATTTATGCATCATGTTTTTCGACTGTCAAACATCTGTTTTTGTATACAATGAAGAAATCATGTTTATTGATGATAATGCGAAAGGTTCCTACACTTCGAGCGATGTTTACGGCAACGCTGTATATGAGGGAAAACTGCGGGAAATGAGCCATGAAGAAATGCTGCATCTGTTTTCGGAGGTCATTTTATGTTTTGCTGATGCGACAGACGTTTCCATTACACAATCCGTAGCGCCTGAGAATAAGTATAAAAAGTATTGGTATTACACACCGCATCTGTTCACAGTTCATGTGAAAAAGAAGGGTAAATCAGAACAAATAAGTGTATATGAGAATATAACGATTGTACATTAAAAGAAGAATTGAACTTCATAAGTCTTGATTTGTGAAACTGACAACAGAACGGGGGATTCGATTATGGAAAAAGAGATACGGGCATTTTACACGGAAGATACGATTCGGGTTTATCAGGCATATAATGAAGCGATTGCAGAGGAGGCGGTGAAAAAAGGTACCTTCGGCAATTCCTTCAAAATGGACAGAATGACTTGGATAAAGCCTTCTTTTTTGTGGATGATGTATCGGTGCGGCTGGGGGACAAAAGAGAATCAGGAGCGTGTGATCGCCATTGACATCAGGCGTGACGCTTTTGACTACCTTGTCCAAAATGCTGTCATATCATCATACAAGGAAGACATGGGAATCAGCTTTTCGGAATGGAAAGAGCAGATCAAACAATCCGAAATCCGATGCCAGTGGGATCCCGAACGGGACATTTACGGCAATCCGTTGGGTTATCGGTCAATCCAGCTTGGACTAAGAGGGGAAGCCGTCAAAAAATATGTCAGGGAATGGATTGTAAAGATTACGGATATTACAGATTATGTAAATGAACTAAACGCGAAAAAAAGACTTGGAGAGGACATCAGCCCGCTGCTGCCAAAGGAGCAGGTTTATACGGTTTTGACAAAATAAAGCTGTTTAGACGACGAGAAAGGGGCGGTTGAAATTGATTTTAGGAAATCCCGATCAGTTTGCAATTATCATGAAAACAGTGGAGGCGTGGAATAGGGACGAAGCTTTTTGCAATGGCGTTTTGCTGTTTTGCGTGGACGGGAATATTTTTCCCAAGAAGGTACTGAACGCAACGCTTAACAGCGAAATCAATCCGTTAAAAAAGCAGTTAGGGAATAACGGCATTGACAATACGATATTTCAGATGAAAAAAGAGGAAGCTTTCCGACGGATTTATGATATAACATTTCCCGAGGACTGGAATGGGGATAATGATTATCAATTTGATATTACCCCGTTCTCGTTTTCCGATAAGAACTATTACATATTTGCTGTCAGCAAAGGCATTCAGGTTCGGATTTTGGCGGCAAAACTGAAATACAATAAGAAGATTTCAAGACACATACTGAAAAAGGCGGCGATTTCGGAAGCGTTTATTTCGGTTCGGGAAATGGAGGAAATTGCTAAGGCGCTGAGCGTTGATTGATTCGTTGATGTGAATATGTGGCTGGTTGTTGAGTGATGGGGGTTTTCATGGAAGAAAAATTGCAAATGGTTTTAAAAGAATATATTGCAGACGTGGAAACAGCGTGTAATCTTTTATTAAAGGGCATCAATGCTTCTGAAAATCTGAATTTGAGAAATAAATATGACTTTTTCAAGTATCGGGCGGATTGTAGGAAAACGGAATTTTGGGCGGAAGGCATTTGTTACAGGCTGCATGGAAAGGGCTGTTTGGCTGTTGGTAAACAAAGGTTTGTAGATTGGGATTTCGGATACAGGGGCAGATGGTGCGGTATCAGTCCGTGGCATGTTTCGAGGACATTGAAGGAAAATAATAGTCCCTATGCTGCGTATTATGACGGACGTTTGATACAGACAGCATGTGAGCAATCCGTGGAAAACGGCATGATGTTTCGAAAACAGGACCAATATTATTTTGAGATGACGGATGCGGAAACGTTTCAGCCTGACTTTCCGTTGGACTATGATGAACTGATTATTAAATGTTCCGATTTAAGTTGGACTGTTCCAAGAAATAAGGAGACTGACCGATTTATCAGGAAAAGTACGCGTGTGCATAAGCAAATCAACAGTAAAGAGGCGCAGTACAGGTTAAAATTTTTACTGCGCGGAATGGAAGTCTGCACCATATCTTATGATGACGTTTGCTATCCTGAAAATGCTATAAAGATTATGAGTGACGGGATTATAAAAAATTTCTTCAAGGCATGATACGCTTACAAGTGGTATGCTGTTGTTTTTTAGTTCTGATTGATTTAATAGGGAGTTCAAGGTATAATTAAGACAAAATTACTTTAGGGATTTTCCGTCATACAAAGGAAGTTTACGGCGAATGGACACGGAGATAAAATATGCGGTGAATGCAACAAATCGGGACGCGCAGTATGATGACAGGGCAAAACGTCTGTTGGGAAACAAGATTATTTTGGCGCATATTCTTGTAAAGACGGTCGATGCGTTTTATGGAATGAACCCAAAAGATGTTGTATCCTATATTGAAGGAGAGCCGTTTATCAGTGTGGTTCCGGTAGAGCCGGGATTGACGAATGAGGCAATGAGCAGAACGGACAGCGCGTTGTCGGAATGAATACGGAAAACGCGGAGATTAACGAAGGGCTTGTGAGATTTGTTATGCGCGAATGCCGTCCGCAGGCGGCAGGAAAGACGAACTTTCGCAGGTTATTGTAAATGTGGAGGCTCAAAAAGATGAACCGACAGGCTATCAAATTCTAAACAGGGCAGTGTTTTATGTAAGCCGCTTTGTTTCTTCGCAGAAGGAGCGGGATTTCGTTAAGACAAATTACAATGATATTAAGCGTGTTTTCAGTATTTGGGTGTGCATGAACATGGACGAAAACAGTATGAATTACGTGCATCTGACGAATGATGCTTTGTTGGGTTCCTACAACTGGAAAGGGAAGCTTGACCTTTTGAATATTGTTTTAATAGGGATATCAAATGAGCTTCCGACGCATGATGAACAGTATGAACTGCACCGTCTGTTAGGAACATTGCTTTCAAAGCAGCTTTCGACGGACGAGAAGTTAGGTATTATAAAAACCGAGTATAGTATCTCGGTAGATGATAAAATGAGAAAGGACGTGAGTACTATGTGTAATCTTAGTCAGGGGATTAGGGAAGATGGCAGAGCAGAAGAAAGAGAAAATATTATTTTAAATATGTATCATAAAAATTACACATTAGAGCAAATCGCAGATGTTACAGAGCGAAGTGTTGAGGAAGCGGAAGCAATTATTAGGAACAGAAAATCTGTATTGGTATAGCCGCTGAAAGTCAGCAGATATGTAGAAAATGAAGGAACATGAGTACCATGTATAATCTCAGTCAGGGGATTAAAGAAGATAGCAGGAAATAGAGGGATTTGTTCTAAAGATCCGTTTGTCGTAGCAGAAATTTGTGGGTGCATCAGGAATGGAGGATTACAATGGAGGAATGGCTAAAGCAGGTCAAAGATAATTGGAATGAAACGGCGGACTCAGACTGGTATCAGTCGCTCAGAACGGATGAGAAAATAGAAGCGTTGGTAAAAGAGCCGACGAATGCTTTTCACCCCTGCGTAGATCAGTTGATAAATAAATATATGCCGCATTTACAGGGAAAGAAGGTACTACTACCTTCAAGCGGCGATAATCATGCCGCTTTTGCATTTGCATTGTTGGGCGCGGAGGTCACTTCTGCTGACATAAGCGAGAGACAATTAGAACTTGCGCAGGAAATTGCAGACAAATTAAATCTCAGCATCTGCTTTGTCTGTGATGACACAGCGCATCTGTCAAAAATAGAAGAGAACTGCTTTGATTTGGTTTATACGTCAAACGGCACACATACTTGGATTGCGGATATTGCGACGATGTATGAAAATATTGGTCGGGTATTGAAACCGTCAGGACTTTCGGTGATGTTTGATATTCACCCGTTTAACCGTCCTTTTACGGGAGAACCTTGGAAAGGGCCTAAAATCAGGAAGCCATATAAAGAAATCATGCCGCATTGCCATTGGCGTGTGCAGGATTTGATCAATGCGATGACAGGTGCAAAATTGTGCATAAAGGAAATGGCGGAACTGCAGGCAGTCAACGCTTCGTTTTGGTTTTCGTATGAGGAATTGATAAAGCAGGATAATGAGGAACTTGCGAAAATAAACCAGTGGGAACACAATCCAATGGCAGCGTTGCCTGCATGGATTTCTATTGTTGCGCAAAAGCAAGTATGTCGGTAAAATTGACGGAACCTACAGGATAAAACCAGCAGGTTCCGATTTGTATGACTTAATTCTTATTTTTTAATATGTTTTTTGTTATTCTTCAGTTTTTATTTTTGAGAATATTCATTGCTTCATCTTCAGATGGTCT
>CAJTSD010000047.1 GCA_910578795.1 uncultured Lachnospiraceae bacterium
TTATGGTGATTCAAGTAGAAAAATCAGAACAGATGATTTGGGGAGTGTGAATGATCCGATATATGATACTGTTACGGTAGATGCCAATGGAGAAATTGTTGGTGGTACCGGTGCCCAAATGAAATTTTTAGGAGCATCTGAAAAAGATCCTGCCAAAGCAGGAGATGCCGCAAGGGCACTGGAGAAACTTCAGTCAAAAAAATTTGAGAAGTATCTTGAACATGATGCAAAGATTGATGTTCCGTCTGATCAGTATGACAAAATGATACAGGAGGCTGATGTAAAGATTGAAGGTTTATCTCGTCAGTTGGAGAAACAAAAAAACGACGGGAATATAGAACAGGCAAAAAAGCTGCAAGAGAGAATCGACAAGCTGGAAAAAATAAGGAAGAATTTGCGAAAAAGTTCTGTTTCGAGCGAGGAGGCTATATTTGCCCGTATGCATCCGGAGTTATCCACGGCAATAGATGTGGCAAAAATATCTCATAGGGCGGGAGTTCAAACGGCAGAAACGGCAGTGATGATTCGCGGCAGTGTATCTATCGTTAAAAACCTGGTAGCTGTTTGTAAAGGGGAAACGGAACCTGATGATGCTGTGATGAATGTGGCGAAAGATACTGCAACAACTGCGATAGCAGGTTACGGAACAGGTTTTGTCGGCGCTTCTCTGAAAGGCGCTATGCAAAATTCTAAATCACAATATATACGGGCATTGTCAAAGACGAATATTGCAGGAACGCTTACTACAGTTGCAATTGTTGCGACAAAAACGCTTACACGATATTTAAAAGGTGAAATTGACGGTGTAGAGTGTCTTGAAACACTTGGAGAGCAGGGGACGGGAATGGTGTCTTCCGCAATGTTTTCCGTGGTGGGGCAGATGGCGATTCCTATTCCGGTTGTCGGGGGACTGATAGGCGGAATGGTTGGTTATGCGCTGTCATCTGCTACATATGGAATATTAACAAATTCCCTAAAGGAAGAGAAATTTGCGCATGAGCAGAGAATACAGATTGAGGCAGTCTGTGAAGAACACATTAAGATGATTCGGGAATATCGGGCAGAGATGGAACGTATCATTCAGGAATATTTAATAGAATCTATGGATATTTTCAGAGAATCATTTACAGGGATAAAAAATGCTTTGGCAATTGGCGATGTTGACTGGTTTATTGAAAGTACAAATACAATATCGGAAAACTTTGGAAGAAAGGCATCGTTTTCCAGTATGGAAGATTTCAATACAAAAATGATAACAGGAAGTACATTTAAACTGTAAGGAGGCGAGAAAACAATGTTTGGAAAGAAGAATGAAGAGGCTACATTGTATTACCTTTATATGATGGCGGACGGGGAGGTATCATACAGTGAAGAGAAAATTTTTGAAACGATATGTAAGGAATTGGAACTTAATCAGGATGAAAGAAATTCTGTGATTGAAAAGTGCAAAGAACTTGTGGGTGATTCAGCTGGTGTTTTTGACGTGATTGTTAAACAACAGATTGATGAGCAGGCAGGTCGGGAATGGTATGGATTGCGAGATGCATCCGTTTTAGCACGGATCGTATGGAATTTGGTAAATTTAGGATTTGCAGATTCTTTTTTTTCAGATGAGGAAAAGAAGATTGTTAATTATTTGAAAGAGAAATGGTCTGTAAATTTGGAAGTGTATCAGGAATTTGTTGATACTGCAAATACAATATTAGCATTGACGGAGCAGAAGAAATGGATTGCATCAACATTTTCGAAAAGCAGTGCAAGAGACAAGCGGGAAAAAGATGTTGATGTTGAAATTGTACAATTATTAAATGATGTCAAGTTGACGATTAAAGAATTAACAATGTAAAAGGGGGATAAGATTATGCCTATACCATTTTTGTTTATAGGAATCGGCGCAGCAGCAGGTGCCTTTGGCGTTGGAAAATCTGTTAAAGCGGGGATTGACCAAAAAGAGGCTAATAGAAAAAATGAAAGGGCTGATGAAATTATAAAGGATGCATCTAAAAAGATTGAAACATGCCGCAAAAACTGCGGCTCCGCAATTGATAATCTAGGAAAATGCAAGATTCGAATTTTAGATGAAAGTATTAAACCGTTCATTACAGAATTTGAAAAGCTTAATCATGTGGAATTATCTGAGTCAGGGGGACTTAATGAATTACAAAAGATGGTTTTAGATCAGAAAAAGTTTACGGAGCTAAAAGAGCTACAATCAATGGCAACATCAATGGCTGGAGGATTATTATCCGGCACAATGGCGGGTGCAATAACAGCTTTTGGGGCATATGGTGCGGCAGGAGCTTTGGCGACGGCATCGACAGGAACTGCCATTGCTACTTTGAGTGGCGCAGCGGCGACAAATGCAACACTTGCGTTTTTTGGAGGCGGATCATTAGCAGCCGGAGGATTGGGAATGGCTGGGGGAACGGCAGTTTTGGGCGGACTGGTTGCAGGACCTGCATTGGCTATATTAGGAGTTGTGGTAGGTGCGAAGGCATCCGCCAATCTTGATAAAGCGTATTCCAATCTTTCAAAGGCGAAAGAATATAGGGAGGAGATGGATGCGGCATCTTCATTATGTATCGGAATCAGAAAAAGAGCAGCTATGTTTTATCGATTTTTGGTTAATTTAAATTCGGTTTTTGAACCATTAATTTATGAGATGACTCAGATAATTTCAAGAAAAGGGACGGACTATAGAGTTTTTTCTGATGATGAGAAAAAAGTTGTAGCTGAAGCAATGGCAATGGCTGGAGCGGTAAAAGCGATTTTGGATACACCAATTTTGGATGATGAGGGAAATTTGACGCAGGAGTCTGATAAGATGGTTGAAATGATGCGTGAAAAACTTGGGGAAGTGATTGCGTAATGTTTTCGTGTACGAGGTGTGGACTCTGCTGCAAGAATATTCATGAAATACCTGAGTTGGCTGATTTTCATACAGGAAACGGAATATGCATCCATTTGTCTGATGATAATCTGTGTAATATATATTCAACTAGACCGAATATCTGTAATGTTGAAAAAATGTATGAGTTATATTATGTAAACATGATGTCTAAGGCAGAATATGAAAAAAAGAACTTGGAAGGTTGTAAAGCATTACAAAATAGGCAAAAACAGAAACACTTATAAATTTTCCTGTGTTGTCACTTTTAGTGCAAACCTTTCGCTTAAGTTTTTCTGATTTGAATGTGAATCCATTATTTAAGTGCTTCGCAGTTTAAAGTGTGGATCGTTAATTTTTGAGGAGATAAGCGGCTCATCTCATTATCTTACTATATGATTGAAGAAAGGAATAAATTTTATAATTAAGAAAAATTAGATAAATAATTAATTGTGTTGCAATAACTTTACGAATTTAGTGTCAATTTATTAGGTATATGATCAAGTAAAAAACATAGGAGGGAGAATAGGATGAGAAAATATCATTTTGAACAGGGAGATGTTATAAAAATGCAAAGCATATGGACGCATATTGCCAGTTTTCCAATATGGCATTATGGTGTTGTTGTAGAAGATGACCAAGTGATACATTTTAATATGAATGTGGAAGTTTTGGCAATGAGCATTATAAAAACAGATATGGAAACATTTTTAGGAGGAGGGAGCCAATTGCAAAAATGTTTTATCTCAGATATTCATAGCAGTTATACGCCAAAGGAAATTGTTAAACGTGCGTATAGTGTTCTTGGAACAGATTTTGGAGGATATAACGTGATGACAAATAATTGTGAACATTTTGCAAATTGGTGTGCATCAGGTGAAAAATTTAGCAATCAGGTTCCTTTTTTAGAGGACGGTCATTCTTTTGGCGAAAAATGTATAGAAAATTTAGCAGAT
The DNA here is from genome assembly GCA_910578795.1 of uncultured Lachnospiraceae bacterium. Classification (GTDB taxonomy): domain Bacteria; phylum Bacillota; class Clostridia; order Lachnospirales; family Lachnospiraceae; genus COE1. The sequence continues at coordinate 3,844 of CAJTSD010000047.1, forward strand.
AATATGTTGGGAAAACCGTTAAACTTTATAATTAATAAATTAGAAGACATAGTAGATTTTTGCGATGAATGGGATTTGTGATAAATTTCTGTCTACTACTTTATAATATGAGCAAGGTGATTGTATGACAGGTAAAGAGGTAATTTGCCTTATTCAGAAATTGGAATCTGAGGGGATGACAGTTGAAAAAAATATTGAGATTATAAAATATGTTGAAACGACTGAACCGAAAATAGAAACGAAATAAATTATGCAAAAGAAGCGAACTATGAACCTAAGGGATGTAAGGTCTTATTTGAAAAGTAGGACTTTACATCTTTTTTGTTTGCAAAGAAGCATATGGAAAGGCAGGTGACATGACAGGGTTAAAAATTTATATTTTATTTTTCCGATAGACAGAGGGTTGTCCATGCGTTTTGTTATAATTTGTTTATCAAACAAAAGCTTCGTAATTTACCAAGTGCGGATGAAAAGGATAAACGTGCTCATGCGGGGGTGATTATTTATGAAGTGATTTGGATAATGGTGCAAATTCAGAATGAGAATGAATGATAGGAGGATGAAAGACTATGTTAAAGGTGGTGTATTCGCCTGAATATGAAGCGAAGAAAGAGGTTGAATTGCCAAAAGAACTGAGGGAAGCGGCATATATGATAGGAGGGGGAGCACTGGCAGCAACAATAACAGCGAATAGAAAGAGATTACTTGGAGAAGCAGGAGAACATCCGAAAACAGAACCACAGGCAGAACCGTGTACATCAGTAAATGCAAATTCGGGAAACGAATTGATGATTGACGAAGCTGATGTGAAAACAATTTTGGATGAATGGCTGTTAGTGGCAGTTCAGTGTGATGAAAAAGATTCAGCAGCGCTACAGGCTAAATGTGCAGATGAACTGTATTCCTTTGTTGTGAATAATTTGGCAATGAATGTGGAATTGGAAGATGTCTTCGCAGATAGGGCAATGCGTCAAATTCATATGGCAGCTGCAAGTATTGCAAAGGAGATGTTTGGCAGGAACAGGGAGCTCTGTAAAATTATCAGGGATACGGATGGTATTGTGGAGCAATTCAAAGAGGCATTGCTAATCTGCGGTGCATCAATCAACACCAACAAAACAATCTTAGAGGAATGGCTGTTAGTGGCAGTTCAGTGTGATGAAAAAGATATAGCGATGTTACAGAATCGGTGCGCGGATGAATTGTATACACTTGTTGTGAATAATTTGACAACGGATGATGAGCTGGCAGGCGTTTTCGCAGATATGACGGCGCCTCAAATCCGTGCCACAACTGCATATATTGCAAAGGAGATGTTTGGCATGAATATGGAGCTTCACAGTACGATTATCAGGAATACAGACAGTATTGTGGAACAGTTCGAAAAGGCATTGTGGCGCTATGACGAATCGACCAACAACAACGAATTTTTGGAAAAAACAGTTTTTAACAAGCTGGTTGAAGCGGCTAAAAAGGACGATACCGCCCAAAGTCATGATAAAAATACCATCTATCACTTTATTAACAGCATTCTATTGTATATTGCTAAGAATGTAAACGATGAAAATGATGACTATGAAGGTGTAACGGTACGTGACGTTGTGACGTACGATGCGAGCAATGAGGTTTATAAATTGGTAGATTGTGCAAAATGGGTAGTTGAACAAGTGTTTGAAGGCAATGATGAACTCATGGAAGTGATAGAATCATGCACTGACGCTGCGGAACAGTTCGAAGCAATATACGAAAAATATGAACTGGATGGTTATGAAGTGGATATTGATATGCGTTTGATTCGTTTTGCATATGCGGAACTGGTAGCTGCGATTAGTAACGCAAAATCGGCAACATCATTGCCTTACGTAAAATCGACAATACCATTGATTAAGTCAATGAACGCGGCAACGCTTACGGCAATGAAAGTTCAGGAACGAATATTGTGATTGATAGACAAGCATTGGCTTAAAGCAGCGAAACGAAAGCTTTTGAGAAGGGAAAGGGAGAAGTGCGATGATTTGTTCAAACTGTGGAAAAGAAACGGCGGATACGTCGGAAAAGTGTCCTTATTGCGGGAATGATTTGAATGGGACGCAGGCGGCGGAGGCGACGGGAGCTGATGCGAAACGCTTCTGCGCCGAGTGCGGTGCGCCGCTGCGGGAGCATTTGATGTACTGCACAAAATGCGGTTTAAAAATCAAACGGGAAACAGGAAATGCGAATGTGCAGAATGGTCAAACGGCAGCAGTGCAGGGGACGGTATTGCAGAGCGTTTCAACACCGAACCCGCAGGCACGCACGCCGCGAAAGACTGACAGGACGAAAATCGGAATGCGGCAAAAGGGGATTTTGGCTGCGGTGGTCTGCGTCATTGTGATTGGAATTGCCGTTGTGGCTTTTTGGAAGGTGCATTCCACGCGGCAGGCGCAGGCAGTGCAGGAGACGGAAGATTTTGGCTTTTTTGCCGATTTAGATGATTCAGAACTGGAGCCACAGCCGACGGAGGCGCTGCCGCATGAACAGCCGCAGGAAACGCAGCCTCTATCGGCGGCGCCGTTTCGGATGGACGTAGCGGAAAATTCGGCGGAAAGGGTAGAAAATGAAACGCCAAAACAGCCTGAAACCATACAGCTTGATTCCCGCTACATACGCAGTATTGAGGCGACATCGGAGCTGACGGATTCCGCAAAAACATATCAGGCAGGGGATGTGCTTGACGGCAACCGGGAAACGTGTTGGTGCGAGGGTGTAAGCGGTACGGGAGCGGGGCAAAGGCTTGTGATTGAATTCACACAGCCTGTAGTTCTGACAGAGGTCGCGTTTTTAAACGGTTATATGAAAAACGAAACGGTTTATTATAATAACGGAAAAATAAAGAGCGCGGAGCTGGAAACGGAAGAGGGACGTTTTGAGGCGGCGTTTACGGACTGGCAGTATGAGGAGATTGCGAATGATTTGTACAGTGACCGTTTTTCATTTGACGAACCTGTGGAAACGCAGTTTTTATCGGTGATGATTTTGGATGCAAAGGAAGGGGCAAAGTATGAGGATACCTGCCTGACGGAGTTGGTGCTGTGGGGTTATGTGGAAGAGGCGAAACAGGCGGCATCGGATTACATTGCGCTATATAATAATCTGCGTGTTCAGGTTGCTGACGCATATGGAAGCGACTGTGAATATGCGCTTTATGACATGGATCATGACGATACGGTAGAACTCATTGTATCATGGGGAACCTGCGATGCGGATTGGACGAATACAGTGTATACGGTGACGGGGAACGGGCAGCTTGTAGAAGTCGGCGCATTTTACGGCGCGGTGTCTTTGTATGCCGCAGAAAACGGGGACGGTATTTATTCTGTGTACGGGCATGCGGGGTATCAGCAGGTGGAATGGGTGACAAAAAACGGCGATGCGCTTTCGGTGGAGTCAATCCTGTCAGGGGAAATAGAGAAGGATTACGAGAATGACAGTCCGATTCTGCTGGTTGGGATTGATGAGGTAATTGCGAAGGATTAAGGGGGGAGAGGGATTATATGGTAGATATTGAGAAACTGATGGAAACGAACAGACTGTTTCATTTTTGTCTGTCTTCGCTTGGAGTGCTTGTTGTAGCCAAGATTGTGTGGGGATTTATTGACAATGCTTTGACGAAAGAGGTTCATACAAACAGTGGCGCCTGGGTAAAGAATTATACGTTGGAAGAGTTGGTCATTATTGTGCGCAGAAATTTAGTTTGTCCGTTTGTGCAGGAAATTGGAACGGACGAACAGGGGAATCTGTTTTTTCAGTGTGATAATAATGCGCGGTTCGATTCAAAAATTCAAGGCGGAAGATTTTTTATCACACAGAAAAACATACTTGGAATTGAGTCACAGAAGCTTTCGGAGAAAGGGTGGGAGCTTCAGCAATGTATTTGTGATATGTTTTCCGAAAATCCTGAGAAAGACAAGAAGTGCATAGAGCGGGACATGCAGCTGCTTGCCTGGGGACATGTAGCGGATTGGATCATGGGGGCGGCGGTGTTTTTCTGTGTTGCGTATATTATTTTTCAAGCGATTGGCGGAATGGACACAATCAAATCACGGGGAATCAGTACGCTGTGCCTTTCGGATTACAGTAAGGAATATACGATTAATGACGCATTGCACGCATCCTGTATGGATGGGGAGTGGGCAAGTTCGAAAAAGGGGGACGTTACCTACGCTTCTTTTATGGGAACAACACATGGGGGAAACAATCTTGTAATGATGTTTCAGCAGGATGAAAGCGGTTATTGCAGGATAACATCGATTCAGATTGATGGGGAAAATTATATGCTGTTTTTGGATGAATTATTGGAAGTGATGTATGAGAATATTGAGGAGGAATAATAGAAAATAAAGTTTGACTGATAAGGTCAAAAAATGCTGCCATCTGTTGTGGAACTGTTGGCAGCATTTTTAATTTTGGCATTTTTTATTTATTTTAAATCTCGAAATTAAGGCTTGAAAAGTCAATCGACAAATCATCATAAATTCCTGCTTTTACGGTGTCATGAAACAAATATGTTTTCGTGATAGTAATTATGCATTACATTCCAAATAAATCAGCGTGCGTACCGGTACGGTCCAGTTTTAATTCGGTATCAGTCTGTTTGTATATCAGCAACCAGTCCGGCGTTATGTGGCATTCTTTATAACCAAAATAGTTTCCGCTGAGTTTATGCTCCCTGTTTGAGATAGGCAGTGGTACAGGAATGCGCAGTGTATCAATTATCTGCTGCAACAATGACATATCGTACCTGCGTTTTATGCAAGTCTTGAAATCTTTTTTGAATTGTGTGGAGTAACGTACATCAAGCATATGCTATTCCTCCATAAGTTCTTTCATTAAATCTTCGGTTTTTCCTGTGAAAAGTATACCGCCGCCGTTTTCCAATTCTTCCATTGAGGCAATTGTTTCGGCGTTAGGGATTTCTTCGGGAACTGCTGCTCCCTGTAAATAAGAGACGATATAATACATTTTGCTTTCGGGTATTTGGTCGATTAACTGTTTTGCTAATTCGCGGTTACTCATAGTATGCACGTCCTTTCAATATAATGATTACATGATTTATTTTTTATCATTTCCATTCCCACCACTACCATACCACAAATTCAGGAAAATAAACAGTCTCAAAAACGATTAATCAACGTTTTCGGCAGTTGCAGTCGGTAAATACTGTCAAAAACTTTGTTAAAAAATTAATTATATTGTGAAAATTCGACAATTATAGTATCATTTTATTAGGTATGTGATTAAGTAAAAATGATAGGAGGTTATTCATGTACAAAAAAAGTGTATTGCACAAAAACGAAATGAACGAAAAAACGACAAAGTTCTTAGATAAATTTGTCAAGCGCGTGAAGGCGTATCCTCCCGGGGTGTGTCCGATTGCGGTGCAGCTTTCCTTTTTGCAAAGTTCAAGGAGTCAGACCTGCGGTAAGTGTGTGCCGTGCAGGGACGGCTTAGAGCAGGTGGAAAACATGATGCGTGCCATTCTTGACGGAAAGGCGGACATGGATACCTTCGAAAATATGGTAGAGCTTGCAAAAATGATACAGGATACGGCGGACTGCGCGATTGGCTATGAGGCGGCTAATATTGTGCTCCAAAGCGTGGAGCTGTTTCACGACGAGTACATGAGCCACATTAGAGACCACCGGTGTAAGGAGGACATTGGTCAGAAGGTGCCGTGTATTTCCTATTGTCCCGCGAACGTTGATATTCCGGGATACATCGCGTTAATCGGTGAGAAGCGTTATGCGGATGCGATCAATTTAATTCGACGCGACAATCCGTTCCCGACGGCGTGCGCGTTTATCTGCGAGCACCCGTGCGAGGAGAAGTGCAGACGTGATTTATTGGACAGCCCTGTCAATATCCGCGGACTGAAAAAGTTTGCAGTTGATCAAATCGCGGTTGACAAGGTAAAGGTGCCGGAATGCAATGTTACTACAGGCAAGAGAGTTGCAGTAGTCGGCGGCGGACCGTCGGGACTGACGACGGCTTACTTCCTTTCTCTGATGGGGCATAAGGTTGTCGTGTACGAGGAGCGCGAGGCGCTTGGCGGTATGCTGCGCTACGGCATTCCGAATTACCGTCTGCCAAAGGACAGGCTGGACGAGGACATCAACGGAATTTTGGCAACCGGAAATATAGAGGTGAAATATAATGTTGCCGTTGGAACGGATGTTTCGATGGAGCAGCTTTTGGATGAATTTCATGCAGTTTACATAGCGATTGGCGCACAGGTCGGAAAGAGCGTTAAGGTAGACGGCGTGAACAGCAACGGCGTTTACTCTGCCGTGGATATGCTTGGCGAGATTGGACGCGGGAATATTCCTGACTATACGGGAAAACGTGTCGTGGTAGTCGGCGGCGGAAACGTGGCGATGGACTGCGCGCGTTCCGCAATCCGCTGCAATGCAAAGGAAGTGACGGTGATTTACCGCAGAAGACAGATTGATATGACCGCACTGCCTTCGGAAATTCAGGGAGCGATTGAGGAGGGCGTTGAACTTTTGACGCTGAATGCGCCTGTGCGGATTACGCCGGACGAGAACGGAAACGTGAAGGGCTTTGTATGCCAGCCGCAGATTATCAGCAAGTATGACCGTCAGGGTAAGCCCGGCGTTACGGTGGCAAATAAAGAGGAAATTGAAGTGCCGTGCGAGATTGTTCTGATGGCAATCGGACAGGATATTGTGTCACAGCCGTTTGAAAAGTACGGTGTGAATCCGAAGAGAAAAACCTTTGAAACGCATCAGGATACAAGAGTAAAGGGATATGAAAAAGTATTTGCAGGCGGTGACTGCGTGTTTGGACCTGCAACGGTAATTAAAGCGATTGGAGCCGGAAAGATTGCCGCGCTCAACATTGACGAATATCTCGGGTATCATCATAAGTACCTTGAGGATATCCACATTCCCGAACCGCGTGAAAATGACAGGACCCACTATGGGCGCGTTCATCTGACGGACCGCTCGGCGCGGGAGAGAAAGCATAATTTTGAACCCGTAGAGAACGGTATGTCTTATGATGAGGCAATGCAGGAGTGCCATAAGTGTTTGCGGTGCGACCACTTTGGCTGCGGCGTCGTGGAAGGAGGCAAAATTTGAAAAATAAATTTTTCAAATTTACAAATTTGTGCGGGGCACAAATTTGCAGGCTGTTTAAGAATGGAGGATTATGATGATTAAAATCACAATAGACGGTATCGAGCTTTCGGTTGCAGAAAATCAGACGGTTTTGGAGGCGGCAAGGGAAGCCGGCATTGAAATTCCCACACTTTGCTATTTAAAAGATGTGAATGAAATCGGCGCATGCAAAATGTGCGTTGTGGAAGTGGAGGGCAGGGACCATCTTGTGACCTCGTGTACGACAAAGGTTCAGGACGGCATGGTTGTGACGACCAATTCCGAGCGTGTCATAAAGAGCAGGAAACAGGTTTTGAATATGATTTTGGCGAATCACGATGTGCGCTGCTTTTCATGCAGCAAATCGGGCGAGTGTACGCTCCGGGAGCTTTCCAATGAGTATGGCATTGAAGAATCGTGCTATAAAGGAAGCTTCGCGCGCTATGAGGTGAAGAAGGAAAATCCGTTTCTTACCTATTATCCGGAGCTTTGTATTAACTGTCAGCGCTGCGTGAGCACCTGCAACAAGGTGACGGGAAACGGTACGCTGCACAATGAAAAAATCGGTACAAGGACGCTGATTGACGCGCCGTTTGGACCGGATTGGAAGACAAGTACCTGCGAATCGTGTGGAAACTGTGCGAATGTATGTCCGACAGGTGCGCTTGTCGCAAAGAACAGAAAGCATTATCAGGCTGGTTCGGTGAAGCAGGTGCTGACGACTTGTCCGCACTGTGCGACGGGCTGCCAGTATTATCTGATTGTAAAGGATAACAAAATTGTTGACGTGAAGCCGGCGGATGGTCCGTCAAACAAAAATCTGCTCTGCGTAAAAGGACGTTTTGGTTCGTTCAACTTTGTGCATTCACCGGAGCGGTTGAAATATCCTTTGATTAAAAATAAAGAGACGGGCGAGTTTGAGCGCGCGACATGGGACGAGGCGCTTGACCTGATTGCGTCAAAGTTTAATGAGATTAAAAAGCAGTACGGTCCTGACGCGCTTGCAGGCTTTGCCTGCTCACGTTCTCCAAATGAGGACTGCTATATGTTGCAGAAGATGGTGCGCTGTGCGTTTGGCACCAACAATGTGGACAACTGCGCGCGTGTCTGCCACTCGGCGACGGTTGCGGGACTTGCGATGACGCTTGGATCGGGTGCGATGACCAATCCGATTGCGGATATTACAAATGATGTGGACGCGATTATGTTAGTTGGCTCTAACCCCGAGGAGGCACACCCTGTAATCGGTATGCAAATCCGTCAGGCAGTGGAGCGCGGAACGAGACTGATTGTGGTGGACCCGAGAGACATCGGTCTTTCCAAGGTTGCGGACGTGCATCTGAAATTAAAGCCCGGTACGAACGTTGCATTTGCAAACGGTATGATGAATGTGATTATCAACGAAGGGCTTGCGGACGAAGAATTTATTAAGACAAGGACAGAAGGCTTTGAGGAGCTTCGCGAGATTGTCAAAGAATACACACCGGAAAAGGTAGCGGAAATCTGCCACATTGATCCGGATCACTTGAGAGAGGCTGCGCTGATGTATGCGACGGCAAAGAAGGCGCCGATTATCTACTGTCTTGGCGTGACGGAGCATTCAACGGGTACGGAGGGCGTAATGTCGATGTCCAACATGGCGATGCTTGTGGGCAAGCTTGGCAAGTCAGGCTGCGGCGTAAATCCGCTTAGAGGACAGAACAACGTGCAGGGCGCGTGCGATATGGGCGCAATGCCCGGCGATTTCCCCGGTTATCAGAAGGTTACCAATCCGGAGGTGATTGAGAAATTTGAAAAGGCATGGGGCGTGAAGCTTAATACAAAGCCCGGCATGCATGCGACGGATGTGTTCCCGGCGGCAATCAAAAAGGAAATCCGCGGACTGTTTATTTTCGGTGAGGACCCGATTGTGACGGACGCTGACCAAAATCATATTAAGAAGGCGCTAAAGAGCCTTGACTTCTTTGTGCTCTCGGATTTGTTTATGACGGAAACGGCGCAGTATGCGGACGTGATTCTTCCGGGAACAAGCTATGCGGAGAAGGAGGGAACCTTCAGCAATACGGAGCGCCGTGTGCAGAGGGTGAGAAAGGCAGTGCAGCTTGACGGCGAGATGCGTCTTGACACGGATATTTTCATTGATTTGATGAACCGTATGGGTTATCCGCAGCCGCAGCTTACGTCGGAGGAAATCATGGACGAGATTGCGTCGGTAACGCCGATTTTCGGCGGTATCAGCCATAGAAGGCTTGACCACGGCGAGAGTATCCAGTGGCCGTGTCCTGACAAGAAGCACCCGGGCACGCCGATTTTGCATGTCGGACAGTTCTCAAGGGGCTTGGGCTGGTTTTATCCGGCTCAGTATACGCCGAGCGCAGAGCTGCCGGACGAGGAATATCCGTTTATCCTGATGACGGGACGTGTGTTGTATCACTACAATACGAGGGCGATGACGGGAAAAACGCCCGGTTTAATGGAGCGCGAGGGTCATTCGTTTATTGAAATCAATACGGAAGACGCGATTCGGTTAGGCATTAAGAACGGCGAGAAGGTAAGGGTAAGTTCAAGGCGCGGGGCAATCGTTTCTACCGCAAGAATCGGCGATAAGGTTTCCCCGAGAGAAACATGGATGCCGTTCCACTTCCCTGACGGAAATGCGAATGTGCTGACGAATGCAGCACTCGACAAATATGCGAGAATACCGGAATATAAGGTTTGTGCGATAAATATTGAGAAATTATAAATTGTTCTAATCAATATGAAAAACGCTGTTCTTTGCGTTTTTCCAATGTGAAATTTAATACTTCTTAGGCAGTGTCTTAATCGAATTTATTCGATTTGCTGCCTTAGAAGTATTTTTCACATTTTCCCCTTTATGTATAGAGTAAAAAGTTGTATTCTATATATAAGGGGGATTTTATTGTGAAAAATAAATTTTCACAAGGCAGGTTTGTACCAAGCTTGCAGATTATGTAGGAATGGGGGGTATTGATGGTAAAAATATTTGCAATGACACATAAAGAATTTGATGTTCCCGGCGATCCGATGTATGTTCCGCTGCATGTGGGGCATGCGAAGGCGCAGAAGGATTTTGGTTATATGGGGGACGATACGGGAGAGAACATTTCGGATTTGAACTGTTACTATGCGGAGCTTTCCGGCGTTTACTGGGTGTGGAAAAATTTTGACGAGGCGGACTATGTGGGCGTGTGCCACTACAGACGGTTTTTGACGGATGAGAACGGATATGCGTTTACCCAAAAGGAATATGAGGAAATTCTTAGCCGGTATGATATTGTGACGACAAAGCAGTTAGAGCTGCCAAACTCATACCGTTATGGCTTTGGGGCGCACCATAATGTGGAAATGCTTGACGAAACGGGGAAAATTATCAAGGAGCGCCATCCGGAATTTTATGACACATATGTCAGTTTGGTAAATCAGAATAAGACGTATTTTGGGAATATGATGGTGGCAAGAAAAGACGTTTATGACGAATACTGCGCATGGCTTTTTGACATTTTTTTTGAACTGCAAAAGCGCGTCGATTTGACGTTTGCGGACGACTATCACAAGCGTGTTTTCGGGTTTATTTCGGAGTTTTTACTGTATGTGTGGGTAACGGTAAAGGGGCTTCGTGCCTATGAGTGCAGGGTTGCGATTATTGGGGAGAAAAAAGAGACGAATGAGATTATTACGCAGATGCGGCGTTTTTTTGCGCAGCGGGATGCGGCAGGGGCAAAGGAATATTTTGCACAGTATTTAAAAAAGCGTCCTGATGTGATTATGGAGGCGTCGGATATTACAGGGGAATGCAAGCTTTGCCTGCAGGCAGTTTCAACGGCAAATCTTGAGCTGGCGGAGTATGGGCGCTGTTTTTTGGAGCAAATGAACGATTATGATGCGGTGATTGGATATTTTCGGCAATTGAACAAGGCGGCGGCAGAGTATGTGAAGCGTGCGGCGGTAAACCGTACGGCGGAAAATAAGCCTAAGGCAGAGTATGTGCAGACAATTGAGGTGGACGGTTTTGACATGGCGGTTGTCAGACAGGCTTCCGATATTGCGTTGCAGGCGGCGGTCCGGTTGTATGCGGCGGATGCGCAGACGGCGCGGGAAGCTTTTGAACAGATTAAAATTTATCAAAGGGAATAACGGGATATGGAAACGTTTTACAGAATATTTGAAGTCATTGGTATGCTTGTCAGCCTGCTGTGCTGTGTCAGCGTGACGATGGCAAAGCCGTCGCGCATTCAGCAAAAACTGCTGATAACATGCATCTTGGGGCTTACGGCAACGTTTGGAAATGTCATGGAGGTTTTCGCAACATCCCCGGAGGCGGCGATGACGGCGATTAAGGTGGCATATATCGGCAAATGCTATATTGTGACGTCCGCATTGATTTTTGTGAGCAGTTATGGCAGTATAAAGCTGCCAAGAGGGTTGGTGCAGTTTTTGGGAGCTGCCAATACTGCAGTGCTTGCGGCGGTAATGACATGTGAGCGGCACAGTCTGTTTTATACGGCAGTTGATTATGAAATCCGTTCAAATGGCAGGGCTGCAATGCTTTTAGCACACGGTCCGTTTTATTATGTGTGGATGGCGCTTTTGTTTTTGGGCGCAGGAATCTATCTGATGATTGCAATCCGTGAGCTGACACGCAGTGAACGCATTGCAAAGCTTCGAATGACGGCAGTTTTTATGGCGGTGGCAATTCCTGTGGCGGTGGTAGTTGTGTTTCTTCTGACCAGCCCGGTTTATTTTGACGCTGCCACGTTCGCGATTACCACGACGGAAGTCTGTTTTTTGATTGCGGTGCGGCGCTACGGTCTTTTGGATACGCTGGAGCTTGCGCAGGAGCGGATTATTGAGGACACACAGCATGGGATTGCGGTTGTGGATAATACGAAAACGACGCTGCTCTATCAAAATCAGGCGGCGGAGAAATTGATTACGCGGATTATGGAGGCAAACGGGAGTTTTGATTTGGAGCAGTTTGTCAAAGTAAGGGAACATGTGTACGAAATTGACGGCAGGCATTATGAGTTCCGCTTATCGGATTTGATGCAGAGCGCAGGCAGCAATGAGATACAGGGGTACGTGGTATGGATTTTTGATATGACGTTTATTGACGGGTACACAAGTGAGATGATTCGTTTAAAGGAGGAGGCGGAGAACGCCAACCAGGCAAAGACGGACTTCCTTGCAAATATCTCACACGAAATCCGCACACCGATGAACTCGATTGTAGGATACGCGGAGCTTGCGCTGAAAAACCACGATACGCAGATTGTGAATGGGTATCTTCGCAAAATCAAGAAATCGTCGGATATTCTGCTGCATATCATTAATGATCTGATTGACATTACAAAAATCGAGAGCGGGAAAATGAAGCTCGTTAAAGTAAAGTACCGTTTTAATGATTTGATTGACGAAATCCGTCGCATGGTGGAAATTCCGGCAGGGTATGCGGGGCTTGCTTTTTTGGTGCAGCTTGACAGTGAGCTTCCGGCTCGGTTTTATGACGACAGGGTGAAGGTTCAGGAGATTATTTTAAATCTTGTCTCAAACAGTATCAAGTATACGCCGGAGGGCAGCGTTCTTCTGCGGGTACATTTGAAAGAGATTGTTAATCAAAGGGCGCTCATTTGTATTGAAGTCGAGGATACGGGCATCGGCATGAGCGAGGCGGACAGCGATACGGCGTTTGCGAAATTTGAGCGGGTTGACCGGAAAAACAATTACCACGTACAGGGCTCGGGCTTGGGACTTTCGATTGTGAAAAGCTTTGTGGATATGATGGACGGTACGGTTTTCTATGAGAGTGAAGTCGGAAAGGGCACGCGGTTTGTCGTTGATATTTGGCAGGAGCTGGATCATGACGCGCAGGAGGAAGCGGCGGACGGACTGCCTGTGCAGAGTGCGGCGGTTTTGGCTTCGGACGGTGAGGGAGTGCATGCCAAGGATAAGGCGGCGGACAATTCGGGGGCAGACAATGACAGCGGAATGCAGGCTGCACAGGCGTTTGTGCCAAATGAACCGCAGGAAGCGGAGATTAACAGCGGGCGTGTCCTGATTGTGGACGACAATGAGCTGAATTTGGATGTGGCATCAGGCATTATGGAGCTTATGGGAATGACGACGCAGACTGCGGAGTCTGGAATAAAGTGTTTGGAGCTATTGGAAGACGGTGAAACACCCGATATTATCTTTATGGATTATATGATGCCTGAGATGGACGGACTTGAGACGATGAAAAACATTCGGAAGTTTGCAGGTGCGATTGCAGAGGTTCCGGTAGTGCTTCTGACGGCAAATGCGGTGACCGGTGTGAAGGAAGAGATGCTTGAAGCAGGCTTTGACGATTTCCTTTCGAAGCCTATTGAGATTGAGGACCTGCGGCGTATCCTAATCAGATTTTTGGGTGAAAAGGGTTGTCAGGATATGGAAACCTCTATATAATAGAGAAAATGTAATAAAGAAAATCGGTGTAACGAAATTTGTACGTTGTGGAGGATAAATTGTGATTACTTTAGAGAACGTATCAAAGACCTACCATACAAAAGACGGCGTTGTGCAGGCGTTAAAGGACGTGAGCCTCACGATTGAGCGGGGAGATATTTTCGGCATTATCGGAATGAGCGGGGCGGGAAAGAGCACGCTTGTCAGAACGCTCAATTTTTTGGAAAAGCCCACGTCGGGGACCGTGATGGTGGACGGGAAGGATTTGTCAAAGCTTTCGGAAAAGGAATTGAAGGAGGAGCGGCGCGGAATCGGCATGATTTTCCAGCATTTCAACCTGCTCATGCAAAAGAACGTGACGGATAATATCTGTTTTCCGTTAAAGATAGCGGGTATGCCAAAGGACAAGGCGCGTGCGCGTGCCGATGAGCTGTTGGAGATTGTAGGGCTGACCGACAAGGCGAAAGCGTATCCGATTCAGCTTTCCGGCGGGCAGAAGCAGCGTGTGGCGATTGCGCGTGCGCTTGCCACGAACCCGAAAATTTTACTCTGTGACGAGGCGACGAGCGCGCTTGATCCGCAGACGACAAAATCCATTCTTGCGCTGTTAAAGGAAATTAATCAGAAATACGGCATTACGATTGTGATTATTACGCATGAGATGGCGGTGGTGCGTGAGATTTGTACGCGCGTGGGTATTATCGGAAACGGGGAACTGGTGGAGCACGGAAACGTGATTGATGTATTCAGCCACCCGCAGTCCGATGAGGCAAAGGAGCTTGTGCTGCGCAATCACGGTGAGAATTATGAATTGGTGGAAAGCCTTGAGACAAAGAACTGTGTCCGGATTGTCTTTTCCGAAAATTCGTCTTATGAGCCTGTTATCGCAAATATGGTTCTGAAATTTGGCTTGCCCGTTAACATTTTGAAAGCGGACACAAAGAATGTGAGCGGCATTGCGCATGGGGAAATGATTTTAGGTCTTCCCGAGGACAGGGCTGTGGCGGATGAAATGCGTGACTATTTAAGAGACAGAAATTTGGCGGTTGAGGAGGTGACGGGATATGTGGGATAAGGCAGTCATTGATATGATTATTGCAGGTATCGGTGAGACGCTGTATATGACACTCGTGTCAACTCTTTTCGGATATGTGTTTGGACTTCCGCTTGGCGTGGCGCTTCGTGTGACGGACAAGGACGGTATCAGACCAAACGCGGTGGTTTACAAAATCCTTGATTTTGTTTCCAACATTGTAAGGAGTGTTCCGTTTTTGATTTTGCTGATTGTGCTCATTCCGTTTACAAGAATGATTGTCGGAAAGAGCTACGGCTCGACAGCGACAATTGTACCGCTTGTGGTGGCGGCTACGCCGTTTATCGGGCGTATGGTGGAATCGTCTCTTAGGGAAGTGGACGGCGGTGTGATTGAGGCGGCGCAGTCGATGGGCGCAGGCAATTTTACGATTATTTTCCGCGTGCTGCTGGTGGAGGCGCGGACTTCGATTTTGGTGGGCGCGACCATTGCAATCGGTACGATTTTAGGATATTCCGCAATGGCGGGAACGGTCGGCGGCGGCGGACTTGGCGATATTGCAATCCGCTACGGGTATCACCGCTATCAGGCGGATATTATGATTGTGACGGTGATTCTTCTGATTGTGCTTGTTCAGATTTTTCAGACGATTGGTATGTTTATTTCGAATAAGCTTGACAGGAGAAAACGGTAATTGGAAACGCATAAATGTAATAAGATTGGTTAGGATAGGAATGTAACAAAGCAGTAGAGTATGAAAGGAGCATTGTTATTGCTATGAAAAAATTTATGGTTTTATGTTTGGCGGCGGTCTTGTCTTTTAGTATGCTGACAGGCTGCGGCGCCAAAAGTGACAGAAATTCCGATGAAGTGACGGGGGACGAAGCGTTAGACCCTTCGGGAATGGTACATCTTGAAAGCGTTGACGAAGTGTCTGCATTTTTTGATGAGACATACGGGGGAGTGGCGGAAGATCTGCTCCCTTATGAAGTACAGACGACGGAGCTGGATTTAAATGATGCGGATATGCTTTCGTATCATACCGGACTGACAGATCTTACGGGAATAGAGGGCGTATATCTTTCTGAGTCCATGATGAGCTCTACGGCATACAGCGCCGTATACATCCGTACAAATGACGAAGGAGATGCAAAGGCAATTTTGCAGAATTTGATGGACAATATTAATCCTGCAAAGTGGGTCTGCGTGTCGGCGGAAAAACAGGTTGGCGCGTTGTTTGGAAACGATGTCTTTTTCGTGATGGGTTCTGCGGATACGGCGGACGAGGTTTACAAAAATGCAACGGCAGCGGCGCAGGGGCGCGGTTTCAATGTGTCTGAAATGATGGAAAAAAATAACCCAATGTAGGAAGTGTGAAAAATAAATTTTTCACACGGGTTGTTGGCAGCATGGAGGTAATATGCTATTCTCAAGTATTACATTTTTATATTTCTTTTTGCCACTCACGGTTTTGCTGTATTATGGCGTGCCGGGCAGGGCGAAAAATTTTGTGCTGTTTGTGCTGTCAGTTTTATTTTACGCATGGGGCGAGCCTGTGTATGTGCTTTTAATGCTGGCGGAGATTGTGGTGGCATATGGGTTGACTATCGCAATGCAGCGTTTGGGAAAGTCTTTGGCAGGCAAAGTATGTTACGCTTTGTCTGTCCTTTTTCCTTTTACGCTGCTTTTTTATTATAAGTTCAGCCCGTTTCTGCCGATTGGGATTTCGTTTTATACGTTTCAGATTGTGAGCTATTGTATTGATGTGCGCAGGGGGCGCGTGGAGCTGCAAAAAAGTCTGCTGAAGCTTGCGACGTATGTGACGCTGTTTCCGCAGCTTGTGGCGGGACCGATTGTGCGGTATGCGGATGTTGCGGCGGTGATTGACGGGATTGACAGCAAGGACAGCAAGGGCAGTCAGGGGTTTTTAAAAAAGGACGCGTGTGTCAGTTTTGAGCGAGGTGTGGTGCGGTTTCTTGTGGGGCTTGGAAAGAAGGTTCTGATTGCAAACGTGCTTGGTGAATTTGTGACAGAGGTGTCAGTTTTGCCGCATATGCAGCGCGGGATTTTGCTGTCGTGGGGATACGCGGCGGCAATCTGTCTACAATTGTATTTCGATTTTTCGGGGTATTCGGATATGGCAATCGGGCTTGGGAGAATGCTTGGATTTTCGTTTCCCGAGAATTTCAATTATCCCTTTATCGCAAAGAGCGTGAGCGAGTTCTGGCGGCGGTGGCATATGACGCTTGGCGGGTGGTTCCGGGATTATGTCTATATTCCGCTTGGCGGGAATCGGTGCAGTAAATGGCGGTGGATTTTTAATGTGCTTGTCGTGTGGATGTTTACGGGGCTGTGGCATGGCGCGGAGTGGAACTTTGTGCTTTGGGGGCTTAGTTTTGCCGTGCTGCTTGTGGCAGAAAAGGCGGTGAAAGGCTTGGTAAAGCAACACAATGTGCTGACAGATGTGCTTGGGCACGGGTATATGATTTTGGTAATTTTAGGAACGTTTGTATTATTCCACAATACGCAGCTTAGCGGCGCGTGGCAAGATCTTACAGGGCTTTGGCGCGTGTCGGCGGGGGCGCAGGTTGATGTGGTGTTAAACGGGTATCTGTTGAAAAACAGGCTTGGGATTTTGGCAATCGGGATAATCGGGGCGACGCCGTTGCCTAAAAAGCTTTGGTGTGGTTTTTGTGACAGGGTGTCGCAGACGAATGTGGGCAAAATAGCGGCTGTGTGGCTGGAGTGCGCGTTTTCGGTTGCGCTGCTGCTGCTTTGTACAGCGTATCTGATTGACGGTTCGTTTAATCCGTTTTTGTATTTTCGTTTTTAGCGTGAGAAGAACTTCTAACTGCCTTTGGCAGTTTTCACTCACAGCAAAGGCTGTTTCGCGAAGAAGTTCTAAGTCTCACACCGAAGAATGCCCAAAATGCGGGTATTCTTCACCTGAATTATGGAGATTAATTATGAAACGAGTGACTTTGATTTTACTGACGGTGCTTGTGCTTGGAAGCGCCGCGGCATTTATACTATGTCCAAAACAGGCGTATTCCGCGTCGGAGCGCAGGCGGCTTGCGGGGATGCCAAAGCTTTCCGCGGACAGTCTTTTGGACGGGAGCTATACGGGAAAATTGGAGACGTATCTTTTGGATCATTTTCCGCTGCGGGAGGCGTACCGGGGGATGAAGGCGAATTTTGCCGTCACTGTTTTGCAGCAGAAGGAAAACAATGGTATTTATATTGCAAACGGACATGCGTCAAAGCTGGAGTATCCCTTGAATGAAACGGGGGTAGAGCGGACAGTGCAGATGGTGCGGTCTTTGAAGAAATCGTATTTTGCAGATAACCGCGTGTTTTATACGGTGATACCGGACAAGAATTATTTTCTCGCAGCCGAAAACGGGTATCCGCACATGGATTATGAAAAGCTGTTTGCGCTGCTTTCGGACGGGCTTGACGGGGAGGCGGATTATATTGACATTCTTCCGGCGCTTACGATTGACAGCTATTACCGTACGGACGCGCATTGGCGGCAGGAGTGTATTGGCGGTGTTGCGGAACGCTTGTTTGCAGATATGGGGTGTGAGACGGCGGAGTTTGATATTGGTTCGTATGAGCAGCATAAAATTGAGAATTTCAACGGGGTTTACCGCGGGCAGGCGGCGCTCCCGTTTCCTGCGGAGGAGATTGTGTATCTTACCAATGAGACGACGGACAATGCGCAGGTCTACGATGTGGAGAGCAACAGTATTAAGGCGGTTTATCAGACGGAGTTGCTTTTGGATGAAAAAAGTCTTGACGCGTACGACATATATCTTGGCGGTGCGCGGGCAGTGCTTGTGATCAAAAATGTGTTTGGTGGCGGAGACGGCAGGCGGCTGATCGTATTTCGGGATTCGTTTGGGAGCAGCCTGGCGCCGTTGCTTTTGGAGCAGTATGATGAGGTTGTCCTGGTAGATTTGCGTTATATCAGTGCAAGTCTGATTGACAGGTATGTGGAGTTTGAAAACGCGGATATTTTGTTTGCGTACAATACGCTGATTTGGAATAATGGCAGTATTTTGAAGAAATAAAAGTAAAAGGAAACAAGGAACGGATTTGTTAACGCATGGAGGTCAGGGATGAAAGTAAAGGAAGTATTAACGGCAATCGGAGCGGAGTGGTTGTTCGGAGAGGATAAGGCGGAGCCGAAACAGCTTATGACGAAGTGGGGGGAGGCGCTTTTGGAGAGCAAACATCCCGAGCCGCTTTCAGAATATCCAAGACCGCAGCTTGTGCGTGATAATTATACGATATTAAACGGATATTGGCAGTATGCATTTACGGAAACTTCCGGGCAGCCGTCTGTGTGGGACGGTGAAATCCTTGTGCCGTTTTCACCGGAAACCGTGCTGTCGGGCGTGGAGCGGCAGCTTATGCCAAACGAATATTTATGGTATGCGCGTGATTTTGAGATTGCTCAGTTAAACGGACGACTGCTTTTGCATTTTGGTGCGTGTGACGAGCGGTGCAAGGTGTATGTCAATGATAAGGAGGCGGGGCGCCATTCGGGCGGCTATCAGGCATTTTCACTTGATATTACGGAGTATGTGCGGACGGGGAACAACCGCGTCTTGGTATGTGTTCAGGACAGGAGCGATACGTCGTATCACGGACGGGGGAAACAGTGCCTGAAAAACGGCGGCATGTTTTATACGGCACAAAGCGGATTATGGCAGACGGTTTGGTATGAGTGGGTTCCTGATATTTACATAAAAGGACTTCGCATAACGCCGGATTATGACGCGGATAAAGTGCGGATTGCGGTAAAGGCGAATAAAAATGTGACACAAGTGTCATATTTTGCGGAGGTTTATGACGGGGAAGCGCTGGTAGGAACGGCAGAGTGTGCAGGCAGCGATGCGGCGTGGGAGGAGCTCTCCGTGCAGATACCTGACAAAAAGAGCTGGTCTCCGGTGTCGCCGTTTTTATATGACGTGAAGATTTGTATGCGCAGTGAGGGCGCTGTCGATAAGGTGGAAAGTTATTTTGGGATGCGTTGTTTTTCTGTCGAGAAGGACAGGGACGGTGTACCGCGTCTGTGCTTAAACCATATGCCGTATTTTCAAAACGGCGTGCTGGATCAGGGGTATTATCCGGAAAGCCTGATGACGCCGCCGAGTGATGAGGCGATGGTGCATGATATTGCGTTTATCAAGAGCAAGGGTTTTAATATGATACGAAAGCACTGCAAGCTTGAGCCGATGCGGTGGTATTATCATTGCGACAGACTGGGGGTTTTAGTGTGGCAGGATATGATAAACGGAGGGGGCGCGTATAATTTTGTCAAGACATGCTATCTTCCGAACGCGATTGTGCCGCTGCAGAAGCTGAAGGATAATCATTACGGTTATACCGCAAGGGAGGACGCGCGCGGGCGCAGGGAGTGGAAAAAGGAGTGCGCGGAGACGATTGCGCAGTTATATAACTGTCCTTGTATTTGTATGTGGGTCTTGTTTAACGAGGGATGGGGACAGTTTGACGCGGTGGCGAATACGGCGTTTGTGCGGCGGATGGACGCCACGCGGTTGATTGACGCGCACAGCGGCTGGTTTGACCAGGGAGCGGGCGATGTGAAGAGTGAGCATACGTACTTTTTTAAGCTGTCCGTGAAAAGAGGAGAAAAACCGTATGTGCTCTCGGAGTATGGCGGCATTTCGCTGATTGTGGAGGGGCATACGTATTCGGACGCGTATTTTGGCTATGGCGTGCATGCGGATAAGGAGCGGTTTTTGGAGGAGTATGCGCAGTTTACGGCGCAGGTGGAGCAGCTTAGGAAAGAAGGGCTTTGCGCGGCGGTTTATACGCAGCTTTCGGATATTGAGGAGGAGATTAACGGGCTGGTGACGTATGACCGGAAGGTGGAGAAGGTTTAAGGATTAATATTGATAAAATAAAGGATGGTGAACGGTTGCGTTTTTAGCAACCGTTTCAGTGTTTAAAGGCAACATGACAAAATGCATTGACAAGAAAATATGTTTGTGTTAAATTATAAAAAATAAGTTTAAAAATAACATAACAAAAAAAGGTGATAATCAGTGAGGCTGAATGAATTGGCAACGATAAGTACAGGTTTGGTTACTGCAAGGAAACAGGATAGAATGCCGGGCAAGGATTCTTTAAAATATAAAATGTTAAATCTCAAAGCGGTAAATGATGAAGGATATATTGAGGACACTTTGCTTGAAGATTTTTGGGCAAAGGAGCGGTTAAAGTCGGGATATCTAACACAGGCGGGAGATATTGTTGTGCGGTTAACAACTCCGTTCACAGCGGTATTGATTGATAAAGAACATACCGGATTCATAATTCCATCGCATTTTGTCGTGATAAGGACAGACTCAAGGCAGATATTGCCGGAGTATTTGAATTGGTTTTTAAATGAGGACAGAGTACGGCAGGAATTGCATCAAAATCTTAGCAGTACAATGATTGGAACAGTGAAACCGAAAGTATATGCATGTCTTGAAATTGACCTGATTACATTGGAGGAACAAAAGAAAATCGCGGAATTGTACAAACTGTCGAAGAAGGAACTGCGTTTATTGGAGCAAATGAGAGTGCAAAAAGAATTATATTACAAAGAGGCAATTTGTAGAATTCAGGAAAAAATGAGAAAAAAGGAGCAGGGGAATTAAAATGGGAACAACAAAAAACGATATTGAAAAAGTATTATGGAAAGCCTGCGACAGCTTTCGGGGAAAAATTGACAGTTCACGATACAAAGATTATATTTTATCAATGCTGTTTGTTAAATATTTAAGTGATGTCTGTATAGCTACAAGAGAGCGGTATATGCATCAGTATGCGGGAGATATGCAAAGAGTGGCGAGGGCTATGAGCAGAGAGACATTTGTGCTGGATGAAAAATCAACATTTGATTATCTGTATGCAAACAGGAATGACGCGGAAATTGGACAGAAAATTAATATCGCATTGAATGCGATTGAGGAACATAACAGCGGAAAACTGCGCAATGTGTTTCGGGCGATTGACTTTAATTCGCAGGTTGATTTTGGCGAGAAAAAGGAAAAAAATGCAACCTTGAAAAACCTTTTGGAGGATTTTCATGATTTGGATTTGAGACCTGAGGTGTTGGAGAGTAACGATATTATCGGCGACGCGTATGAGTACATGATTGCGAATTTTGCGTCGGATGCGGGAAAGAAAGGCGGAGAATTTTTTACACCCAGTCAGGTGTCCAAGCTGGTTGCGGCTTTAGTTGCGCCAAAGGAGAATGACAGAATATATGATCCGACCTGCGGGAGCGGCGGTTTGCTTTTAAAGGCGTATGCGCAGGCGAACACAAAGAAAGTTGCGATTTACGGTCAGGAAAAGAATATGCAGACATGGGCGCTTTGCAGCATGAATATGTTTCTTCATGGGATTGATGACGCAAGAATTTGGCAGGGAGATACGTTGTCTAATCCGCAGAATTTGGAGAACGACCGATTAATGAAATTTCAGTGTGTTGTCGCAAATCCTCCGTTTTCCCTTGACAAGTGGGACAGCGGATTTCTGCCGGAGGTAACAAGTGGGAGTAAAAAACCGAAGATGTCGGCGGATTTAGATATTTATCACAGATTTGACTGGGGTGTGCCGCCTTCCAGTAAGGGGGATTATGCGTTTGTGCTGCATATGCTCCACAGTTTAGATGAAAATAACGGGCGAATGGCAGTTGTACTGCCGCATGGCGTCTTGTTCCGAGGGGCATCGGAAGGGCGGATTCGGGAGCAAATGATTGAATTGAATTTGCTTGACGCGGTAATCGGACTTCCCGCAAACCTTTTTTATGGGACATCGATTCCGGCGTGTATTTTAGTGTTTAGAAAAGGGCGCACACGTGAAGATGTTTTGTTTGTTGACACAAGCGGTGAGGGGAATTTTGAAAAAGGGAAGAACCAAAATCTTTTGCGGGATACAGATATTGATAGAATTGTACGCACGTATCAAGCGTATGAAACGGTAGAGAAATATGCGTATAGGGCATTGAGAGAAGAAATCAGGGAAAACGAGTATAATTTGAATATACCGCGCTATGTTGATACGTTTGAGGAGGAAGAATTGATTGATATTGATGAAGTGCGGGCGAATATTGCGAATATTGATGCGGAGTTAAAGGAAGTGCAGGCGCAGATGGATACTTATTTGAAGGAGCTTGGGTTGTAGGGGAGTTTAAGGCATTAGACCATTTTGCCGAGGTCAGCAAAATGCATGAGAAAAGGGCTTTATGGCGGATTAGGCGTAAAGCAGATACATGAACGAAAAGGGTTAAAGAAAAATCAGCAGATTTTAGACCATATGGGAAGTACGGAACTTGCCGCAAATTTGTTTCGGGCAACTCAAACAGAGGAGAAATTGAATAGAGAGAATATTCAAGGTAAGGAAAATGCGGGAAGAACACATTATGAAGTAGGGGCAAAAGTTAGGCAGACGATTGCGGATTTTTGGGGTACGATGCCTGAAAATTTGCCGACACCGGATAAAAGTGTAAAACAGATTGAAAAAGAGGAAAAGAAACGCATTGGACGAGGGAGTAGCAAACCATTTTCGTAAGGACACGAAAATGGTTTATGGCAAACGAAGCAAAAGAAAATAAGTAAGGTGAAAAAATGCATGAAAAAATAAAAAAATTATTGAAAATGGTTAATTCTAATAATGTTCCTAATGGTTATAAAAGAACAGAATACGGAATAATAAATGAAAAATTTGAGAAGCTACGGATACCCGAAGTTGGTGAATTTAAGAATGGAATAAACTTTTCTA
>CAJTSD010000048.1 GCA_910578795.1 uncultured Lachnospiraceae bacterium
TCCCCAAATGTCCTGAGCACCTCATGCAACGGAATTTTTTTATCTTCCAAATAAGTTTTCCCACTATCATCTATTGGCGCATACGAATCCATCAATAACGAAGAGCAATTAAACAAATTTGATTTCCCGTCCCCATGAAATCTCATATTGGCATATGCCAAAGCATACATTGAGGCGTCCTTTTCAACACCTATTAAACTATGTTCCCTTGCTATTTTATACTTTCTGTTCTTTTCCTCTTCACTAATAAGCTCTTCATTAATATTCTTTTTTATTTTAGCCAGTGCAGAAATCAGAAACGCACCTGTTCCACAACAAATATCAATAATCTTTGTATTTTCTCGAAACTTACTGTCTGAATAAAATTCTGCAATGTCACAAAATAATTCCGTAATATGCTTTGGTGTTAAAACAATTCCCTTTTCCTTGGCATTTCCCTTTGTAAAACGCAAAAAAGTAGTATAAAACTCCCCCATTACATCAATACCATGATAATTTTCTATAATTGCAATCACATTTTCATATAACGAATAAATACAACATGAAAGAACGGTATCTCCGTCGCAAAACAGCTTATTCTTCCCCTTCGGCGCCTGCATAAGCTCATCTCTTGAAAGTAACCCGTTATAAAACTTAATCAAAGCCCTTCTTTTTCCCAATGGTATCTCATCTATGTCCCAAATGCCTTCAATATAATCCGGCTCATATACGGTACCCGCACCATATAACGAATCCTTCAGAAATTTTGCCGCATTTTTTCCAATCGGATCAGAAAGCATTTTTTGTGATTTAGACGCATTCTTTTTATCAATTGCATTTTTTGTGTCAATATACAATTTTGATTTTGTATTCGTCAGCCCCAAAACAATCGAGGAAATAAACCCTGCCTTGGAATTATCCTCAATTCCATTCTGACGCAAAAAATTTGCGCAGCTTAATGTATATCTTCTTAATGTTTTTCGAACTGCCTCCTCCGTCTTGGCATAACGTTTTAACGCAATTTCAATATGCCCTTCATATTGGCAAATTGAAAATGACGCTTTATCAAGACATTTATCCTCCAAAACCTCAACATCCGTATAGTTGCCTCCCTTTGGCCATACAAATGAGGTCACTCTGCATTCATGAACAGACTGTCCCGATGCAGCAATTGCCACAACATCAAAACTATCCTTCAAAAAAGATGCGTACCATAATGCACCGTTTATAGCATAATTTTCCGTTTCTTCCGCCAAACCATAACCATGCGTTTTGTAATTTTTCACATCTGAAAGGCTACTATGTTTATCTACACTCCCCTTGCACTCAATCACAACAATCACATTTGATTGTTCCTTTACTATCATAAAATCAGGCGTTCCTTTACTTTTCAATGTCTGCTTTTTTGATGCCTTGGAAAAAACATCACCAATCCAGTCATACTCTGTCCCATTGTAGCTGTCTTCTTTAAACCATGTAATTCCATTCACTTTAACATTTTGTGCTGAAGGATAACCATCTATTGCACTTAGCGTTTCAGTAATAATACCCTTTGTAATTTGTTCACTTTTTTTTGATTTTGCCATGATGATTTCCTCCACTAATCTTTTCCGTAACCCATACTTATTATAGAATATATGTTCTATGATTTCAACCCCTTTTTGAAATTTTTTCTCCCTATAAATTCAAAAAAGGAGCGTTCCACAACACTCCCTCTATTTCACCACAACATTTTCTTTGCATAAGCCCGACAGCCCGCTTACTTATCCCGCACAAAACGCCTCTGCCCCGTTTCGCCGCCTTTGTTCATCGCAAAGCCCTGCATATTTTCGCGCAGCTTCTCGCGCTGCTGCTTCTCGATGGTCAAATGAATATTCTTCTCGCACTCCGAACAGTATCTGCCGCTGCGCACTTCCTTCCCGCAGCCTTCACAGCGCAAAAACGATTTCGTACCCTCGACAATCTCGAAGCGTGACTCCTTTAACATCTCACGGATTGCCGCCTTGCTTACGCCGGTGTTCTTCTCGATGTCAACCGCCGACGCGCCGGGATTTTTTTCAATATAATTGCGCGTCTTTCCGTAATTGTCGTATTCCTTGATTCTGCACTTTTCGCAGTGATACTCTCCTAGTCCCTTGTAGACCAACACACCGCCGCAGCTATTACATACAGTCGGCACATCATAAATCTGTACATATTGCATCAATTTTGTATCCATACAGCGTCCCCCTCTCACTCTGCAGGCAATCCATTCTGACAGCCTTAGACAGGCTTTCGTATGCTGACATAACCTAACAGTTTAAGTTTACTGTAATTATAACACAACTGCAGTGCATTTCCTACTATTTTTTGTGCCACATATGAATAATTACAACAATTCCTTCAAAACCCGGTTTACCATACCCGGGTCCGCTTTTCCCTTCATCGCTTTCATGGTCTGCCCGACCAAAAAACCAAGCGCCCGCTCCTTTCCGCCGCGGTAATCCTCCACCGACTGCGGATTGGCGGCAAGCACTTCCTCAATGGTCGTTCTGAGCGCAGTTTCATCATTCACGGTTCCCAGCCCATGCTCCTCCACATACTGTTTCGGGTTAACATCTTTCTCAAACATCACTTCAAAGACTTCCTTCGCCACAGAAGAATTAATCTCCTTACCGTCCACAAGCGCAATTAGCTTTGCAAGATTTTGGGGTGAAAAGCGAATCTCCTGCGCGTCCATGCCCTTCTCCTTCAAAAGCCGGAGCGTTTCACCCATCAGCCAGTTTGACACCTTTTTAGGCTGATTGCAGATTGCCACCGTCTCCTCAAACAAATCCGCCATATGCTTTGTATCCGTAATAATGCCAATGTCGTACTCCGGAATGTCAAACACTTCTTTATAACGCGCCATTTTTTCCTCACGAAACTCGGGCAGACCGTCCCTTATCGCGGCAATCCACGCATCACTGATATACACGGGCACCAAATCAGGGTCCGGAAAATAGCGGTAGTCCTGCGCGTCCTCCTTGGAACGCATCGCATAAGAATATTCCTTATGATCGTCCCAGCGTCTTGTCTCCTGTATCACCTGCTGCCCCGCCTCAAGCAGCTCAATCTGACGCTCACGCTCATGTTCAATCGCATGCGTAATCGCACGGAATGAATTCAGATTCTTCATCTCTGTACGTGTTCCAAATCTCTCCGCACCCACTTCGCGCACGGACAAATTGACATCGGCACGCATCGAACCTTCGTTCAGCTTGCAGTCTGACGCACCCAAATACTGTATCGTCATGCGAAGCTTTTCAAGGTAAGCAATCACTTCCTCGGCGCTGCGCATATCCGGTTCCGACACAATCTCAATCAGCGGCACGCCCGATCGGTTATAATCCACAAGCGAACAGTCCTCCCACTCGTCGTGAAGCAGCTTTCCCGCGTCCTCCTCCATGTGGATTTCATGAATACCGACGCTCTTTTTTCCGTCCGCCGTCTCAATCTCCACATGACCGTTTCGGCAGATTGGCAGGTAAAGTTGACTGATTTGATAATTCTGCGGATTGTCCGGATAAAAGTAATTCTTCCGGTCAAATTTACACAGACGCGTGATTTCGCAGTTTGTCGCAAGTCCCACTGCCATCGCGTATTCCACCACCTGTTTATTGAGCACAGGAAGCGTTCCCGGCATTCCAGTGCACACGGGACAGGTATGCGTATTCGGCGCTCCTCCAAATTCCGTGGAACAGCCGCAGAATATTTTCGTCTTAGTTGCAAGTTCCACATGCACTTCAAGACCAATCACTGTTTCATATTGCTTTGCATATTGCACTGACATCTCTCTTATCCCTGTCCTTTCCTAATGTTCCATGCCAAACGCGCCGCGCAGCTGTTCGTAAGTGTAGGCTGCCCGCAGCAGTTTTTTCTCCTGAAAGCTGTCCGCAATCAACTGTAACCCAATCGGAAGCCCTTTTGTGTCCTTTCCGCACGGAACGGAAATTGCCGGCAGTCCCGCAAGATTTACGGAGATTGTATAAATGTCGCCAAGATACATTTTGAGCGGGTCCGATAAGCTCTCGCCAAGCCTTGGCGCAGTCGTCGGCGCAACAGGTCCTAAAATTAAATCAAAGTTCGCAAACGCGTCGTCAAACGCCTTTTTAATCATAGCCTTTACCTTTAATGCCTTGAGATAATACGCATCGTAATAGCCGGAGCTTAACACAAACGAGCCGAGCATAATCCTGCGCTTTACCTCTGCGCCAAAGCCCTCCGAACGCGTCTTTTTGTACATCTCGTGCAGCCCGTCAAATTCCTGTGCACGGTACCCGTATTTCACACCGTCGAAGCGCTCCAGGTTCGAGCTTGCCTCGGCAGACGCGATGGTATAATAGGTCGGAATTGCATATTCAACCAGCCCCAAATCAAACTCCTCAACGACAGCGCCTTTCGCCGCAAGCGCATCTGCCGCCGCAAGCACAGCCTTGCCAACTTCCGCGTCAAGCCCCTCGCCGAAATAGTCCCGCGGAATACCAATCCGCAGCCCCGCCGCATCGAACGTCAGTGCAGCCGTAAAATCCGTATCCTCCCGTTTTACGGACGTGGAATCCTTTTCGTCCTGCGCGGCAATTGCCTCCAACACCGCAGCGCAGTCCGATACATTTTTCGTCAAAGGTCCAATCTGATCCAGGGAAGAGCCGTACGCAATCAGCCCATACCTCGAAACCGTTCCATAAGTCGGCTTTAAACCCACCACACCGCAAAAAGACGCCGGCTGCCGTATCGAACCGCCTGTATCCGAACCGAGCGCAAAGAAACATTCGTTCGATGCCACTGCCGCTGCCGAACCGCCTGACGACCCTCCCGGCACATGCGCCAGATTCCACGGATTTTTCGTTTCTCCATACGCGGAGGTTTCCGTCGTGGAACCCATTGCAAATTCGTCCATATTTGTCTTTCCGATTATCACCGCGCCCGCTTGTTCCAGCCTTTTCACCACTTCTGCCGAATAAGCCGGAACAAAATTCCCCAGTATTTTTGATGCGCATGTGGTCAACATTCCTTCTGTGCACAAATTGTCTTTGACTGCCACAGGCACCCCCGCAAACGGTCCGGTAAGCGCACCCGATGCAATCTGTTCCTGCGCCCGTTGTGCCGCCGCAAGCGCCGCTTCTTTATCGATTGTCACATAAGCGTTGATTGCCCCTTCCGTTTCCCCTATCCGTGCAAGCGCTGCCTCCATTGCCTGCACGGCAGTTGCCTTTCCCTCTTTGATTGCCGCCGCAAGCTCCACGGCGCTATATGATAATAAATCCATCACAATCTCCTCTTTATATTGTTATAGGCACGATAAACATGTTGTCTTTTTGTTCCGGCGCATTTTCCAACGTATCCCTGCTCCCGTCGCCGTTTGTCACAACGTCCTTACGAAAAACATTCTGCACGGGAAACACATGCGACATCGGTTCAATCCCTGTTGTATCAAGCTCTCCAAGCTTGTCAATATAATCCAGCATTCGCCCCATATCCTTCTTTGCCTGCGCTTTCTCCTCGTCAGAAAGCGCGAGCTTCGCAAGAATTCCCACATATTCAATCGTTTCATCAGAAATAATATTAGCCATTTCAACCTCCCTACTTTCTTTTGAAGAACGCCGCCCTTTGCGTTCTTCCAGCACGAAACCTTAGATTTTCTTAGTTCGCGTTTTGTGCGGACTTAGAAAATCTTTTCGTGCTTTAATCCCGAACCTTAATATGCACCTCCCGAAGCTGCTGCTCCGTCACGTCATTCGGCGCACCGCACATCAAATCCTGCGCCGAACCGCTCATCGGGAACACAATCGTTTCTCGGATATTCTCCTCATTCTTAAGCAGCATCAGCATTCTGTCCACCCCCGGCGCCATTCCCGCATGCGGCGGAGCGCCAAACTGGAACGCCTGATACAACGCGCCAAACTTCGCCTTAAGCGTTTCCTCGTCATACCCCGCAATCGCAAATGCCTTTACCATAATATCAATATCATGGTTTCTGACCGCGCCGCTTGACAGCTCCACACCGTTGCACACAATATCATACTGGTACGCCAAAATCTCCAGCGGATTTTCCTGCTCAAGCGCCGCAAGCCCCCCCTGCGGCATCGAAAACGGATTGTGCGTAAAGCCAATCTGCTTCGTTTCCGGATCGCGCTCATACATCGGAAAATCATTTACATAACAAAACCGATACGCATTCTTCTCACACAAGTCAAGCTTCTCTCCAAGCTCCGTGCGAAGCTGTCCCGCATAATAATTGGCACGCTCCTCCCTATCCGCTATAAAGAAAATCGTATCGCCTGCCGCAAGCGCCGCAAGATCCGCAAAATCCTGCTTCAGCTCCTGCGGAATAAACTTGTCAATCGGTCCCTTATAACTCATATCATCCGCAATCTCAAGATACCCAAGACCGCCCATGCCCAAGCCGGTCGCAAAACTGAGCAATTTCTCATGAAAGCCCTTCGACATCTCGGCATGTACTTTAATTGCACGTACCGTCCTGCCAAGAAACGGCTTAAAGCTGCACTTTTGGAAAAAGTCAGTCACATCTATAATCCGCAGCGGATTGCGCAAATCCGGCTTATCCGTTCCAAACTCCAGCATTGCCTGCTGATAGCTAATCACAGGATACGGCGCCTTCGTAACGGCATATCCCTTTGGCGCAAACTTTTCAAATGTGGCAGAGAGTACCTCCTCGCCCACCCGGAACACATCTTCCTGCGTCGCAAAACTCATCTCAAAATCAAGCTGATAAAACTCCCCCGGCGAACGGTCCGCCCGCGCGTCCTCATCACGAAAGCACGGCGCAATCTGAAAATATTTGTCAAACCCCGACACCATCAAAAGTTGTTTATACTGCTGCGGCGCCTGCGGAAGCGCGTAAAATTTCCCTTTATATTTCCTTGAGGGCACAATATAATCCCTGGCACCCTCCGGCGACGATGCGCACAAAATCGGCGTCTGAATCTCAAGGAATCCAAGTTCTGTCATCTTCTGACGCAAAAAAGCAATCACCTGCGAGCGGAAAACCATATTATCCCGCACCTTTGCGTTTCTCAAATCCAAATAGCGGTACTTTAACCGCACCTCCTCGCGTGTTTCCTTTGAAGTCATAATCTCAAACGGAAGCTGCTGATATACTTTTCCAAGAACCGTCACCTTCTTTGCCTCAAGCTCAATGGTTCCCGTCGGTATTTTAGGGTTGTAGGTTTCCGCATCTCTCTTTTCAACCAATCCCTCAACAGATACGCACATCTCCTTGGTAATCCCGCGCAAAAGCGTTGTGTCACGCATCACCACCTGCAAAACGCCGTACATATCCCGCAAATCAATAAAAGAAACACCGCCGTGATCGCGTATGTTTTCCACCCACCCCGCAACCTGTAATGTCGTTCCAATGTGTTCTTCGCCAATCTCTTTCATCGTCATATCCCGATACATTTTTTCTCCTCCTCTGATAAGACAAGGAACGTCCCGGTATACAGATGTACGCCGGGACGGATAAGCTTCATGATTCGATTGACAAATGCATCACAAAAACATCTATATACCAGTGACGCCGTTGTCTTTTATTTCCATAAAATACCATATGAATTTCCTGTTTATTACAATCTTAGAAATCATAAATCTGCGATTTATGATCGCCATTCGCCGCTCGCCGAACAAACATGTTTGCTCTTCTCGCTAACGCTCATTATATTATAACATACAAAACGGACACTTTCAAGCATTTTTTATAATTTAAATATCTTGAGCGCCTCCTGCAGGCTCTTTGCCTCTCCGGAAAGATCCCCCGCGCTTTGGTCTACGGAGCCCATCAAAGCCGTCAGCTCCTCAACAGAAGCGTTTACCTGCTGGCTTGCCGCCGCATTGCTCTCAGACGCCTCACCCAGCGTTGTAATCTCACGCGCCACCTCAACCAACTGCTTATTGGTTTCGTCTACTGCCGCGCTAATCAACTCTACCTGTTTCGATGTATCCTGAATTGCATAGTCAACCGCCTCAAACGAGCTGATAACCTCCGAAATGCTCTTGGCACTTTCGTTATTGTTCTCCACTGCAATATCAATGCTGTCCGCGCACTCCTTAAAGTCGCTTGTTATGTTGGCAATAATATCTTTAATGCTGATAAGTTCCTGTCCTGTATTTTCTGACAAGGTACGGATACTGTCAGCAACAACGCTGAACCCCTTTCCAAACTCGCCTGCTCTTGCAGCCTCAATGGAAGCATTCAGGGACAACAGCTTTGTCTGTGATGCAATGTCTTCAATTCCCGCAAGAATTTCGGACATCTTTGCAATAACCTTGTTTGTTTCGTCAATCTTTTCCTTAATCCCGATAACGCTTTCCGACATCATCGCGCTGTTCTTCTGCGTCGCCGTAATTTTCGACCGCATATCGTTGCAATTTTCCACCAAACTTGCAGAGCAGCTTTCAATATCACTGACACTTGCAGAAATATCCCCCGTTTTCTCCTGCATAATGGCAACGCCTGTCGAAACATCTGATGCAATCCCCGCCTGCGCCGTATTGTTTTGCGCCACGTCCTCAATCGCCCTTGCAATCTCCTCGCACGCGTGCAAGGTTGATGCCGAGGTATCGCTCAACGCTTCCGAAGAATTTAAAACCTCCCGGCTGACGCCAAGCGTTTTGGAAAGCACCTCACGCAAATTCATAACCATTCCCTTAACGGAATTATTCATGGCAATTACTTCGTCACGCCCTTTAATATCCTGCACCTCACAGGTCAGGTCACCCTCCGCCACGTAATGTACCGTCCGGCTGACGTTGATAATCAATGCCGCAATCCTGCCGGAAACAATATAAGCGATAATCGCCACAATAATCATCGCGACTACAGAAAATCCCACAATTGTCCCAATCAAAGAATTGATGCTCTGTTTGACCTCCGCCTGTGGTTTGCCGGCAAACAGCATACCGGATACCGTTGGTATATAATACCCATAATACGGCCGTCCGTTTACATTCGCATTCGTGCTAAAAAATGGCTTTCCCCCTTTTAGCGTTTCTTCAATGACCTCCTCAGACGCCTTTGTTCCGACAGCCCCTTCGATAGAACTGACAATTCGCGTATCTCCAGAAAAAACCGTAATGTCAATATCCTGCGCCTCATAAGCAAAAACGTTTCCGTTATACCCCTGACACGCAACCTCCAACTGTACCCTCGTGCTTTGTACCATAGATGTCCTCGCAAGATAAGCAGCTATCAGTGCCACGCCTAAACCTAACAAAATAACAGGAATCATTACTAACATAAGCAATTTCTGTTTTAACTTCATACGTTTCTCTCCTTTTTATCGAATTTGGCAGTGAACTAATATAATTATACTTTAAAATGTCACATTTTTTCAATACTAATGCCTTAATTTTCCTCAAAAACAGAATATTTGCACAAAAACAAAATATTTATTTTGTGAAAATTGGGTATAAAATTGCGAAAAAAAAGACTGTCACAAAAGCAACAGTCTTTTCCAAACCTCTTATACCGCTTCCCCATTCATGCGCACCAGCTTCGCCGCCTGGTCCGCAGAAATGCACGCGTCCAATATCTCGTCAATATCACCATTCATAATCTTGTCAAGCTTATACAGAGTCAAATTGATTCTGTGGTCCGTAACGCGTCCCTGCGGGAAATTGTACGTTCTGATTTTCTCCGAACGGTCACCCGTACCGATTTGGCTTCTGCGAAGCTCCGCCTCCGCGTCGTGGCGCTGCTGCTGCTCCATATCATAGAGCTTTGACTTTAACAGCGCAAACGCCTTTGCCTTATTTTGCAGCTGCGATTTCTCCGTTTGGCTATACACCACAATTCCCGTCGGATAATGTGTCAGACGCACCGCAGAGTCTGTCGTATTGACGCACTGTCCGCCGTTTCCCGACGCACGCATGACGTCAACGCGAATATCCTTCTCATCAATTACAATGTCAATATCCTCATCAACCTCCGGCATTACCGCAACGCTGATGGTCGACGTATGAATCCGTCCGCCGCTCTCCGTTTCCGGCACACGCTGCACACGGTGCACACCGCTCTCGTATTTCATACGCGAATAAGCGCCCTGTCCCGTTATCACGAACTGCACTTCCTTCATGCCGCCGATGCCGATTTCGTCCACATTCAGCAGCTCAACCTTCCAGCGCCTTCCCTCTGCATAATGAACATACATTCGATATATTTCCGCTGCAAACAGCGCTGCCTCATCTCCGCCTGCGCCTGCCCTGATTTCCACGATAACGTTCTTGTCATCATTCGGGTCCTTTGGCAAAAGCAGCACCTTGAGCTGTGTCTCAAGCTCCTCAATACGCTTTTTCGCGTCATTCAGCTCTTCCTTCAGCATCTCTCGCATTTCCTCGTCGTTTTCCGAGTCCAAAAGGGAAAGCGAATCGTCCACCGTTTCATTACACTTCTTGTATTCCCGATACGCTTCCACAATCGGCGTCAAATCGCTCTGCTCTTTCATAAGCGCCCGGAAACGCGCCTGATTTTCCGCCACCGTCGGCTCATTGAGCTCATTCAAAATTTCCTCAAAACGGTGCAGCAAATCCTCCAATTTATCAAACATTTCTCTACCCTCCATACTGCTGACGTCCAAGATAAACCTGTTCCTTTTTTACCGGAGCGTCAACACAAGTTTGCCTTAACCACACGGTCCAAACCCGCGTAATCCTTTATTACCTCAATCATACCAAAACCCTTTTCCCGCAGCAGCACGCTTACCGCCTCCGACTGTTCGCACCCGATTTCAAAAAACAGCATTCCGCCTCTTCTCAAATAAGATGATGCCTCCTCAATGATTCTGCGGTAAAAGGATAATCCGTCCTCCATACCGTCAAGCGCCATAAGCGGCTCATGGTCGCGCACCTCCGGCATCAGCTTCGCAATCTCACCGCTTGGAATATACGGCGGATTGGATATAATAATGTCAAACAGCTTATCGCGCGTGCGTTCAGACACAAAATCCGCAAGCGGTTCAAACAGGTCGCCGCACAGAAACGCCGCGTCCAGTCCAAGCCTTCCTGCATTCTCCCGCGCCACCAAAAGTGCCTCTTCGGAAATGTCAATCCCAATCCCTTCACACTCGTTGCTATATTTTAACAGACTCAGCAAAATACAGCCGGAGCCGGTACACAAATCCAAAATGCGCATTCCGTCGCCCAAATACCGCATTGCCTCCTCAACAAGGATTTCCGTATCCTGCCGCGGTACAAGCGTATGCTCGTTTACTTTAAAAACAAGCCCCATAAACTCCTGCTCACCCGTAATGTGCTGCAGCGGAATGTGCTGCCTGCGCTTTTCGATCGTTATTTTGTAAAACTCCTCTTCGATCGGACTGCGCACGCTGTCCCCATGAACCAAAAGCGTATTGCGGTCCGTGCGGCACACGTACTCAAGCAGCAGTCTTGCATTGAGCGCCGCCTCCGCAACCTTGGCTTCCTCAAGCAGTCTTACACCATAATCATACAATTCCCTGTAGGTCATATCTCCTCCGCTATGGTTCGTCCGACGCCTCAAGGTTTTCGTCTGTATAACCAAATTCTTCCTTCAGATACGTTTTCCAGTCAAACACCGCCTCAACCGATGCAATTGCAACCTGAATCATATCCTCGTCCGGCTCCTTTGTCGTAAGCTTCTGAAGCCACAGACCTGGTCTTGAAATAATCTGCACGACAACATTATCGCTCCTTCCCGCAAGACGGATAATCTCATACGAAATACCCGCAATCACAGGCACCAGCAAAAGCCGGATGACAATCTTCAACGCCAGGTTGTCAACGCGGATAAAAAAGAACACAATCACGCTGACAAGCACCACAAACAACAGAAAACTCGTGCCACAGCGCTTATGCTGCCTTGAACTGCGCATAACATTTTTTATGCTTAACGGTCTGCCGCGCTCAATACAGTTAATGCATTTGTGTTCTGCACCGTGATACCTATAAAGCCGCTTAATATCTTCCATAAGCGAAATCGCCACAATATATCCCACAAAAATCAGTATTCTGATCAGTCCTTCAAAAATGGCAATCAGGCTTGCGTTCCTTACCACCTTACCAAGCAAATCCGACAGCAGAAACGGAAGCACCATAAAAAGCGCCACGGCAATAATCACGGACAGCGCTACCGTTATTCCCATCATAATATCGTCAGACTTTTTCCCAATTGTGCGCTGTTCGGACTTTTCATCCGGCTCCCCGTCCTCCTCATAAAACGACGCGGAATGCATGGTCACCTTCATGCCAAGCACAAGGGAATCAATAAACGAAAAAATCCCTCTGATAAACGGAATTTTTGTAAATTTTTTATCCCCGCAAAATCCCTTATACTCCTGTGTTTCTACATCGATTTCTCCGTCAGGCTTTCTCACTGCAACGGCATACTTCTCGCCGTTTTTCATCATGACACCCTCCAGGACCGCCTGACCTCCAATCCCGGAATAGTGGGTCTTTCTGTTTTTCGCCATCGTGAACCCCCTTTTGCGTACCAAAAAATAGGTTGAGATAAGTTTCTTACCTCAACCTATTCTTTTATTCAACGCTTCTTATTTGCTTTCTACGCCGTACTTCTTATTAAATCTCTCAATACGTCCGCGCGCCGCAGCTGACTTCTGCTGTCCTGTGTAGAACGGATGGCACTTTGAACAAATCTCCACGTGGATTTCAGGCTTTGTTGAACCCGTTACGAATGTGTTGCCGCAGTTGCAGGTAACCGTTGCCTGATAATAGTTAGGATGTATTCCTTCTCTCATCTTTTTCACCTCTCTATAAATGCATTTCCTAAAAATTTTATTCAATGATATAAACAAGCTTATTCAGTATAGCATAGGTTTTTACGATGCGCAAGAACTTTTTTCATTTTAATAAGAATAAAATAATCATAAATTAATACGCAACCTTTTATGTTAAATAAACCGCATTTTTTTAACGGTAGCAACAAACTCGGCATTGTCCCTGGTCCGCGTAAAAATATCAAGGATCTTGTCAACTGCCTCCTCCGGCTTCATACCGTTTAACGCCTTACGCATAATGTTAATTGCCTCCAGTTCTTCCTCATCCAAAAGCAAATCCTCACGCCTCGTACCTGACTTTGGGATATCTATGGCAGGAAATACCCTTCTTTCCGAAAGCTTTCTGTCAAGCACCATTTCCATATTGCCGGTCCCCTTAAATTCCTCGTACACCACATCGTCCATTTTAGAGCCTGTCTCCACAAGCGCCGTTGCAAGAATGGTAAGGCTTCCGCCCTCACGCATATTTCTTGCCGCGCCGAAAAAACGCTTCGGCATATGCAGCGCCGCCGGATCAAGACCACCGGAAAGTGTACGCCCGCTGGGCGGAACCGTAAGGTTATACGCGCGTGTAAGACGCGTAATGCTGTCCAGCAAAATACACACGTCCTTCTTGTGTTCCACAAGACGCTTTGCACGCTCTATGACCATCTCCGAAACGCGCTTATGATGCTCAGGAAGCTCATCAAAGGTGGAGTAAATAACCTCAACATTCGGTCCCTCAATTGCCTCCTTGATGTCCGTTACTTCCTCGGGACGCTCATCAATTAACAGAATAATCATATGCATATCTGGCGCATTTGCCAAAATGGATTTTGCGACTTCCTTTAACAGCGTTGTTTTACCTGCCTTAGGCGGTGAAACAATCATACCGCGCTGTCCTTTTCCCACAGGGCTCATCAAATCCATAATGCGCATTGCCACGCTCGCCTTTTTCGTTTCAAGGCGAATGCGCTCATTCGGGAAAATCGGTGTCATATCCTCAAAATTGCGTCTTCTCAGCGCAATTTCAGGCGGATAGCCGTTTATTTTCTTCAAATATAACAACGCACTGAATTTTTCATTCATGGTCTTAATGCGGGTATTTCCCTCAATAATATCACCTGTTCGCAGATTGAAACGGCGTATCTGGCTTGGCGCTACGTACACGTCATTCTCACCCGGCAGGAAATTATCGCTTCTGATAAAACCAAAGCCATCCGCCATGACTTCCAAAATTCCTCTCGCCGTCATTCCGCTGTCAAGTTCTGCTGGATATCCGTCCTGCTTCTCACTGTCTGACTGCCGCGGCTTTTCACGCCGGTATTCGCGCTTCTCCGCGCCCGGACGCTCGCTGATTCCTTTCAATACGGGCTTTGGCTCTACGTCTTTCCCGTCCGCCCGATCCTTTTCATCCGCCTCAAGCATATGCTCGATTAATTCCGCCTTCTTAAGCGTGCTTATCCCTTTTAAGCCACGTGACTTTGCGATTTCCCTAAGCTCTGAAAGCGCAAGTGATTCATATTTTTCTCTCATGAATGCCTCCTAAAAATATTGATAAATGGGAAAAATTATTCTGAAATGCTTCTTTATTCATAAAGATACAGCTGCTAGAATTTTAATTAACCGCAACGGTCAGGTATAACACTTGGCAACAAGTCCATAATGTTATACAAAACAGTTACATTTAAGCACATTATAACCCATATTTAAGAAAATAGGAAGAAAAATTTATTATTATTTCCTATAATTTACGAAGTTCTTTTACTACCATCGTAATGACCATCCAAGTCAATGCAAACGTAAGCACATCCGCAACGGGCTGCGCCAATTGAAGTCCTGTCACACCAAAAATCCTAGGCAATATCAGAATTGCCGGGATAAAAAACAGCCCCTGCTTACTGATGGCGGTGAGGGTCGCCCGGAAACTGTACCCAATTGACTGTGCCAGCATATTTCCCATAATGACATACGCCTGTAAGGGAAGCAGGCAGCACTGCATCTTGAGCGCCCGCGCACCTATACGGATAACCTCTGCGTCATCTTTTCGAAACAAGTACATAATCGGTGTGGAAACGGCAAACATAATCACTCCCATCGTGAGCAAAAATACAAATGCCACACGGCGGCAGAAAAAGTACGCTTCCAACACACGTTCGTAGCGTCCTGCCCCGAAATTAAATCCACACACCGGCTGGAACCCCTGTCCGAAGCCAATCAGCGCGGAATTGATAAACATCATGATTCGTGTGACAATCGACATTGCCGCCACCGCAGCATCCCCAAAACCGGACGCAGCCACATTCAAAAGGACAGATGCCACGCTTGCCAGTCCCTGTCTTCCCAGCGTCGGCATTCCGGCGGCAAGAATTTCCTTATAAACCCATCCTCGAAAAACAAAATATTTCGGCAACGGCTTTAACACGTTTTTGGAACGGACCACCAAAGTCAGTAAAATCGTAAAACTGACAAACTGGCTGAAAATCGTGGCAATTGCTGCGCCCGAAATGCCCAAATCCAATCCGAAGATTAAAACGGGATCCAAAATCACATTTAAAATACCGCCTGTTGTAATACCAATCATGGAAAGCGCGGCATTGCCCTGAGAACGCAGATGGTTGTTAAACACAAACGAAACTGTCATATAGGGAGCTGCAATCAGGATGTACCTGCCGTAATCCTTGGCATAAGGAGCAATTGTCTGCGTCGCCCCAAGTATCCGGACCAGCCAGTCAATGTTGGAGATTCCGAAAACCGCTAAAACCAGTCCAAGGGCAAAGGCTGTGTATACCGCTACGGAACAGGCTTTCTGCGCCCTGTCCTGTTCTTTTGCGCCCAGCATTCTGGACATATAGTTTCCGCTTCCCATACCAAGCGTAAAGCCAATCGCCTGAATCATTGCCATCAGGGAAAAATTCACCCCGACCGCTCCGGAAGCGCTTGTACTGATCTGACTTACGAAAAACGTGTCCGCCATATTATAGATGGAGGTCGTCAACATACTGATGATTGTAGGCACCGCCAGTCTGGGAATTAACCTGTTGACAGGTGTTTCCGTCATCATTTTATATTTTTCTTCATAACTCATTGTTTTCATTTATATAATCTTACTCCTTTCACGGAATCCAAATCTGATTACCAGATACAAACAAAAATTTAACAGATTCATAAAATGCTTTGAATTCTTTATTGCGAAGTTTCCAAATTTATTATACATTAATATAAGAAGAATTTCATACAAAACTTTATTCATTTCAATCCCAAAATTATTTTAGATAGGAGACTTTACATATGACACTTCAGGAAAAAGCACTTGCACTTCACAAAGAATGGAACGGTAAACTGGAAACCATATCAAAAACCCCGGTAAAATCAAGAGAGGCGCTTTCACTCGCCTACACCCCCGGCGTTGCGGAACCCTGCAAGGTAATCGCCGAAAATAAAGATGCTGCTTATCAGTATACAATGAAAGCAAACACGGTAGCCGTCGTTTCCGACGGAAGCGCAGTTCTCGGACTTGGCAATATCGGACCTTACGCGGCAATGCCCGTTATGGAGGGAAAAGCCGTTTTGTTTAAGGAATTTGGCGGCGTGAACGCAGTTCCCATCTGCCTCGATACGCAGGACACCGAGGAAATCATCAAGGCAGTCACATGGCTTGCGCCCGCCTACGGCGGCATTAACCTTGAAGACATCAGCGCACCGCGCTGTTTTGAGATTGAGGAACGTCTGAAGGAACTCCTTGACATTCCCGTATTCCACGACGACCAGCACGGAACGGCGATTGTCGTGCTCGCGGGCATTATCAACGCACTCAAGGTCGTAAAAAAACAGAAAGAACACTGTAAAGTTGTCGTAAACGGTGCAGGCAGCGCAGGCGTTGCAATCACCAAGCTTCTGCTCACATACGGCTTTACCAACGTGATCATGTGCGATAAAGTCGGCATTGTTTCGACTTCGACACAGGGGCTTAACTGGATGCAGGAAAAAATGGCAAAGCTTACAAACCCCAATAACGAAACAGGCTCTCTTGCCGACGCATTGAAGGGTGCAGATATTTTTGTGGGCGTTTCCGCTCCGAATATCGTAA
Organism: uncultured Lachnospiraceae bacterium; assembly: GCA_910578795.1. GTDB lineage: Bacteria > Bacillota > Clostridia > Lachnospirales > Lachnospiraceae > COE1. The sequence goes on from CAJTSD010000048.1 coordinate 16,855, forward strand.
CACCTGAGATGGTCAAATCAATGGCATCCGATAGCATTTTGTTCGCTATGGCGAACCCCACTCCGGAAATTATGCCAGACGTTGCAAAAGCAGCAGGTGCAAAGATTGTCGGCACCGGAAGAAGTGATTTTCCCAATCAGGTCAACAACGTGGTAGCGTTCCCTGGTATCTTTAAAGGTGCGCTTGAAGGACGTGCCACACAGATTACGGAGGAAATGAAGCTTGCTGCCGCGAATGCAATTGCCGGTCTTGTACCCGACGACGAATTAAACGAGGACAATATTATGCCCGAAGCATTCAATCCGAAAGTTGCAGAACTTGTCGCGGAGGCGGTGAAATCCCATATCAAACGATGAAAGGCAGGAATTTTCATGACGCAGGATCCATTGACACTGTATAAGCTGATTGTCTTGTATATGCTCGACAAAGTAAAGTTCAAACTTACCAATTCCCAAATCAGCAGTTTTATTCTTGAAAAAGAATACACAAACTATATGACACTCCAACAAGTCATTTCTGATTTACTGGACACAGAGCTTGTCAAATCAGACACGCTTATGAATCGTACCTATTTCTCGATTACAGAAGAGGGACGCAATACATTATCTTACTTTGGAAACCGCATCAGCGATGCGATCATAAACGATATTGACACATTCCTTAAGGAAAAACATTTAGAGTTGAAAAATGAGGCATCCATCACTGCGAATTATTATAAATCCGTTTCCGGAGAATTTGAAACGGAGCTAATAGCAAAAGAAAAAGATATTGTACTGGTCAATATCAAACTCTCTGTCCCCACGGAAGAAATGGCTGAAACAATCTGTGACGGATGGCACAAAAAGAATCAACAGATTTACAAATATTTAATGCAGGCGCTTTTTTAGCCGTCCTGCATTTTTTCCGCCTCACTTTTCATGCGCTTCATGTGATCCCTGATTTTTGCCTCATATCCGTTCCAGGAAGGCTCATAAAATGTTGTCCCCTTCAGCTCGTACGGAAGATACTGCTGCTCCACATAATGATTCGGATAATCATGGGCATATTTATAACCTGTACCCCGTCCCAATTTTGCTGCCCCCTTGTAATGTGAATCCTGTAAATGCGTCGGAATTGGAAGATTTCCGCTTTTCCTCACTTCCTCACCCGCCGTAAAAACCGCGTTGCATGCCGCATTGCTTTTAGGCGCACACGCAACATAAATTGCCGCCTGTGACAAAACAATCTGTGCCTCAGGCATTCCAATGCGCTCAACCGCAAGCGACGCACTCACAGCCACATTTAGCGCCTGAGGATCCGCATTTCCCACATCCTCCGACGCGCAGATCATAATACGCCTTGCAATAAATTTCACGTCTTCTCCCGCATAAAGCATTTTGGCAAGATAGTATACCGCTGCATCCGGATCAGAGCCTCTCATGCTTTTAATAAACGCCGATATCGTGTCATAATGATTATCGCCGTTTTTATCGTACAAAACACGGCGTTTTTGAATACACTCCTGCGCCACGTCAATATCAATATGGATTTTCCCATCCGCACTCCTGTCAGTTGTCATAATGCCAAGCTCGACTGCATTCAACGCATGCCTTGCATCTCCTCCCGATAAATCCGCCAGAAATTCCAGCGCCTCCTCGCTGATATCCGCATCAAAGCTTCCCATTCCCTTCTCGCTGTCATAAACCGCACGACGGATTAGCGTCTTAATATCCTCCCGTTCAAGCGGTTTCAACTCAAAAATAATAGAACGCGAAATCAACGCGCCGTTTACTTCAAAGTATGGATTCTCCGTTGTCGCGCCAATCAGGATAATCGTTCCGTCCTCAACAAACGGAAGGAGATAATCCTGCTGCCCCTTGTTAAAACGGTGAATTTCGTCAATAAACAAAATCGTGCGTTTTGCGTACATGGCAAGCGTTTCCTTCGCCCTGCCAATAACTTCTTCCATATCCTTTTTTCCCGCCACAGTCGCGTTAATCTGCGTAAATTCCGCACTTGTCGTATTTGCAATCACTTTTGCAAGCGTCGTCTTTCCCGTTCCCGGCGGTCCGTAAAATATAATAGAGCTTAATTTGTCCGCCTTAATCGCACGGTATAGCAGCTTATCCTTCCCTATAATATGCGACTGACCTACCACCTCATCGAGTGTGGCAGGTCTAATCCGCGAGGCAAGCGGAGAATCCTTCTCCTTTGCCATATTTCCCATATATTCAAACAAGTCCATATGTGATCTCCAATAATATTTTAAAGTTTTTCCTCAAACCGCTCCCGCGGCAGCGGTCTGTCAAAGTAAAAGCCCTGTGCCATAAAACAGCCATATTCTTTTAAAAGCCTTACCTGCTCCAACGTTTCCACGCCCTCGCAAATCGTCACCATTCCCAATTCCTGTGCAATGGCGATGACATACTTGAGCATCGCACGGTTTTTCCCCGACAACTCATTTCCTTCATCATGTAAAAAGCTTTTGTCAATTTTTATGACATTCCAGGGTATCTCACGGATTAAGTTAAAGGACGAATATCCCACGCCAAAATCGTCCACCGACGTGCTGATTCCATGCTCTCTCAGCCCATTCACCATATCCTTCAAATCATTAAAACTGACATCCGTCGTCGTTTCCGTAAGCTCAATCTCAATATACTCGTGCGGAACATTATGGCTGTCTATAATGTCAAGAATGTTTTGCAAAAGATGCGTATTCCCCAAATGACACCTTGAAAGATTTACCGACACCTTCACCACACGCTTCCCCTCATCCAGCCAGCGCCGTATGTCCGCGCACACATGATTCAGCATATAAAAATCAAGTTCACAGATATCCTTACTTTGCTCAAGCACCGGAATAAATTTGTCAGGCGGCACAATCTGATCTTCATGATACCAGCGGCAAAGCGCTTCCGCTCCCTTGAGCTTGTAGTCCTTCATAAATACCTTCGGCTGATAGTATACCTTAAATTCCTCATTTCGCATGGCATCCGGAAACATTGTTTCAATCTGCTTGCGCTCATTTGAGAACGCAAGCAACGCATCATTATAAAAAATCCTGTCCGTCGTCTTGCTATGCTTTGCCACATTCAATGCAACATTCGCCCTGTCCATAAGATCTGACGGATAATTGACCGTATTATCAACCATATAATATCCAGCCACCGCAGACACAAACGCGCTCTCTCCTGCCTCGTCCGTATCAAGCTCAATTCCTTCCATATGCCTGATGACCGCATCCAGTTTTTCCTTCAAAAACAGTACGATAAAATTATCGCCGCCAACCCTGCACACAAGCTCCGTATGATCCAAAAGCGCCTCAAGCTGTTCAATGTAGTCCACCATAATCTTGGTGCCCTTCTCCCTGCCAAATCGCTGGTTTACGATAGAAAAATGCTTCAGATTAAAATAGCATACCCCGTAATTCTCCACAACGCCATTCAGAATCAATGTACCTGCGTGTTTCATAAAGAAGTTTAAATTATACATTCCCAGCTGCGTATCGTGAAAAGTAAACTGATCCGCAATCTGCGCAAGCCGCACCCTTGCATTGTAAGCAAACAGACAAGTCTGTAAGACCTTAATCTTTTCCAGTTCTTCCTCGTCCCACTCTGTTTTGTCGTTGATCTTGTAAAATCTGTAGATGACCACATTTCCCCTGTCCGTGCTCTCCCGTTTTATGTAAACTGCGTTTTCGTCAGGTTCATCCCCTTGATACAGAATAATATCAATCCCTTTATTCCGCTTCTCCAGGCTTATCGCGTCATAGCACTTCATCGTAACTTTTGCCACACGCAAAACCTTGCATATTTCATCAAGCGCATGCCCAATCTCGGGAGAGTCCAGCTCATAGACCTTTGCAACCAATATGTGAAACCGGTCCATCGCATCCGCATATTTTTTTGTGTCAAACTTCATATGAAACACCTCATCTATTGTTACTGTCCGCGCGTTCCAGTAACGTCTACTTCATTTCCAACTGAGGCACAATTACTTTTGTCACCGTCCCACCGTCAGGCATGGACTCAAAAACAATTCTTCCTGAAAGCTGTTCAACAAGCATCCTTAAAATAAAAAGCTCCTTCTCCTCCTCCTCCGTGCAGTTTAACAGGTTCATATTTACATGCTGCATATATTTATTTAAAGCCACGATACTGCTCTCCTGCATTCCGTTCCCTTGATCCCTCACTTCGATAACAAGCATATCCGCATAATCAACCTTTTCGGCACGTGCATACATTTCTATGATGCCATCCTTCATAAAATTATTTCCGATTTTTATGAGCGTTGACATCAGCTGCTTAAGCCTTCCCATATCGCCAAAAAAGCATACGGACATATCATCCGAAGTTTTTATTTGTACTCTGTTCCCCTTCTCCTTAATTACATTGCGCTGCAGTTTAATTGCTTCATTGATAATCCGCTTGAGGTTGTATGCCGTTTCCTTTAGTGAAATTCCGCTGTCCGTCATTTTTGCATACTCTACCGTATTGCCAAACGCAGTCAGGATTTCCCTGCCGTTTCGAATCAATACCTCCAAAGAACTTGCCATCGCCTCATAATCTGTGTTTTCAAGCGAAAGCTTTGCGCTTTCTATCCATAACGAAATGGTCTTTTCCATATTGGAATAAATATCCACCATCTGATTGGTCTGGCTTCTTGAAATCTTTTCAAGCTTGATACTGTTTTGCAGTGCAATATAGTTTTTGTATGCCATTTCAGAAAGCACTGCCGCAAGCTCTGTCAAAAACTTTGCCGCCTTTCTGACCTGCTCCTCATCAATCAAATGGATTTTTTTGGATGCTTCCAAATATATCTCCTCATCGATTCCAAGCTCTCTTGCCATTGCGCGTTCCTGCGCCTCATCCGGCGGTTCCTTACGAACCTGCCCGCCAATAACGCTTCCAATCATATACTCATTTACCATAATAGGAGCCGCGTAATCAGTCAGTCCCACATGGCAGGTATAAACAACAGGCGTTCCACTCTCGTATGTATTGATTGCACCCATCCGGTCACATTCTTCACATCTGCGGCTGCCTGTATCGCACTTACGCACCAGATTCATGCAAAGCTGTGTAAACCCACTGCCCTTCGTGACAGGTACACCCTTTTCATCCGTTATAAGCGCCGCCATTCCCGTAAATTCAGAGAAAGCGTCCTGTATACGCTGCAGGATTTTTACATCTATCAGCTCCGTGAGCTTTATACCTCTCATGCTTTCACCCCCGTTCGCGCTGCTATCCTCTGTTTTGGGCTGCCACAAGGCTTTCTCCGCCATACATTTTCCTTAGCTTCGGCTTTTCAATCTTGCCTGTCGGATTTCTTGGTATCTCTGCAAAAATTAGCTTTCGCGGACGCTTATATTTGGGAAGCTTCATGCAGTAATCGTTGATTTCCTGCTCCGTCGCTTCCATTCCATCCTTAATCTCAATCACTGCTGCGGTAATTTCACCAAGACGCTTGTCTGGAATTCCAATTACCGCTACATCCTTAATTTTATTATTGGTGCGCAAAAAATCCTCTATCTGTACGGGATAAATATTTTCACCGCCGCTGATAACGACATCCTTTTTACGGTCTACAAGGAAGATAAAGCCGTCCTCATCCTCCTGCGCCATATCACCCGTAAAAAGCCATCCGTCTTTTAGCACCTCGGCAGTTGCTTTCTCGTCATTGTAGTAGCAGGTCATCACGCCAGGTCCTTTTACCGCAAGCTCACCGACCTCACCGCGTTTCACGGTATTTCCCGCTTCGTCTGCAATCTTTACCTGCCAGCCATACCCCGCCTTTCCGATTGCGCCTACTTTATGTATATTTTCCACGCCAAGATGCACACAGCCGGGTCCGATTGACTCACTCAATCCATAGTTGGTGTCATACTGATGATGCGGGAATACTTTTTTCCACCGCTGAATGAGGCTCTGCGGCACTGGCTGAGCGCCGATATGCATCAGCCTCCACTGCGAAAGCTCATAATCCTCAAGCTGAATATCCCCTCTGTCAATAGCGTCAAGAATATCCTGTGCCCATGGTACCAAAAGCCACACAATCGTACACCGTTCCTTGGAAACCGCATCCAATATAAATTCAGGTTTTGTTCCCTTTAAAAGTACCGCCTTCGCGCCTTCCAAAAAGCTGCCGAACCAGTGCATTTTCGCACCTGTATGATAGAGCGGCGGAATACACAAAAACACATCCTGCTTTGTCTGTCCATGATGATTCTGCTCTACCTTGCACGAGTGCATCAGGCTTTCATGATTATGCAGGATTGCCTTTGGAAAGCCTGTCGTGCCGGAAGAAAAATAGATTGCGGCATTGTCCATGTCGGTCAATGTTATCATTGGCGTTTGGCTGGAACAGTTCAACGTAAGGCTTGTATAATCCTCCGCAAAGCTCGGACAGTTATCCCCCACATAAAACAACAGTCTGTTTTTGCTGATACTGTCTGCAATTTCCTCCACACGCCCAATAAATTCCGGTCCAAAAACAAGCACATCTGCCTCCGCCAAATTCAGGCAGTATTCAATCTCATCGGAAGCATACCGGAAATTTAAAGGAACCGCCAGCGCTCCTGTTTTCAATATGCCAAAATAAATTGGCAGCCATTCCAAGCAATTCATCAAAAGAATTGCGACCTTATCATCCTTCTTAATACCTCTCTCAAGCAAAAGGTTTGCAAAACGGTTCGCCTTTTCGTTGAACACACTCCAGGTAATTTCCCTTCGGTAGTGTGTCACAGGATTCGGCTCTATCAGGTCATACTCTTTCCATGTGACACGTCTTGTTTCCTTAATTTCAGGATTAATTTCCACAAGACAAATATCATTTCCATATAATTTACAGTTTCTTTCTAAAATGTCAGTTATCGGCATTGTTGTAACTCCTTGCTTTTGTTATTCATGATAATAAAATTTCCCAATTTCATTAATTACATACTTTTTTATTTTATCACTATTGTATCGAAATATCTACCGTTTTGCAAAAGTTTTGTATATTTGTTACAACGCCTCAATTACAACCGCATGCGCAATTCCGGGAACATTCTGCCCTTCATTAAAAGAAGTCTTATTGAGCAGCGCACCCGTCGGGACAAACAGCACCCGCTTCCATTGCTTTTTTGCAAGCTTTGGCAGAATATGCGCGGACAATACCACTGCAGAACACCCGCATCCGCTTCCTCCCGCATGGACGTCCTGCTTTTTTGCATCGTAAATCAACATGCCGCAGTCATAATGATTGTCGGATATATCAATGTCTTCCTGTGAAAGCAAATTAAACAGCGCCTGCTGTCCTACACTTCCAAGGTCGCCGGTAAAAATTGCGTCATAATCCTTCGGCGTTCTTGCGAAATCCTTCAAATGCGTGGAAATGGTCCATGCCGCTGCCGGCGCCATTGCGCACCCCATATTAAAGGAATCCTTAATGCCGAAATCTTCTATTTTCCCAACCGTAACTCCCGTTATTCCAACTTTTCCGCCATGCTCTGATTCCAATACGTTTTTAATCTGTCTGCCTGTTGTCGATTTTCCGTTTGCATTTCCTTCCTGAAGCAGAAACGCCGCACTTCCCGTCACTGTCCAGGAAGCGTAGAGCGGTCTTTGGCTTCCGTATTCCAAAGGGAACCGGAATTCCTTCTGTGCACTTGCAAAATGGCTTGAGGTAAGCGCAATGACCCTGTCCGCATAGCCTGCCGCAATATTCATGCTGCCAAGAATCAGCGATTCCCCGCACGTTGAGCATGCGCCATACAGTCCGAACAGCGGAATATTATAATCTTTGATTCCAAACGAGCTTGCGATATTCTGCCCCAGTAAATCTCCCGCAAATAAAAACCGTATATCATTTGCCTGTGCGCATGTCTTTTGCAGCGTAAGCGCAACCGCCTGCTTTTGCAGCTGGCTTTCCGCCTTTTCCCAGGAATCTTCGCCGAACATATCATTTTTGTCTTCGCTTACCTTATCAAAGCTGCCCGCAAGCGGTCCCTCATTTTCCATTTGTCCTACAATGTTTCCGCTGCCCATAATCAGCACCGGCTTTGCATATGCCACACTCGATGTGCCGAGGGGTTTGTTTTTTGGTGTATTGTTTTCCATGCCAATCCTCCATTTCAAAACAGTCTTTACTTTTATACATATCTCTTCATATCCCTTTAATTCTTATCTTTTCTCGAACATTTCATAACTATACACATAATTTGAGGCAATTATAAAAAGAGGCTTTCACATAAGCCTCTTTTTGTTTTTATTTTGCATATTTTTTGCTCTGTTCCCGTATCAGCTCCATATCCTGGAAATAATCTATTTTCATGGCATTTTTCACTTCGGACAGTGTTTGTGCCGCAACTTCTCTTGCTGCGTCGGAACCCTTCTTTAAAATATTGTAAATCTCGGGAATATCCTTCTCATACTCCGCGCGCCTGTTTCTGATTGGCTCAAGCTCCTCCTGAACGACATTATTCAGGAATTTCTTAACCTTCACGTCTCCAAGACCGCCTCTTTGATAATGCGCTTTCATTTCATCAAGATTTGCATAATCCGGACAGTACCGCTCAAAATGCTCATCCTTTGCAAATGCGTCAAGATAGGTAAATACCGTATTCCCCTCCAAGTGTCCGGGGTCGCTCACCTGCAGGTGAAGCGGATCTGTGTACATGCTCATAATCTTTGTGCGTACCTCGTCCGCACTGTCCGCAAGGTAAATGCAGTTTCCAAGCGATTTGCTCATTTTCGCTTTTCCGTCCGTTCCGGGAAGACGCTTGCACGCTTCCGCCTTTGGAATCAGCGCCTTTGGCTCTACCAGCACAGGATTTTCAGGCGCATACACGGAATTGAACTTATGCACGATTTCCTTTGTCTGCTCAATCATCGGAAGCTGGTCCTCACCCACTGGCACAACGTTTGCCTTGCAGAACGTGATATCTGCTGCCTGACTGATCGGGTACGTGAAAAAGCCTACCGGAATGCTCGCCTCAAAATTACGAAGCTGAATTTCGTTTTTTACGGTCGGATTGCGCTGCAGTCTCGCAACCGTAACTAAGTTCATGTAATAGAATGTAAGTTCTGTCAATTCAGAAATCTGCGATTGGATAAAAAGTGTCGATTTTGTCGGATCCAACCCCACCGCAAGATAATCAAGCGCCACCTCAATTACGTTTTGACGCACTTTTTCGGGATTTTCAAAGTTATCGGTCAGTGCCTGTGCATCTGCTATCATAATATATATTTTATCAAATTCTCCTGAATTTTGAAGCTCCACACGCTGTCTGAGCGAGCCTACGTAATGTCCGATGTGAAGTCTTCCTGTCGGTCTGTCGCCTGTTAATATGATTTTGCTCATTTTACGTTCCCCTTTGGTTTGTATGCTTATTTTAAATAGTTAATCTTCTGTTATACTAGCATTATTTCGCGGATGCGTCAATCTTTTTGCCGTGATCTCATCCAATGAAACACGCCTTCCCCCGAAACGCCCGGTAAAAAAGCTCTCCCCAAAACAGCTTGCATTCCCTAATAATTCCGAGGAGCCTGAGAATCATTCCGAACCTGATAATTCATCTTAAGATGATACACTCCACGCAAAATGTTACATTGGTACATTTGTTCGAAAAAAATCACAGGAAACCAGGGAAAAATGCAAGGCGGCACATACGCAATGTATGGGAACAAGGAGGTTAAACTATGCTTCGGTTATCGGTTACGAAAAACGAGTATCTTATGATTGGCAAAGATGTCCGGCTGACATTCCTCG
>CAJTSD010000049.1 GCA_910578795.1 uncultured Lachnospiraceae bacterium
CTGCGTGATTGAAAAGCATAGCCTATAGTACAGAAATTTGTCTAAACTCTCTGTTAAAAAATTGACATTTCCGCCCGATAGAGCTATACTAAAGACAGTGGCATAATCAATGTGCACGTGTAAAAATCAATAAACAAAAATAAGGTATTGGAGGTTCGTATTATGTTAGTATCAGCAACAGAAATGCTTAAAAAAGCAAAAGAAGGTCACTATGCGGTTGGTCAGTTCAATATTAACAATCTTGAGTGGACAAAGTCTATTTTACAGACAGCGCAGGAGTTAAACAGCCCTGTTATTCTCGGTGTATCAGAGGGCGCAGGCAAATACATGACAGGTTTTAATACGGTTGCAGCTATGGTTAAGGCGATGGATCAGGATCTTGGCATCACGGTTCCTGTAGCGCTCCATTTGGATCACGGCACATATGACGGATGCTATAAGTGCATCAAGGCAGGCTTTACATCAATCATGTTTGACGGTTCTCACTATGCAATCGAGGAGAACATTGAAAAGACAAAAGAGCTTGTTGCAGTTGCACATGCTATGGGAATGTCAATTGAGGCAGAGGTTGGCTCTATCGGCGGCGAGGAAGACGGTGTTGTCGGCATGGGTGAGTGCGCAGATCCCGCAGAGTGCAAGCAGATTGCTGATTTGGGCGTTGATATGCTCGCGGCAGGCATTGGAAACATTCACGGAAAATATCCTGCAAACTGGGCAGGCTTAAGCTTTGAAACATTGGATGCAATCCAGCAGAAGACAGGCGTTATGCCGCTCGTTCTTCACGGTGGTACAGGCATTCCTGAGGATATGATTAAGAAGGCAATCTCTCTTGGCGTGGCAAAGATTAACGTAAATACAGAGTGCCAGCTTTCATTCCAGGAGGCAACAAGAAAGTATGTTGAGGCTGGAAAGGATTTGGAAGGCAAGGGATTTGATCCTCGTAAGCTTCTTGCTCCGGGCGCTGAGGCAATCAAGGCGACAGTTAAGACAAAGATGGAGCTTTTCGGTTCTGTTGGTAAGGCTTAATTTAAGCATAACGATTATAATTATAAAAAGCAATGAGAAAGGACAGCGGCTTGGCTGTCCTTTCTCATTGTGTTTTATGTATACAGACATTTAATGAATTGGATAAGTTTATTAGTGCTGCAGCTCAAACTTCTGTACCATCTTATTCAGTACTTCTGCGTGTGAAGCAAGCTCTTCTGATGTTGCAGAGGTTTCCTGAGACGCCGCGGAGTTATCCTGTATCGCACGTGCAATCTCATCAATTCCGCTGCGTAGCTGCTCCATGCTTTCCGCCTGAACTACCGCATTTTCCGCTGTCTTTTTAATCATGCTGTTGACATTGCCGACTGCACTGACAGATTCCTTGAGTGCATTCATGGCGCTGTCCGCAATTGTATTTCCCTTGTTAATCTCTTCCATTGAAATCTCAATCAAATCTCTTGTCGTGCTTGCCGCCTTTGAGCTTTCCGTTGCAAGCTTACCGATTTCGTCAGCAACTACCGAGAAGCCTTTGCCTGCTTCGCCTGCGCGCGCTGCTTCGATAGAAGCGTTCAGGGACAAAAGATTGGTCTGTTCCGCAATTTCCTCGATGGTCTGAATAATGCCGACAACCTGCTGTGAGGTCTGACGGATTTCATTCATGGCATCCATCATCAAGGTCATCTTTTCCTGGTTCTGCTCAATCATTTCGGTAACATGGTTCGTTTCCTTTGCAGCATTTTCCGCATCATTACGGCTGCTTTCCACGTGGTCTGCAATAGTGTTTGTCGTAGCGGCAATCTGTTCTACGGATGCTGCCTGGACCTCGGCGCCTTCCGCAATCATCTGTGAAGCGGATGCAAGTTCCGTTGCGCCGACAGATACACGCTCGGAGGTTTCGTTGATTCCTTCCATAACATTGTTCATGGAATTGGAAATATTAATTAATGCGTCTTTAATCTTCTGAAATTCGCCGACATAATCATTTTTGAGATGAATGCTCAGTTTTCCGTCCGCAATCTGTGCAAGGACTTCCGCAGTTTCATCTATGTATACAATATATTCTTTCAGACGGCTTACGGTCCTTCCGATGGATTCGCCTAACTGTCCGATTTCATCCTCGGATTCAACATGAAGGTGAACATCCAAATCTCCGTCAGCTAGCTGCTGCGCTATTTAGTTTAATTCCAAAATCGGCTTTGTCAGGTTCTTGGCACTGCTTTTAATGCTGAACGCAATGAGAAGGGCGCCTGCAATAAAGATGAAAACCAGTGCAATAATCATGCCGATTAACAGGGAGTAATACTCCAATAGCGGCATATTGCTCAGGATAATGTATCCGGTTGTCCCGGCAGTCTTTACGGCGCCATATTTTGGCGTACCATTTACGGTATATCTTAAGAAAGCTTCCTCGCCTGACAGTACGGCATCCCTTACATTTTTCGATACGTTAATATCCGCAATATTTTTCTGTATAATATCGTTCTGCGGATGGTAAAGGAAGGTACCGCTTCCCGATAACAACAGGATATATCCGCCTTTGCCAATTTTGTATTGGCTCATAACGTCTGTCATGTGCTCTAATGAGATATCGATTCCGGCTGCGCCGATAATGGTTCCTGATGCATCGGAAACAGGAGATACGGCGCTTAATATCATTTTTCCGGTAGAAGAGTCAATGTAAGGCTCTGTTAAAAGCGTTTCCCTTGTTTCTACACACTTATACCATTCACGTGTGGTAATATCCCAGCCTTCACCGCTCGTAAATCCGTCTGACTGTGTCAGCACACTTGCGTCAATGTCCGCAATCCATACGGACAGTACGTTTTCCGTATCCGTGTTTGCGATACTTATAAGATTTTCACGGACTGTATCCATTTTTTCGGCTTTTAAAATATCGTCGCCTGCTTTTGTCTCGGTCATTACATGGATAATTTCAGGATTAACGGATATGTCTTCCACTTCACTGATATAACCTTCCAGAAATCCGGTCAATTGATTTGCCGCTGATTCTGACTGCAGTGTCAGTTCCGTCTGTTTGGATGTGATAACCAGCCATCCGACCATGCAGAGAGCGACAATCGCTACGACAACAAATACAATGATGACGCTCTTGCCAATCTGCTTTAAAATCTCGTCGGCAATTCGTTTTTTTGGTGCTGTTGCTTCATTTTTTTGTTGGATCATAATAAACCCCTCCTATGTGCTTTATTCCCGCAAGTAAAAAACCAATTAGACACGCTTGCGCGGATATTTGGAAAATGCTGCGAGTGCCAAATACTCTGCAGCTTGCTGTGGGGTATTTGACTGTATTATTATTGTATACCTTTTTCCGCGTTAGCACAAGAAAGTATTTTATTTTTGCTTAATAAATTTTAATTTTTTTTAAAATTTTATTACATATTGCACAAAGCTTGTAACAGGAAGACAAAAGCTGAACTGATATTTTCTCTAAAAATAAATTCTGTAAACTACTTGCGTAAACTTAAAAATTGCTTTATCATAGACATGATAGAGGGATACGTTTTTTATATCTTATATGGAACGATTACAAGGGAGATAAATTGATTAAGATTGGGGGATCATGAATGAACCGCAAACCAAAAAAAGGTGGCGCAGAGGTAGCTTTTCGCCCAAAAACCATTATTGAAGCGCGATATGACCTGGACAGAAGGCAGAATGATATTTTGGATATTCTGCTTGGCATTGTGGGCGAAGGGAATGATACAGAGGAAAATACGAGATATGAAATTAATATTTCTGATGTGAAGCACCTTTATAACCTTCAGGATGAATCGAACGCATATTCTTATTTGCAGAAGGCTGTGAAGAAGTTTGAAGGCTTGGGCTTTCGCCTGAAAGAGGACGAGGGCACGGACATTTATTATCCGTGGTTTAGCAAGATTAAATATCAGAAAAAGCGCGGAGATGAGGGAAAAAGCAAGATTGTGCTTGACCTGCACCCCGAGGTAAAGCAGATGATTATGGAAGCAAAGCAGGGGGCGTATTACAGGATTGAGTATCCGCTGAATCTGACGAAGAAATATTCGAAACGGCTTTATTATTTATTAAAGGAGCATGAAACGTTTAATAACGGCGTGTATCAGGTGACGTTTGAGGAGCTTCGCAAAATGATGAAAATCCCTGAATCCTATGCAAACGGAAATGTCAAGCGCGAGATTTTGGAGAAACCGCATGAGGAGATTAATGGGAACACGGATATCGCATTTGAATATGAGCTGATCCAGGAAAAGCTTCCGAGCGGTCAGATGGGGCTTGGCGCGGTACGCTTTAAAATCAAACGTGTGAAGAAGAACCGTACTGTGGTGGAAATCGTGGAAAATATGGACAAGAATGGCGGTGTTGTGATTGCAACGGACGAGGAGCAGGAAATTATTGATGTGTTTGGCTGTTCCTTGAAAGAGGCGAAGGACATTCTGCGCACGGCAAATGCAAATAACCGGACGCATGAGCAGCTTTTCGAGGTGCTGACGCGTACACTTAGCCAGCCGTCCGTTGAGAATAAAGTCGGCTATGTGCTTACAATCCTGAAAAACGGATATAATGAACCGACAATATTCAGCGGCAGAAGAGGCAAGGGATGGAATAACAGCGATTTGAGCAGCTACAGACAGGTGAATATGGCGGATATTGAAAAACAGATTTTGGCGAATGTATAGACTTGGCGTACATATGTTTCCTGAACGGACACGTAAGGGAACGGTTTAAAAACGAGGGATTGTAATGGAGCGTATTATCGCAAAAGGGATTGTCAGTTCTTATGGGAAGAAGCAGGTGCTAAAAGGTGTGGATTTAACAGCGGGCGCAGGCGAGTGTGTCGGCATTGTCGGAGAAAACGGCTGTGGGAAATCCACATTCTTCAATGTCCTTGCAGGCTTGAGGAAGGCTGACAGCGGTGAAATTTCTTTTGATAAGGGAAAGCCGCCTGCGCAGTGCGTGGGATATGTGCCGCAGGAAGGCTGTCTTATGAACGAGCTAAGCGTGCTTGATAATCTAAGCCTATGGTATCGGGATAAGACGGAGCTTCGGCATTCCCTGAAAGAGGGATTTTTAAAAGAGCTTGGTGTGAATGAAATGTGCCACACAAGAGTTGGGAAGCTCTCTGGCGGCATGAAAAAGCGGGTGAGCATTGGCTGCGCATTGGCGGGGAATCCGCCAATTTTAATTTTAGACGAGCCGGATGCGGCTTTGGATTTGATGGGAAAAGCGGAAATCAGAAGATACCTTGCAGCGTATAAAAAGCGAGGAGGGACTGTTCTGATTGCAACACATGAGGAAAGTGATTTGGACCTGTGCGACAGAATTTATGCATTGCATAACGGTAAAAGCAAAGAAGTTGACAGGACACTTCGCGGGGAGGCGTTAATCAGGGAGATCAAAGGTCAATAGACATTAGATGGAAAGGTCATGGGTTATCATATGGAAATGGAAAAGAAAAGTAAGACCGGATTGGCTATTGGAATAGTTGTGGCAGTTATTGTTGTGATTGCGGCTGCCGTGGCAGTGTTTTTTGCGGGAAGGACGTTTGGAAGCAAACCGGAGCTGCGCCTGCAGGCGGCAGCTGCAAAGACGTTATCGGAGATGGAGCAGTATGGCAGCTCGCTCTCGGAGAAAATTGATTTTGATGCATTGAATGAACTGTGGGAAACAGAAACAATCCACCTCAATACGGATGTTTCCATAACGTTTCCAGACGGTGAGTCGACGAACATGGAATTTAGTGTGGACGCGCTAATCAATGAAAGCCAAAAAAGGACAAATTGTAATATCGGGGTTGGAATGTACGGTTTTCAGATACCGTTTGCGGATGTTGCGGCAACATCCGACACGCTTTACATTGCGCTGCCTCAGTTTTTGAAGGATACATACCATGTAGGACTGACGAATCTTGGTGAAAATTTTAACAATTCGGAATGGGCGCAGCTTTTGGATTCGACCTTGCCTGATGATTATTCAGTGGAATTTTTTCAGGAAAACGAGGATGCGGAAGCGTCTGCGGATTTGATTTCAGTTTTGACCAAGTCGGCTGCGGTTATCAAAGAAAACACTACTTTTGAAAATGTCAAGGATACAGAGAACAGTCGTGTGGGTGTGCGGGTGTGCGTGACAAAAGAGGCGGTCAACCAATATTTGGAGCTGCTTGAGGAAGATCTTTTTGAAAGTGAATTTTATGAAATTTATTTGGAGGAGCTTATGGAGAGGGCAGGGGATGCGTCTGAAGCTGCCCGGTTAAAGGAGGCGTTTGATGCGCTGATAGAAGGCGCTACGGGAGTGCGTTTCAGGACGGATTATGTGCTTGACTATTATTTTGATCAAAAAGGACGTATTGTGAATATTTCTTCCCCGGTGGATATGGAAACGGAGGATGGCGCTGTTTTGGCTATGAATCTCAGTTTCTTGGGAGAAGAGCGTGTACTGGATGTCATCGAGGGCGGAATCTATGTAAAACATGGAGAAAAAATTAAATATTTTGGAATGGAACGCAATGCTGAGGTGACGGATGCCTTTTATAATGAGGATGTGACGCTTCTTATTCAGACCGATAACCATAATCAGGACATGACATTTTCGTATGCAAATGATTTTGATAAGGAGGCTATGAGCTATGACATGGAGCTTATGGTTGACATCCCGGACGGTAAGCTTGTGTTTGAAGCGGACGGCGAGTTTACGGATATTGTGAAAGGGGAAGGCTATACGTTTCGGGTGAATAATTCGAGCCTCAAGGTAGATGATGAGGAACTTTGTTATCTGAGTGCCGTAGTAGAGCTGGATCCTGCGGATGAGGATCCTGAAATTCCAAAGGATTCCGTTGATTTACTTGAAATGAGTATGCAGGATATCCAAAAAATGGTTTATGAGGCATTGGCTTCTATCAGGAAATTTGATTATGAATAAAAAGTGGTTGAAAGCGGAATGGAAACGGGCAGTCGCAGTACTGCCCGCTATATTGCAAAGAGCAGTTTTGCTTGTGCTTGTCTTAGGCGTGGCGGCAGGAGCGGCTGCTTTTTGTGTCACTGCGGTAAAGCAAACGCAGGGTGATGATGCGCGAATGTGCGTTGGGTATGTGGTGGCGGACAATGCGCTGACGGATATGGCAGTTTCCTATGTGCAGGAAATGGAGTCCGTGAAGGCGCTCTGTGACCTTGAGCGGGTATCTGAGGAAGAAGGGCTTGCGCGTTTGCATGAGGGAACGCTTGCGGCGCTTGTCATGCTGCCAAAGACGGTTGTGGAGGATATCCTTTCGGGCAAAAATACGCCTGTGACCGTTTATCTGTCAGCCAATCATGCGCTGGACGGTGGAGGATTTGGGACGCTGAAAGGTCTGCTGTTTCAGGAGCTTGCGAATGCGGCGGTGGGAATGCTTGAGGTGGCGCAGGCGGAGATTTATGCGGTGCAGTACCTTGTTGGCGGTCTGACTGATGCAAATCAGGAGATTGTGCAGAAACTGTATGACGATATCAACCGTTTTAATCTTGGCATGGCAGCGGGGCGGGAAAACATGTTTCGGACGAAAACCGTTTCCCTGACGGAAAATGACACATATGTCATTTATTACGGAAGTGCACTGTTGGCGGTTTATATGCTGTTGGCAGGTCTTTTTTTTGGCGGTTTTTTCTGCCATGATGAAATGTGGCGGACGATTCTTGAAAAAAGGCTTGGTGTTTCTCGGCTGTGGCAGGTGATGTGTGGATTTATCACGGGACTTTTGCCAATGCTTGTGACAGGGCTTTTACCGTTTACGGCTTTGGCAGTACCGCCTGTAAGGGAGCGTTTGAATGTAAGGCTATCGTCCGAGGTAATTGCGTTGATGCTTTTGACGATAGCGTTTTGCGTGTTATATTTCATGGTGATATACAGAACTTTTGGAGAGAAAAAGAATGCGCTTTTGGCAATCGGTATTTCGGCGCTGATTCAGGCATATTTATCAGGGTGTATTGTGCCGTCTGTGCTTTTGCCAGACTTGGCTTATCAAGTGGGATCGTTTCTTCCTGCCTCTTTTTTGAAGTCGGCATTTACGGTGGCGCTTTCGGGTGATTTACAAAAGCTTCCTTCCGCGGCTTTGGGGCTTTTGGCATGGTGCATTGTGTTTTTCCTGTTGAATCTTGCGCAGGCGTATCTTGGATTGCTTCGGCATGGCGATGCTTCGCAAGGGACAGCGCGCAGAAAGAACGGGATTGTGTTTGTGCCGCCTGTGACGTGGGTGCTGTTTCAACGGATGCTTTTTCGCAAGGGCATATGGTTTAGTCTTTTGCTTATGACGGCAGTGTCTGTTTTGATTGCGCGGCTTGAAGAACAGTCGGATACAACGTTTTCGGTGGCAGTGTTTGATGAAGGCGGAAAGTACGGGGAGCAGCTTTTGGCACATGACGGGCTTGTGCGTTTTCGGATGTGTGAGAGCGCGGATGAGGTGGAACGGCTTGTGCGAAGAGATGAGGCGGAGTGCGGGTATGTTCTTCCCAAAACGCTGACGCAGGATTTGGCGGTGGGGCGTGCAAACCGCGCGGTTACGGTGTATGAAGATGTTGACAGCGTGTGCGTGCCGATTGTGAATGAGGTTCTGTTTCAGGTGCTTTTCAGACAGGCATCGCTTGCATGGTACCAGGAATCTTTGGCTGGGATCCATGTGGATTTTTCGTTGATCGAAAAGGCTGTTTTTTCTCAGATTGCAGAAGGCAGGACGTTTGGGATAGAACTTGTGACGGTTGGGGAAGATGGTGCAGCGAATGCGGATTTAAAACACAGCGGGACTTATCCGGTTGCGGCGGTGGTTGTCTTTACGGTGCTGTTATGCGGCGTGCAGGGATTTTGGACTGCGCTGGAGGACAGCAGGAAGGGGCGGTTTTATAAACGCGGAGGGATTGGGCTTACGGCGCTTACAACCGTATTGCCGATGCTTGCGGCGGCAGTGGTAGGTGGGTGCCTGCTGTTGTGGGTATATGGTAAAATCGGATAAAAGATAAAACACAACAAAACCGATTGACATGATAGGAATTAAATGATATATATTAGATATAAAACAACGGGCGGACGCGGTTGAGATAGAGGAGGCAGTATATGACCATATCAACAAAGGGACGGTATGCTTTACGGATTATGTTGGATTTGGGCGCGCATATCGGGGAAACGGTTAAGCTTAAGGATATTGCCGCAAGACAGGAAATTTCCGAAAAATATATGGAGCAGATTATTGCGGTGCTCAACAAATCAGGCTATGTGCGCAGTACAAGAGGGGCACAGGGCGGATATCAGCTTGTAAAGCAGCCAAAGGAGTATACGGTCGGCATGATTTTGCGGCTGACGGAGGGATCGCTTGCGCCGGTGGAGTGTCTGGCGGAGAATGCGCTGCCCTGCGAGCGGAATGAGAGATGCGCTACGGTTGAAGTGTACAGGCGTATTTATGATGCGGTAAATGATGTGATTGACCATATTACGGTGCAGGATTTGTTGGAGATTGAGAAAGAGAAAGCATAGGGTGCCGCAGCTAATGCAGCACCCTATAAAGCTCCTCCTTTAACTGTTGTAATTGTTTTTTGATTGTTTCTATTTCTGTGTGTTGCTCCTGAATCAGCTTTAGCGCCGCAGGGAACATATAACGGATATCCCAGCCGTCAGGAAGATGGTCTTTATCGAAGGTCGCGCCGTCCTGAAATTTTTCGGCAATATCTTCCGCAATAAAGCCAATGAAATATTTGCCGATACCCTCGTCGCTTGGAGATGAAAAATAGTTATCATTGTATTTGTACTGCACAACATCAATGTCATATAACCCGTGGGGATCGGATATTTCGGTAAGTCTGGTTGAAATGGAGTTTTTAAAGCGTTTGGACGAGCCAGCCAATCCGATTGTCCCGCTTGAATTAATGTATAACGGTTTGCCGGATACGGTTACATTATTATAGATATATTTGGATGAAATGCCTTTTCCGGTCATGGAAGTATTATTTATTTTAATGATATTACTGTGCGAATCAATATACATCCCTGTTTCGTTAAGGGACGATATATCCGACAGAATATAAACGGATGCTGAATCGCATACGCCTAAAAGCTCGAGTTTGGTTTCTTCCTGATAGATGCCGTTACATTTGGGATTCCGTATTTCGCATGTTGACACTGGAGGGAAGCCGAAGAGATCTTCATCGCGTACTTCCTCATAATTGCTTTTGACCAATTCCAGTTCGTTGCAATTGATATATCCGATATTTTCGAGAACTAATTTACCGATAACATTGTCTGTTAACACCGTGTTTTTGGCATCTGCCAAATCCGTAATATTTTTAATCTGACTTTTTCTGACGCAATATACGTATTCTAAGCCGAAAATATTATGGATATCGTCTTCGACACTGGAGTCTTTAAAGGTTACATATAATTGGGCGGAACAGTGAAAAGCGATATAAAAGGGTTGATTGTAAGGCAAAGCTTTATAGTTGTACACATAGATTCGGCTTGGGAAATCAAAATCAGAATGACCATCGATTTGTGTTATGTTTCCGCCATCCAAAAAATAGTTATCAATGCTTTTCCGATAGGAACAGTCTTTCAGTGTAAATCCGTCACAATTCACAGTAAAATAATCTCCCATTATAATGCCGTCAGTTCCTAAATATTTTTTTCCGGCGATTCCGTTTTCCGTATCATTGATAAAAAACCCTTCGGAGCGTTCTTCATCAAATTTCCAGCCGGCGATGGTTCCTTTCCTGGCAGACAGCTCCTTTGCATTAACATTGCCTTCGAACGTACTTTTGGTAATAATGCTTCCTGTAACGGATGTGTTTCCGTTAATGGAAAGAATCGAATTATCCCATTTGAGGTTGCCGCCTGCAAAACTGAAGGTTCCGTCCGATAAGTCCAATATACTGCCTGTTTCCACGGTCTGCCCGTGGCTGTCTTTGGCAATCGAATAATTTTTTGATTTAATGGCATTCACCAGACAATCCCCGCTGACTTTGATTTGCCCTGCCTCCAACGCATCAAAAGCCCCGCTTTTGGAAAACAGCGCAGCAAATTTTCCGTTTTGTGCCTGCATACTATCCAAAATCACATCATTCACCGCCGTCCCGAACGTTTCCGTACGAAGCAGTGCATTCAGCATATGATTGCTCAGTTGTACATTGGCGTCATTGTTTCCATACGTTGCGCCGACTGTGCCGGAACCAGAACCCGAAGAGCCTCCCGAGGATGCTCCGTTTTCACTGCCCAGCAAAAACGCGAGATCGTTAACCCCGTTTAACGCCTTTGTCATCGTAGAAAATTCCACCGACAGATTTTCGTCTGCCTGCAGCGGGTTATGGGATATGGAAATGAGTCGCAGCTTTACGAACCGGTTGTCGCAAAGCTCCTCATGGATTTCCAGTCCGACCCTGATAAAATTACCGATGTCAAACGGCTTCTGATATGCCTTGAACGTATCAAGTGCATAGAGATTGTCAAGCTCCGTATGAAAGGAATACTGCGGCTGCGATAACTCGTGCAGCTTTGCAGCAGCAGATTGATATAAGGTTTCCTGGATGTCTACGGTGGAAATAACGTCGTCAAGGCTGGTTGTAATGATATTTGCATCGC
Organism: uncultured Lachnospiraceae bacterium; assembly: GCA_910578795.1. Taxonomy (GTDB): domain Bacteria; phylum Bacillota; class Clostridia; order Lachnospirales; family Lachnospiraceae; genus COE1. The sequence continues at coordinate 11,575 of CAJTSD010000049.1, forward strand.
TGAATTCCTGCTCCCGTATCATACTGTTTATGACATTCATGTCATTTTCATCAAAAAGGAACACGCAAGTGCCGTCAGGGTTATCCATTTTAAAATTTTGGTTCAGCAGCACAGCGTTGGCAAGCGCTGTTCTGTGCTGGTCGTAGACGCGCTGTTTTGCCTCGATCTGACCGATTTGCGATAACCGCTTTGCAATCTCATCATCACATGTCCGGATAATCCCTTTACATTGCGTTTTGGTGATGGAATTATCCCTTGTGCCGTCAAAAGCCATATAGTCAAGATATTGGTTTAACTGCGTGATATAAGCGCTTTTTGACGTAAATGCTTTTTGTTCTTCGCTTGTCAGGCTGTTCCATCCGCCTTCATCCGCAGTGCGGTATTGGGTAGGGTTATCCGTTGTTCCGGAAGCAATAAAGCACTCATGAAACAGCAGATTGGCAGCTTCAGACCATGCTTTCTTTTTCGCCTGTAATTCATCCAAGCCATACAAAGACCACTCATACAGATATGAGTCAATCTGATTTTTTCCGCCACAGCCTCCCTGTACACACTGTTCCAGGGCTTCCTCAATTTTGGGAATAATCGTTTCCTGATAAGCATAAAAGTCATACCAGTATGGCGTGTCTTTAATATTGACGGCATCCGCGGGAACCGGGAAATAATCCGGTGCATTCCCGATTTGCGTAACGCCATACTCCTTTTTGTAAAGTGTTTTCAGTGCGGCAAGCGCGTTGTTATGGGCTGTTAATGATGCTTCGAGTTCTTCCTGCGAATAAGTCGTATAATCAATGATACATCCATCATTGGGAACCCGGTTTTTGAGCTCTCCAATGTCTAAAAGGGTCTGATTATACCGCCTTGTCAGCTCCGTGTATACTTCCCTGCGCGTGCCCTGTATGCATTCCTCGGGGCTGACAGAAACCGAAAACGGCTCTTCCTCCCGAAACTGCTTCCATTTGCAGTAGCTGTCATGCAGCCGGGCGGACACAAATTTGTAATTGCCGTATTCGTTTCGCGTATTCATAAAATAGTCAAGGTTCAGAATCGAGTCTTGTCCGAAGTTCACCTGTTCAATTCCTAAATTGCCTGCCCCAGTCGGAATGTATTTTGTTATAATTGCATCATTGGAGGTAGACGTTACTTCAAAGCTGTTCATCAGATTGCGCATCGTAATAAAAATGCCCGTGTCCTCACCGTAGTTGTCTGCCTTTACCATTCCTACCGTCTTATGCTTCCTGTCAAATTCAAAAATGACGCGGGCAGCAGGGGACACGCTTTTCATCAAAAAAGAATAAACACTGTCGGATGTTTCAAAGCTCCTTTTGATTTTACAAAGTTCTTCGTCGATTCCTTCTTTCACAGTCCACCCTGTGCCCTGTAATGCAAGGTGCAAAAGGCTGAGTTGCGTGTCGCCGTAATTGACGAGGGAAATGTATTCATAGGGGAGTGTGATGTATGGGTTGACATTATAGGAAACCGTGTTTCCATCCGGGTCCGTTTTCCATGCAAGGTACTCCTGACTGTCGGGCGTACCGCAGTTTATCTTAAAATTTTTTAAGTATAGGCTGCGCAGCTCGCACTCGATGGAGTGTGCCGTTACGCTTTTGGTTTCCTGATACCCGTCGCCCTTTATTACAGGCTCGGAGTCAATCACAAAAAATGCCTGTATGTCCGCGCTTTCCAGGTATAGGCGCATCATATCGTCAACGGAGTCATAGTAGTCGCTTTGGGTCAGGATGCCGTCTGTGTCAAGATAGCGGCTTACGTCAAAGGTAAGCTCCCACAAATCCGTTGCGTTGCGTTTCAGGGTACAGGTTTGCGCCTGGATTCCCGTAAGTGTACCCAGTATGCTTGCATCTGCCCTGCAGAGATAAATGTTTGCCTGATTCATTATAAACAACCTGCCTTTCTCGGAAATTCGTATTTTATTTTCAGGGTGCAGTTTCCGCTGACCCGAAATTCGTTCAAGCCGCGAAGAAGCCGTATCCAGTAAATGGTATCCATGTTATCATTATCGCCCCAGCCTAGGTCGCCTGCGGGAATTAACCGTCCGCTGCGGTCTGTCACAGTCATGTTTTCGGAATTGAGTGTCAGGACTTTGGTTCCGTCTGCATCTGCCGTAAGCCTTTGTGTGCAGATTGTCAGGGATTTCTGATCTGTCACGTTTTCGATTATGACCATGTCGGATGCCGTTGAGATGGTTATGGTAGGGTAGTAGATGCCGTTATCCGTGTCAGCGGAATTGTTCAGGAAAAAGGTTTGGTTTGCTTCTGTTATCACGTATGTTTTTTCTTCTGCTTCCGAAAAAGCATACGGAGCATTTGTTTCGAATGTCAGTTCTTTCCCGATAAGACAGCCGCCGGACGTAATGTCGTTGATTTGTGTGCATACGGCATAGTAGTGCAGCGGGTAGGCGTCGCAGTCATTAAATTTGAGAAGCTGCGGAAGCGAAGAGGACGTGAGCCAACGATTGATTTGTATGGATTCTGATCTTGTGATTTCGCTGCCATCCGTTTTTACGATGCTGATATGGAACGTGATTGGTTCCGTATTTTCCGTTCCGTATATATGAAATTTTGTTCTGTTTGTATTTGCGGTCTTTTTCAGTTCGCGGTGAAGTCCGTTTGCGGAAACATCCGCGTCGGTATTAATCCAACCGATTGTCACGCCGAAATCTGCGCTGTTTCTTTTGTCAAAAAGAAACGAATTTGCTGTTATAAATGACATAATAATCCTCCTTTTTTGATTTTAAAAACCGCACCCCTGTTTTGGAGTGCGGTTTGCTGTTCATTGCTACAAGACAGACGGTCTGCCGGTTCTGCTTCCGCTGATTGTGTAAATATCATTGTAAAGCTTTTGTGTCGTATACTGATAACTTTGTTCCAACTGCTGCGGAAGTAAGCTTGCAACTTCTTTGTCAATGTTTCCGTCGACATGGATAAGACTGTCATAATGAACGTGAATTGCGGGCGGGATGTCCCGTGTTTGGATATTGCCGGGAATTGCCGCATTTGTGTTGAATGACGTCTGTAAAGAGGACGCCTGTCCGTATTGGAATACAGGTTCTCCCACCAGCTCGAGCAGCTCCTCATCGCTTAAAGTTCCTTTCTTCATGTAGAAGGTTTGAAGTTTATCCAGCACATTGGCAATGCTTTCGGATGATATCTGATACAGTTCCTTTGCGGATGTGACAATTTCGTTCTGTTCCTCCAGGATTTCCGCAACCGATTTTGCGGAGCTGTCAAGTGCATCCTCAAGCGATTTTGCAAACTCGTCAAGCGCGTCAATCTGTAAATTATAGGTATGCTCGTCCTTTGTTTCCTGTAAGGCGTCTTCCTTTTCCGCAAGGTCTGCCTCAAGCTGTGCGCGTTTTGCCTTTGCCGCCGCGTCGGCGGTATCACCCAGCGCATTGACTGCGTCAATCTGTGCCCTTATGCTGTCGATTTCCTTCTGGCTGTTTTTCAGGCTCCTGCCGTAATCGTAATATTCCTTCTTTTTCTGCAGAGCCTGCTTCCTCGCGTCAATGATTTTCCTGATACTGCTGACTTCTTCCTCTGCACCGCGCTTCATGAGTTCCATGATGCTGTTTTCAAGTGAGGCGGTTTCGCCCAGCGCATTGTAGTAATCCTGTGTCGCACTGTTGAGGTCTTCCATGTATGCCTTGTCGGATGCATAAGTGCCTTTGCTGTTCTGTATCCCACTGATTAGGTCAAGGTACGCGTTGGCTTTCCTCTGTGAATCCTCAAGCTGTGATACGAGTAATGCAGCCTTCGCACGTCCGTATTCGGAAAGCTCCCCGCTGTCATAAAGCCAGTCGTCATTTATCAAATCGGCAATGGAAGAGAGTATCCCTTTTGAAGTGTCAAGCTCATTTACTGCATCGGTTATGTTATCAAGCCTTATCTGCCTCAGGGCATCGTTTACCTCCTGTATCTCCGTCGCCGTGCCGATTAGCTCCTGTTTCGCGGATGAAAATGCCTTTTCCCATTCCTCCGCCCATTTATCGGCAGATTCGCCCCAGCTGTCAGCGTCAGAGGCACGTTCATTAAGCAGGTCAAGCACTGACTGCAGCTTATCCGCCATGGCAGTGTCACCGTTTGCCTTATAACCTTCCAAAGCCCTGTCAAACAGTTCCATTGACGCTTCAAAATCATTTGTGTCGAGCGCGTCAAGGAGCTGGCTGTATCCATTCATTTCCGAAAGGGTGGTGCTGTATTTGTCCTGCAGTGTTTCAAGGTATTTTTCGTATACCTCCGCCTTGCCTGCAAGCGCATCCTCGTCCAAGTCCGTGAGCAGCTTTGCCAGCCTGTCACCGCTGAACGTGTCATACAGCGATACAAGCTCCTTATAATAGGAAATGTATGCGTCGAGATAGTCAAGCTGCGCCTGCAGTGACGTGATGCTGTATTCCGCTATCTGTTTTGCAAGCGAGTAGAGGTTTGCATAGTAACCGTTGACCTCGGATTCCGCCCCCGAAATATTCTCCGTATAAGTCTTCTGCAGCTGTCCAAGGTCGTCCTCCATCTGGCTTAGGAGGTCACTGATCTGCGTCTGTTTTTCGCTGTTCCATGCCTCAAGCTGTGACTTGTAGGTGTCGTATTTCTTTGCCTCGCTGTCGGACAGCTTTTTCCCGCTGTCAAGCTTCTGCTGGAGCTTGTACCATGCTTCCCATGTTTTCACGTAACCGGATATGTTCGCCCCTGTCGCGCCTTCCCGCAGCGCTTCAAGCTCGGCATTGTATCTGTCAAGCTTTTCCTGCTCCGGTTTTGACAGTCCCTTTGTGTCCTTTTTCTGTTCAAGCCCCTGTGCCTTTGCGAGCAGGTTCTGGTACTGCTTCGTGTTTTCCGCTTCGGCTTTGATGCCGTCTATCTGGTTCTGGTAGCTGCCGCGGATGTCCTCCGCGGATTCCCCATAGGTCTTTTCGATCTGCCCTGGTTTGTCACCCGGGTTAAGGGCTTCCCCAAGCGCATCCTCCAGTTCCGACAGCACACCGGCTTTTTCCCTTGCAAAGCCCTCCAGCTGTTTTATATAGCTGTTATACTGTTTCCACTGTCCCCCCGAAAGGTTTTTCCCGCTGTCAAGCCTGTCCTGCAGCTTCTTCCATGCGAGGTATGTTTTACTGTATTCCGTTATGTTTGAGGCGGTGGCGTTTTCGTCAAGCGCTTTCTTCTGCCTGTAATAATCCCCAAGCTGTGCCTTTAGTTTATCGTATTTCTTTTTCTGTCCGCCTGTCAGGTTCTCATAGCCTTTCCCGTCGAGCTCCGCGATTTTGTTTTCCGCGGTTTCAATCGCCCTGACCAGGTTTTTGTATGTCGCCGTGTTCTCAAGGTCCGTCTGTACTGCCTTAATTTTGGACCTTATGGAATCCGCGGGGTCCTGGCTGTCCCGGTCCGCCGCGCCGTCGGCGTTTCCCGGATTCCCGGGGGAACCGCCCGCAGTGGCAGCGCCTTTGGATGTGACGGTATCGAGACGGTCCGAAATGCTGGCAAACTGTTCCACAAGCTTTGTTAGCGGACTGCGTTTCCCCATCCCGTCATTGAGTGAGATCACCGACTCGATTTTTGAGGTGATGGAAGAGAGGCAGCTGTCCATGTCGCTGTAGTAGTCGAGCACGTTGTCGAGCTTCTGCTTAATCAGGTCACGCTGTCTGTCGTATAATTCCCCAATCGTGTCAAGGCAGCCCTGCGCTTTGTCGTACCATTCTCGGTAGCTGTCTATCTTGCCGGCAAGCCCCTCGTCGGTAATGTCCTGAATGGAGAGTGCGCCGTCCTGTATTTTACGGACATAATTCAGTCCAAGTCCCACAGAATTAGCCTTTTTCATGTAAGCATGGTAGGCGCGTTCATTGGTGTTGATTTCCCTGTCGGTCGATTTCACGGCGCGGTTTATCATGGCGTTTTTCTTCTGCCAGTCATGGAATCTGTCTGCTTTGTCAATCAGTTTGGAGGTCTTTTCCGATATCTTTTCAAGCAGCGTCCCGATCCAGTCGAAGGTTTTTAAAAACCGTGATGCCCCTTTTTCCTCCTGCTGTGCCGTGACGCTCAGGGATGGGAGGTCCGTGGCATCGAGTACCTTCCGTTGGTTGATATACGCCTGCAGCACCGTTTCGGCGGCTTTTCCCTGCTGTTCCCCGCGTCCGTATGCCTCCGCGACGGCGTCGCGCAGCTGCTGTTCAATGGCGCCTGCGCTGGTGTCGCGCAGCTCGGCGTATTTCCCGGTCAGCAGTTCCACTGCCTGCGCCTCGCTCTGGAGGCTGTTGATGGTGTTAAGTGCCTGACCGGCAAGGTCAATTTTTAGTTCTTCCAGCTTGGTTTTTGCAAGGCGTTCGTAAGCCTCCGCGTTGAGCTGCAGCTGTCCGTTCTCGTCAAAGAGCATTGCCATGTACTGCGGCTCCAGGGCGATAAGCTTCTGCATGGTGTCGATGGAGAGGGAGCCGTTTTCGGAGTATTCCACGACGGCGTCCCGGACGGTTTCGCAGGCGGACTGTAAGCCGTCAAGCTGTGAGTTGATTTCGCCGAAGATGTCGTCCCAAAGCTTTTCCTGCCCGTCCTTTATTTCCTGTGTGATTTCCCCGTATTCGTCCGCGAATTTCCCGTAGGAGGCGCCCTCGGTGTTGTAGTATTTTTCCGCAAGTTCCGAGAGGCGTTCATAATACTGCCACCGGACGAGCGTGCCGTCGGAGAGGTCCTTTTCAAGCCGTGCCTTTTCGTAGCCGAAGGCGCTGATCCAGTTGCCGCGCAGTGTCTTTTCCGCGTTGGATATTTCGTCCGCGTATTTCTGCAGGTGGGCGGGGGTGTCCTTTAGGTAATCGTTTAAGAGTGCGTCGGACTGGTCGTAGAACTCCCTTTCGTTGATGAGTTCCCGGTCGAGCATGGTCTGGAGTTCCCCGAGTTTCTGCCTGTATTCCTCTAAGTGGGTGTCTTTGCCTGCGCCGGATGCGGACGTTTTTGTTCTAGTATCTCCGACTGGGGAAAAGTTAATACGGACACTGTTTATGGAATTATTGACAGCGTTTTGTATTGAGGCAAGCTCCTTTTCATAATCAATGGATATGTGTCCTTCAGCCGATGCCTGTTCCATGTTGGCAATATGCGTGGCGATGGCAGTCTGACCGTACGCGGTTGCCAGTTCTTTCAGCTTCTCGATTTTCTCTTTGGGATTCAGACCGCTGTTATTGAAGACCTGTTCGGCAGCTGCCAGTTTAAAAATCTGTTCTTCTGTAATTCCGGCAGCCTGCGCTTCATTTAGCATGGAAGCAATGTTTTCTTCAGATGCATCAAAAAGGTTGTACGAATCTATGACTGCGCGGGCTTTGGCATCTGACAAAGCATTTAGGGCAACTTCTTCGGCATTGGAAACGCCCATGGATTTTAACATCTGTTCAACCAGCTGAACGGTTTCCTCCGTCATTCCGTCGGTGGCAGTGGATGCATTAAAAATTTCGGTCACAAAGCGGTTCAGTGCCTCCCTTGCCTGCTGTTCTGTTGTAGTAACATCTGTCAGTACCCTGGAAAGGTTATCGAAAGAAGAATAGTCAATACTGATTCCAAGTTCTTTATTTTTGTTTAAGTCGTCAATGGTGGATTTAATGGAATGAAGCATTGACAGGTCCACGTTTTCGGGTATAAAACCGTCATCCGTGAAAATATTCTTCCATGCGGACTGTACGGCATCGAATGCCGGTTTTAACTGTGCGTTGAGCTGTTCAATGGTTTCCGGTATACCGGTATCTGGTTTTAGCCTGTTAAAACTGCCGGAGGAAAAATCCTTCTGTTTTTCAGCAAGCGCTGCAATTTCATTGTAAAATTCCTTAAACTTGTCAGAGCCTTCTCCTGCAATGAGTTCACTGTCTTCAATGGCACTGCTTAACTTGGGGAAACTTTTCAGAAGTTCTTCCGATGACAGTTTTCCGGTTGTATACATTGCAATAAGTTCGTCCTTTGTTTTTTCAAGGTTTTCCGTGTTGAATATTGAGTCAAATTCAAGGCTGTTCCATGTGGCAGGACTGTAAAACTCATAGACCGTTTTTTGCATGGAGGAGAGGTAAGCATAGAAATCCTGTTCGTCATCCGTCAAATCGCGGATACGGGAAATTTCTAAAATATTCTGCTTATAGTGCGATATGGAGGACAGGTATTCCTGTCCGTTTGATTTTAGCGAATCTGTTATTCTCCTGATAAATGTGTCATATGCTGCAATTTCATTTTCATCAGTCAGTTTCTGCTTTTCTTCATTCAAGTGCTGGAGCGCTGATACAGCATCCGTAAGATTGTTTTCAAGATCAAGCTGACCAATACCGACAGCACCGGAGGATAACTGATCCCTTAAATCCGATACGGATGCAGTCCCCACGGAACTTTTAAACTCCTTATCAAATGTATCTTTGTTTTCCTTATACAGTGTTTCCGCAGCATCAAGCTGTTCATCCTGCTTTAACTGTTTCTGCAGTTCCAGTTCGTTTGTTATCTCTCGGAGCCTGTTTAATTCCTCCCTGTCCACCCATGTTAAATTGGAAGTGCCCTCCAGTTCCTTAATTTTACTGTAAGTATTCTGTAATTCGTCTTCGACTTCCTGCAGTTCGCCTTTTACATTTTCATAGGCATCTTCTGTTTCTAGCAGTTTTTCCTTCTGTTCTTCAAGGGACACTGTAAGGGCATCATGAAGTTTATATACTCCGTAAGCAGCAGAGCCGACGGCAGCCACGACGGCGGTAAGCCATCCGACCGGATTGGATGCCATCCATGCAAGCATTGATTTTGTTGTGTTTTTAATCGTGATGCCTAAGCCTTTGAATGCTGTGCCTAAACCAAGTGTGGATGATGCCGCGCCTGCCTGGGAAGCGGCTACCATGTTTGTGCTTGCTATATTGGCTAATTCATCAGCAGTCGTTTCAAGCAGTTCACCTTGTAAACCGTTTCCAACCAGGATTGCTTTAATTTGTTCTTTATTTAAACTTGATTGAGCTATGGCAGCGTTAAGAGTTTCATATGAATATTTCCTTCCAATATTTATAAGATCATCTGTAAAATTACCTGATGTGTTTATATTACTCAATGCATCCTGAACCTTGACGAGGGATTTAAGCTGCGTATATAATAAATACTATAAATGATACTGGAGGTATTTTAAAATATGTCAAATGAATTAATGGAATTATGTCAAAAGTATAATTTAAAACTAATTGATACAAATAAAGTATATTGGTTTTTAGCAAATAATCAAGAAGATGAAGCGATTCGCTGCCTAATGCCATTAGTTGAATATGATTATATAATTGCCAAAAAAATTGTTCAGTTATATGCTGCTTCTGAACAGGAACAAATAGAAGATGGTAGAGTTCGGATACAAAATGGAGTGAAACAAGAATTTGAGATAAAAAATACAAATATTCCAAAATGTCCGACCTGTTCATCGACGAATCTTAAGAAAATTTCAGCAACTTCAAAAGTAGTGAATACTGCCGTGTTCGGAATTTTGGGAACAAAGAGATATAGACAGTTTCACTGCAATAACTGTGGCTATGAATGGTAGAATAGTATTAAATTACATATTCAATAATCATAAATATTAAAAAATGGCAGTAAATTTGCAAACGGATGCATTTGCTGCCATATGTATTATTTTAAGCTTTTCTGTTTGAACATGTTTCGTTGTTTAAGGGATAAACCCAAATTCATCCCTTCTGTGTCAATTTTTACTCGTCAGCCGGAACACGGCGGCTGAACGTATTACTGAAAATTGTAAAACCGCAATACGCACTATGCATTATTAGTAAGCTGCATTATGGCTGCAGCCTGCTAAGAGGATGGGTATGTCTGTGGGGATTGCTCCCTTTAAAAAAGGGTGCCGTCCTGCTCGTTGTCCATTGTCCACGGTACTTAGGCGTCTATCGGTTCTCACCAATATTACCGTATACCAGCATAATCAATTGTTTCCGCTTTCGCAACCTTGTCCGCATTCAGGGACTTTGGTTTGACATGCATTAGCCGGATTTCCCCGGTCTTACCTTTTGGTAAGAGAGTTTCAAGCATTTACTCCTCCATGTATAAGTTTATACTCCGCTTAAAGTGTCCGCAGAGTCCTGTTAAAAACCCCATGTATCCACAGACTTGTGGACAGCGCCGTTATGCTGTTTCCTTATCTGTGATTGCCCAACTAAAATCCTCGCCAAAGAATTTTAATCCTGTCACCCTATGTTGCCATAAGGTCAAGCAAAGTTTTTAACGAATGCCGTGATTCCGGCACCAATTCCGATGGTCCCGAAAGAGCCGAGTCCTTTGGTCACGCTGTTGACAACGGAAAGTAGTCCGTTCAGCCCGTTTACCAGGGTAACGACGGCATCAGAGTCCGCGATGTTCCCGATAGTGTCGGTCCACGTGTTGGACAGGCGGTTCATTGAGCCTTCCCATGAGCCGGCTGTTTGTGCAGCTTTCTTCGCCATGCTTCCCGCACCCTGTGCGTATTGTGAAAGCATCTGCTCATACAGGTCATAATTATTAAGCACTGCATCCAACGCGTCCGCAGTTATGCCGCCCCCGGCAGCGTCCAGGAGATTTGTTTTGCGTGTATCGCCTGCATTAAGTTTGGAATACGCCTCCGACAAATCCTTCAGGACTTCCACCGGGTCACGGAGCGAGGTGATGCCGTTTTTTGTTTCCTTTAATGAAACGTTCAGCGCCCTGCATGCCTCCCCATACCGTGTGAGGCTTTCCGCGTCAATCCCTTTTCCCGAATCCTCCACCTGGCGTATGAGCAGGAGGATGTTTTCAAATGCATCCGCTGCCCCGGCGCCGCTCTGGTGCGCTTCTGAAATCATGGTGCCGAGCATTGCGGCGGTTTCGTCCGCGCCGATTCCGAGCCTTGACGCCTGTTCGCCTGCGGCGGACATTGCTGCTGCAAGCTCCGTCATGCTTATGGCGTTGCGCCCCGATATGTTAAAGCTTCCGTCAAGGACTTCGGTCAGCTTTGAAACGGAGCCGCCCAGCCCGTATGCCTTGTCTGCGGCGGTTATGAACCGGTCCGCAAGTTCCCCTGCCATACTGCCTGCGCCCTGTGCCGCAAGGGAGAGCTCGGCAATCTGTGCCGCGTTCCGGTATCCCGCGCGGGACGCCTCCCGGAATTCCGTCAGGTAACCGGCTGCGCTTTTCCCGTATTTTGATGCGGTGTCAAAGGCGCTGTTCCCGATGTTCTCCAGCTCTGCCTTGGAGATCCGGTTATTTTCGTTTGCTATCTGTGTTAAAAGTGTGTCAGCCTCCCTCAGTTCCGAGAGTGCCTCCCTTGTTCTGGAAACGAGGGCGTTTATGCCCGCGCCCACGGATATGTATTTGCGGAGGCTTTCGGAAGCTTCCGAAAGGACTGACCGTCCGGTACTGTTACCAGCCATTGCCATCACCGTCCTTTCTGCTGCCGCGTGTCACCGCCGTGACTGTCCGGCATGGTTTCGACGGCGGCGTGCACCAGGATTTTCTGGATGTCCCCGGGTGTCAGGTCTGCCATGTATGTAAGGATTTCAAGGATGCGTTTCCCGTCCGAAAGAAACGCCGCCAGTTCCCCCAGGGCGGGCAGGAAGGCGGCGGTAAGCCTCATAAGCGCCCGCATGGCTGCCTTCCTGTTTTTCCTGTATTCCATGTATTCATTTATTTTTCTTATCATAGTGATTCCCCTTCCGCGCGTATGCGCTAAAAATAATGTTGTAAGTACGGCATCCCGCGGACCGTACCGCGGGACGCCGTCCCCGTGTTAAACCTGTGCCGTGGCTGCGGTTTATTCCCCGATAAGGATTAAATCAAGGATGCTGTCATCCTGGTCCGCCATCAGGTCACAGGTGATGGTCAGGCTGCCCGGGTCACCGTTGTTTGAGAAGCTCAGCGACATGTTGGACTGCGGTGCACACTTTGCCGCAACAAGGCGGTACGGGAGCACTTCGTCGTCCTCGGTCTTCATCACGGTGTCGCCGTAAACAGTGAAGTTCTTGGGGAAGCTTGTGGACTTGATGCTGATTTTCTGCACGCCCTCCGTAACCTCCTTCATGTAGTAGACGATAACGCCGCTTCCTTCCGCAGGTGCATCGGTAAGGGTAATGACCCTGTCCGCAACGGTGCACGCAAGCTCCGTGCCGCAGTCGTCGCCGTCCGCATAGACAACGGCTGTGCCTGCAACGGGTGCGTCTGTGAGCGTGACGGTGCCGTCCGCGCCGACAATGGCTTCGGTTCTTGTCACAAATTTCGCTGACTTTTCAAGCGAGCCGCCCGTAATAAGCTGCCAAAGCTTAACGGTCTGAATCTGCGTTTCAATGGTGATTGTGCCGCCGCGCTCACCTGCAAACTGGACGCGCTTTGGGTGTCCCTTGCCGCCGCAGGCAAAGACGGACTCGCCCGTCAGTTCCGTCGTGGTGACGTTGGCGAAGTCAAGGTTTAAAAACGGTTTCTTTGTTGCGTAGTCCACGAAGATCAGGTCGCAGACTTCCCTGTTTGACATGTTTTTGTTGCCCATGGTTGTTTCCTCCTTCTTTTGGGTTGGATAAAATATTAAAATGTAACCAAATAACAGGTATTTATATCTGTTATTCACAATAAGGAAAATGGGAGGGGAGTGCCGGAAGCTTTGTAATATAAGGCGTTGCGGGGGATTTAAAAAAGTCTAGCTGTTTAATATTTGTGGGAGATGAAACATTAAAAAATACCTGAAAGTTATTTAATAAATATTGTATTAGTATATTACAAGTATAACTTTTTGCATTGTTATTAAAAAACTATAATTTAGTCAAAAAACAATATATAAAATAGAATCCCTTAATGACGTTGCAAAAAATGTTTATACAACGAAATTATTAGAAAAATCCAATGACATTTTTGCTTTGTTGATGAAACTCTGAAAATTTAAAATACTACAGGAAATGGAATGTGCGATTATAGAAATGTATGAAGGATTTTTGGCAAGAGGTCTGTACGGGAGATAACCTTGTTGTAATCGTTATGTTTAAGGGGATTTATATATGAAAGAGATTAATGGAACAAACTGGATGGGAAAAGCAGATTCACTCATACCGCTTTCACAGCTAAATATTCAGGGAACGCATGACTGCGGTACAAAATATGTAGAAAAGAATCCGGAGAAATACAGATGTTAGTTCTTATCTGTTCAGGAACAAATAAAAATAGGGGTATGGTATTTTGATATACGTTGTAGCGCAGGCGATAAGGATAAGACACAATATATTAAACATTCAACTGTTGCCTGCAAAAATGAGCAGGGGAATTTACTTACGACAGACGAATTAATTGAATACGGGAAAAAGTTTTTGCGGGTTTTTCCCACGGAAACACTGATAGTTTATTACGCATAAATTTAGCTAGCAAAATAAACGCATACTTACGTTTTGTTAAGGGAAGCATACTATTTATTGATAAACGCTTCGTGGATAGCTCAGATGCAATAATTAC
>CAJTSD010000050.1 GCA_910578795.1 uncultured Lachnospiraceae bacterium
CCCATATCTAAAATGCCGGAAAGGCCCGAAAATACGGGCTATACCGACATATAAGAACTTCTAAAGAGATAATCTAAATTCACCCATAATTTTCCGTGAAAAGTATCTATAATTGTTTTAAAGACTTTCCTTTTCACTTTTATATAAAATTGCCAAAGGAGTATTTATAATAATATGACTATCGAAACATATACAGCCAAAATTGCAGGATTTTATATGCTCTTATTTCTATTCACGAGCCTCTTGGGTATCGTGGAAATTTGTAACAGAATACGAAAGAATAAAGTAATTTGGGCTGGATTTTTCCCCTGTTCTTTTCTCTATTCAATTTTTGGTTTTTTCAGCATATTAACTGCATATATGGCTTATGATGATGTCGCGGATCCCAATTATTGGAGATATCAGGACTGGACATTACAGGATTTTATTTTACAGGGTATCAGGACCTTTCTAATATGGCTGTCCATCGGGATATCGCTTTATTTGTTATCGGAATGGAACACGTTAAAAAATAAAAGGAGACGGAAAAGAACTAAGAAAGTGATGGAAAAGATCATTGATAAAAAATTTAGGGGAATGATCTATATCGTTCAAAAAGGCAAGGTTATACATGAATGGGCAAGCGGTTTTGCAGATTTACCGAATGAAATTCCTAATACAACAGAAACAAGATTTGCAAGTGCGTCGGCGGGGAAGGCATTTGTGGCGGTCGGCATTTTGCAGCTGATTGAACAGGGAAAGATCACATTTGAGGACACATTAGGCACACTGCTTGACCTGGAATGGAATGCGATTGACAAGGATGTTACGGTTAGACAGCTTTTGAACCATACATCGGGCGTTCCGGATTATTTTGATGAAAACAGTATGGACGACTATGAGGAATTATGGATTGATTTTCCGAATTATAAAATCAGAAAAAACGGGGATTTGCTTCCATTATTTATCAATAAACCGATGATATACCCAAAAGGGGAAAAATTCCAATATAGTAACACTGGTTATGTATTGCTCGCAATGATCCTTGAAAAAGTTACCGGACAGCCTTTTGACGAATATTTGAAAAAGAATCTTTTTGAGGTCTGTGGAATGGCGTCAACGGGTTATTATGCGTTGGATAAGCTGCAGGCAAAATGTGCCAATCATTATATTTACTGTGCTGATACAGATGATTACCGCACTAATATTTTTTCTGTTGACGCAAAAGGCACGGGTGCAGGCGGCGCGTTTGTTACGGTGAAGGATATTGTTCGTTTTTGGACGCATTTGCTGGAAGGCAGGCTGATTGCAAAACCACTTGTTTCAGAGATGCTGCGAAAACAGAGCGGGGACGGCGCTGACGCAGAAGAGGGATATTATGGTTATGGAATGTGGATTATCGACAATCCAAGCGGCAAGGATTTTGCGTATTTTCAGGGCTGTGACCCGGGCGTCAGTTTTCTCTCGGAATACAATCCGAATAACGGAATGATTTCTGTTTTGGCAAGCAACTATGGAGATAATGTTTGGAAGGCAATGCGTAATATAAGGGAAACGCTATACAAATGACACTTGTGTCATTTTATGCTATAATGTCGTCAGACATTATACTCGCCCGAATGGGCATAAACTTACCATAATTACGGAGTAATTATGCTATAATATTCGCAAATTTAAGGCATGTTTCCCTAATATTCTGCATTTTTTCCATAAAGTGAACTGTCAAAACAAGCTATTTTCATACGCGTTTGCACACCAAACTTTCAAGCCATCAATCGTGACGCTATTAACTATATATTCCTGTTTTTACCTTATACTTATGCCGTAATGGCTTCATCTCCCAATCATCAAATCCTATAATTCCATCATTCTGTAATCTTCCTAGCACAATCCCTGGATCACGTTCTATCTGATTTGCAAAAATTTCAATTGCCTGCAAATCATACTGCTTTTTCTCTAGTATTCAAATACTTTACGTTCCTGCGCCAATTCTTCTTCCGATTTAAATTCGGCAGTCAAAGTATCATAAGCATTTTGAAGATTGAGCCAATAATTTACACTTGTTCCAATCATTCCAGAAAGCTTCATGGCAATGTCAATGAACAAGCTCTGCTCTCCTCTGATTATGAGGCTGAGATTTTTAGGTGTCGTGTCTAATCTTTTTGCATAGTCCTCTTGTGTATGTCTGCTTTCCTCAACAATTTCCTTAATATAATATCCGGGATGAAACGCAATCATATCATGATATTCTATATAGTTACTCATAATGTTTGCTCACCTCCGAAATCTCTACTATTTTAACAATATTTGCTATTTGGTCAATATTGCAAGGATTATATGGATTTTTATTTTCATCTAATGGCTGAAGAATTACTCTCCATTGTTCACACCTTGATTTTACATCAATCGCAAAATATCCCTCTAGATCTCTACCATTTTTATTTCCCAATTTAAGAAAATGAAATGAAGGCTGGACAATAATATCTTTTACTGTATCAGACTCTCTTAACGCATTTATTCTCGCTAAAAGACTTCGCGCCAATATAGCATCTCCGCCAAACAATTTTTGAGCAGCTTTTACACTTGTACATTATATTTCAACTTTATCGGTTGCGTAAACAAGTTCCAAATCCTTTCTCCTTGTTTTTAAATTACGCATCGGGTAATTTTATTTTTGCGCCGTTTGGAATATTGTCAATGTTTTCGGTACAATATCCTTCTTCTACCTCTTCTTCCTCGGCGCAAAATACGGTGGAAAAATTCCTAATTTAGAGCCAATCGTGTGGAAAATGGGGAAGAATATAAATACCGTCAACACCTGCGTCACGATTTTGGGTGTTTCCAGTGCCAAATCCGCGGCTAACACGCCTGTATTTCCTACCATATCTACATAAAAATCCGTGCGCGTGAGCGGCTCTACGGTTTCAATCTGATTTAGGAAGGTTTCATTTTTTGTTAAATCTTCCCAAACCACCTGACCGAGCGGCAGGAT
The DNA here is from genome assembly GCA_910578795.1 of uncultured Lachnospiraceae bacterium. Lineage (GTDB taxonomy): Bacteria > Bacillota > Clostridia > Lachnospirales > Lachnospiraceae > COE1. The sequence continues at coordinate 2,972 of CAJTSD010000050.1, forward strand.
GCTGTCCCCGCTGAACAGGGAATCGCCTGTTGACTGGACGCTTTCATCGTTGACGCGCGCGGCTACCCGTTCTCCGTTGGGGAGTTCGACATTGTACAGGTAATAGTTATCGTAAAAGCCTGCGCCTTCGTTTCTGTAGTGGATTCCGTGCGAAACGATTGTAAATGTGTCATGACTTAACAGGTCGTCTATGCTTTGCGCCCGAAACGCTGATTCGTCCGCCCGTCCGCCAATCTCACCATCTACTGCCTGATGTTCTTCCAACTCTTTCTCATATGCGGCTTCCGCTATACGGCTTGCCACATAGCCTGTTCCAAGCGCGATCAGCATGGACAGCGCGATGCAGATGACAGCGTCGATTGGTAAAATTCGTCTTCTCATATTTTATAACGATGCTCCTTTCTTAGTGTGCGCGTTTTATGTGAATTTGTTTACAATTCTGTAAAGCACAACCTTGTATCCTCAGTTTTTTGAACTTATTTCTCTACTTTTTTAAATTCTGCTCTTTCTCAAAAAACGCTTTTTCTAAAACAGCATATTCTTTTTGAGAACACACTTCCCTGCATTTTTGTATTCATGGGTCAAGCGAACATGCTTGCATGTTCATTTGACCCTCAAATCAAGGTTGAAAGATTTTCTTTCAGCCTTTCACTCACAAACAATAACCTCATCCATCGCGTCCAAAGAAGTTCCATACGCAAAATTGACCGAGTTAGTCATGTCAAATGAGAGTTCGTAAAAAGCATCAAAACCGTTCTGCGCCGTCTTGAATAAAATGCTGTTTCCTGTATAACCATATACGTCAAGGTCAGAGATAATATCACCGCCAGTTACCCAAACCGTCCAACTGCTCCCTTCAACGCCATAGGTACACGTTTCCGTCCTTTCAATGCCGACACATGCGCCGCGTTCCACATCAAATATCCATTGTCCTTCAAATTTTTGAAAAACATCATCCAAGCTTGGATCCGCCGTATCGATGCTTTCTTGGATTTCAGGCGAAATCGTAAATGGTTCGTTTCTGACATCTGCTAAATATGCGGCAAGCGTGTATGCCCTTGCCCGCGTCATTTCTTCGGCGGTTGTGTTTTCCAGTTGCGCCTGCAGGCTTCCGCCAAAAGCCGCCGCACCTGCGCCTTTTACATTTTCCTCTTTTCTTTTTATCCATGCCCGTTGTTCCTCGAGCGCTTTTTCTTTCGCTTCCGCGTCCAACTCATCGCTTAATCTGCTCCATAACGAATTGAGTTCATCGTCCCAAAGCTGATACCACTGCGCAGTAAGCTGATTCATCTCCTGCTGCCCCATGCTGCTCCAATCAGCGTTTTCATATTCACTTGATTTTGTCTCTATTTTTGCAATTTCATCTTGAATACTTTCGGTTTCGCTTTTTTCTGTTATGTCATTTCTATTAATATCATTTATATCTATATTATTCCCCTCTTCCGTCTGCCAATTTTGCGCGGATTGAGGCTGTTCATCGGGTGTGGAAAATGGCACTTCCTCTACTTTTACACCGCAACCGCTGCTGAATAGCAGAACCATAATGTACAATACAATTGCGTTTCTTTTTTTCATAAAAAATCCCCCCATCTTTTTCATACAATATTTTTTTATTTCATTAAATTGCTTTCTTTCTCAAAGAATGCTTTTTCTAAAATAACATACTCTTTTTGGGAACAGACCTCCCTGCATTTCTTCTGATATTCTTTGGAAATTTATTTCATTTAATAATTTCATAGCACTTTTTTGTATATTCTGTAAACGAAGCAATATTACTTAGTATTCCCCTCTGCAGTCTATGACTTGTTTCGAGTGCAAGGTTAAATTGCTTCTGCGTAATATCCCCTTTTGATAATGCACCCTTTAGTTCATCCATATCATCAATTATAATTTTTCCATTCGGATAGACTACCAAATCCAAATATAAGTCATCAAAATATGGCATCCCATCTGCATCAATTCCTTGTGCCGCTATCATATCAATATACCATAACAGAATTTTTTCATCTTCATCCATCATAGCTGTTATACAATACCAGTCATTATAGGGCAGAATCGACAGCCACTTTCTTCCTTTGTCACAAACTACAATGTCTTTGCCATTGAATTTCCAAACCTGCGCTTTGTTTACCTCTTTGATTTCCATAAGCCCAATATATCCATTTAGTAATTCTGAGTTTACCGTCTTCCCAAAAATATTTTTAGAAACAATACATGTCCACTCATCATATGATAATCGACTTCTTTTCATAGCATTCCATCTCACAATTCTTGCTTTTTGTCTATAGCTCCGTTTTAATGGGAATGTAATAAACTACTCCTACATTGGAGTCCCGACCTCGATTAAATTCCCGTCAGGGTCATAAAAACGCACAACCTTCTGCCCCCAAGAATGCGTCATCAATTTATTCACATATTCAATCGGCTCGCCGCAATTTTCCAGTTTCTTCACAAATTCCTCAATATCACTTTCCTCAAAGTATAATTCACACGCATTATTTCGGAAAATGCAATCCCGCTTCAGAAAGGAGTTCCATATTCTTGCGTCTTGTAAGACAAGCCCTTCTGTCATGATGACATTTCCGTCATTGTCCAAAAGAACCTCCAGTCCGAACAGATTTTTATAAAATGCTATGGATTTTTCGATGTCGTTTACGACAATCAGAACGTTTTTCAATTTCATAATAGAATATAATCCCTTTCAGCTTTTTACATGCGGAAAACTTACAGTTACCATATAAACAGGACCTCGCATTCACTGCGACGGATTTCTGCCTGCTACTGAAACGAGGTGAACAGTAACAGACTGCTCCCCCGCAGTCGCTGCAGGCAGGGAACAGTCCATTCTTTTTGTCCGATTCGGCGTGTCCTTTGTTGTTATTAACTGTACCTGTTTAGGTTTTATGCGAATACATGCCAATTTTTACATCAATTACATCATTTATTATGGTCTGCTGATTTTCTGTTGCCAAAATGTTGCCACGCCTTTATTATAGCAAATCTCGGCAATTTAGTAATCTACTTTTTTAAATTTTGCACACTCAAAGCGCAATTATCCTTAATCACCTTATTACATAGCGCTAGCACCATGTCTATACAACCAACAAAGTAAACACTGTATCTGTATAAAACCACGTAATAATTTACAAATCCCTTTTCATATATCCACAAGTAAATGGAAAAAAGTCAAATTTCTTTGTTCCTATATGGATAAAACCATTATCCTCATACCATTCTCTTAATATTACATTTTCTTCTACAATTCCAATATTCATCTTTTTACATTTCATTTCTTTTGCTTTTATATAAGCATCCTCCAACAACTTTGTCCCAATATGCTTATGACGGTATTGCGGAAGAACACATAGATTATTAAGTTCACACTCATTATTATCTTGTAATGACAATGAATAATAACCAATGATTTTACCATTATCATAATATGCAAACATAGGTCTATGTTCATTCTCTAATTGATATAATAGTCTATCCTCTGTTGTAGCAAATGCCGTAAAACGTGGAGCATTTTCGATTGTATAACCTAGTTCGTCTGCAACCGTAATAAAGCTTTCTCTTATAACATTGACACATTCTGCAATATCTTTTTCATGTATTTTCTTTATCATCTAAACTTTCTCCTTTAGATAATTTCACTGCTATACTCAGTAAAGCCCATTTCATCACTCGAACTCAATGATGCGCTCCATTTCCCGTGCATCCATGTTTGTCCGCGTCGCACGAATGCCCTTCGCCGCACCGGTGTTCTCCTTCGTGGTGGTCATGGTGGTCGCAGTGCACATCGGGGTTAAACGCAAGCGTTCCTGCAAGCAATGCACCCACTGCCTCGTCCGCGCTTCCCGACACGCCGCCATAAAGCGTAATGCCTGCCTCTGACAGTGCCATCTGCGCACCTGCACCGATTCCCCCGCAAATCAGCGCGTCGCATTTTAACGATGACAGCAGACCTGCCAAAGCGCCATGCCCGCTGCCTTGTGTGCTTACAACCTCCGTGTTTGTAATCTTCCCGTCCGCAGTTTCGTAAACCTTAAACTGCTCCGTATGTCCAAAGTGTTGAAAAATCATTCCATTTTCATAAGTGACTGCAATTTTCATAAATGTATTCATTCCTTTCCCAATTCGTTTTCAATATGCGTTAATTTCGTTACTGTTTGTTCTGTTCCAGTAACATAATATGATTATAGTCCTGCGCCACAGGAAATTCAAGATACTTTGCGCACATGCAAAATACGGACTGCAAAAGCAGCCCGCATTTTAATGCACACGAGAACCCGAAGAAATGATGTCAGCAAAGCCAACCAGTTCCTGTGCCCCTACTCGATTTACAGTAACCCCAATAGCTTAGGCAAAAACATGGATACTGCGGGGAAATATGTAACCAGTAATAACGCGATGAAAATAACAGCAAAGTAGGGCAGCATATATTTGATAACACTTTCAATCGTCACACCACCGACCCGGCAGCCCGTAAAAAGAATTGTTCCGACAGGAGGCGTAATCGTACCGATTGACAGGTTGAAGCACAAAAGAATACCAAAATGTATCGGGCTCATGCCAAACGCTGTGCAAATTGGAAGTAAAATCGGCGTAAATATAAGGATTGCCGGCGTTACATCCATAAATGTACCAACTACAAGCAACAAAATATTTATCAAAAGAAGGATTAAATATTTATTTGTCGTAAGTCCGAGAATTGCCGTTGCAACCATATCAGGAATTTCCGTAAATGCCATTGCCCACGACATGATGGATGAAAGCCCAATCATAAATGTAATGATACCTGTTGTCTTTGCAGATTCAAGAACAATTTTGGGAATATCCGTTATCTTAAATGATTTATAGATAAGAGACAAAATGACTGCATATACTACTGCGACTGCCGAACCCTCCGTGGCAGTAAAAACACCGCCAAGGATTCCGCCGATTACTATCACGATAAGCAGAAGGCTTGGAATTGCCTGCCAAAATGTTTTTAAAGCGACTTTTAAGGTAACGCGTTCTTCTGCCTGATAACCGCGTCTTTTTGCCATGATACCTGCAAGAAGCATGACAGCTCCGCCCCAAAGAAGCCCCGGAATATAACCTGCCATGAAAAGACCTGCAATCGACACGCTGCCTGCGATGCTGGAATATACAATCATCGTGTTGCTTGGCGGAATAAGCATTCCGACCGGAGCAGAGGCTACGTTTACGGCTACGCTATAGTTTTTGTCATAGCCTTCTTTTTCCTCTAACGGTCCGATTGTACTTCCCATGGCTGCCGCTGCAGCAGCTCCCGAACCGCTGATAGCGCCGAATAGCATGTTTGCCACTACATTGGACTGCGCAAGGGCGCCCGGCATTCTTCCGGCAATAACCTTGGCACAGTTTACAAGCCTTGTTGCAATACCGCCATTGTTCATGATATTACCTGCGAGGATAAAGAATGGAATGGCTATCAGTGAAAATGAATTCGAGCCGGCGAAAATTCTCTGTGCTGAAGTTGCAAAAGAAACATCGGCGGGAATCATGCATATCATTGAAACTGCTGAAGAAAGCCCGATTGCGACACCAATAGGCGCACCGATTATCAACAGTATAAGTAATATTGTAACCATTACAATGGCTACCTGTAACGCTATACTCATATGAATATCCTCCTCATAATGATTCCTTATTTTTCTTAAGTTCAAGTCCAATATTGTAAATACTGTAAAAGATAATGATTACGCCGCATATTGGAATAATGGAATAGATAATCCCTGTAGGAATATGGAGAATGGAATCTAATTGCACAAGATTCATTCTTGTAATCACAAAACCGCCATATACCATAACAAAGCCGGCAAAACAAATTGTCACGCACTCAATTATGATACTTACCGCCATTTTTACCGGTTTTGGCATTTTGTCTTTAACAACAGAGATATAAATATGCTCTCTCTGACCAAACATATAGGTCGCCGATATAATAATCAGCCATACAAAACAATATCTTGTCAAAATTTCTGTTACGCTGCTTGGGCTCTTAAAAAAGTATCTTGATATAACCTGATATGTTACCATAAGAACCATTGCTATAAATATTACAACACTCGAATAGGATGTTATTTTATCTATTATTTTCTTGGCTTTCGTCATATCAATTCTCCTCTCTTAAAGCCTCAACTTTATCATATATATTCTTAGTAACGTCCGACTGGCTTGAAATGCTGTCAAGAAGTGGCTGGCATTTCTCCCTGAACAGACTGACATCAGGATATACGAAAATTGCTCCCTGCCCCTCGGCATCTTTTTTTGCTTCCTGCACTGACTGTGCAAATGCATCAAATTCATAATCTGTAGAGTCCTTTATCAGATTGTCAAAGACTGCCTTATCTGTGTCTGATAAATTGTCAAGGAAATTGGTACTTGCAATTACAACGTCCGGATGCACGATGTGTCTTGTGTAGGAATAATATTTTGCAACTTCATAATGCTTGAAATCCGTGTATACACGCTCACTGTTTTCCCCTGCATCAATAACCCCCTGTTGTAATGCCGTATATACTTCTGACTGTGACATTGCCGTACCGACACCACCCATATATTTCACCATGTTAAGATATGTAGCGGAATCGTTCACGCGGACAATCATTCCTTTGAGGTCATCCGGTGAATTGACCGGTTTTTCTGCATAAATATTTCTCTCACCTGCTGTATACACAGTCAGAACCTCAAAATTAAACGTTCTTGTTGATTGAAATAAATCATCGAAAACACCTGCCTGAACAGATCTTCTTAGATGGTCCATATCCTGATAAAGATACGGTGCGCCTACAATCGCAAAGTCTGCATCATATCCTTCAGGAACGGAACAGGGAACAATCGCCATATCCAGCGCTCCCGTCCTTATAAACTCTGCCATTGAGCCCTGCTCACCTAACACCCCGTTCGGATAAATTACCATTTTATATCTTCCGTCCGTTGCTTCTTCAAACTTTTCACCAAGCTCTTTCATGGCTTTATACTGAGGATGTTCTTCATTTTGGTTAAATGCAACTCTTATAATTTTTACTCCCTGACCATTTGGCGTAGTATTTGCGCCACACCCGGCAAGTACGGAACAGGCGAAAATACTCACGCATAAAAATAATGCAATTAATTTTTTACCCATAAAAACCTTGTATGATATTTAAAGAAGCAAAAACACCATAGTTCCTTTCTATATAATTTGTAAAATTGACGATGATGGCTTCCAAATGCCGCCGTCCTGCAAAACAATCTTATCAGAACAGCGGCATCATCATCGGTTTCAAATTGCCCGAAATTATTTCAGCAATTCCGTGCTTACCTTAATGACAACCTTTCTTACCGTCATCGGCTCGCCGTCAGCACATGCCGGTCTGTGGACATCTGACGGGAAAAACACGCAGAAGCAGCCCGGGGTAGCTGTGATAAAGCCTTCATTTTCCACTGACTTATAAAAAATCAAATCTCTTTCATCAATCTTTTCGTCAATCTCATAATTGCCTGTGTCCGGGGTAATTCCCAATTTTTCCCTACCCGACGCCAAGAACTGTACATCAAGATATTTTTCATGTACTTCCGGTCTTTTTTCGCTGACAAGTCCTGTTTCCGCATCAAATACCTGAGCGTACATCAGTTTCCCTTCTATCTCATAAACGCCCGGATCCATCGCAACAAAATCGTTTTCTTTTAAATAGTTCAGCGCTCTTTGAACTGCCTTTGGATAATTCGTAAAATCATCCTTTGAATGAATTGATGAAAATATCATTGTTTTGTCTCCTTTCTGTTTCTGCTTTTTATCCCTGTTTTTTATCCCTGTTTTCCATGGCATGTACCATATTGACAACCATTCTGTGTGTCGGAACATCTACGCCTGTCTTTTCTGCTGCCCGCACAACCGCTCCGCTTATTGTATTAACCTCCGTGCGCCTTCCCGCTTTCAGATCCGCATATATGGAGGTTTTTCCCTCCGGTGAATTGATGGAAATTGCCCTGACTTTTTCGATAACTTCCTGCTCGTTAAACGCAAGTCCCATCGCTTTTGCAACTGCCAATGCTTCTTTTATGAGCGTTACAGTCATGCTCCATGCATACTCATCTGCTGCAATAAACCCAATCGGTACCTGAAGGACACCTGTAATCGCTGAAAGGGATACATTTGTGAACAGCTTATCCCATATTAGCTGCTGTATATTATCATAAATATGTGTATCAAACCCGCATGAGTCAAAACTCTCTTTCACCCTTTGAAGCATTTTATCCGTGTCGGGAACCAACATTCCGATATTCGTTTTTCCTTTTCCGCCGCGCCGTACATAGGCATTATCAAGAACTGCTCCGTTATCCTCTGTCGTACCAATAATAATTCTTTCCTTCGGAGCAAACTCAGATAAAATATCTTCATGACCTGCTCCATTTTGAAGAGTCATTAAATACGTATGTTCTCCAATAATGTGCCTGTTTTCCTCAAGAGCCACTTTGGAAAAAAGGGATTTGACAAAAAGGATTACAAGGTCAACCTCTCCAAGGTCTTTGCTGTCCAGCATTGCCTTCGGATAATACATTGTATCTTCGTCATTTTCCAAAATCTTAAGACCATCAGCATTGATTTTCTCGACAAGCTCCTGCTTCTTATCAATCATAGCTACCTCATTGTGCAATGAAAGATGTCCGCCGTATATTGAGCCCATAGCTCCTGCACCAAGAACCGCAATATTCATAACTGTAATCTCTCCTTACTTTGTTATTATCTTGAGAACTCTGTAAGCCCTTCAATGGCATATGCACGAATCGGGCACGAATCAAGTCCGTAAATCGGAAGAGGCGCATATGACATGAAGAAGGTGTCCTGTGTCAGCTTATCCAAGTTCTTTAATACCTCGAGAAATACTATGTTTTCTGCCATGCAGATGTCATGGAACGGCTTAACATCCTCATTGCTGCTTTCAATGGAAACACCGTCGCCAAAGCCGACACATTTAATCTTGTGATCTACACACCACTGCGCCGTCTCGCCGTTTACAAGTAATCTCTGATCCTTATCCGTATTGGTATCAGGTGTAAACGGATCAATCCTGTAAGAAGAATCAATAATGAGAATGTCGCCTTCCTTTACCCAGCCTTCTGTCGCTTTATCAAGGTCTGCCGCACTGATGTGCTTTCTGTGCTCCAATGTATCCTTGAAATCAACGTAGATTGCTCTTCCCATAAATGTGGTAAGCGGAAGCTCTGCAACAGATGGCCAGTTGTCATCATGATGATAGGGGCATTCACAATGTGTCCCAAGGTGGCTTGTAAGATCCATTGCCGTGTGGAAATCAGGAATAGGTCCGCCTGTGTTGTATCTGATCAGGTGGCATCTTCTTGACTCTGTCTTTGGATCAAGCGGTTTCGTGAGATCGATAACCTTTAAATTTCCTAATTCGTAAGTTGCATTCATTGTTTTTTCCTCCTTAAAATGATTTAATGTTTGCTGTTATATGCAGTAAACCAGTATACCGGATTGTAATCAATATTCAAAATAATCAAATTTTTACTGACCATTTTATATGGCTTTCACAAAACCAGTATGCCGGTATGCACGTTTTTGAATGCGATTGACTAATTTGCTGTTTTGTTTTATTATTTTATGTGTAATCTGCTATAAAAAGGAAATTGCAAATCTAGTGTACTGACCGTTTCATATCTGATAAAACTCCGCAGAATATTTTCCTGAGAGCGCTGCTTCACAAGCGCAGGCGTAGCGGTGGCTACGGCGAGGCTTGGGGAGTAGTGCTATCAGAAAAATAGGCAAGGAGGTTTGTCTGAATATGAACGAGTTAGTACGCTAGTACAAAGTATGAATTTTGTTTTTTGAAATCAGGAAGGATTGTAAAAAAATATGAAGGTGATGTCTTCGCTTCAACAGGAAGCGTATAATTATATTAAGAGGCTTATTCTTACGAACAAGCTTGATGTAGATGTATTATATTCGGAAACGAAGCTCTCCAAAGAACTTGGAATATCGAGAACTCCCATGAGGGAAGCGCTTCAATGCCTTAGTCAGGACGGTTATATTGATATTATCCCGAGCAAGGGATTTCGGATTCGTCAGCTTAATCAAAAAGATATGCAGGAAACCATTCAGATCAGATGTGCTATAGAGGGCTTTTGTACGCATTGTCTTGCTTCCAATATCAATACCCCGAAAGCCCAAAAAATTCTGCGTGAACTTGAAAATACACTGGATTTACAGGTGAAATCGGCACAAAATAATTGCAGCGACGGCAATTATGAGGAGTTTATTCATTATGACCATCAGTTTCATCTTCTACTTGTAAAATACATAAACAATGAAGAGGTTAATCATATTTATCAGAGGCTGATGTACTTGATAAAACTCACTTCACAATCTGCGCTGGAAGTAGAAGGACGTGTGGAAGATACATTGGATGAACACAAAAGATATTTTGACCGCTTAAAAGCCGGAGATGGTGATGCGGCTTACCGCATACTGATTAGTCACCTTACGATGCCGCTTAATGTTGTTAAGACGAAATAGGGGGAACAGGGGGTGGTTCTGCCGAACTGGTATTTCCATTCGTAATGGTCATGGTAGATGCTAGAAAATCATTCCGTTTCCATAGGTGACAGAACCAATTGCAAAACCACATTTTGCAATGCATTTTCCATTCAGAACTATGCGTCATTATTTTCAGGCAGCTCCTGCGGGAGCGGTAAACGCACGAATTTTACACTCCGCAAATCACATGCCGCATATTTTCTGTAATTTTCACGCCCCTGCTCCAGGGTTTCGTGATTTGCCCCGCTATATGCTTTTGGGTTCTCTTCAAATACATCATTTTCCCAAAAACAAACCGGGCAGATGTCCCAAGCAATGTCTTCCTCTGTTCCCACTAACGTATAATAGCCGCAGCATTTGCACTTGTGCCGTTCTTCCATCAGAGCCATCTCCATATGATTGATATATTATTGAAATAGGCGCGCTTGAGTTCTCAAAGCGGTTCCTGTAATAACTATTAAAACTTTAGCACCATAAAAATATCATCAGCATAGGTTCCGTCATCATATTTATTCGCATTCGGAAACGTACCGTACACCTTAAATCCCATGCTTTCATACAAATGACGGGCTCTTTCATTATTATCTTTCACATTTAGTTCAGCCTGTTCAAAACCAAGCTTTTTTGCTTCCGCCAATAGCCTTTGCAGCATAAGCCTTCCCAAGCCAAATCCTGTATATTTCTGATACAAACCAATTCCTATTCCTACACGATGTCTTGCACGCCTGCTCCCTGCTTCACCTTCAAAGGAACAACTTCCTGCGTACTCTCCATCTACAAATGCTATCATAAAAAGCTTATCTTCCGATTGATTATGGTCATTAATGAATTTCTCCTCATCCTTCAAGGTAAAACGTATTTCGTCAGGCTCAGACATCAAAAACCTTGTTTCACCCGTAACGGTTTTCAAATAATCAAGGATCATTTGCGCTTCATCTGACCTTGCACTGCGCAAGGTAATCTTTTTTGCATCTAATGTATATTGTTCCTCTGCAAATATCATATTTTAACCCTCCAAAGCTTAATTTCCTGCTGTCATCAGATTCAAATGAATACCATACACTGACCAATTGCAATGGCATATTTCGTGTCTTTGGCTCCGCTATCTTTACAATAGAAATTCAGCAATATCCCCTAATTCCTTCCGCGGACGCCTGTCGGGACATTCGTCCGCATATCCCAACGCGACTGCGCCAATCAACTGACCTTCCGCGGCAAGATAAGCGGTCAGTTCTTCATATGCAAAACATGTGTTTGCAATCCAAAGCGTTCCAAGCCCAAGCTCCTGCGCCTGTAAGAGCATATTTTCTATAAACGCGCCGATTGAAAGCGTATCGCAAATCTCCGTAAACCGTTCGTCCGTGTCAAGCGCAGTAAACGGGCTTTTGCCGTTTGTGTTGATGACTACAATCAAAACAGGCGCCTCCCGCATAATGCGCAAAGTGTTTTTGGTGTCCGGCAGACCGCTCCTCGATTTTGGCAGTCTTGCGCACGCGTTTTCTTCCCTGTCAATGCCCTGTTCCATCGCGTCAAGAAATTCTTCCTTGCTTTGATTTCCCAAGACAATACACTTCCACGGCTGCCTGTTTTTCGCGGAGGGTGCGGCGCTTCCGGCTTGGAGAACGGTTTCGATGAGTTCCCTTGAAACCGACTTGTCCTGAAATTTTCGGATACTTCTTCTTGTATAAATTGCGTTTTGTCCCATCATAAATCTCCGTTTTTCACCAACAAAATATAGTAATCCAGCAAATCATATATCCATTCCTGAAGTACCGAGAACCGAAATCCAAGCGCGTCTGCCTTATCCGTATTGATACTGTATTCCGGCTCCTCGTTATACGGGGCTTCTTCTCCTTCTCTGTCAAGAACCGCCTTTGTGCCCGTCTTTTTCTCAACGTAATCAATGATTTCCTTTATGGAAATTGTGCCCTGAGCGCTTCCGTTTATGGCGCCCCGCACCTCTTTATCAACCAAAAAGGCAATGAATTTTCCCGCCTCATCAGAGTGGATAAAGCCCATTTGACAGTCCAAATTATCAACATACATTGGTATCGACTTCATGGTATGTTCTACATAAAAAAGCAGTCTTTTTGTATAATCGTCCCTTCCGATTGTAAACGGGTATCTTACCGCAATCCAGTTTTTATCCGCATACTTCTGCCACAGCGCATACTCCGCCTGCCGCTTGATTTCCTCATATGGAAAGGCTTTTCTGTCACACCATACAAAGTCCTTTGAAGTCCCGTCGAAATCCGTTTCCATTGTATTAATGCGTTTCGGCGCATAGACTGACGTGCTTGACATGTAAATGTATTGATCGCAGTCAGCATGTTCCATTACGTATCTGATATCATTGGAACAATATGCAATCTTATCGATTATGACGTCATAATGTGTCCCCTTTAGGGCAGCCTTGACGCTTTCCTCATCTGTCCGCTGCAGTACAAGCCGCCGCACCCTGCTGCCAAATGAATCCGAGGTTTTGCCCCTTGTCGCAATTGTCACATCATGCCCTTTTTCCAACAGTTCGTTTACCATAGGAATCCCAAAAAACCGCGTTCCGCCAATTACTAAAATATTCATATTTTTCTCCATTATTTTTTTAAAAAGTCACTAAATTCTTTTAATTCTGTCTTCTTTTCCTCTGACAGACAGTTAAATTCCGTATTGCAAATCGCGCCCTCTAGTGTATATAAATGCACTAAGCAGACCTGCGGATAGGCTTCCTTTAATTTCAGAAACGCCTGCCTGCTCCCTAATTCTGCCAGTTTTTCAGGCGAGTCAATGCCAACGCTTGTCAGTTTTCTTGCCATTTCTTTCCCGATATTTGTCATCGACATTAATTCTGACATTTTGTATCTCCTATTATTTTTATCAATTTATCCAAACCAAAACGGGCACTTCAAGATACATTTCGTACATTAATACCATTAATTCCTCAGCTTAAACTTCGCCATTTCCTGCTCCATCTCGCCGGAAACCGTGGTAAGGCTTTGGACGCCGCTCTGTATGCTTGCCAGCTCCTCTGCGAGCGAATCCGTCACATCTAACGACAAGCCTTCCGCTTTTTCACAAATATCACGAATGCGCTGTGCCGCGTGGACAATCGAGCGATCAATTTTGTACATTTCATCAATCAGACCGTCAATATCGTTTACCGACGCGCTTGTGTCATCGGCAAGCTCCTTAAAGTCACTGAAAATATTCTCCACTTTTTGGGTCGCCTGCATTTGTGTCGTCACCGCCTTCTTGACATCTTCGATATTGTCAACAATTTCGTTGATATTTTTGCACAATTCCACGATAATCTTTTCGATGTCCTCCGTCGCCACCGTCGAATCTGCCGCCAGCTTTCCGATGGATTCCGCCACAACCGCAAAGCCCTTGCCAAATTCTCCTGCCCTTGCCGCCTCAATGCTTGCATTTAACGACAGCAGTTCTGTCTCCGACGCGATGTCGTTAATCGTGTTTACAATGTCGGAAATCCTTGCAGAATGTGTTTCCAAATCCTTGATTTTTTCATAGGAAATATTGACGTTTTTCTCTACAAAATCATTCTGCTGCTCCAGCTCCCGAACGCTTACAACGCCCTCCTTGCTTGAGTCAATCGTATGTGTTGCCTTATCAAGCAACGTTTCACTTTTTCCCTTAAGCTCCCGGAATTTATCCTCCATTTCCGCCATGCGCCCTACCACCTTATTGACATCGGCAGTCTGCGAAACAGTACCCTCCGAGATTTCCCTCATGGAGTTGCTGATTGTTTCAAGGTTCTGCTGTGTCTTCTGCAAATCACCCGAGCATACCAGCAGATTTTTTGTAAAATCCAAAATGCGTCCAAGCGCGCCGGAAATTTTAACTGCCATGATATTGAAGCTTTTTGCGAGTAGTCCGACCTCATTGTCGCTATCCTCGTCCGCCGTTATTGAGAAATCGCCCGTGGACGCTTCCGTCATAAAGCCGGTAATGGAAATGACCGGCATGGTCAGTTTTCGGGCAAGGTAAATAATAATCCCGACTGCTGCCGCAATGACAACAATTGAAATGATTGCCGCAATGACAAGCAGCCTGTTTACCATCGACATTGCAGCGCTCTTTTTGTGCAGCGTGACGAGTGACCATGCGGCGGATTCCCCCTTGAGCGGAATGTCCGTGTAGCTGACGTAATACTGCGCTCCGTTATATGAAACCTTTCCGCTTCCGCTGTTTCCAGCCATCACCTGCATAATCATTTGTTTAAAATCGTCCGAAACTTCTATCGGCTGCTGTTCCGTAATGATGTTGCCGCTTTCATCGGTCAGTTGATTTCCTGCGGCGTCCTTTGCGGATACGGTTTTTATCAGGTCCTTATAGTTATACTGCTCCTCTATCTGCTCTGCATCGGGGTGCGCCACCACAACGCCGGCGCCGTCAATGACAAACGAAATCCTGCCGTCCTCCTCGTGCGAGTTTTCATTAATTAAGGTCTGAAGAAAATCCAGCTTTAGGTCTGCCGCATAGACGCCGACCATCTCATCATTTCTGTACATCGGGAAAAAGATGGAGGCGCAGGGCATTCCTGTCGCAACGGAGTAGTAGGACTGTGAAATAAACGGCTTTTTATCCGCCATTGTCTGCGTAAACCACCATCTTGTCGAGCGGTCGGCGAGCTCTCCCGACGAACGCCCTGTCTGCATACCGTCCATACCCTGTATGTAAAGCAGCTCCAAATAGGAGTTATCCGCAACGCAGTCTGCCAAGATTGAGGTCTGCGTCTGCGTTTCCATTGTCAAAATGCTTGGATTTTTCGCAAGCGTTTCATTGATACTGTATGCCCCGTCCATGAATGCCGCAATCTCGCCGGACAGCAGTTTTGATATATCCTCGTTTTTGGAATAGACATCTTGTTCGTAAGACGATGTAAAAATAATTAATATCACGCCTACCAACGCGACTGCAAGTACGCACATGATTGTCAACATAGAAACCAACATTTGTTTAAAAATACTTTTTCTTTTCACCCGGAGCACCTCTCTTTTCTTTGTATTGTAATATCGTATCACGTCCTAAAAGTTATATATTTTCTTATATTATAGCGGTTTTGCAGTATTTAGGCAATGTTTTTGTTAAATAAGTGTCAATCAAATAAGTGTCAATTTGAATGTACAGGAATTTTATTCGCAACTGTAGGTTGCAAAAAAGAACTTTAATGTTGGTGGTAAACAGTGTTGTTATTTTGTATAATACAATTATTAAAAGGGAGGCGTGACCGTGAAATTATCAGAAAAGATTGTAAATTTAAGAAAAGCAAACGGAATGACGCAAGAAGAACTTGCAGCAATCTGTAATGTCAGCAGACAATCTATATCAAAGTGGGAAGCAGACATTGCACTGCCGGAAACAGATAAACTATTGATACTAGGAGATACTTTTCGGGTGTCTATGGATATTTTATTAAAAGACGAATTGGCGTTAAATGAAACAAAAGATGTTTCTAGCTGTGGCAGCAATGCAATTCATGAAAAAAAGCAGGAATTATATGAAGGAATATTGATTAAAGAAAGCATAGCAGATGATCGTATCATTGATTGCCTTAATATTCATAAGATTGAACTGTGGAATGCCGGCGGGAACCCAAAGTACTGGACTGCATTATTTTTTACAAGTAATCGAACTGATTTTCCGGAGCAAATTTCAAAAGTCATGCTGTCCAATCCCGATAAAAATGAAAATTGGTTTGTTGATTTTAAGGCAGGTAATAAAAAATACATTGTGTTTAAAGACAGGATTTTAACATATCAGATTGGAAATCCGACGGAAAAAGAATTTGTATGCAATGAGTGCAGAAAATTAGGAATTTCCAACGAGCAGATGAACTGGTCAGAATAGGGGGGGAAGTATGAGGGTATTACTAACATCAGCAGGTTTAGAAACTGAGGAAATTAAAGAGTACTTTGTGAATATGGCAGATAAAGATATGTCTTTGGTTAAAGCCTTATTTATCCCTATAGCGGCAATAAATGCAGATGCAATCGCAGTTTTGCCGGAATGTATGAAGGATCTGTTAAAATGCGGTATCTTGGATAAAAATATTGACGTATATGATTTACATGCCGGAATGAAGTTTGAGGAGCTGCAACAATATGATGTGGTATATTTGTGTGGCGGAAATGCACGTTATTTGCTTGAAAGAATCAATGCTACAGGGTTTCATAAGTCTTTGATGGCGTATATCAATGACAATGGACTGGTAATAGGGGTAAGTGCCGGAAGTCTCATTTTTTCCAATAATTTAGAGAATCATTTGGGGTTGATTGATACAAAGTTAGACGTTCATTGTGCAACGGGGGAAGGAAGGGGCAAATTGGCATATCCGTTAAAAAATAATGTAAAACTAACAAACACATGTGCGCTTGCAATACGGGATTTTCCGGATGGCGTGGAAATAATTGGAGCATAGAAAGAGACTAAATGTTTCAAGAAAACTGATGCTTCTACTTCCACGTAATCTGTTGTCCCAAATGTTCGCCAAATGCTTCCAAGTGTTCCTCTTGAAGGGCTCCTGCGTGAATGTCTGCATAAAAGCCATTGCTTCTTATCCATGCAAGAAGTTTTTCATCGGAATACATGACTGCAATTCCGTAAACATTGAACTCTGTTAAAAGGTGATAATGCTCATTGCAAAAAACCGCTAATTCTTTTTCGATATTGAGTGTTGTCACAAATTTGCCTTTGCATCTTCCTTTTCTTTTAACAGGTTTATGTTCCAGCGCGATTGTAAGCATTCTGCCCACACAAAACTGATAGCAGCAAATATCTCCTTGTCCGATGCTCCATTCTTTTTTATAGCATCGGGCAAGGCAGCCGCTTTCTATATCATATCCGGCAATTGGTGTCCGCTTTTTCTTGAAGAAAACAATTATTCCGTCTTCTATGTATATCTCTCCCAGCGGCAGAAAATGTTCTGCGCATGTAAAGTATTCCGCCTGATTGTGGATAGCCGTATAAATTTGCTTTAGTTCTTTTGGCAAAGGGACGTTTAGTTTTTCCTCCGCCATAGAAAAATCAACGTCCTGTTCTGTGTTGACATTCAAAAACAGCTTCATTTTTAAAAGCATTGCCTGCAAATCCGCATACTCCGGTTCGAGCAAACGGTGATTGTCCCAAAATTGAACTGCCCTGTCCTCTTTGCATATTGGGCGGTCTGTTTGAATACATACGGATTTGCATAATGAAATTATGCTCCACCCCGAAACCTGCTTCTCGTCGTAAGAACCGTAATATATATTGTTTCTGTGAGAATAAAAGCCTTCTTTCATTATACTCCTCCATTTTCTGTCTATTAAGTATTAATTTTGCGCGCCCTTATGACTAAATTTGTTTTCTGCCATAAGCTCCTCATCTGATTATTTGTTGCGGGATATTTAAATATACTCCGACAGCGTTCCCTGAAAAAATATTTTTTGCCCTAAGTTCCATTTTTATCCTTTTTTACTGCTTTTTATCTATTTTAACACATTTTTATCCTTTTTAATTCTTTTTTATACTATTTTATTAAAAAAGCTTTATAAACCAACGCATGATTAAATCAAAACGTACTTTTGAACTTGAGAACGTAAGACATAAAGCAATCATGCAATTGGAAAACGGACGTTACAAAAGACGCATGACTCCTATTACGGGATCTTGCGTCTTTACGCTGTTTCTGATTATTTTATTTCCTAAAGTCTTATTTCTTTTTAACGGGAAGCCATATTTCTGTATAATAATTATCGTCCTGTGTCCCGTTCGGATATTTGTCCGGTGCGTCATACATCTCAACACAATATCCTGCCGCAAACTCATACTCCTGCAATGCGGGGAGCCATTCGGAGAAGATTTTCGTATTGACATCTTGTAAGGAATGCGGAAGAGCGCCCCTGCAGGGAAAAACTGCCCATGTAAATGCGGGGATTGTTTTTACCACCCTAAAACGGAAAACGCTTCTTTTTTGACAATTCTGTACTCCATAATAATCCTCTATTCTTGATGCACATGCGAATTTGGGCGCAAGCACAATATTTGCAACGAATAAATTCGTTTGTGAAAAATTCATTTTTCACAGTACCACCTTTCAATGAAATTGTTAGTTTCAGTGGTGCGAATGTTTTAATCATCGTTTTATTCCTTCGCACGGTCAGAGGCGTATGTCCGTGAAAACGCGTAAATGCCCTGGTAAAGCTGTCAGGAGAATCATAACCGTATTTTATTGCAAGCTCCATAACCGTAATATCTCTTGTAATCCATTCTTCCCCTGCAAGAGCCATTCTGCGGTTTCTTATATATTCCGCTATAGAATATCCGCATAATATGCTAAAGCCCTTGTGAAAGTAAAACGGTGAAATATTTATGTGCTCTGCCACCTCGTACATTGTAATGTCTTCCATGATGTGGCTCTCGATATATGCGACTGCTTTCCTGATAGCTTCTGTCCATTCCATAACTGCCGACCTCCTGCTGTAACTAAAGTATACGCTTATTCATTTGTGCTGTCCCGACATTTTTTGTTTTATTTTGTCCGAACAGAGGATTTGGGAAATCAATTTGATTATATATTTTCACATTCTCTTCCTCGTTTATGTGATTTCGAAAAAACAGCGGTAAATCTAAGATGGTTTTACCGCTGTTTGGCTAATGCAATTTTGCGATAAACTGAAAAAAGGGAAATTCAAAAAATCGGGGATTGACAGGACGGAAGAAATGGCTTATTATTGACAGTAAGAAATGGGTTTTCACCGTACATCTTGTTGCGGCTTGCTCGTTTCTTTTTTTATTGCCAAGATATCATACAGATATTTCCTGCCATTTTCAGCATGGTTAATCAAAAGACGGGCATGAAAGATATTGTATCTGACAAGTTCATTTTCGTCATAGATCGGAAGGGCAAAACGGACCTCATACCTATACCAGCCATATTTGGCGTTTTTATTATGTTTTTCTTTGCGGTTTTCTTCAAAAGACGGATTAGATGCTATCTGTATCAGTTCCGGTATCGCAGTGGCGGCATTTGCTTTCGCTTTTGCATTTGCGCCCATAAGGCTTTTCCGGCTTTCTGATTCTGAGTATTCTTCCGGCAGTTCACTCCCGATAAAAATATGCTCTGCATTTTCAGCAATTTCGTAATAATCCCCGACATATCCTTCGAGATATTGCTTTACATCATCCCAGTCAATCTGACGTTTGCCCTTGAAACGGATATCGTTAATCAAAACCAACTTTTTGCCGTCCGCATCGGTTATGATATTTACATTCCTGTTTTCAATCATCTCTTTTGTTTCCCTTTTTCTTTTCTCTTGATTTGCAGGCATTAAACTGGTTCTTGCACTTTTGGCTGCAAATTCATTCCCCTTCTTTCTTGATTATGGCGCAAAAATAATCATAGCATATTCAAATTATGTAAACAAGTGCTGATTTTGACATTTCAGAGTCAAATATCCTGCAACAAGCTACGAGGAAACAAAACTTGTACGTTTTTTATGCCGAATAAATTTTCAACGTCATTGCAAATCTTCCTTTTTATTTTTCCATCTTATTTGCAGATACCTTTGTCAGCATTTTTTCGTGCATAACAGCCATAAGCGCCAGAATTGCAAGCAGATAACCCGAAAACAGGGAAACGCTGATATGGTTTGCGAGAAATCCGAAAATCGGCGGCATAACGCAGGTTCCCACATAGGCAGATGCCATCTGCACGCCGATCATTGCCTGCGATTTATCCGCTCCAAAATGTGCAGGCGTGGAATGGATAATCGAAGGGTAAACCGGAGCACAGCCCAACCCGACCAAAATAAGCCCTGCCAATGCACTTATGCTGCCAAACGGCAGAAGCAAAAGTACAATGCCGCACAAAATCACGCTCTGCCCAAGCCGTATCATTTGCGTATCATTGAATTTGATTGTCAAAAACCCGCTAAGCGCCCTGCCTCCCGTAATCCCGATAAAAAACAGACTTGCAAAGCCCGCGGCGGTTTCCGCCGATAATCCCTCGCGCAGCACAAGATAGCTGCTTGCCCATAATCCTGTTGTCTGTTCAAGGGCACAGTAGCCAAAAAATGTAACCATAACTTCCTTGGCACCCGGAATGTGAATAATTTCACGTAAGGAAAGCGGTTTTGTGTCCGCGTCCCCTTGCACCTTCCCCGTATCGTCTGTACCCTGTTTTTTCCATAAAGGCAGACTGAAAATTAATATCATTGTCAATACAATTTGCAAAATGGCAATGTAGCGGTATCCCATATTCCAGCTCTGCCCGCCGGAGAGCGCATAGCCCATGATATACGGACCAAGCGATGCGCCGACACCCCACATACAATGGAGCCAGCTCATATGCCTGCTTGCATAGTGGAGCGCGACATAGTTATTCAGGGAAGCGTCCACACTCCCTGCGCCAAGCCCGTAAGGGACAGCCCATAGGCACAATGCCATATAGGAATGGCTGACTGAAAACCCAAACAGTGCAATCGCGGTCATCAGGACACTGGCAGCCGTAACCTTTCCCGTCCCAAATTTTTTGGTCAGTCTGTCGCTTTGCAGGCTGGAAACAAT
>CAJTSD010000051.1 GCA_910578795.1 uncultured Lachnospiraceae bacterium
GGCAGGGATTAATTTCAATACATCTCATGTTTCTATTAATCCCTGTTGCCGAATATTCTTATAATGCGCGTCTTTAATTTCAATACATCTCATGTTTCTATTAATCAGAGCAGGGCTTAATATTGGAAACTATTCTTCCTAATTTCAATACATCTCATGTTTCTATTAATCACGGACGATGCGGAGTTTGCAAACGCCCGTCTGAAATTTCAATACATCTCATGTTTCTATTAATCCGAAGGGAAACCTATATATTTTCATTTTGAAAAAAATTTCAATACATCTCATGTTTCTATTAATCGAAATGACACAACTAGATTAGACACAACTAAACAATTTCAATACATCTCATGTTTCTATTAATCCAAGGCAAATCCGCCATCCTCACTATCCCATCATACCACCAATCCCCCAAAAAGTCACTCTTTCAAACATTTTTTACCAAGCAAACAACAAAAAGCATTCCCCCTCCCGTCACCTCTCTCTCCCCCGCATATATTCAGTCTTTTTCTCAAAATCCCAATATTCCTGCCTGGTAAAATCCTGCTGCTAAAATACCTCATATAATCAAATCCTCTCCGGTTGCCCTGTCCCGTTTTCCCAAAATATCCTCTCCAAACACATTGTCATTCATCAGTTTAATAATACACACAAAATCCTCCTCCGCATGAATCACCTTTTTCAGGTCACTCTCCAACTGTATCAGCTTCGATGGCGTAATGTCCCCGCGAAAGACAGAAAACTGAAAATGGGAAAGATATTTCTTACATACCTTGAAAACCTTTTGAACCCTTTTTTCATTCACATCATAAAATACAAACGCATAATTATAATTCATTTTTTTCGTGCTTTTATCCATCAAAATCCCCCATTCTTACTAAAGTCTGTGCATTTAATGCTAAATCCGTTCACAATGCGTAAGTACAATATTGACAATATCTCTCGCAAAAAGCTTTCATTCCAGCCATCTGTACAATAATTTATAAAACTGCAACCAGTTCCAAGCAATAATAGGCGTATTGCGCAAACACTTACGCCCAAAACGCAATTTATCCAGCTTAGAGATTCGTCTTAACAGAAAACGGCACGAACTCCTTCCCTTCCAAAATAAACTTAATCAACTTATAGCAATCCAATTTTATCGCCGTCCGATAGGAAACCTTCCGTTTTAGGCGCTCATGATAAAAAACCGATTCCAGCCGCTGCTCAAAAGCCTCAATAAAAATCTTGCGCCCCTCCTCATTCAGCAGACAATAATTCACCTTTCTGTCAAAATGCTTCTCCACCTGAAGCCTCCTGTTATTCACCAGTTCAAAAATCGTCCGGTAAACAACAACCGGTTTAAATACCTCACACATGTCAAGGCTTAAGGAAAACCGCCCCTCCGACGGTTCATGCAGAAAACTAATCCGTTGGTCTAAATGCGTCCTGTAAATCGCGGAAATTGTTTTCGTGTAAAGAAGTGTATTTCCAAAAGAAATCAATGCATTGATTGGGTTGTCAGGCGGACGCTTAACCCGCTTATTCATCATAAAATCCTCCGGCAGAAAAAAACGGAAGCAGGAATAAAATCTTGCCCACACCTCACCCTCAACCGACATCAGTTCAGGGACCTTCTCCGACAAATCCACATGCTTATGAAATTCCTTTCGAATCCAGTCCGTCGTTTCTTTTACTTCTTTTTTATCATGCTTGTAATAATGATACAAAACCTCATAAATGTTTTCGCCAATCCCATGTACAATTGCCTTCGCAATCTCCAGCCGCCGCGTCTCAAACGCATTGACCTGCTGAATCAAAAGCTTCCCACTGCAATACTGCTCACGTGGATAATAAGTTCCGCTATATCCTCCGTAATAATTAAAAAAATGCACCACCACATGATTTGCCGCCAAAAAATCCAAAAGCTTCGTGTTAACACTCACCTCATTCAGACAGTAAATCTCCTTTGTATTCTCAATCGGAATATACACATTTTTCCCGTCTTTCCGAAAGCACAACGAGTTATCCTTCCGCGTTAATTCCCCCTGAGACATGATATATCTCGTACTTCCCATTACCTGCCGCCCCCCTTTTCAGATAAAGCAATATTCATAATAAGCACACTTCTTACAGCCTGCTTTCTTCTCCGCCTTTGGTACTTCGTCAGACAGAAGTAATTCCTCAATCTGCGTCTGAACCCACTCCAGTTCCCGCTCCTGCGCATCATCTAACTCCAAAATTACCGCCGTCTGCTTTGTCTTATTTTTTTCCTCAAATAAAAGTCTTCCTTTTCTGACAATTCCTTTATCCTTTAAGACCTTCAGATAATAATACAACTGCCACTTTCCCGCCTCCATATCCGCATCGGACTTTTTGATTTCTGTCAGATATTCCGCAGTCAGCTTGTCCAGTTTGATATTTTCTATCGCAATCTCCGTATGTTCGCTTTCCTGCGCTTTCACCTCATGGATCGCCCGTCCAATCTGAACCAGCTCGCTGTTGTCCTCAAGGTTTAACCGGTTCCCATGCAAATAACACTGTCTTTTGCAATGAAAATAATAATTAATCAGCGTCCCATTGACGCGTACATGATTAGATTTCAAGAAACAGCCCTCCCTCTTTCTCAAGCTTTCTTTTATCCAGCCTGCCGTCAACAAAAAAATCCGCTCCATTTTCAATGCAGTAAATCTCACCCACCCTGTCAGAATACGTGATATTGGAATTCTTTCTTATCTGATAGATAAAAAGATTCAGTTTACTGCTGATTTCGGATAGCTGAATGCGAAACCGGGCATAATCTTTTGGAGGATACATCAACAGTTCCTTGTATTGGTTCCACAAATCCTGTCCGTCAACCGTTTCCCCGTTTTCAAGAACAATAGTTCTAGCCAAAAAGACGGACATCTGCCAGTCATTCTCCTCAATCAATCGCATTCTTGCACTTATTTTCCGAAAGCAAAGCGCCCCTGTATCCTGCACAAATGCATCAATGCCCTCCGCATCAGAAGAAGCATTCCTGTTTTTTTGGATAACATGCATTACCTGCTCATAATACTTAGAAAAATCCTTATCCCTTAAAATCTGCTGCATCGTTTCATTTTTTAACGTAAAAGCCTCGCTAATCCTGTAATCATGTTCTCCATAAATACGCTTTGCCGAGTATAAATCAAAAAAGTACACGATACCTTCCCGTTTCGCATTCCGGTTAATCCTTCCCATAAACTGCTCTTCACTGTCCAAGGTGCTAATGTCCTTATATCCAATATCCATATCAATATCAACGCCCGCCTCGACAACCTGCGTTGCAATCAGAATATATCCTGTCTGTTCAAAGCCTTGCGTTTTGATACACCTTAAAATCCGCTCCCGGTCAACGCAGTTATCATCTCCCGTAATGCGTTCCACAACGGCGTCAATCTCCTCATCTGATGCCAGTCTGTCAAAAAAATGGTATGCCATTTTCTTTTGAATAAATTCAACCAAAATCTTTTTCTTTGTCCCTGCCTGTGCTTTGACATGCGCATAAAGCGCCTCTTCGTCAAACGCCTCGCGTTGTAACAGTTCATAAGAAATCTGAACCCTGTCCTGAAACCGTTTATCATTGAAGTAAAACGCCCTATCCGCAATCAGACGCCGTACCCCTTCCTGTATCCCGGTCAGCACTGCCAAATCGGGCAGTGTGGCGGACATGATAAGAACCTTGCAATGCAAAT
Source organism: uncultured Lachnospiraceae bacterium (assembly GCA_910578795.1). Lineage (GTDB taxonomy): Bacteria > Bacillota > Clostridia > Lachnospirales > Lachnospiraceae > COE1. The sequence continues at coordinate 3,696 of CAJTSD010000051.1, forward strand.
ATTTGCAAAAATATTGAAGGAACATCATAATTTCCGTCCAAATCGCATTTTTGTAGCTCTGTATCTCGTCCAACACAATCACACTTCCCACAAGCTGATGAAACCCAAAAAGCGCCTCGCGCTGCGTTCCAAACATCGTTTCAAACAGACTCACATGTGTTGTGAGGATCATCGGATAATTCAAAAACTGTCTGTCCAGCAACGACTTGCTCCAGTCGCACTCCGCCCAGTTTTCTTCGAACTCGCTGTTCTCCCTGTCCGTTTTTACATTACGTTTTATCGGCGTCACGGAATTGACAACGGCAGCCCGTTCAAAAATATCACTGCCCTGAAACAATTCCTCCAAGCTGACCCTGTTCTGCTCTACAAGATTATTAAACGGGTAAACATAAATTATTTTTCCCATACCTTTTTTTGCCAAATAAAAACTGCAGTGAAAGCCGACATTGCTCTTTCCGCAGCCTGTCGGCGCCTCCAAATAAAAAATATCCTCATCAGCATGTTTTATAAGGTTTCGTTCCGCCTCATAAAAAAGCATATTCCGCAGATAGTTTATATCCGTTTTGTCGTCCGCAGCGTCTTCGGGACAAAACGTTCTGATACTCCGCATTCGCGGTGTCTTCTCAAACGTTTCCCGCAAATCGTCGATTTCCTGAACCGAGCCAAACTGCTTTATTTCCGTTCCCGTGATATATTCATGCGTTGCATAATAATCACACGCAGTCAACAGGGAAAATACCAGTCTTGCGTAAGTGTATTTTGCAAATCTGCGCTCTTCGCTCTCCGTTTTTGCTGTCCGTTCCAAAATAGTGCCATATTTCGATACAGGCATTTGGGAATACTTCCCGCCATACAACTGCCGATAGCTTTTTTGCTCCATTTCCTTATCAATATTGTAAAGCTTCCCACCCTCCTGTATCGCAGCCCCAAATTCATCAAAGCTGCCTAAATCAGAGTGATGCTTCATAATCAGATACGCATTGATGCATATCATTTCATACAGGCATATGCGCTGATCCGGTTCCATTGGCGCCGCCTTACAAAGCCGCTCTAGCTGCGCAATCTGACAGTCAAGATAAATATATGCCGACAATGCGGAATGCTTTTGTTCGTATAACTGCGGAATGTGTATGTTTTCAAATGCCTTATTTTTCATTGCTTTTTGTTGAAAAACAGGATTGATTTTTCCTGCATCATGAAACGTGATAACATCACGCACTGCCTGTAAAAACCAATCCCTGTAATTTTTCGCCGTATCCTTTGTCAATACCGGCTCTATTTTATCCAAAGCGTCCTGCATTTTTTCCTTATCAAGCAGGCGCAAAAAATATTTCTGACAACGCTGCGTGTGCTCCTGCAGCGTTTCCCGATTTACATAAACCTTGGAATCCGTATGCGCATACACCGGATTCGTAAAATCCAATACCTCCGACAACTCCATTGTCCATTCCTCCAAAACCATGTCAGGTCTGTTTGTCAGTAAAAAACAACCTGCTTCCCGTCAACGTCCCAAACCGCCCCTTCTATTTGGGCAAGCGTCATATTGGTATACACAAATTTCTCCAATTGATATTGATTGGTCTGCCCGTCCAATCCAATCGGCAGCGCCTCCTCGTATTTAAACGTGTTTTCAACGCCGCCAAACAAATCCGCACCAAAGTCAATCTGCGCCCTTTGTTTCGGAAAAAGGCAGTCAAGTGAACTTGCTTGTTCCTTTTTCTGTCCCTCGACAACTGCTGCCCGTGTAATGTCTGCCAAATGGTCATTTTTCCCCAAATACGGAATATAAACACATTTTCTCTCTATCACGGATTCCGCCAGTTTCTTTGCCTCCTCACAATCCAAAAGAACGCAAATATCCCATGAAGGGTACTCAAGCCACTGCTCCTTTACGATTAAATTCCCGCCCTGTTCCCGCGACGCATAGCCGACGGAATTGTTAAAACTGATTATTTTTTTTGCAAAATATCCCTTATCCGCGTTTGGCAAAATACTGACCTGCAGGGTTCCAAGCTTTTGGTAATATTCGGGATACGGTTGTGATTTGTCCATCTGACTGTACCCCGCATACCCCAAAACAGCCCCAAACAACCCCACAAGCGCAGGTTTATGAATGTGACCGTATGTATAATAATGCACGGAATTAACGTCCGGCTTTTTAAACATTGCCTGTTTTCCTGACAATGTAAATTTTAAAATATCCATAATCATCTCCTAGCCGCCTTCGACCTTTTGCGTTTTTCATGTGAAATGATTCACATGTGAAGTTATTCATATGCGAAATTATTCGCATTGTTTTCGGGTAAAAATATGATACAGTTTTACATTTGGAATATCCGTTTCCACAATCGTCGTATATGGATTATAGTAAATCTCCGCATTTTCAATCTTATCACCAAACTCACGCAGCAGTTCTCCGCATTTCACGCGAATAATGTTTTTTTCTTTATCCTGATGTTCAAAGGAAATGCTTTCCGCAAGGTTGGGCAGATAAACGTCCTCCTGTGTTTCCACAAACAGACCGAATTCGTTTTCACAGCCGGCTTTTGCATTTGTCGCAAAAGAAGTCGCGGCACACAACGCCGTCTCCTTGAATTTTTGATAGTCCTCCTGCGTGTATCCCTGTGTCACGCCCAAATCCACATACTCTTTATATGCTTTGGGATTCACGGAAAATGGATAAAAATAATGTGCCTCGTCGCTCACGATTTTTGTGCCGAGGGAAGAGTTTTTCGCCTCCTCACCCTCTTTATTTTTCGAAGCGGCTGTCGCGTCCCGAAACGGAGAAAGAATTTGCTGCTCCTGCGGCATGCTGTCCGCATATTTGTTAAAGCCCTGCCCGAACTGCACTGCTCCGGTTATTGAAATATTACAACCCTTCTCGGCAAATGTGGCGCCAAAATTTTTGACGTCCACGGCGCTGAACAGATTCGTCAAAACCTTCTTTGCGTCCTTCACATCTTCTGTTCCAAAAAGCTGTATATAACGCTCCAATAACGTTCTCGGCACCAAATTAACGCTGCCTTTTTTGTCGTCGCTTGTTGTCATGGATTTGATATAGAGAACCTTCTCTCCGTTCTCGTCCCACATTTTTTTCATCGGATATTTAAACGCCTTATCGCTTCCGAATATGTCACCCTTTGACGTGGTTTTCGGATAGCCGCTGAAATCCGCGTTCCAGTTTGCCATAATCGAAGAAATCCCCATAACTCCGTATACTCTTTGCTTCATCATTTCCCAAATCCTCCTTTATTGTTCCTTTTTCCTGTAAAATGCGCTGTTTGCCGTCAGTCCCGCAATCAGTTCTTTCTGCATGACCTTTTTGCACGTCGGTTCGTATGTCAAAATGTGGCTAATCACGTTTTTTGCACGTGTGTCCTTCTCCATGTCAATCGCATGGTCGTAGCGGATAAACATCTGACCAATCTTTTCCTTAATCAGGCTGTCACTGTCCGCATTGAGAAACTGGTTCGCCATCGACAACGGCTTTTTTGCCGACTTTGAGAGTGACAGAAAATAACCTATAAGCTGCCCTACCGCATAGTAATACTCGCTGTCCGAAAACGTCCAATCCTCCTTTGCCATATCAATATGTGCCTGAAAATCTTCCTGTATCGTTCCCATAAGTTCCTCCTTTTCCTTATTTCCATTAAAATAATCTTCCAGCGAAAGCAATAAATTTAACTGTACTCCTGCACGCATCAGATACCCGTGTGCAATTTTATTTTTTATCAGCTTCAGTCCCATTTCCTGTATCACTTGCCTGATATGATACTGTGGCGCTTTATATAACCATGTAAAAATTCTGTTGCGATACGTAATCAAACAGTATTTCAATCCTCCGTCCATTTGCGGCAAATCCATAGGATCCGTAAAATAATTAAAGCTTAGGAATTTATCAAAAAACACTTCGTCTATCACTGCTGCCAACTGCACCGTTTCAGTGCACGCACCGTACAACGGCTCATCGTTCATTCCCTTTAGAATTTCCTTAAAATAAAATGTTTTCGACAAATTCCGACTGAGTGCAATCACTACGTCACTGTCCACGATTTCAACTTCTTTGCCCTTTTTAATCCTCAGATACAAACCGTCTTTTATGTTTGGAATATCCCTGCTTTTATCCGGTATTGCAATAATGTCTTCGTTTTCAAAATTAACATACACGTTCACATTTCCTTTGCAGGCATGTCCCCACAGATAGTCGAAAAACCTGCTTTGCAGCATGACCTGTTCCATATTCAGCAGATACGGCGCCGGTGTTTTTCGGTTTTTGTTTTCCAAAAACGGCTTTTTTGCATTCAGTCCCATATTATTGCTCGGCATTCCAAAAATCGTGCCGCCAGCCGTTACGTTATAGTCATTGTTGTTGTAAATATTGGGAATAATGTATCGTTTATTCTCTTTTTCGTACAGTTCTTTTGTCTTCTTTTCGTCGTCATATACAAAAAACAATTTCAGATAGTCCTTCCCCGAATAGTCAATCGTCAGCAGTTCGGGATTTTTGAGCCATGCTTTTATCCATTCTTCTATTTTTTTAATCGCCTCACGATCAGGTTCGCCAAGCTCTGCCGCCGCCTGCCTGTATAGCTTTCTTGCTGCCGGCTTTGTATATTTAATCTCGGGAGCATATAACGTTTTATAATAGCCTTCGACAACATCAACTGTCAGTTTCTTTTCAGCGATACTGTCCATTTTCACTAAAAATGCATACATTTGATTGGAATGTATCACCTTTTTTGCGTCAATCGGCTTGTTCATTTCAATTAGCTTGCTGTTATAATCCAAATACCGGATATATGGATACCGACTGTCCGTTTTGCCTTGCAGTTCCCCGCTCTTTTTATCAAATTTGATTTCCAGCGGTGCGTCACACCAGAAATCCTTGTCCATATAAACCAAAACATATGTTCCATCTTTTGGAATGTAATTATCGACCAAAAGCTTTGTTCTGCGCTCCAGTTCTGTACATGTTTCGTCGGTCTCCCGCGACCGCTGGCGGTCTGCCTGCGCATTTAACATCTTGTCAAATACTGCTATTGCATCATATAACACAGTATCCCTCCATTCTTATAACCATTTTCCTTGTAAAATCCGTAAATTTGAGACTCCATTTATAACATTGTTTCGTTATTTAAACAAACCGGTACCCTAAAAATCCAAGCCCGCGGGCACCCATCGTGCCCATTCCGTTTGCCAAAGCAAAATACATCACTTTCTGCGCATTTTCATCGTCTGATACCTGCATTGACAGCTTATCGCCCAACAGCGTTATCCCCTTGTAGGAAACGCCTACCGCGCACTTGCTTTTGAGTTCCAGCTGATGATAAAACATGGTATTTTCTGCTATTTTATCGCCGGTATATTCTTCGTACTGATGACACAGACTTGACGCTAGTTCTCTCTCAAAATCCTCAAAAGACATACAGTCGCGCCAATAACCTTTGTCATTTTTTAATACAACCGGAGTTAGGGAATACACGGACGCAATCTGTTTTCGCGGTATCTGTTTCACGGTTCTTGTAAGTCCCTTTATGGCATCTGTTCTGTAATCAGCAAGCCCGTCCATTAGATAAGACAATAGTTCTTTGTCTACCGTGCGGACACGGAATTGGTAGATTTGGTCGTGTTTATAAGCTTTCATGCCCTTTTCTATTTTGATTGGGAGGTCGAAGTTATAGCCCTTAAGCGATTTTCGATGATGAAATTTATTGAACTGTTCATTCTGTGCCAAATAGCCGTCGATGAATTTATTTAATTCTGCATAAATCAATGGAATCGGAATATCTCGAATGATAAAAATTCGTATTGTTATCTCGTATATATTCATAATTGCCTCCGCTTTTGCTTTGTTTGGTACATATTTACATTTTATTATTTGTAACTATACAACTTTGTCAGGAAATAATAAAGAATTAATTATTTCCCCTCTTAATCCAAAAATAATTCATCTTTTATTTTGATAATTTCATTGTACACTGTTTCCACTGTCTTCGCAAATGTTTGTAAAACATTATTTTACATTTTTTACCATAATTTTTTCTACACACATTGAAACATATATAAACGCATAGTATCGCAAACCATAAACGCCGTATACTTCCTCTCGCATCTTGTCGTAAATTGTTGACTTTGAAAAAACAAAAGACTATAATGTGAAAAGCATATGAGATATACGATGCATAAAATATTACGAATGAGGGGAAACGTTGAAAATTAAAATTTTCAACGTTACGAGTTTGTTCTATAAGACACAAACTCGCGCACGGAGAAAGGAGCAGTGTGAAAAAATGGAATCGTATTTCATGTTTAAAAATTTGGCAATTATTATCATCGCCGCCAAAGTCTGCGGCATTTTGGCAAGAAAGCTAAAAGCGCCTCAGGTAGTAGGCGAGATTATCGCGGGACTTCTGATCGGACCAAGCATTTTGGGTTGGGTGGAACAGTCGGATTTTCTAGTGCAGCTTGCTGAAATCGGCGTGGTTCTGCTAATGTTTTCGGCGGGACTCGAAACGGATTTAAAGGATTTGTTAAAAACAGGACCGATTGCCGCACTGATTGCGTGTGCGGGCGTGTTTATTCCGCTGGTATGCGGTGCGCTGCTCTACATGGCATTTTACGGTGTCGGACCGTGGGGCTCGGAAGAGTTTTACAAGGCTGTTTTTGTCGGCACGATTCTGACTGCGACATCCGTGAGCATTACGGTCGAGTCGCTGCGGGAAATGGGTAAGCTAAAGGGAAAAGTCGGCACGACAATTCTGAGTGCGGCAATTATTGACGATGTGATTGGTATTATTGTGCTGACCTTTGTGATTGGCTTTAAGAGCCCGGATTCAAAGCCGATGGCGGTGCTGACCAACACGGTTTTGTTTTTCGTGTTTGCGATTGTGGTTGGGTTTCTCTGTTATAAAGTGTTTCAGTTTGTGGACAGCAAATATCCGCATACAAGGCGTATTCCGATTGCGGGACTCGCGCTGTGTCTTGCGATGGCGTACATTGCGGAGCGGTATTTCGGGATTGCGGATATTACGGGGGCGTATGTGGCAGGCATTATTCTTTGCTCCATTCGGGACTCGGGGTATATTGCGGAAAAAATGGATACCAGTTCGTATATTCTGTTTGGTCCGGTGTTCTTTGCAAGTATCGGTCTGAAAACAAATGTGGACAGTGTGAATATGAGTATCCTGCTCTTTTCGCTTGCGTTTGTTGCCGTAGGATTGATTTCAAAGATTGTGGGATGCGGAATTATGGCGCGGCTTTGCAAGTTTAACGGATTGGATTCGCTAAAAATTGGCGTTGGGATGATGACGCGCGGTGAGGTTGCGCTGATTGTGGCACAGAAAGGACTTTCGGCAGGACTGCTGACGCCGGTTTATTTTACGTCCGTTATTTTTCTGATTATTGTCTCGTCGATTTTGACGCCGATTATTTTGAAAATTTTATATTCTAAGGACACAGTTTCCCCGGCGTAAAACCGGGGATTTTTATGCACACGGGCACCCAAGTGAAATTTGTCATCAAACTGATAAATCGATCGGTTCGCTGACGGGTGTTTGGCGTGCGAGTAGGGAAGATAAATCTTCTCTACTCGATTTCATTCATTTGGGAACGGATTTCACATTTGACACCATATGTCACTTCTGCGGTAATCCGGTACATGGTTTTAAAATCTGCGCCATGCAGCAGCAATCCAGTTACCTCAAAGTCATGCAGCCCTGTCAAAGAAATCACATTGACAACATTTTCTTCTGCAAACGGTTCGACCCACATCATTATCGGCCGCCCTTTCACAGCCTCCACCGCATTTTGCACATGCTCAATTCCTTCTCCATCACCATATAAAAGCAGGCTTTCATATGTTCCCATGTTGCTTGGCTCCCAAATGGATTTACCATAATGCTCCATCACCTTGTCATTGTCCAAGTCGCACCGGTATTGGTAATCTTCCTCCAAAGGCGACAGCTCCTCACAGCTTCCGACAATCGCTTCATGCGCGTCAATTTGTTCCTTAAAGAAAAGGCTGTTGTGCATGATGTCCTGCGCAAGCGCCCTGTAATCCTCCTTTGCGCATTCGGCAAGCGTTGTATCATATTGTTCGGGGAAAAGCATCAAGTCTGCCGATTCCACCTGCACCCCGTCCACATAACACGCCAAACTGATACCGTTATATATCTTTTTGCTATAATCGTACCGTGTGCGGCACAGGTAATTTTTCCCCTCATAGGAAATCATGCCAAACTCTTCTTCTACGGCGTCATAGCTGCTTGTCTTCTGATAGGTACCGTCTTCCTGTCCCTTATAGAAAACATACTCCGTAAAGCCTGCCGAGCCGCCAAAATATTCCTCCGCGACAAGATCCAAAATACCGTCATTATCCCCGTCTGCCATTACCATAATGTAGTGCCCTAATCTGTCCGCCCGAATCACATCGCTGCGCAGCGCTATGTTGTCTTTGGCAAGCGCGAGGACCTCCTCTTTTGTTAATTCTTTGTCATTCATCAGTCCCTTTAACGTTTCCAATTCCGTGCCGTCAAGTATGGATTTTGTAATAACGTCTAACAGCGCCTGTGGTATGGCTTCATTTTCTCTTTGGTTCTCGTCGATTTTGTGGCGGTTTCCGTCATCTTCTTTGGGAAGCATTCCGGCATAGAACTGCTGATACCTCTTTTGCACGCTTAAACTGTTTTGCTTCCACTCCTCAATTGTGAAAGCTTCATCAAACAGCACATGCTCAGCGCTGTCCTCATAAGCGCATATCCGCACGCTGTCCTCGCGTACCTTTGCCACACATTCACGCTTTTTCACCAACGCAGCCCCTTCCCATTTCCAAATCTTCTCCGTTTGGTCAAACGCATCCGCGGACGATTTCCCTTCAGCATCCTTTGCATATTCGACATTATAAGTCCATATGCTCTGTGCCTGCGGATAGTATTCTGCATTCCATGAATGCACCGAAAACTCCTCCGGTATCTGCGCTGCCTCATACACTTTTTTGTCTGCATTCCAAAGGTAAATCTTTGTTTCCGATATTGCCATATCAGGACAGCCGTCAAAATTGCAGTCATCAAATGCAGGAGCGTCGTTCCATTCCCCATATGCAATATTTTGATACAGGGAAGTAAAATACCCGTCCTCAAACAACAGAATTACCCGCATCCTGTCTCTGATTATGTCTTGGCTTACCAAAAAGGACATATCGTCCTGAACATTGATTTTGCTGTAAAGTTTATCCGCATTGCGATACCTGGCGCCAAAATCGCAGATGCCGTTTCCCCCCCGGACTGCCTTGTCATCAAGCAGCCCTCCAAAACTATAATCACTTTCTTCCGAAAGCTCTTCCACAAGATAGACATCGTTCCCATATATCAGTATATAACCATTGATATCGGGCTTTTCATAGCTTAACAGGTAACAGCGTTCCTTTCCCCATGCATATCGCTCGCTAAGAACCGTGCCTGGCAGCAAATCCAGCAATGCACTGAAAAGCTCCATGATATTGCCGTATTCCGCATGGTAATTTGTAAGCCATATGCGCGGCGGAAACGGTCCGCTATTGCCATATCCCTCCCCCTCCCCAATTTTTTCCGCTCCTATGAGGTCTATCACGGCTGCGCTGCCAGCCATCTCCTGCTGCTGTGCGGTGACGCCGTTGGGTAGCGTAATACGAAGATTGCCGTAACACACTGCATCTGTCTCTATGACAAGTTTTGTGTCAAGCCGCTCTATCGCCGCAAATGACGCCGACAATTCCGGTTCGGCTTTGTCTTCCGCAGTCTGCGCTTCCTGGCCACTATCGGTATGCAGCTCGTCAGCGTTCGAAACAGCCTCGGCTGACGCGACCGTGCTTTGTGCCGTTTCCTGCAATGCGGGCGGCTGTGTGCTGCAGGCGGCAAGAAGCAGCGCAAGGATTATGATGCCCGTCAGCAGCACGGTCTTTTGGTTCAAATGGAATAATAACGGTTTCATCTGTGTTTGTACTCCCTTCTTTTTTTGCCAGTTTCTCTATCGTTGAACAGTGTTGTTATCGTACTCCTCACGTATGGTGTACATTGCGTCCGCAGTTATTTTGTATACGGTCTGTGTGCGTGTTCCTTCTATTAAGAATGCCGTAATTGCAAAGTCATCAAGCCCTGTCGGTTTTTTTGCGTTGTCATCGTGCTCTAGCCCCGTTCGGGAAATGACGTGAACGATTGTCTTGTTTTCATACAAATCCGCCCACATCATAATCGGGAACCCTTCTACCGTTTGGATTGCATCTTCAACCGCTTGGATTGCATCCCTAGAGGCATCTGTTCCCGTATCCTTGCCGGAAAAATGGATATATTCCCGCATCGCAAGATTGCCCGGTGTCCAAACGGATTTCTCATACTGCTCCAATGCGTCATCATTGTTCAAATCGCAGCGGTACTCGTGCTTCCCAAGCGGTAATTTTTCCTCCGCACTGCCGATGATGTCGGCGTATTGATCTATTTTTTCTTTGTAAACTCCGGCATTTTCCAGTGTTTCCTCCGCCAGCGTCCTATACTTTTTTGATGCACATTCGGTAATTTTAAAATCATACGATTTGGGCGCAAACATCAAATTCCATATTGCCGCCTGCACACCTTCAACATAGCATGTCAGGCTGATGCCGCTATATTCCTTTGTGTCGTAATCGTAAAGCCTGCGCCATAAATAATTTTTTTCATCATAGCGGATAAAGAAAAAGGACTCTTTTACGGAATAATAGGTACACGTCTTTTCAAAAGTGCCGTCCTCCTGCCCCTGATAAAAAACGTATTCCGTAAAGCCGCCGGTTCCGCCATAATAAATCTCCGCCACAATATCCGAAATGCCGTCGTTGTCCCCGTCAACCAAAAGCATTGTGTAATCCCCCTCCGCTTCCGCACATTCGACATCATAGCGCAGGGAGAGATTATCCTTGGCAATGGCGAGGACTTTTTCCTTTGTTAATTCTTTGCCAATCCCAAGGGTATCCACAAGCACGTTTTCTTTACTTTCCAGTATGGCTTCTGAAACGCTGTCCAAAAGCCCCTGCGGAATGGCTTCCTCCTTGTAGTCTACCTTATGAAGCCTTCCCGCGTTTTTTGTCGAAAGGGCTCCCTCGTAGAATTTGCGATAGCACACCTGTACCGCATCGCTGTTTTGCTCCCACTCCGCAATGGGGACAATTTCATCGTACAAAACGGTTTTGTCTTCATTATGATATGCATAGGCGCAAATCCGCACCGCTTCCTCCCGCACTTGCGCGGTACATTCACGCTTTTTTGTCAAGGTCGTCCCTTCCCACTGCCAAAGCGTTTCCGTATTGTCATATCGGTTCCAGTAAGTCGCACCGTCGGCGTTTACCACATAATCCGTATCGTACGACCAAATGGTTTTTGTTTCGGGATAGCACTCGAAGTCCCAAGAAAAGGTTGGAAATTCTTCGGGCATTTGCGCTGCCTCAAATGTTTTTTTGTCTGTGTTCCAAAGCCATATTTCTGTCGGTTCTCCACTACGGAACAAAATCGCGTCCATGCTCCCGTCAAAATTGTAGTCCTCAAATTGGATTTCCGTGGGATATTTCACAAAAACGTATTCCACAAACGGAGCCTTAAAGCTGCCGTCCCAATAAAGGGAAAGTCTGTCCGTTTCGCCTTTATAGGTGGTCAGCGCCGCCAACAGGGTACCGTCCTGCTCTGTTTTCCATTTTCTGATTTCAATGTAATCCGTATTCCTGTCTCTGGTATCAAGCGTCTGTATGCTGCTATCCCAATGAACCCGACCGTCCCCAAGCAGCGCGTCAAAGCTGTAATTGTGCTCCGATAAAACCTCCTCGACGATGCAGACATCGCTGCCGCACACCAGTACGTAGCCGTTTTGGTAGGGCTTGCTGTAGGTGAACAGGTAGTGCAGATTGTCGCCCGTTTTGTCGCAAAGACGCAGGGTAACATCGGGCAGAACGTCAAGCAGTAAGCTTGCAAGCTGCCATTTGTTTTCGTATGACGCATTATAATACGAAAGCCAAAGGCGCGGCGGCAACGGTCCTTTTGTGCCGTAGCAGCCGTCCATATCCCTGATTTGCTCCGCGCCGATTAGATCAATGACGCAGGCGGATTTGCCGTCCGTTTTGGGAGTGGGTTGGCGCGCGGCTTTTGCGTCGAGGAGCGTGATGCAAAGGGCGCCGTAGTGCAGGGTGTTGTCGATTTGTTTGAATTCCGCATCAACGGGCATTATATATGTATCTTTCATTTTGGTAGTCGGCGTGGTTATGTATGGCGCGCTGTCGTTCAGTATTGCCATACGTTCTCCCGTTTCGTCCAACGCCGTCATAAGGGCTACGTTTTCTTCTGTTATAACTGCATTCGGCGCGCTTTCCCGTGACGCCGTCCGCCATACGATACACGCAGTCAGAATCATCGCGGCGATTATGATAACAGATATTCTTGTCTTGTATTTCCTATTTTTCATGATACCCCTCATTTCGTCTTAGACAATTTAAATACAACAGTTTTAATATTTGTCCATTTTCCGCACAATATTTTCACGCTCCTGCCGCACTCCGTATGTCACGTCTGCGGTAATTCGGTAAATCCGCTCACATTCCGCGCCGTTAAGCAAAAATCCCGCAATTTCAAACCCTTTCGCCTGCGTTTTTGAAAAAATATGAACAATGTTTTTCCCCGCGAACGGCTCCACCCACAACCGAAGGACGTCTCCTTCCGCCATATCCAGTGCGTTGCAAACGGGCTCTATTCCCGCGCCCCTGCCATAAATCCGAAATGCTTCCTGCATCTCGGTGTCAATATAAGGGTTGTCGCACCAATTCGCCTTGTCATACTGCTCCGCCAAGCCGTCATTGTTCAAATCACACTGAAAGTCATACTCCACCGAAACGCCTTTTTCCTCACTGCTGCCGTCAATGCTTCTATATGCGTCAATCCTGTTTTTGTAATCAAGGCTGTTGTTCAGCATCCCCTCGGCAAGCGCCTTGTACTGTTCCTGCGCACATTCGGCTATCTGAATGTCATACTCCTGCGCGGAAAAGAACAGCCTCACCGTTTCCACCGCAATTCCCTCCACATAGCACGCAAGGCTCATGCCATCCTTACTCCGGTACCCATAGGGCACGCGGCACACATAATTGTTCCCATCATAAGAAAGCACATAAAATTCCTCTCCCGCAAAAGAATATTCGTCTGTCTTTTTGTATGTCCCGTCCTTCTGACCTTGATAAATCCCATAGTCCGTAAATTGGTCCGCGTTGTGGTAATATTCCTTGGTAAGAATGTCTTCAATTCCGTCATTGTCCACATCTGCCCACACCATATAATATTCAATCTGTTCTTCTCCAAGCAAACAGCCGCGCAGTTCCAAACAATCCTTCGATACGTCAATTGCCTCCTGCCTTGTTAAAACTTTGTCAACCATATTCTTTTGAAGAAATTCCGGCACCGTATGACTGCGCATGGCATCTGCAATTTTGTCCAAAAATGCCTGCGGAATATATTCCCTGCGGTTCTGACTGTATGTAACAGGGTGCAGCCAGTCGTCGTTAATTTCGGACAGCAGCCCTGCATAAAATGTCTGATAACACGCCTGTACGCTGTCATTATTCTGTTCCCATTCCGATCTGAAAACGGTCTTGTCAAACAAAAGCGTTTCCGCGTTATCCGTATAATCATATGCCCAAATCCGAATCTCCTCATCGCACGGCTCAGCCGTACATTTGCGTTTTAGAACCAGCAAGGTTCCCTCCCACTGCCAAAGCGTTTCTGTGCGCATATATGGGTCCCATGGATCCGCGGGCTTTTGTTCCTCATTGTATTGATATCCATAAATGGTCTTTGTTTCCGCATAGCATCTTGCCTGATAAAAATGCTGCGGAAAGCCTTCGGGAAGTTCTGTCGCCTCGTATGCCTTTTTCTCGGCGTTCCAAAGATAAATGCCAATCGGTGCGGGCATAATCATGTCGGGGCAACCGTCAAAATTGCAGTCTTTAAATTCAACCTGAATCGCCGATTCAGGAAACGAAAATATGCTTTCGGGCGAATTGAACTGTCCGTCACGATACAGAAATACTGTTCGCGCGGTATCATTTTCTTCAAACTGCATGACCAAAAAAGTGACAGTTTCATCAGCTTTGACTTTCTCATAAACCGTATTATTTTTCTGAAGGTATGTGCCTCCAATCTCAATTGTACCGTCTTCCCATCTGACCGCATCCTCGTCGAGCAGACCATAAAAATAACGCTCTGCGGAATGCTCTTTTATCAGGTAAATGTCGTTTTTGTATACTACAGCATACCCGTTTTGATAGGGGAAATCATCGTATGTAAACAGGTAACGGCGGGCGGCGGCGTCTTTGTGACGGAGCATCAAAACAGTGTCGGGCAGAATGTCGAGCAATGCGCTTGTCAAATCGAGGTCATTCTCATAATCGCCACGGTAGTGCGCAATCCAAAGACGCGGAGGAAAAGGGGCAGGAATGTCTTGCGGATCCTTTAGGTTTTCCGCGCCAACGAGGTCGAGGACGTACATATTTTGTTCGGGTGTCTGCTCTTCAATAAATACACCGTCAGGGAGCGTGATGCAAAGGGCGCCGTAGCGCAGGGTACTGCCGTCCTGTTTTGGGGGCGCAGTGTCGTAGATCAGCGTGGTCTGTGTTTTTATTCCTTGCTGTGTTTTTTGAGGTTGTATTTCTTTCGCTGTTTCTTTTTTTGTTGCTTCATTTGTAGCTGTGTTCTTTCCTTCGTTCTTTACTGCCTTTTCGCTGGTGCTTTCTTCATTTATGTTTTCATTTTCTGCAATTGATGCATCTTCCTGCGGTGTCGGCGATTGCGGCGCGCAGCCTGCGATCAATATTGTTAAAATTATCACAATTACAATATTCTTTTTTGTACGGTTTCTTTTCTCAAGGCTCTCTTTCAACGAACCGTTTTTCATCATCGCTATCCCGTTCCTCCTGTTTGCATTTTTCTACATTTTATCGAAATCGTGCATCAAAATTGCATCAAGGAGCAAAACAAAATACATCTTGTGTCGGCTCACTTCGCGAACCACCCTATTGTATCAAACGTCAGCTCACTTCGCGAACCGCCTTATTGAAAAAAACGCAAGCCCAACGCTTGCGTTCCATCACTTTGCATTATACCATTGCGTGTTGCGGCTTCACAACTTGACATCACGTTTTTTTAATCCGCTAATCTTTCATATCATTTTTTGTATCGCAGGCAAGCATAACAATTTTTCAAATACCGCGCTGTGCAAAGACCTTTTTTGCGGTAAAAATGGCATTCAATACCCTCGGAAAGCCGACATACGGAATGCATTGTGTAAACGTTTCCACGATTTTCTCCTCTGATACACCAACGTTTAACGCGCCATTGATATGCACCTCCAACTGTGGTTCGCAGCCGCCCGCAGTCAGCAGGCTTGTGATTGTGATAATCTCCCGTTCCTGCAAGGATAAGCCTGCACGCGCATAGACATCCCCAAACGCAAACTCGATAATATACCTGCCCACGTCGGGGGCGATGTCCTCCAACGATTTGATAACGTCCTCGCCACCTGCGCCATCAATAAGCTTTAGTTGCTCCATTCCTTGTTCAAAGTGTGTCTGTTCCATTTGATTTTTTCTCCTTTATTCCTTATACTATAGTTGCAAATGCAAGCGCATTCACAATTGCATTCACAATTGCATTCCTATTTGCATTACATTTTAAGCGTAGTACTTGAACCATAGTTTAAGTCAAGCAGTTTTTTCACTTTACAATGAAACTTTATAAATTATTACTTTTTCATTTGGAGGGGATTGGAACCATGACAATCGGCGAAATCGCAAAACAGACAAATTTAGCGGAAAGCACACTGCGGTATTATGAGAAAAAAGGATTACTGAAAGTGGAACGCGACAGAAATCTTCGACGGGTGTATTCGGAGAGCGACATTGAATGGATTCGATTTATCCGCCGCCTAAAGGAAACAGGAATGCCGCTCCAAGCAATACGGCATTATTCAGAATTACGGTATTTGGGTGCATCAACGATGGCAGAGCGCCTTGCAATGTTACAGACGCACAAAGAATATGTTTTGGAACAATGCCAAAAATGGGAGGATTATCTGCGGAATTTGGAGAATAAAATCGCGTTTTATCAGAATACTATTGATCAAGGGAATTACAAAATATAATCTTTATTGCTTCGGCTCACAATCTTTCAAATAAAAGCACAGTGCCATAACGGTAACAGCAACCTGAAACTTTATTTCGTCCGAAACCCTTTTCGGCGGAATTGATAATATTTTATCAATATCCTGGTTTTCCACACCTGCCATTTTCGCGATGGTCTTTTTGGACAGACCATGGTAAGAAATAAGCGCCTTCAAAAACGCGACATTCCCTTCCGCCAAGGTTCTTATCTGCGCAACGGATATCTCCAAAAACTTGGAAAGCGTTTCCACATTAAAATCATATTCTTCAAGAAGAACTTTTAACTGTTCCGTTACATTGCCTTTCTTATCCATGTCAGTTTCCCGCCCTTCCAAAATTTGTTACACCTGCGGTTTCCTGCAAACGAATTTTACCATTCCCAAAAGCACACCTTATTTTTCAAAATAAAAGTTCCCGCCGTCATAAATCAGCTTCAAGACAGCCACGTTTTTTATTTTATCCATGTCATAAAGCTGTTCCCGCGCAAACAGATAAAGGATTGTTTTTATGGCAAAAGCATGTGTCACAATCAGAATACTGCGCGCTTCGTTCGCTGAATCGTTTTGCGCAAGCTCCTCCAAAATCCCTCTCAATCGGCTCAATATCTCATCAAAGGGTTCCGCCATGCCCGTTGTGTCATGCCCGTAAATCGCCGCCGCAACATCGGGAAGGCGTTTGTTTAATTCCGAAAAAGAGGAAACGCCCAACCAGTCCGATACGGCTTGGATAAACACCGTATTGCGTTCCGCATCCATCGAGCCCAAGCACCATTCCCGCAATCTTTTGTCTGTCTGAACCGTAATGCCGTCCGTTCCGCTTGCCTCCAAAATCAGCTTTGCGGTTTCCGCCGCCCGCAAGGTATCGCTTGCATACGCCGCATCCAGCCTGACAGCTTGAAAGGCACTACCAAGCTCCACTGCCGCCTTTTTCCCATTATCGGTCAGCGGCGAATCGCTCCAACCCTGCGCCCTGTTTAATCGATTCAACAACGTTTCCCCATGTCGGATAATGTAAAAAGAAATCATACTACTCCTATTCTCTGCAAACAAAAGCTTATTGATGCTTTTTTCGATACTCCGCTTTTACCACATCAATTGTTTTGCCGCCGATTCCAAAATTTTTGTCGGGTAATTCTTTAATCGTGGTTGTAAAAAATTCCTGCGGGACGTTCATGATTTCGGAAGACACCTCCGTCAGGCGTTTGATGAGCTGCTCCTTTTGTTCATTAGATAATGCCCCGCTCTCAACTGTAATGTATGGCATTTCCATTCTCCTCTCGACTTCATAAAAATTGATACTTTCATTGTAGCACAAAGGTCTGCTCAATTCCACACAGTATTTTTTTGGAACTATCAAGCCGATAGTGCATTATTTTCAAAATACATGTACCATATATTTTAAAATACAAGTACAAGGAGAATTTTACGATGAACGATTTACAAACACACATGAAAAATTATTTGGAGCACTGCACCTCGCAAAAACGCTTAGATGAAAAGACGATAAAAGCCTATCAAATTGATTTAAGGCAATTTTCCGAGCATATTTCCGACACGGAAATTGCACGCATTACGGCAGACCTTATTGAATCCTATATTGCCCGGCTACACAGTCTGTATAAACCCAAGACTGCCAAGCGAAAAATTGCCTCTGTCAAGGCATTCTTTCATTATCTTGAATACAAGGACCTGATTGAACGAAATCCATTTAATAAAATACAGATACGTTTTCGGGAACCTGTTATTCTCCCTAAAACAATACCGCTACAGACTGTTGAAACCTTTCTGTCTATCATTTATATGCAGCGTAAAAGCGCCAAAACCGATTACCAAAGACGCAACGCCCTGCGGGATGCCGCCGTTGCGGAGCTTTTATTTGCAACAGGTATGCGCATTTCTGAGCTTTGTTCCCTGCAAAGCAGCAGTGTAAATTTATGCGACGGAACAATTTTGATATACGGCAAAGGGGATAAGGAGCGGCGGATTCAGATTTGTAACAGCAGTGTGATTCAGATTTTAAAAGAATATCAGAATGAATTTTCTCTTGAAATGAAAAACTGCAGACATTTTTTTGCCAATCAGGCGGGAAAAGCGATGTCCGATCAGGCAGTGCGTCGAATGATCAATAAATATACCACCCTCGCCGCAATCGAACTGCACATTACTCCACACATGTTCCGCCATACGTTTGCGACCTGTCTTTTGGAAGCGGATGTTGATATTCGTTACATTCAGGAAATGCTTGGGCATAGTTCCATTCATATTACAGAAATCTATACTCATGTGACGGTTGCAAAGCAAAGAGATATTTTAGCAAGCAAACATCCGCGAAAGCATTTTTTAATTTAATTTTTAGGGCAGCGCTTATGTTTTTTGAAATGGCGCTGCTCTTTTATACTTATTTGTTATCAATTATAGCCTGTGCTAGATTATATTATTTCTTTCGTATATTTTGTGTTGGTATATTATAGAGCAGAATGGTTGTTAATCGTTATATGGGGCTATGAAAGGCTAATGGTGAAATGAGCGGTTTATGATAGATAATCCCGTATTATTAGTTAACTGTTTCAGGTATTAAAAAAACATTTACTTCA
>CAJTSD010000052.1 GCA_910578795.1 uncultured Lachnospiraceae bacterium
CATTTTCAAATTCAATCATAATCTCCTTATTAGGAATACGCAACTGCGCGTCACAGTAGGATAACAGCCCGTAAATAATCATTGCCGCATAGATTTCCTTGCGGTTTGCGGGACTTTCCTGCCCTGCCGTATATTCCTTTTTAATTTCTATTCGAACAGATGTATGATTTACCATTTTTACAACATCGTCCCGAACCTCGTCAATATTATATTTCAAGAAAAACAAAACTTCGTCCATTTTACCTGTTCTCGTCCAATAGCTTTTACATTTCCCATTTAGTAGCGCCAAAATAACGGAACGCGGATTATACAACCTCTCGCCTTCCTCTGTCGTATACCCATTATACCACTCCGAAATTTCCGCAAGCGTCAGTTTATCCTGCTTCTCACAAAGCGCAGCGACTTCGCTTTGTGTAAATCCGAAATACACGTCAAAAAACGAATCGTTGAGCATCGTATATTCATCAAACATATTCAGCGCAGAACCCGTACTGTATTGTTTAATTGGCAAAACGCCTGTCATGTACGCAAGCGCAACATACGGCTGGTCCTTTAACAGCCCCCGCAGAAATTCAAGAAAATCACTATGATGTTCCCGAAACAAATCATGGCTGAAAATATAGTCCCATTCATCAATAATAAAAATGAACCTATCACCCGTTTCCGTAAACAAATCAGACAAGCTAAACGCTTCCTTCCCCGCAAGATGCGGATACGCTTCTTTTAAATCCGCGCGCAAAATGGTTTCAAACCGCCCGATATAATTCTGATACGTATTTTCCTTCCCCGATAACTCATTAAGGGAAAAGCGGATAATATTGTACTGATTCAAATGCTTCTCATACTGCTGCGTTTTACTGATATTCAGACCGTCAAACAACGCCTCTGACGGATATGCCTTTCCATAATACGCACCAAGCATATTTAGAACTGATGTTTTTCCGAAACGGCGCGGTTTTGTAACACAAAGACAGCGGTTTTTGGTGCAAATCCGCTCGCTCACCTTCTCAATAATCCCCGATTTATCCACAAAATACTTGTCGTTACAAAGCATCTCAAAATCCTTGTATGCCGCACTGGTATTCAGATAAAGCGCCATAGATCCCCACTCCTCTCCACGGTTCTCCCATAAGCTACCTTACCATAAAAATGACGTTGTTTCAATGATTTTTGCATTGAACGCCAAAACGCCTTATACTATAATGTCAGTAGACATTCCATTTGCCCAAATGGCCAGAAACATGGATTAAAAATCCATAGAATAACGGAGAACAAAAATGAACGCAGGCTTTGAACCCATATTAAACGATATCAAATCTTCCGCAAAAAGGATAGAACTTCTCCCAAGCGTTTTGTCCGTCAAGGAACAATTCCATAGAACCTATACCATTCGTTCGGACAGTCTGCATGGCATGCTGCTCAAAAACACGGGCGGAATTGTCATTGATCACTGGCTGCGGTTTTACGGAACCGGAAAGCTTAATTTTGTTGAACGAAACAATTTGGTTCCGTTTGACAATATCGTTATCGCCGAAGACGTTTTAGGCGGTCTGTTTGTGCGCATGAAAAACGGGCATATTGGTTATTTTGCCCCTGATTGTCTGGAATTGGAGGATATGGAAATTGGTCTGGGCAGCTTTTTTTGGTGGTGTCTGCATGGGGATACTGACACTTTTTATAAGGATTACCGATGGGAACATTGGCTGGACGACCTTTCTGATTTGGATTATGATAACGGCATTGCGTTTTATCCGTTTTTATGGGCAGAGGCGAAAAATTTGGAAAGCCGAAAACGCTGCGTTGTACCAATGGCGGAGCTTATCGGATTGGAGTTTGAATTTTTAAGACAGCTCGGATAACAGCCACAAAATCCCTGCCGCCGTACGCTGGTCCGTATCCTTAAAATGTCCGCCCGTATTCCTGCAAAACGTCGTCTCAATGCCCTGCTTGCGATAAAACGCTTCCAACTCTTCCGTACGGCTTTGCACTGTTTTCAGATACGGATTTTTGGTTTTGCTCTCTGCATCCCCTAGCGAAAAGTACAGGCGTTTCGGCTTTTTTGCCAACTCATTCAAAACGGCATACGCCGCAAAATCGGGAAACCAAAGCGAACCGGAAATGCTTGCAATGCGATCAAAAAGGTCGGTCTGATATATAGCGTAAACGGCAAACAGACCTGCAAGGGAATACCCCGCCAGCCCTCTCCATGCCGTTTTTCCTTGGATACAATTCTCCACGCCTGGAATGATTTCCTCCGTCAGTTGTCTAAGATACACATCTGCACCCTGCGTAAACGGCGTATCGCCTTTGGAAAATACAGGCGTGGCATCCCACGGCGCCATATCGTGGTTCCAATCCAGTCCGCTTATCACGGCAAGCGTAAAATCCGGACATTCGCTTTGTGACAACACATGATAAACCTTGTCGCCTTCCTCTTCTGAAACGGCATTTAGGTATATCACTGGCATATCCGCAGCTTTACTTGTATAAATCGTGATTTTTTTATTGCCGGCTTCTTTTTCTATTGTGTTCCAATGTTCCATTCTGATACTCCGTTTCTGAACTTGAAAGCAGAACGTGTTGCAAATAAATTTTAGATTAAATGATAAACATTGCATCCCCAAAGGAAAAAAATCGATATTTTTCCAAAACCGCCGTCCGGTACGCATTCAGCACATTCTCCCGCCCCGCAAGCGCGGATACCAGCATAATCAGCGTCGACTCCGGCAGGTGAAAGTTCGTAATCAGATTGTCAAGCACCTTAAACCGATACCCCGGATAAATAAAAATCTCCGTATTTGCGCTGCCTGCAACCACGCTGCCGCTCTCATCCGCCGCACTCTCAATCGTCCGACAGCTCGTCGTGCCCACGCAAATCACGCGTCCGCCTGCCTGTTTCGTGCTATTGATAAGCTCTGCCGCTTGAGGCGAAATCTCATACCATTCCGAATGCATATGATGATTGAGCAGATTGTCCTCTTTCACCGGACGAAACGTCCCAAGCCCCACATGAAGCGTCACATAGGCAAGCCGCACGCCCTTTTCCTCCACCTTTTTTAAAAGCTCCTGCGTAAAGTGAAGTCCCGCCGTCGGCGCCGCCGCCGAACCTTCCTGTTTTGCATAAACCGTCTGATAACGGTTCTTATCCTGAAGTTTATGGGTAATATAAGGCGGAAGCGGCATTTCACCAAGCTTGTCAAGCACCTCTTCAAAAATCCCTTCATAAGAAAACTGAATGAGCCTGTTTCCTTCCTCAATCACATCAATGACCGTTCCGGTCAACAATCCGCCGCCAAAAACAATCTGCGCACCCACACGCGCCTTTTTACCAGGCTTAACCAGCGTTTCCCAAACGTCATGCTCACGGCGCTTTAATAACAGCACCTCAATCGTCGCCCCCGTTTCCTTCTTCTCGCCCATAAGACGCGCAGGAATGACCTTCGTGTTGTTTAACACAAGACAGTCCCCCTCATGAAGGTAATCCACAATATCCGTAAAAACCTTATGCGCAATTTCGCCCGTTTCCTTATTTAAGACGAGCAGCCTTGAGCCTGACCTGTCCGCAAGCGGATCCTGTGCAATCAGCTCCTCGGGCAGGTCAAAATAAAAATCTTTCTTTAAAAGCGCTTCCATTCTCTCTCTTTCATCCTCTATCCGTTCCGCACTGCGCCAAAAACACTACGCGCGCAGCTCAATGCCAAGCCCCTCAAGGCCATTTAAAATCTTCTTCATCGCACCCGAAACATCACTCTCCTCAAGCGTCCTGTCCTTTGCGCGGAATGTAATGGAGTATGCCACAGACTTAAAGCCTTCCTTAATCTGCGTACCCTCATAAATATCAAACAGCTGGTAATTCTCCAGTATCTTTCCGCCTCTTTGGCTGATGACCTTCTCAATATCACCCACTAAAACAGTCTTCGGCACAACCATACTGATGTCACGCGACACCGCAGGATATTTCGCAATCCCTTCGTACTTTCTGTCAAATGAAGCAAACGGCAAAATTTCCGGCATATCCAGTACCGCAACATAAACCTTTGTATCAATATCGTAATTGTCGGCAACCTCCGGGTGAACTTCTCCAAGGTAACCGATTACCGTATCATTATACCGAATCAATGCCTGACGTCCCGGGTGCAAAAACGGCTTTCCCGCATTCGGGTCATACGCGGCTCTGCACTTCATGCCGATATGCTCCAAAAACTCCTCCACAACGCCCTTCATCGTAAAGAAATCGCCGTCCCCGTACATTCCAAGCGTAAACTGCATTCTCTCGTCGGGATACTCCGCTACGGGCACACTCTTCGGAATATAAATATTGCCAAGCTCATACAAACGTACATTCTTGTTCCTTCTGTTATAATTCGTCGCAAGCGAAGTCAGAATACCGTTGAGGGAAACCGTTCTCATAACCGAGAAATCCTCCCCCAAAGGATTTGAAATCGTCACTGTTTTGCGCAGCTCGCTGTCCGCCGGAATCAGCAGCTTGTCAAACACCTTCGGACTTTCAAACGAATAACACATTCCCTGTGAAAAACCGCAGTATTCCGCAATATCCCTCGCCTTCTCCTCAATCCGCAGCTTAAACGGAAGTTTTCCTGTCATTGCCTCACCGCTTGGCAGCGTGGTCGGTATCTTGTCATAGCCGTAAAATCTTGCCACTTCCTCCGCAATATCCGCAAAACACTCCACGTCCTGACGAAATGACGGCGCCGTAATCATGTTGGTATCTGCATTGTAGGAAAGCTCCAGTCTGTCAAAAATCGCAAGCATTTCCTCCTTTGTAATCTCCGTTCCCAAAAATCTGTTGATGCGCTCCGGCTCAAACGCAATCTCCTTTAACGGTGCAAACGGCGCTTTCACGTCCACAATACCGCTTACAACCTCACCGCAGCCAAGTTCTTCAATCAACTGGCACGCCCTGTTAATCGCCGACTCTGCATTGCGCGGGTCAAGTCCTTTCTCAAAAATACCGGAAGCGTCCGTGCGCAGTCCCACACGCTTTGACGACCTTCTGATATTCGCGCCGTTAAAAGTTGCCGCCTCAAACAAAACAGTCTGTACCTCATCCGTAATCTTTGAGTTCTCGCCGCCCATAATTCCGGCAAGACCAATCTCCTTCTCGGCATCACAAATCATCAGCATATCCGCATCAAGCTTTCGCACCTGTCCGTCAAGCGTACAAAATTCGTCGCCGTCCTGCGCGCGCCTTACGATAATTTTTTGCCCCGCAACCAAATCCAAATCATACGCATGCATCGGCTGACCGTACTCCATCATCACATAGTTTGTAATGTCCACAAGGTTGTTGATTGGACGGATACCGCATGCCGCAAGGCGTCTTTGCATCCACTCCGGCGAAGGCGCAATCTTAATATTTTTGCAAACCCGCGCGCAGTAACGCGTGCAAAGTTCCTTGTCCTGAATTTCAACGGAAATATAATTGTTTACGTCCTCACCGTTTCCGTTCACTGAAACAACAGGCGCCTGAAACGGCTTTCTGAAGGTAGCCGCAGCTTCCCTTGCAATTCCCAAAACACTGTAGCAGTCCACACGGTTTGATGTCACCTCATACTCCACAACCGTATCATGCAGTCCGAGCGCCGCAACCGCGTCCTCACCCGGCGTAACCTCCTTTTGGAACACATACACGCCGTTTTCCGGCGCTTCGGGATATAGGTCGCGGCTCGAGCCAAGCTCCTCAATCGAGCACATCATACCGTTTGATTCGATTCCTCTAAGCTTTCCTGCCTTTATCTTAATACCGTTTTCCGGCATCGGACCGCCGTCGTGTCCGCCCGCAACCTTTCCGCCGTCAAGCACGGTGGGCACATAATCGCCTTCCTTTAAATTCGGCGCACCCGTCACAATCTGGATGGTCTGTGTTCCGATATTGACCTGACAGATAATCAGTTTATCCGCGTCAGGGTGACGCTCTATTTTTTCAATATGTCCTACCACAATTTTTTCCAAATTTTTGTCAAGACGCGTAAAGCCCTCAACCTTCGTTCCAGAAAGCGTCATCGCGTCCATATATTCCTTGTCCCCGCACTCCAATTCGGGTACATATGCTTTTATCCATGATAATGGTGTATTCATCTTTTACCTCCGTTTATGATAGCCTTAATTTATGACACAAGTGTCATTTTTATAACCATGTTCCTTTCATAGCTCGCAAGTTTGGGCTGTAAAGAACAAGCTTTCACACCTGTTCCATACCTTTAGAACTGCTTTAAAAATCTGATGTCATTCTCATACAAAAGCCGCATATCGTCAATCTCATACTTTAACAGCGCAATCCGCTCCAAGCCTACGCCGAACGCAAAACCTGTATATTCTTCGGGATTAATATTACACATTTTCAGCACCTTCGGATGCACCATTCCACAGCCAAGGATTTCAATCCAGCCCTCACCCTTACAAAATCTGCAGCCGCTTCCGCCGCACTTAAAACACGAAACGTCCATCTCTGCCGAAGGCTCTGTGAACGGGAAATGGTGCGGTCTGAATTTCACCTTCGTACCCTCGCCGAACAGCTCCTTTGCAAACTCCGCAAGCGTTCCCTTCAAATCCGCGAATGTAATATTTTTATCAATCACAAGCCCCTCAATCTGATGAAACGACGGCGAATGCGTTGCGTCCACCTCGTCCGCACGGAACACACGTCCCGGCGCAATCATGCGGATTGGCAGTCTGCCCTTCTCCATTTCATGTACCTGCACACCGGAAGTCTGTGTTCTGAGCAAAATATCACCGTTTATATAAAACGTATCCTGCTCGTCCTTTGCCGGATGATCCGCAGGAATATTCAGCGCTTCAAAGTTATAATAGTCCTTCTCAATCTCAGGACCTTCCACAACCTCATATCCCATTCCGATAAAAATCCGCTCAACCTCCTCAAGCGCAATCGTATTCGGGTGGCGGTGTCCTACACTGTTTTTCTGCGCCGGAAGCGTCACGTCAATGACCTCCGCCTTCATTTTCGCTTCGCGCAGTTTCTTTTCCATGCCTGCCTTTGCTTCCTCCAAAACGCGTTCAATTTCCTCCCGCGCTTCATTGACAAGCTGTCCGACCTTCGGTCTGTCCTCAGGCGCAACCTCCTTCATGCTTTTGAGCACGGCAGTCAGTTCTCCCTTCTTTCCTAAAAAGTTGACACGCACGTCATTTAATTTGTCCAGCGCATCGCTCATGTTAATCTGCCGGATTGCCTCCGCCTTAATTTTTTCCAGTTTTTCTTTCATTGTCACAACCATGTCCTTTCTATACATTATAAATTCATGTGTAATCAAGCAGGAAAGATTTCTTCCCTACTCGTCCGTGTGCATCAAAAAATCCCTTACAGAAATCACTCTGCAAGGGACGAATAAACCGCGGTACCACCCAAATTTCCATATGCAAATCCCATATGGACACTCTGATATACTTAACGCGTCACTCACGTCTTTTCCTACAGCCGTTAACAGTCACAAACTCCTGACAACAGTTTCAAAAAAGCAGCTCCGGTGGGAAATTCGTCATCCTATCTGAACTTGGGAGGCTTTCAGCCGGTGACCTCCGTTCTCTGAAAGAAAATAGAATGCTACTTTGCACCTTCATCACATTTCATTTTTATATGATTTAAAATACCTAAGAATAATCATATGACAAGTATCAGGAAAAGTCAAGAACGAATTTTTAAAAATAATCCTCCAAATACCCCTGCGCAATCCACTTATTCACAAGCGCCCCGCAGAAAAAAATATACATACAGAAATACAGCCAAATCATCACGATAATAATGGTCGTCAGACTTCCGTACATTGAAAACCCGCCAAAATAATCCACATAAATTGAAAATCCAAACGAATACAGCGTCCAAAAAACAGACGTAAAAACCGCTCCCGGATAATGCTCCTTCCATGTAAGTTCATTGTTCGGCAAAATACTGTACATCGTGCAGAACACAACGGAAATCATCGCTGCCACCAAAATATGGCGCAGCCCGCCTACTGCCTGCCAAAGCTCTGACGTAATCCCTCCGTCCCGAATCAGCCATTTGGCAATCGTATTTCCAAACACAAGCAGACCAATTGACAATAAAATAGCAATTAATAAAAACAACGTATAAATTGCCGCCTTTAACCGCAGCAAAATATAATTGCGCGACTCATCAATCTCATAAATATGATTCAAGCCCCGTATCAGCGCAAGCACACCCTTTGACGCCGACCAAACAGCAACCACCGCAGAAACTGACAGAAGTGTCATATTATTGCCGTGATAACTGTCGATAATTCCCATAAGAAAGCTGTATACCCGTTCCGGAATAACTGCCTGCGAAATCGTAACCATATCTTTTTTTGCCATCGCGTCATGCGGGATTAAACCACTCACAATCATAATCATCGGAATAATGGAAAGAAATAAAAAGAACGCAGCCCCCGAGGCGTAGGTTGCGACCTCCGCCTCCTGAATGGATCTGCGTATGTCTTTTTGCAGTCTGTATATTTTTGAACAAAAGCTTACTTTATAAGTTCTCATAGCCTGCGCCCCTTTTTGTTCCGTGCACTTATTATAAATCGTCCACGGACTTTATGGCTCCGTTATAATAATATGCCAGTATTTCATAAGCTGTGAATCCTTGATTCGCCAAACACTTTGCACCGTTTTGCGACATGCCGCAGCCATGACCGAGTCCCGCGCCGTGTATCACGATTCCCTTCAAAGTATCCCCACTTTCCGCATTCTTATCATCACCGGTATTGCCATATCGTTTTTCGATGTAAAAATAAGCGCTGGCAAGCACATCTCCCATAGTATACTGCGCGCCGTCCTTTTTGACAAGCGTATCGCCCGCCATGCCGAGCGCCTGCCGGATTGTGTGCTGTGTCTTCACACTAATCATAAAGTTCGGCGTCTTTATCAGCAGCCCCGTCACAAGACCGCTCTTCTCACGATTTAAAATCCGGATATCCTCAATTATCCCCTCCTCTAAAAGCTTTTCCTTTGACAGGTATTGGGACCGGATGCGCACCTTCTGCGGCTGAAGCTTTGAAAGGTCATATAAATGCTTTAAAAATTTCCTGCATGCCTCTCCTTCCAAACTTTTATCATACTGCCATCGGTACCACGCCTCCCCAAACTCCGCATCCGACGGATTTCCATTGTCAATAAAATTCTGGTAGGCATCCTCCCCCTTGGCATTGTTTTTTGCAAACAGCTCCTCTCCGGTCTCAAACAAATATTCGTCTGCCAAAGTCTGTTGCTCGCTCCATACCCGCGCACCCCCGTTATATCCGCCTGATGTTGAATAATAAAAGCTCTCAATCACTTCACCCTCATATGTAAGGATCTCATTTTTTGTCTCATTGACTGCCAAAACCGCCTCCGCAGTTTCTTCTATGTTTTTGTATACCTGAAACGAAGTGCTGTCGTCCACATTTGCCCGCCACTGCGGATACGCATAGCTCTTTTTGTGAAAATAAGTATAGGTACGGGCGCTGATTGCCTGTGCCTTTAGCGCCTCCGGCGGATAAGAAGACGGCATTTCGCTTGGCACGACACCATACAGATATTCTTCCACATTCAGTTCATTGACCAAAACAATTCCTTCACTTGTGTCATAACATTCCAATACGCCTCTGTACGAAACCGGCGCGTTTCGTTTTAAATTGACAACCCGGACTGTACCTTGGTTTTTTCCGGTAATTTTAACCGGTTCAGAAGCATTCGCAAAGCTCGATTTATCAAGCACATATTCCTCGCCTCCTGCACATTCCTTTACCGTTTCTCCATGCTCCACAATCAGCCCATTATCACATACGACCTTGAGTTCCCCATGATAGATTCCCTGAAACCCGTTTGTTTTGATTAAGACCCTGATTGTGTCGGAAAACGCGTCCGTTCTGCTGATTTCCTCTGTTTGCGCAGTCTCTCCTTCCTGCTCTTTAACTGCCTCTTTCGGCTTTACCGTATCGTCCTCTTCAACACGCTCCTGTTCTTTCTTATCCTGCGTCGAAACATTGCACCAATAAATTCCCGCTGCCAAAATCAACCACAGAAATACCGTTATCAGTTTTTTGAGTAAAATTTTTCCGCGTCTGTTTTCCTGAATCGCCTTATACCTCCACACTGATGATTTCATACGAAAAAGCAGCCCGCTAAGGCTGCTTTTTGTCATTTGTATATCCCCAAAATGCCGGCTCCTGTATTTTGACTCCTAGCCAATGCTAGGTGGGCGACCGCAACCATCTCGCTGCCTTCCCCTGACCAAAATGGGGGGCTTGACATTAATCAGGCAATATAGGAATCCCGTTTAAAGTGATGTAGGTTCAAAATAGCAAGAGTTATCGCACATTTCAGATTAATTATAGTATACCCTATCACTGTCAAAATATCAATATACAACACTTCCACATCTTTACTAATATTTGGATTTAAATTTTTGCAGTTTTACATATGGATATTTCCCGAAAAGACCGCATAAAATGCATTGCACGCTATTTGCACAATTATTTTTCATTTTTTATGTTATCTTCACATTCATTCTCATGTTCCTTTAAAAACGTTTCCGAAGGAACCATCAGCCCAAAGCAAAGCCTGACCTTAAACAAATCCCCGTCCACCGTAATCTCCATACTGCCGCCCATTAAATCCACAAGGCTTTTTGCAATCGAAAGTCCAAGTCCGTGACCTTCCGTATTTCTGGAACTGTCACCCCGGATAAACCGCTCCAAAAGCTCGTCGCCGTTAATATTCAACTGATACTTCGAAATGTTTCTGAAAATAATCGCGACAGTATCCTTTTCCTTCTCAAGGTTTACATAAACTCTTGAGGACGGCTGCCCATATTTGCAGATATTGCTCATCAAGTTATCTACCACGCGCCACAGATGCCTGCCGTCCGCCGAGATATAAACCGCCTCCTCCGGCTTTTTCACAATCAGCTCTAATCCTGAAAGCGAAAGCTTTTCCTCAAATTCACCGACCGTCTGCGTCAAAAAGACACCTGCCTCAAGGAGCTCATTTCCAACCTCAAGGTTCCCTGTAGATGCTTTCGAAGCTTCCACCAAATCCTCAATCAGCTTCTTTAATTTCGAGGATTGCCGCTCCAACACGTCAAGATATTCCTCCGCCTTCTCATTGTGCAGCTCCTCTTTCTCCAACAAGTCAACGTAGTTGATAATTGATGTCAAGGGCGTCTTGATATCATGCGAAACGTTCGTAATCAGCTCTGTCTTAAAGCGCTCACTCTTCATGCGCTCGTCAACCGCCTTCGACAAACCGTCACTGATTTTATTCAGATTCTCACCATGCTCTTTACAACTCCAAAACATTTTATCCGTCGGTACCTTATAGCTTAAATCCCCGTCCGCCATCTTTTTTGCCGCTTTTTGCAGCGTGTTTATATGAAGCACAAGGCACACCGCAGCCGCGCCCACCAAAACCGTTTCCACAAGCCAAAGGACAATATACACCTCAAACGCCTCTCCCAGCAGCAGAACAAACTCGATAAACGTCTTTACCAACAAAAGTAGCAGCAGCTTCCACAGCAGGCTGATATTGTGAAGCACCTTTAAGAACGCATTTTTAAAAACGCTCCATATTTTATAGCAAATCGAATTGCGCCACCATTTCCCATACTTAATCCGCACACAGCAGCTCAGCACATACCACAGCGCAATCGCGCACATCAGAATCCCCGCACTGAGCGCAAGCGGAATGAGCACCTCGATGGGGCTTCGAAGCTCCCTGCTTGTCATCAGCATATAGAAAATGCTCACCGGTATCATCTCCGCAAAAAATGCCGCAGCCGAGGCAATCTCCAACGGCAGTCTGTCAAACCACGTGAGCACAATGCCGTCCCCGTCTTTGCGGTACCCGCAGGCATATACAAGGAACATAAATGACACAAGTGTCACAATTGCAAACGAAACCGCCAAAATGCACGCATTTCTTCCATACAGATCAAACAAATCCGCCGTCCACGAAGCCGTATAATACCTGCTGTTTCGCGTGATCAGCGTGCTGCTGTCCGGTATCAGGGACGCAACCCAGTAAAACGCAGACGCATCTTCCTGTGCAACATGAAGTGTATAATTCTCATCAAGATAATACCCAGGCGCGGTATCTAAATCAATCAATGCCGATTGCGCAATCCGTCTGGAATCAATCAGTGTAAGCTCTGCCCCGTCAATTTCCCTGACATTGTCAAGCAGCAGCGTTCCCCACTGGTCGCAGCTTAAGAGAACCTTGTTCAATGCGGCAAAATCAACATACTGCTGCGTTTCGTCTCCCTTCAGAAAGCGGTCAGTCTTGTCCTCCACAGCCGTTGCATTCCATTCCTCCGCTGTCCCCTCAAAAACCCATTCATCATCTTCTTCATACACAACACCATACTCATTATTATAATAACTCAGCTTATACTTTCCCGCTTCAAAATCATAGACATAATGATATTCATTGATAAGCCCGAAATCATTTCCATAATATATCGTCACTTCCCGCACAGGATAATACTTTTCATCAGAGCGGTAATAAAAAATCCCCTGCTGCGTGTCAAAGCATACCGCATCTGCGTACTGGCTGCTCCAAACAATCCCATCCTGCTCCTCCAAATGCGACGAACTGCTCTGCAAGTCTGACAAATCGTCCCAGTCCCCGACATACCCATATGAACGCCCTTCCCGACCGCCGTTTAACAAATCCCTGATTTGATACAAAAAGACCTTATTTTTGTCCAATCCCTTGAAATCGTCGTCTGTCATATTCGTATCCATGTAAAGCGTTTTGTCCTGAAAATCCACCTTCGCAAGGTCATCCGTCTGAAAAATTCCGTACCGGAAGCCCTCCTCGGCAAGATATTTTTGATTATAATGATTTTTCATAATATTAAACGCGTCCAGCGAATACGCCGCATTGACATTTCGGTATTCTTCCGCCAATATTTCGTCACGCGTCATGTTATAGTATCCGCACTCAATACCCGCAATGGTCAAATACCCAAACGCCGCCATACCGATCGCACTGCCGATACATAAAATCCACGCAATCATCTTTGCAATGACCGAACCCCTGATTTTATTCATTTTTATAACCATACTCCTTTCTGCAAGTATCATGTGAATTAATTCACAATGTTTTCTCACTGTCCCTGTTTACCCGTTTTTGTCACGGAATGATTTTATATCCGCGTCCCCACACCGCCTTTAAATACCGCGGCTCCGCAGGGTTATATTCGAGCTTTTCCCGCAGATGCCTGATATGTACCGCCACCGTGTTCTCCGTACCGTACGGATTGTCATGCCACACGGCAGCATAAATCTGCGAGGGCGAATACACCTTCCCCGGATTTTCCATCAAAAGCTTTAAAATGTCATACTCCGTCGGCGTCAGCGCCACAAGCTCCCCGTCCAAAGTCACTTCCTTCGTGCTGTCGTCCAGTTCAATTCCGCCAATGACAAGCGTCTCCTCACCGCCCGCCTGCGCCGCACCGCCAAGCTGCATATACCGCCTAAGCTGCGACTTCACCCGCGCCTGCAGCTCCACCGGATTAAACGGCTTCGTCACGTAATCGTCCGCACCGATATTTAATCCTAACACCTTGTCCGTATCCTCGCTCTTTGCCGTCAGCATAATCACCGGCACATTGCTCTTTTCGCGCAGCTTTACCATCGCCGTAATCCCGTCCATCACCGGCATCATCACGTCCATCAGTACCAGGTGAATGTCCTTTTTCTCAATCAACGCAAGTGCCTCCTCACCGTTATACGCCTCGTATACCTTATAGCCCTCGCTTGTCAGATAAATTCTTAATGCCGAAACAATATCCCGTTCATCATCACATACTAGTATGTTGTACATCTTAATCCCCTGCTCCTCATCTTGTTGTATTTTGTAATTACTCTGTAAGTATAAACCATTTTATTTTAAGTTCCAACTGGGAAAATGTTTAAGAATTGCTTAAGCCAATCCTCAAATCTGTTTAAATTGTAGAAAGCAGCTTAAAGAAGACGTCCCCAAAAGTATTACAAATACTTTCAGGGACGCCTTCTTTAAGCTGCTTTCTACAATTTAAACAGATGACATTTCCATAATAATCTTCTTCGGGCACTTCTCCTTGCACGCGCCGCACCCCGTACACTTCGACTGGTCAATATGCGCATTAAAATCCGTCACAGTTATCGCTTCCGACGGGCATGCCTTCACACACAATCCGCAGCCGATACATCCCGTCTTACATGCCTTCATCGTAACAGGTCCCTTATCCTTTGAACTGCACGCTACCGCAACTTTTGCATCGTACGGAATCAGCTCAATCAGATTCTTCGGACACGCCGCAACACACTTTCCACACGCCTTGCATTTCTCCCTGTCAACCTTCGCAATCCCATCCACAATATGAATCGCGTCAAACGGACAAGCCTTGACACAGTTTCCATAGCCAAGACACCCGTGATTGCACGACTTCGCGCCGCCATCGGGCACATACTTCACCATGCCGCAGTCCTCGACGCCCGTGTATTCATAATTCTTCTGCGTCTTCTCACAATCACCAGCACATTGCACAAAAGCCGTCATCCGTACCGTTTCTCCTGCCTCAACACCCATGATTTCAGCAATCAGACCACCAACCGTCTCACCGCCGACAGGGCAGGCATTCACTGCAGCCTCACCCTTTGCAATTGCGGCAGCAAGTCCCGAACAGCCCGGATAACCGCAGCCACCGCAATTATTTCCAGGAAGCACACCGAGCACCGCTTCCTCCCGCTCATCGACTTCCACCTTAAACACAATGCTTGCAATTCCAAGGAACATCCCTAAAATCAAACCGACCGCACCAACTACAATCAAAGCAGTCAAAATTGCTGAAATATTCATACCTATTACCATACTCCTTTCAAAGTCTGCACACTTATAGCAATCCCGAAAATCCACAAAATGCAATCGCCATAAGTCCCGCAGTTATCAACACAATCGGCATCCCCTTGAAAGATTCGGGAATATCATTATATTCTATCTTTTCCCGGATTCCTGCAAGAATAACAATGGCAATCAAAAATCCGACCGCCGTAAACAATCCGCTTGCAATGCTAAAGCCGATTCCATAGCTTTTCTGCACATTTGTAAGCGCAATACCAAGCACCGCGCAGTTTGTCGTAATAAGCGGCAGATACACGCCAAGCGCCTGATAGAGCGCAGGCACATACTTTTTCAAAAACATCTCCACAAACTGCACCAAAGCCGCAATCACAAGAATAAACACAATTGTCTGCAAATACGTGATATCAAATGTTACAAGCACAAACCGGTAAATCACCGCCGTCACACCCGAGGCAATCGTTATGACAAAAATAACTGCCCCGCCCATTCCGACTGCCGTATTGACCTTTTTGGAAACACCAAGAAACGGACACAACCCCAAAAACTGGCTCAACACAACATTGCTCACCAAAGAGGAGCTTACAAGCAAAACTAATAAATTCTTTACCACATCCAGCATTTTCTACTCCCCCTTTCCATCGTTGGCAGCATGTGCTGCGTCCGCAACCGAACCCGACGGCGCATTGACATCCACGAAACGGTGTGCACATCCACTGTCCTCACAAGATGCGCAGTCAAAGCTGCAGCCCGACTGAATCTTATCAGCATTTAGTCCCTTCTCCTGCATTTTACGTTTCACCCTGTTTTGCAGTGCCGTAAGTGCAGCCAAAACGAAAAATGCTCCCGGCGCCAACACAAAAATGCTGACTGGCACATATTCAATCGGCTCGCTTCTTCCCAAAACAGAAGAAACCGCCGCAAGGACTCCATTAATTACAGGAATGCCAAACAGCTCCCCGGCGCCAAGCAGCTCCCTTACCA
Source organism: uncultured Lachnospiraceae bacterium (assembly GCA_910578795.1). Taxonomy (GTDB): domain Bacteria; phylum Bacillota; class Clostridia; order Lachnospirales; family Lachnospiraceae; genus COE1. The sequence continues at coordinate 15,844 of CAJTSD010000052.1, forward strand.
TGCCGATTGCCGTAAGCGCCACCGTAAAGCCAAGCCCCATGCCAAGTCCGTCAAAAAAGGAAGGCAGCGCCGCATTTTTCGACGCAAACGATTCCGCGCGCCCTAAAATAATACAGTTTACCACAATCAATGGAATATAGATTCCAAGCGCCGCATAAAGACTTGGTATAAAACCCTCCAATAGCAATTCCGCCATTGTCACAAACGACGCCACAATTACAATAAATGCGGGAATACGTACCCTGTTTGGAATAATATTTCGCAAAAGTGATATGAGAACATTACTCAACACAAGCACCGCCGTTGTCGTCAGTCCCATTCCAAGACCGTTGATTGCTGATGTCGTTACCGCAAGCGTCGGGCACATTCCAAGCATCAGCACAAAAGTCGGATTTTCCTTAACAAGTCCGTTAAAAAACACATTCATACTTTTATTCTTCATTTGGAACACCTCCTACCCTATACTATCAGATACCAACAACACATCACGGAAATACGTAAGCCCTGCATTCACACCGTTTACAATGGCATTCGTAGTAATTGTGGCACCACTGATTGCATCTATCTCACTGTCGTTAGACGCACCTGACTTTGTGTAGGCGAACTGCTCCGCCTTTTTATTTACAAATTGCGGCACAAGGATATCTCCTGCCTTCATGCCAAGACCTGCCGTTTCGGAAATACTAAGAAGCGAAATACCGTTTAAGATACCATCAAAGGTCACACCCATCGAAAACTGGATATCACCTCCATACCCCTCATGATCCGTAACCGTAATCACATACCCTAACAGATTTCCGTCCCCGTCAAGCGCACGCATGACCTCATCAATATCCACACTGTTAACATTATTTTTGACCGGAGCCCCACTTGAATCCGTCACAGTCTCAAACGTTGCTGCCGTCGAAAATACATTCGCACACGCTTCCTGCTTTGCCTTCTCCTTCTGCTGCGCAATCGGTTCTTTCGTCACATCATAAACCACGCCGAGCAACAGCCCTGCCACAACCGTAATTGCAAAAAGGATTAGCGCGTCTTTTATCATCGCTGATTTTTCACTCATTTTCAACCTGCCTCCTTTTTGACTTTTTTCTTTCCAAATGCCATCGGTTTCGTAACATTCTCAATCAAAGGCACAAGCAGATTTCCTAAAATAATCGCATAGGAAACGCCTTCCGCCGAAGGACCGAATAACCGAAAAATTCCGGTCATAATCCCCAAAAATACACCAAATACAAGCTGTCCCTTTGCCGTAATCGGTCGAGTTACATAATCTGTTGCCATAAAAAACGCTCCAAGCATCAGACCACCGCCCGCAAGCTGCGAAACAATATACTCCACATCAAAGCCGCGCCCGCTAAAAAGCAGAAGAAACACCACAAAGCTAAGCAGATACGACGCAGGCACTTTTAAGTCAATCACCTTCATCACCAAAAGAAACACCGCACCGATTAAGATTGCAATCATGCTTGTTTCCCCGATTGTTCCCGCCGTACGACCAACAATCATTTCAAGCACATTGACACTTTCCCCCGCCTTAAGCACGGCAAGCGGCGTCGCTCCCGTATAGGCATCACAATCAAAATTCGTCATAATTGATGTAAACGAAATCAATAAAAAACAACGCGCCCCAAGCGCAGGATTCATAAAATTCTGTCCCAGTCCGCCAAATAGCATTTTCACCACAATAATCGCAAACACACCTCCGATTACACCAATCCAAAGCGGTGCGTTGGGCGGCAGGTTTAACGCCAGCAAAAGCCCTGTCACAACCGCAGAAAAATCCATTATTGTGATGTTCTTTTTCATGCACCTGTCAAATATGTACTCTGATAAAACTGTCGTCAGCACCGTAATCAGCACTAGCAAAAGCGCATGAAAGCCGAAATTGAATACGCCAAACAGCGTCGCGGGAAGGAGCGCGATCACCACGTATAACATAATACGTGATGTTGTATCCTTTGCCCGCACATGCGGATTTGACGATACTCGAAACATTGTATCCAAATTATTATCCACCTTGTACTACCTCCATTTTTATTTGTAAAGAGCGCTGCCCTTTATGCTTTTTTGCGTTTTCCAAGCACATTCTTGCGCATGGACTTAATCGACTGTGTTAAATGCCGCTTTGCAGGACAGACATAACTGCAACAGCCACACTCCACACACTCCATACCGTCATTTGCCACAAATCCCTCTTCATCATAATGCTGCGATAAAATCGCAAGCTTTTTAGGCAAAAGTCTGCTTGGACACGCTTCCACGCATCTCCCACAGTTAATACACGGCGTCGGCTCCATTGCAGACACCTCATCATGCGTCAGGCACAAAAGCGCCGAGGCAGTCTTTGTGGTCGGCACATTCAAATCAAACAATGCGAACCCCATCATCGGTCCCCCGGAAACAATTTTTTCCGGTGTGCATTTGAAACCTCCTGCCTCTTCAATCAAATCCTTATAATTCATGCCGATTCTGACATAAAAATTCCTCGGATCATTTACCGCGTCACCTGTCACCGTGACAATTCGGTTCATCAGCGGTTTCCCCTCTTTTACGGCATGATAAACAGCGACAATCGTGTCCACGTTATCAACCACACATCCGGCATCGGCAGGCAGCATTTTAGAATTAATTTCACGTCCTGTCGTGGCATAGATAATCTGCCGTTCCGCGCCCTGTGGATATTTTGTCTTTAATGCTGCCACGCTGATGTTCGGCTCATTCTGCGTCATCTCCGTTAAAATTTTCACGCAGTCAGGCTTATTATCCTCCACCGCAAAAATCCCCTGGGCATTATCAAACAATTGCAGAATAATTTTTAAACCTTCCACAAGCTTTTGCGGCTCCTCTATCATTCTCCTGTAGTCCGAAGTCAGATACGGCTCACACTCCGCACAATTGGCTATGACATACTCAATTTTATCCGGGTCTTTAGGCGATAATTTTACATGCGTCGGAAAACCCGCACCGCCCATTCCCACAATTCCTGCTTCCTGAATCAGCCCTATAATTTCCTTCTTTTCAAGCTTCTTAGGATCATGCGGTGTATACTCCGCTTCCTCGAACAATCCGTCATTGTCAATAATAACAGACTGGATCATGTCACCCGTAACAACTCTTCGCGGCTCAATACCCTTAACCGTCCCTGAAACCGTCGCATAAATCGGCGCTGACACAAATCCGCCTGCCTCCGCAATTTTCTGTCCCGCAATTACCCTGTCTCCTTTTTTTACGATAGGAACAGCAGGCGCTCCAATATGCTGGCTCAGAGGATAAACCATCTCCCCCATCGGAATAATCGTTTTCATCGGCTTGTCCTTTGACAGTTCTTTTCCGTCATATGGATGGACGCCGCCGCCAAATGTGCGTTTTGCCATGCTCATTTACTCCTTTATCAAAATTATTTTCTATTTCTACTATACTATTTTTTTGATACAATTTCATCATTTTTTTGTATTAATAAACAATTTTTTTATGTTAAAGCTTTCCATTTTGAATAGAATGCCTCATATACTTTGACAGGATTCAAAGCATGTGGTAATTTATTTAATAGGAAATGAAATTGACATGACACGAAAGGAAAAATCACATGAAATGCATACGGAAAAGTTTGGGAATTTTATCCCCATGCTACCAAATCGAAAATTTCTGTGTTCCAATGCAGACGCTGTTTATTGATATTGAAACTACCGGTCTATATGCCAAAAGTTCCAATCTATACATGATTGGCTGTGCCTATCTTAACGATACGGATGGACCTGCGCACTGGTGCGTGATCCAGTGGTTTGCCGCTAACTATGACGACGAGTTGAATGTACTGAACGCTTTTGTTAACTTTGCAGCCAATTACCGTTTTCTCATTCATTTTAACGGCAACAGCTTTGATATCCCATACCTGCAAAGCAAGATAGAACATTACCAGCTTGAGCTTGATTTCAACCGATTTGAGGGAATTGATATTTACAGACGTTTGGCACCCTACAAAAACTTTTTACAGCTGCCAAACTGTAAGCAGAAAACATTGGAAGGTTTTCTGAACACAACACACCGTGAGGATAAATACACTGGTGGGGAACTGATAGAAATCTATCATGACTATGTACTCACACACAATGAAAGCAGTGAACATCTGCTGCTTCTTCATAATGAGGAAGACCTTAAAGGAATGCTTGAAATCGTTTCTGCCCTTGCAATTCCTGATCTGTTTCATCTTCCCATAAAGGTTACGCGTGTACAGGCAAATTATTACAAAGATATCAGCCAAAAACAATGCCCTGAAATTATCATGAATTTAAAACTTCCTTCACCACTGCCCACTGATATCTCATACGGCATTAACGACTGCTACTTTAGCGGTCACAAAGACGATGGTAAATTAAGGGTGCCTTTATATGAGGAAGAAATGAAATATTTTTATTCCAACTATAAGGACTACTACTATCTTCCAAAAGAAGATATTGCCATACATAAATCCGTTTCGTCCTTTGTTGATAAGGATTATAGGGAGCAGGCAACTGCGCATAATTGCTATACACGTAAGATTTCTTCCTATCTCCCGCAATGGGATGTCATTTTCGTGCCCTTCTTCAAACGAAACTATGATGACAAAGCATTATTTTTCGAATTAACAGACGATCTTAAAACACAACGTGAAACCTTCAACTTATATGCACACCATATTCTGCAAATGATGGGTGCAGGCAAACGCAATTCCATCGAATAAGAAAGAATTCTAAAAAACGGACCTTGCATTCACTGCAAAGTCCGTTTTATTCAAGTTATGTACTTACCTGCTCTTAACATAGAAGAACGAATTCTTTCTCTCATATCCAATCTCTTTATAATTCATAATCTGCTCCGTACTTCCAATAAACAAAATTCCACCCGTCTTTAAAGAGCTATTGTACTTCCGGAAAATCTCATCCTTCGCTTCTTCCGTAAAATAAATCAAAACATTTCTGCACACAATCAAATCACACTTATCCGGATAGGTATCCTTTAAAAGATTGTGCTGCTGAAACTGTACTCTTGCCTTAATCTCGTCCGCAATCTTATAAGAAGGACCAACCTTTGTAAAATATTTCTTCTTAAACTCATCTGGCACAGCAGCAATGCTTTTTTCATTGTATAAACCAAGCTTTGCTTTCTCAATAACCTGCTTATCAATGTCCGTCGCCGTAATCATAATCTGATTTAAAGGAATATGTTTTGAAAACGCCATTAC
>CAJTSD010000053.1:0-797 GCA_910578795.1 uncultured Lachnospiraceae bacterium
TGTAAATCGGAATTAAACCATAAGAATGTTAAAAATTATGATTTTGTTAAAGAGTATTTTGCGGATATGCAGGTGTTGCTTGATGCTTTGCATGAATATCGAAGAATTTCAAAAATTAGAGGGGATGAGATGACAATATGGGATTTACTGAGATGAAAATAGGATTAGGTGTTCAGATTAGAAAGTGGAATATGATAGATGCCTCCAATTTAGCAGAACTGCTAAACAACAAAAAGATTATGGACAATCTGCGCGACGGTCTGCCGTTTCCGTATACGGTAAAAGATGCGGAGGAATTTATTGCTGCGATGCTTTCGGCAGATGAAGAAAAGACATTTGCTTTTGCAATTACAATTGATGATAAGGCGGTTGGCAGTATCGGCGTGTTCCGGTGTGAAAATATTCATTTTCGCACGGCTGAAATGGGGTACTATATCGGTGAGCCATACTGGGGAAAGGGAATTATGACGAGCGCAGTAAGGCAGACGTGTCAGTATATCTTTGAAAATACGGACATTATTCGGATTTTTGCGGAGCCGTTTGGCAGTAACATCGCGTCCTGCCGCGTGCTTGAAAAAGCGGGATTTCAATTGGAAGGGCTGCTTCGAAAAAACGCCGTCAAAAACGGTCAGGTGCTGGATATGAAGATGTATGCTTTGGTAAAGGAAGATGCAGGGCAGTCAATCAAGTCAAAAACCCTGCAGCAAGCTACGGGGCATCAAAATTGAACGCAGCAGAGCTACGGGGTATTTGACCCTCGCGGCAGTCGCCAAATGTCTGCAAGCAGCCACTTGGCT
>CAJTSD010000053.1:807-20053 GCA_910578795.1 uncultured Lachnospiraceae bacterium
TCCTCGATCACCCGATCCAAAATGCCCCGCTCCTTCTCATCCTGCATATCGACCCATGGTCTCCCCAGTACCTCTCCCGTCTTTTCAAAATCAAAGACCCCGCTGCAAGCAACGGGGTATCAAACTTGCAGCGCTGCAGAGCAGCGGGGTATTTGACCCTCGCGGCAGTCGCCAAATGTCTGCAAGCAGCCACTTGGCTCGTTGCTCGCGGGAATAAATGACAATATTTTAACAAATACGCAGGAAAGGGGAACAAGATGCGCTTTACATACTGTCCGCATTGCGGAACGAAATCAGGAAAAAAGGAAATCGGTGATGAAGGGACCATCCCTTTTTGTGAAAAATGTAACATACCGCTGTGGGATATGTTTACGACGAGCATTATTGCCGCTGTCGTGAACGAGCAAAATGAGATTGCGCTGCTGCGGCAGAATTATGTATCTGCGACAAAATATGTCTGCGTTGCAGGTGTTATGAAAATTGGGGAATCGGCGGAGGAAACGGTCGTTCGTGAGATAAAAGAGGAAATCGGCTTAGATGTGGAGAGCGTACAATATATAAAAAGCTATCCGTATGAGAAAAAGGAAATGTTGATGTTGGGATACAAGGCGGTGGTGAAAAAGGGCGATTTCCAATTGTCAAAGGAAGTTGATTCTGCCGCTTGGATAAAATTTGAAGATGCTTTGGCGCGGCTACGGGAAGGGAGCATTGCGTGGCAGTTGGTGAAAGAGGTTATAGAAATGGAAACAGAAAAAAACAGGAGAAATACAATATGAAAGTTCGTTTTTACGAAACCGCAGATGACACACTTTTAAAATTCGCAGTAATTGTTTCCAAGTCCAATGGTAAATGGGTGTTTTGCAAGCACAAGGAGCGGGATACCTATGAGGTTCCCGGCGGGCATCGGGAGGACGGCGAGACGATTTTGCAGGCAGCAAAGAGGGAATTGTTTGAGGAAACGGGAGCCATTGCATTTGACATTAAACCGGTATGCGTTTATTCTGTTCTTGGGAAAAACCGGGTAAACGAAACGGGAGAGGAAAGCTTCGGAATGCTTTACTATGCGGAAATTAAAACCTTTGAGCAAGAATTGCACAGCGAAATGGAGCAGGTTTTGCTTCTCAACGAATTGCCAAGCAAATGGACATACCCGCAGATACAGCCGCTTTTGGTTGACGAAGTGCGTAACTATATAGCAGGTCTGCGCATTTACTGCGCTGACCGTGAGAAAACGTAAATTTAGCAGGCAAAAATCCATTACCGAAGGTAATTTTGCATGGATTTTTGCTTGTAACTGTGAAGGCACTGAACAGTTGCCGAAGTGCAAAGAAGACTGTGAGAAACGGAAAGCGATGGAGAGGCGATGGAAGAAAAGTTATTAAACATTATTCAGGAAATCAAGGAAACAGGCAATCCCGCGTTGAAAGCGCAGAAAATGACTTCTGTTATTACAGACGGACTCCGTAATCAGGCACTGAATTTATACGAGGCATATCTCCTTCATTGGGAAGTGATTCATGCCACGAGGGACAGCTGTATACTGCCGGCGTGGAACAGGGCGGTGCGGATATCGACCTGCCTTGCGCTGCTCAATCACAGGCTGCTGGCGTTGGCATTTCATGACAGAGATTGTGCACAGCAGGCGCATCAGTGGGGCATGGAGGCGTTTGGACTTTGTGCCGAGAAACGGGCGCACTATATTATGGACAGGTATCCTGAGTTTATTAGGATGGAATACGATGATGAAGACCTGTTAAAAGAACTGCTTAAAGTCAGAGAATCATATCCTGTTTTAAGTGACGAACAGGGACCATATCATGTGGAGTCCTTCCCCTATCATTATTTTGCACCGGAAAAATTTTTGTTAGATAAGACAGATTTCAGTAAGGAAAAAATAATCGGGAACGATGTAGAAACAATTTTGATTGCAATCAATACATAACGAGTCAAAAAATTACTCGCGAAAATAAAAGGGAAGGAACGACACAATGTACCATTTTTTTGTAAATCCGAGCCAAATTTATGACACAAGTGTCATAATTACAGGCGATGATGTTAATCATATTAAAAACGTAATCCGCCTGAAAATCGGCGATGAAATCAGCGTCAGCAACGGAGAGGACGGCAAAGACTACCGCTGCGGAATAGAGGAAATCACGGAAACGCAGGTAGTATGCAGGCTGCGTTTTATTAAGGAGGACGGCGTGGAGCTGCCCGCAAAGGTGTACCTGTTTCAAGGACTTCCCAAAGGCGACAAAATGGAATTTATCATTCAAAAGATGGTAGAGCTGGGCGTCTATGAAATTATTCCTGTCGCAATGAAACGCTGTGTGGTGAAGCTTGACGAAAAAAAAGCAAAATCAAAGACCGCAAGATGGCAGGGAATTGCGGAGGCTGCCGCAAAGCAGAGCAAGCGTGCCGTCATTCCGCAGGTTAAAAGTGTAATGACCTACCGTCAGGCATTGGAATATGCCAAAGATATGGAGGTAAAGATTGTACCATACGAAATGGAAAATTTTTTAGATGGCGCGTCGGGCATGGAAGGAACGAGAAAAATCATCAATAATCTGTCAGAGGGACAGCGCATTGCCGTTTTTATCGGTCCCGAGGGCGGATTCGAGGAGGACGAGATTAACGCGGCGATTGCGCTTGGCATGAAACCTGTTACACTTGGAAAACGCATTCTTCGTACGGAAACCGCAGGAATGACAGTGATGGCGTGGATGATGTATCAGTTGGAAAAATAAATGTTAAATAGCTCCTTTTTGTGTGATTTCACTAAAAATTGTAAGGATTTGTCGCAGAAAGTAAAGAATTTACCAAAATTGTTAAAAATATAGGGTTTTCTTTTTGTTAAAAATTTCTTATAATTTTATTAACAATAAAAAAACAAGGAGGATATTTACTATGAAAAAGAAGATATTGTCAATGATGCTTGCATTAACGATGGTAGTTTCTGTAACAGCCTGTGGATTAAAGTCACCTGACACATCATCTACAGGAAGCGGGACACCCGCGGCAGACACGGGAGCGGCAGAGCCGGCACAATCTCAGGCGGCGGCAGAGCCTGCGGCACCTGCGGACACGGCAACACCTGCAGCGGAGCCTGAGGTAACACTCGTATACGCAGAGGTAAACCCGCTTGATACGATTGTAGGTCAGACAGCGACAGCATTTGCTGACAAGGTAACAGAGCTTTCGGGCGGTTCCATCAAGATTGATGTTCAGGCAAGCGGCGTGCTTGGTTCTGAAAACGACGTTTTGGATACGATGTTAGGCGGCGGCGGTACGATTCAGATGTCCCGTATTTCCGCATTCGCACTTACAAGCTACGGCGGAGAGAAGTCGATGCTCCTTTCTCTTCCGTATACATTTGTAAACCGTGAGCATTTTTGGTCCTTTGCAACATCGGATCTGGCAAGCGAGTTTTTGCTTGAGCCGCACGAGAACGGCAGCGGTGTAAGAGGTCTGTTCTATGGTGAGGAAGGTTTCCGTCATTTCTTTACGACAAAGGAAATCGCTGGCATGGATGATTTGGCAGGCATGAAGCTTCGTGTTTCCAACGACCCTGTTATGAACGGTCTTGTAGAGTCACTTGGCGCAAACCCGACTGTAGTATCTTTCAACGAGCTTTACTCTGCATTGCAGACAGGCGTTGTTGACGGCGCAGAGCAGCCGATTGCAAACTATAAGTCAAACGCGTTCCCTGAGGTTGCTCCGAACCTGATTTTGGACGGACATACACTTGGCGCAATTCAGGTTATCATCACGGATCAGGCTTGGGATTCTTTAACGGAAGAGCAGCAGAATATCCTTGTTGAGGCAGGCGAGTATGCATCACAGTTCAACAGACAGATTTCCGAGGATGCGGAGAACGAAGTATTAGAGCAGTTGAAGGCAGACGGCGTGAATGTTGTTGAGGTAAGCGATGTGACTCCTTGGCAGGAAGCTGTAAAGGACGTTATTGAGGAGAATACAAAGGGTCAGGAAGAGTTATATCAGAAAATTCTTGATTTAGCAAAGTAAATACCATGCGGCAGGCTGCAACGCATCGTTGATGTGTGGGCATTTACTCTCGCGGCATTCGCCAAATGGATGCTGACGCATCCGCTTGGTTCATTGCTCGCGGAAATAATTGTTCGGATGACGTGGAAGAGCGCATTGGACGCAGTGTCCATGCGCTCTTAGCCTTATGCACAGAGGCACGTAAGGAAATTAGCAGCTTCGCTGCACGTGCCTCGCGCGGCGAGTAGGGGAGAACGTCATTCCCCTGCTCGATTATGGAACGGATATAAGAGAGAAGATATAAGATTGGAGGGATTATATGACAGCTTTTTTTGAACGGGTAGATAAAATCAAGCCGTTGTTTGACATTACATATAAAATCGTTTTGTTTGTATGTAAACTCTTGTTGATTGCCGATATTTTGATTACGACAATGAGCGTTATCGGCAGATATGTTTCGTTTATTCCCGATCCCGCATGGAGTGAGGAGGTCGTACTCACCTGTATGGCGTACATGGCAGTGCTGTCGGCGGCGCTTGCAATCCGTCGCGGCGCGCATATCCGTATGACGGCGTTTGACCGTTATCTGCCTGCAGGATTACTTCGCTTTTTGGATATTTTGGCAGATATCAGCGTTTTGATTTTGGCGGTTGTGATGATTGTTGTCGGCTGGAAATACGCGGCGGGACTTGGTGCGAAGGGCACATATGTCAGCATGCCTTGGCTTTCAAGATTTTGGATGTATTTCCCGGTGCCTGTGGCAGGTGTCGCAATGCTGATTTTCGAGCTGGAAACGCTTTATAATCATTTGAAGAATATTGTGTTAAAGGAGGGGGAAGCATGAGTACACAGACAGTAGCAATTTTAGTATTACTGATAAGCTTTGCAGTGATGATTTTTCTGCGCTTTCCGATTGCGTATGCGGTTGCGCTTTCTTCCCTTTTATGCTTACTGTATCAGGGACTGCCGTTTACGACAATCTGTCAGCAGATGGTAAAGGGCATCAATTCCTTCAGCTTAATGGCGGTGCCGTTTTTTATCACAATGGGGTGTCTGATGGGAAGCGGCGGTATTTCGGAAAAGCTGATTGCCTTGGCAAACGCCTGTGTTGGCTGGATGACGGGCGGTATGGCGATGGTTAATATTGTGGCGTCTTATTTCTTTGGCGGAATTTCGGGTTCTGCGGCGGCAGATACGGCTTCACTTGGAAGTATCTTAATCCCGATGATGGTGGACCAAGGCTATGACGACGATTTTTCAACCGCGGTTACGATTACCTCTTCGTGCGAGGGACTTTTGGTGCCGCCAAGCCACAACATGGTTATTTACGCGATGTCCGCGGGCGGTGTTTCCGTGGGAAGCCTGTTTCTTGCAGGATATATTCCGGGCGCGCTGCTTGCGATTTCACTGATGATTGGATCGTATATTATTTCAAAACGCAGAAATTACCCGAAGGGTGATAAGTTCAGCTTTAAGAATTTAATTAGACAGCTCGGCGTTTCGTTTTGGGCATTGGCAGCGGTTATTATCGTTGTGGTTGGTGTGGTCGGCGGTTGGTTTACGGCGACGGAGTCTGCGGCGGTTGCGGTTATTTACAGTTTGCTTGTGAGCGTGTATATTTACAAGGGACTGAATTGGAAGGGCGTATGGAAGGTACTGGAAAGCTGTATTGACACACTGTCGATTGTGTTGATTTTGATTTCCACTTCAAGTATTTTCGGATACTGTCTGACAACGCTGCACGTTCCGGTTCTTGCATCGCAGGCGATTGTCGGTCTGACGGATAATCCGGTTTTGATTGCGCTGCTTTTGAATTTGATTTTGCTTGTGCTGGGCTGCATTATGGACATGGCGCCGATTATCTTGATTGCAACGCCGATTTTGCTTCCGATTGCAACTTCGATTGGCATCAATCCGATTCAGTTTGGTATTATGGTTATTTTGAACTGCGGTATCGGTCTTTTGACGCCGCCGGTAGGTTCCGTTCTGTTTATTGGTTCGGCGGTTGCAAAAGTAAAAATGGAGAAGGTCGTTAAGGCAACGATGCCATTTTATGTGTGCATGATTGCAGTGCTTCTGCTGCTGACATTCTTCCCGCAGATTACAATGTTCCTTCCGAATCTGTTCGGTTGATTTTAAGTAACAGTTGTGAAAGCAAAAAGAAATAGTGTATAGGAGAAGGGAAAAATTGCGTTATGCGTTACCAATATGAAAGTAAGATCAGACCGCTCGACTTTTGGGCGCTATCCATGTATCGTACCTATCACTCGCTTGTGGGGGTGTGTAATATTGTGTTTGGTATCGCAATGATTCTCCTGACGCTGCGGTTTTGGACGCAGGCAAGTGACGGGGTGCAGGCTCTGCTCTTCCTTGCCTGCCTCCTGATACCGGTGATTCAGCCTTTGGGTGTTTACTTAAAGGCAAAGGCGCAGGTGTCCGTCATTGCGCAGGGAACGCAGCTTGTCTTTTCTGAGGATGGCATCCATGTGACGCTCGGACAGCAGCAGGAGCATATTCGTTGGGATAAGGTAAAAGGCGTGCGCAGGGAGGCGAACATGGTGATTGTCTATACGGACGCCAATCATGGATATATGCTGACGAACCGTGTGCTTGGCAAGGAAAAGGACGCGTTTTTCCAATATGTGGAAGAGCATCTTTCTGTCAAGGGAAGCGCTTCCAAAAAATCCAAAAAAAGAAAAGGATAAGGAGTGCGAAAGGAGTATATTTGTTTTCATGAAACAGCGCCTGAAGCGGATATGGAAATCCTTAAAAATCAAACAGAAAATCAAGTTTTTTACGACGATTGTTTTTTTATTGATTTTATTATCCATTTTTTTGGCAGTTTGGACGGTGAAATACTCCTTGTTTGACTTTTCCGTTATTTTGACGGGAAATTCTGTTGTGAGTGATTTTGTGCAGTGCATGGAGGAAGAGGCACAGCTTTTTGAAACCAGCGTCAAAACGGGAAGGGAGGATGTGCACGCGGAGCTTGGAAATGCCATACTGCGCACGCAAAAAGCCGTGGAACAGCTTCCATATAATTATGAAAGAACAGGGGAAGTGCGTTTTGCCAAGACGTGGTCGATTTTAAATATGTATCAGGTGTACTGTGAGAAGCGCGACCATGTTTTGAGCGGAGAGGAAAAGACGGCGGAATATATCGCAAACCTGTACGAGGTTTATGACATGCAGGGGTATCTGCAAAGCTATGCAAAGCAGTTGATGCGCGATACGCTGGAGGACGGCGTGAGCCGATATGCGGGAAAGCTTCGGATGATTATGGTGGTTCCCGTGATGCTGATTTTGTTTGAGCTGCTTTTTTTCTTTTGCACGCGCAAGCTTTCGGAGCTTTTGAACAGCTCGATTGTTTCGCCTGTGATGGAGCTGGCGGAGGCGTCACGCAAGATTGCGGAAAACAAGTTTTACATTGACGACATCAGGACGCAGAGCGAGGATGAGCTTGGCGAACTGGTGGTTGCTTTTAACAAGATGAAATATGCGACGGGTGAGTACATCATGGCGCTTGAGGAGCGGCGCAAGGCAATAGACTTATATCATGCGGAGGAGCTGGAGAAGATTGCGATTGCCGCACGCCTTGACGCGATGGAGCTTGATTTATTAAAAAGTCAGATTAATCCGCACTTTTTATTCAATACGCTGAATGTAATCGGCGGCATGGCGGATTTGGAGGGGGCGCAGACGACGGAGAAGATGATACAGTCGCTGAGCTTTTTGTTTCGCTATAATTTAAAAACGCCTGAGAAAAAAGTGTCTTTGGCGCGGGAATTAAAAGTAGTCAGGGACTACATGTTTTTGCAGGAAATGCGTTTTGGCGGCAGGATTACATACCGTATTGACTGTCAGACAGATGCGCAGCTTGTGCATATTCCGACGTTTACGTTTCAGCCGCTTGTTGAAAATGCGATTATACATGGTCTTGCATCGAAGGAAGAGGGCGGGAATATTTTTATCCGTATTCGGGAACGATATGGGAAAATTTGTATTGTTGTGGCGGACAATGGTGTTGGGATGGAGCTGGAAGCGCTGCGGCAGCTGCGAAGGGAGCTGCGCGACGAGGAAACGGGACGGACGCGGCGCACGAGTATCGGGCTTTCCAATATTGATAAACGCATTCATATGATGTATCAGCACGGAACCATGCAGATACACAGTAAATGCGGGGTTGGAACAATTGTCCGGATTTGTATAGAAGACGAGAGGAACAGTGTAGAAGGTGAAACATGACGGAAAATGAGGTATGCCGTATTTTGATTGCGGATGATGAACCAATTGAGCGGATGGTAGTCAGCAAGACGATACGCGGTTATTTTGGAGATGAGGTTGCACTGTTTGAGGCGGAAAACGGGCGTGAGGCGATTGCGGCGTTTCGGGAGCATGACTGTCAGGTTGCGGTGCTTGATATTTCCATGCCGGGCATTAACGGCTTGGAGGCGGCAGAGGAAATCCGCAGGGAAAATCAGACGTGCAGCATTATATTTCTGACGGCGTATGACGAGTTTGAGTTTGCAAAGCGTGCAATCCGTGTGCGTGCGCTGGATTATCTGCTCAAGCCAAGCACGAAGGAGGACCTGATTGCGGTTTTGGAGGAAGCGGTTTGGCTGAGCAGCGAAGGAAATCCGCGGGGAAGCGTGCCCAATAAGGACTTTTCCATGCAGCCAAAAGAGGCACCGGAGAAGGACGAGAAGGCGGAAAGCATGAAAAACCAGGCGTTGGCGGAGCACATCAGGGTGTACCTTGAAACGCACTATATGGAGGATATTTCGCTGCAGGATGCGGCGGAGCAGCTTCGCTATTCCGACGCGTATTTTTGCAGATTTTTCAAGCAGAATTTTGACAAGAGCTTTATCATGTATCTGTCGGAGTTGCGGATTGAGAAGGCGAAAGAGCTGTTGGCGGATATTACGGTCAATATTAAGGATATCGGTCAGAAGGTCGGGTATCGGGATTCGAGTTATTTTACGAAGGTTTTCAAGCGCATTACGGGTGTTACGCCAAGTGAATACCGGTATCAATAGTGTGAAAAATACTTCTAAGGCAGTAAATCAAATAAATTTGATTAAGACACTACCTAAGAAGTATTAAGTTTCACATAGGAAAAACGCAAAAGACAGCGTTTTTCATTATAGATATTTTGATGGAAAGAGGCAGAGTATGGGAGCACAAAATCGCAGCAGAATATTGGCGTACTGGTGTTTGGGAATAGCGGCGGTGCTTTTGGCAGCGCTCAGTCTGTTTCTTTTGAACAGGAAAAAGACGATTGTGCCGCAATATGTTTTTTCCTACGCCGAAAATCAGACGAAGGATTATCCTACAACAATGGGCGGCATACGGTTTGCGGAGCTGGTGGAAGAGCGGACGCAGGGGCGTATTCGCATACAGGTGCGTTCCGAAGGGGAATTTGGCTCGGAGGCGGAGGTTATTCGGCAAATGCGATACGGAGGTATTGATTTTGCACGGATTTCACTGGCGCAGGTGGCAGACAATATTCCTGAAATGAAGGTGCTGCAGCTTCCGTATCTTTATGAGGATGCAGACCATATGTGGCGTGTCCTGGACGGGGAAATCGGCGAACGGTTTTTGCAGTATCCGCAGCAGTACGATTTGATTGGGCTATCGTGGTATGATGCGGGCGCGCGCAATATTTACTGCGCGACAAAGCCAGTGCGGACGCTGGAGGATATACAGGGGATGCATATCCGTATACAGGAGTCGGAAATGATGTCGGAAATGATTACCGCATTGGGCGCGGTGCCTGTGAAAACGCCTTATGACCAAGTGTATGCCGCGTTGGAGCGCAGTCAGGTTGACGGTGCGGAAAATAACTGGTCGTCCTTTGAGACAATGCAGCACTACGAGGTGGCGAAATACTACACGGTCGATGAACATATCCGCATTCCCGAGATGCAGATCTGCGCAAAGCATACATGGGAGCAGCTTTCGGAGGCGGACAGGGAGATTATTTTGGAGTGTGCGAAGGAATCTGCGCTCTATGAACGGGAGCTTTGGACGGAGCACGAGCGAAAGGCACGGACGACGGCACTTGCATATCAGGTGGAGGAGATTGTGCTTTCCGCGGAGGAAAAGAAGAAATTTCAGTCTGCGATGACGCCTGTTTATGAGCGGTATGAGGCGGATTACGGTGAGGATATTGCGCAAATCCGTGCGCTTGACTCGGCAAATTAAGTCTGCGGTATGTGGGTTCTGATTGCCGCGGACAATGAGCCAGGTGGCTGCCTGCAGTCATTTGACGGCGGAATTTGACAGACTTACGAAAGGAAATGAGGACAATGGGTTATTTAAAGACGGCAGATGAGAAAAAGCAGTTATGCTTTACGTATCTTGCATTTATGCTAAACGGCGTGTTAGCGCTGTCAATCGGTTCGCTTTTGCCGTTTATCCGGGAGGCGAAGGGATTAAATTATGCGTTTGCAGGACTGATTGTCAGTCTGCATTCGGTGGGCAATTTGGTTTCGAGCTTTGCGTCTGGGACGCTTGCCGTATTTTTGGGAAGGAAGAAGAGCATTCTGTTGTTTAACGCGTGCTATGCGATTGCGTATGTGATGATTTTGTATGGAAACGGTAACTTGATGCTGGCGCTTGCATTTTTGATGACAGGACTGGCTAGAGGGGCATCGAGCAATTTCGGAAATTACACGGTCAACAGTATTGCGCCGGGAAGGGCTGGATTTTTGAACGCGTTACATGCGATGTTTTCTATCGGTGCGTTTTCGTTTCCGATTTTACTGACAATGTTGACGCGCACAAATGCGGATGGCTGGGTGTATGCCTGCTATTTCATGATTGCGATGGGTGTGCTTAGCTGGATTTTGTATTTTATGGTTCCGATTTCGGAGCCTGCGACAAAAAAGAGTGAGAAGAAAAATGACACGAGCGTCGGTTTTTTCAGAGAGCCGTTGTTTTATCTTAGCACGTTTACGCTGTTCTTTTATCTTTGTGCGGAGCAGGGCGTTATCGGCTGGCTGATTACGTATTTTGTCGATACAGGGCTTTTGAGCGACGCGCTGTCGCAGCTTATGGCGAGCGTTTTGTGGGTGATGATTTTGGCAGGACGGTTGACTGCCGCGGCGCTGTCGGGGAAGATGCGAAAGGAAAAGCTACTGCTTGCGATGGGTGTCGGCTTTGTGGGATTTTTCTTTTGGCTGCTGTTTTCGAAGAGCACGGTGCCGATTGTGATTGGGATTATGGGCTTTGGGTACAGCATGGCGGGGATTTATCCGACGACGGTGTCGTTTTGCGGCGGGCTGATACAGAAGTATTCGATGGCGTGGAGCTTTATTTTGACACTGGCAAGCCTTGGCTCGATTTTAATGCCGATGATTATTGGGCGGATTGCGGAGTCGGTGGGTATTCAGTGGGGAATCCGTTCGATTATTGTTGTAGTTTTGATTGATTTGCTGCTGATTGTGGCGCTGCAGTTTTATATTCGGCGGCATCAGGAGGAGTTTGCAGCATAGAGATTTTGGAAGAAGTGTGCGGTGTGAAAGTAAATTTTTACACACGGGATTTGTGTCTGTGCGCACTCGGCACAAACCCGGTATGCGCAAGGGATGTGCGCAGAAAAGAGGTAATTTTTATGGAAATGACATTACGGTGGTACGGGAGCAAATCGGATTCGGTGACGCTGGAGCAGATTCGGCAGATTCCGGGGGTGAAGGGCGTGATTACGACGCTTTATGAAACGGCTCCCGGTGACGAGTGGAGTTTGGAGGACATTCGTGCATTGAAGGCTGAGGTTGCGGCAGGCGGTCTGCATATCGCGGGCATCGAGAGCGTGAATATTCATGACGCGATTAAGATTGGCTTGAAGGAGCGCGACAAGTATATTGATAATTATATCAAGACTTTGGAAAAGCTTGGACAGGAAGATATTCATATGGTGTGCTATAATTTCATGCCTGTGTTTGACTGGACGAGAACGGAGCTTGCAAGAAAACGTCCCGACGGCTCGACGGTTTTGGCATACCATCAGGAAACGGTTGATAACTTAAATCCCGAGAAAATGTTCGAGTCAATTTCGGGCGATACGAACGGCTTTGTGATGCCGGGCTGGGAGCCGGAGCGCATGGAGCGGATTAAGGAATTGTTTGGGTTGTATAAGGATGTGGACGAGGAAAAGCTGTTTGCGAATTTGCAGTATTTCTTAGAGGCAATTATGCCTGTTTGTGATAAGTATGATATTAATATGGCTATCCACCCTGACGACCCGGCGTGGAGCGTGTTTGGACTGCCGCGTATTATCACGAACTTGCCGAATATCCAGCGCATGATGAAGATGGTGGACAATCCGCATAACGGCGTTACGTTCTGCTCGGGCTCTTACGGAACCAATCCTGATAACGATTTGCCGGGTATGATTCGGGCGCTTGAGGGACGCGTGCATTTTGCGCATGTGCGGAATTTGCAGCACAATTATCCGGGCGATTTTGAGGAGGCGGCACACTTGTCGTCGGACGGAAGCTTTGATATGTATGAGATTATGAAGGCGCTTTATGATATTGGATTTGAAGGTCCGATTCGTCCTGACCACGGCCGTATGATTTGGGGCGAGGTGGCGATGCCGGGCTATGGACTGTATGACAGGGCGTTAGGGGCGACTTACTTGAACGGACTTTGGGAAGCTATTACGAAAAGTAATTCTAAGTGAGCAAATCGAATAGAGTTCAATTCGATTAAGACGCTCACTAAGAATTACTACGGTTCGCAGGCGAACCTATTCGTAAAAGAAGAACGCAAGGGCGGCGTTCTTCCAATAAAATAAAGTAATATAGCAGGCTGAGAAAGGGACAGGTTTATAGTGTGAAAAATAAATTTTTCACACGGCAAATTTGTGCTTAGGGCACAAATTCGCAGACTTAGAAGGGAGCATGGTTACTAATATGAGATTAGATAAAACAGGTTTACAGGAGCGCGAGGCGTGGAAGGCACTGGGGTATCATGTGCCTTCGTATGACAGGGAGCAGTTGACTGAGAATACGAAGAAAAATCCCGAGTGGATTCATTTTGGCGCGGGCAACATTTTCCGTGCGTATCAGGCGAATTTAATGCAGCAGTTGATGGAAGAGGGAAAGAGCGATACGGGATTAATCGTGGCGGAAGGCTTTGACTATGAGATTATTGAAAAGATGTACCGCCCGCATGACGATTACAGCATTCTTGTCACGTTAAAGGGCAACGGTGAAGTAGAGAAAACGGTGATTGGGAGTATCGTGGAGTCCTTGATTTTGGACAGTGAAAATGATGAAGAGTTCTCCCGTTTAAAGGTGATTTTTGCCGCGCCGTCGCTGAAAATGGCGAGCTTTACAATTACGGAAAAGGGTTATAGTCTTGTGGACGGCAAGGGTGACACACTGCCTGCGGTTGCACGGGATTTGGAGAACGGTCCCGCGAAACCGGAGAGTTATCTCGGCAAGGTCTGCGCGCTCGTGTATGAGCGGTATTTGAACAGTCAGCTTCCGCTTGCGCTGGTGAGTATGGATAACTGTTCGCACAACGGCGACAAGCTAAAAGCGGCAGTGACTGCATTTGCGGAGGCTTGGGTGAAGGCTGGAACGGCAGAGGCAGGATTTTTGGAGTATGTGAACGACACTGCCAAACTCACGTTCCCTTGGAGCATGATTGACAAGATTACGCCGCGTCCCGACCCGAAGGTGGAGGCAATTTTGGAGGCGGATCATATTGAGGGATTGGAAAAGGCAGTCACAAGCAAGAATACATGGGTGGCTCCGTTTGTGAATGCGGAGGAGTGCCAGTATCTTGTGATTGAGGACGCATTCCCCAACGGCAGACCTGCGTTGGAGGAAACGGGCGTGATATTCACCGCGCGGGAAATGGTGGATAAGGTGGAGAAAATGAAGGTGTGCACCTGCCTTAATCCACTGCATACGACACTTGCGGTGTTTGGGTGCCTGCTTGGATATGAGCTGATTTCCGAGGAGATGAAAAATCCGGCGCTTAAGAAGCTGGTAGAAAAAATCGGTTATCAGGAGGGCTTGCCGGTGGTCGTTAATCCGCTGATTTTGGAGCCGAAACAGTTTATCGACGAAGTGCTGCAAATGCGCATTCCCAATCCGTTTATGCCTGATACGCCGCAGCGCATTGCGACAGATACGTCGCAGAAATTGTCCATTCGGTTTGGCGAGACCATCAAGGCGTATATGGCGTCGGACGATTTGGACGTGAACACACTGGAGGGTATTCCGATGGTATTTGCGGGGTGGCTGCGGTATCTGATGGGGGTTGATGATAACGGGAAGGCATTTACGCCAAGCCCCGATCCGCTGTTGGAAACGTTGATGCCATTGCTTGCAGATGTAAAGCTTGGAGAGCCTTGCGATGTGAAGGCAGTGATAGCGCCGATTTTGAAGCGTGCAGATATTTTCGGTGTGGATTTGACGCAGAACGTGCTTGGTGAGAAGGTTACCACGCTGTTTGGCGAGATGATAGAGGGCGTCGGCGCGGTTGCGAAAGTTTTGGAACGGGTATAGCGTATATAGGGTATGAAAAGAAAAAGAGAGGTATTTGTTCCGGCAGATACCTCTCTTGGCATTCGATAAAATATCATTATGACAGAAATTCAAATATGGATTTTTCTGTTTCCAGTTCCCCTGCAATTTGTACTGCAAGCTGTTGCGGGGATAGAATCGGATTTTCCTGCAGCAGGCTTTCTGTTCGTTCAATAATTTTCGGAAGATAGCAGATCGGTTTCCCCTGTGCCAAAAACTCCTTCAATAGATCCAGTAAAAATCCGTAAGAAATTTTATCGGGCACGGTGTTCTCTACCAAAGCAGGATAGGCAACCGCCAAATTATCTACCAGTTGCTTAACAAGATCCTTATTTAGAATATCCGCATACCGATTCCGCACCGTCTTTTCCAAACACGCAATCATCTTCGCATAGTGCGATTCCTCGTTGCCGCATAAGACTTCGCTATGAAGAACATTGCGGTACGCTAAAATCATAAACTGATTATCTTTTAACATTTCCTCGTCCCGTATCCAAACAAGCGGCATCAGAATGCCCTCCTTCGCAAGTCGTGTCCGCACATCCTCAAAATCTTTCACATAATTATTTGAAAACGCAGGCACAAAGCTTACAGAAAAAATCAATTCCAACGGAGGAAGGCAGTTTCTAAGATGATGCAGTATTGTATCCTCCGTGTCTTTGTCTGTGCTCTCTGTAATGCTCTGTGCATCTGTTCCCAACAGACAGTCCGCACGAATTTCCAGTACCTTGCACAAAGAGATTAAAAGGGTAACATCCGGTAGACTTTGGTTTCTCTCCCATTTGCTGAGCGCCTGCGGGGTTACACCGATACGGTTTGCTAACTCCTCCTGCGTCATGTTTTTGTTTTGCCGATAGGCAGAAATTCGGCTCCCCAGTTCCAAATTCGTCATTGTCATCTGCTCCTTTCTGTGTTTTTCCTGTACTATCAAAATTATAACGTTCGTTTTGTGCGCCGCAAGCTGTAAGGTGACTTGCTGATAAATTTATTTTATCACACACAAGAAAGGTCCGTAAAACAACGAAGCATTGAGTTGCGCTTAAACGATAGAAAAGTGGGTTATTTCTTATCACTCTAAAGGAGGCACTGCATAGGTTGTGAAGCAAAGAAGTATCGTCAGAAAATTCAGAAAACATTATACAAAGTAACGATAAGGATTATACAAAATGACGATATTGGGAAAAGTTTCAAAAACCTCTTGAAATATCCTGAAAATGGTGTTATTCTACAATCACAAAGAGAGCAGAGAAAAGCATAAAAGATACCATTAATCTTTCAGCTTTATCCTATATATTTTCGGAAACCGTAAACAATAGCGATAAAGGGTATGCTTAAGAAAGGAGATGAGTCCATTGGATGGCACACAAACCTTAATCTGATGAAAATGAAAATCCTTAACGAATATGAGAATGAGAGAATGTGTATTTAAGAGGATTGTACACATAGGAAAAGATTAAGAGAATGTTTCAGAGAGAGTAATCGGATTAATGGAACACAAAGAGGACGCAAAACCGGAAGAAAAAAGAGTACCATAAAAAATTCGGCAAATAAAAAAAGAATGGTACAAGGAAGAAGAAAAAAGAGAAAAGAAAATGCCGAGAAAGAGGAAAAAATTGGATATTGCAATGAATTAGGGCGGCCGGTATATCACTGAAAAAGGATATAGCGGTCGCTCTTTATGTACACGGACGCGGAAAGGAAATATGCAGCTTATGCTGATGGATATTAAGCTGCCATTTTACAACGGATACCATTGGTGCAGTGAGATTCGGAAGGTTTCGAAGGTGCCGATTATCTTTTTGTCCTCGGCGGCGGATAATATGAATATTGTCATGGTAAACAAGGATGGCAAAACATATGTATGCAACAATTAAAACTTTTGAATGTAGACAGTATCCCCTATCGTACAGATGCATATAGGGCAGGTGTACGTTCCATGAGAGAATATTATGAAACGCATATAGGAGAGCTGACCGATGATGTGTGTGATATTGGTCTTTTGTTTTTAAATGAAGGACAGAATGATTTTGCGGACGCTATTATGGCCGTTAATGGTGACAGAATCTCCCTGCAGAATCCGCGTTTGGAAAGGGCTACAATCAAGATGACAGAAACAAGAGCCCAGTTAGCATTAAATGATGATTTATTAGATATACCAGATATTTTTGTGACAGGAATTACAAAAGCTTTTTGTGAAGGGGCAGATGTACCTTTGACATAATATCAACAAACATAATATGTTTTTGATTATATTATACTTGTTTGACAGATATGATGTAATCCCAAAAAATACTAAGGAGCAAAAGTATGAAAGTATATGAGCTATTAGAAGAAGAGGATATTGCGGTTTTACGAAGTGAGATTGACTTGTTTGCAGAAATAATATTAAGACCATATGTTGAGAATATTAATAAACAATTGGAAAATTCGGAGAGATTGGCTGGGAAAGAAACTTTTGATCCTATTTGGGGTCCCGTTGAATTTAATGCGGGTGAGATTATTTTTTTGGATAGTCCCCTTATTCAACGATTAAGGAAGATTAAACAACTGGGCTTGGCGAGTTACGTCTATTGTAATGCAGACTATTCTAGGTTCGCACATACAATAGGCGTTTTTTCGCTTGCAGGTCAGATGGCAAATATTATTGCATGTCGTTGTAAAGAAGTTAATGGTAATGCTAATGGAAAAGCATTGAAAGAAAGCTCACAAGGAGACCATATTGTTTTCTTTGATGATGGGGCATATTCAGGAAAACAAGTAAGCGGAATATTTGAAGAGTATATGGGCGTTCCATTAGAAAAACGTTCTACAAAGGAGCACCATGTCTCACCGCTTAATGAAGAAGAGAAGACGCGGTTAAAAGAACGAAATCTTAGCATTGCGTATATGTGTTTTAATGTTCAGAATAAAGGAATGATAATTGAAACTACTTAAAAATTAGGGGTACGAATTAATGACATACAATACATGTATGATATGACAGAAAAAATTTTTGAATTAGAAACAGGATGCTTAAAAGAAGAAAAGCAAAGAAACCTGGTTAAAAAATGGATTGTTCCAAGGAAGAGATTGGGTACCTTTATTTTTTAAAACAGATAAACCTGTTGTAGAGGAAGGGCATATTACAAAGCAATAATAAAAAGCTGCATAATAGCCTTGTTTATTTTGCAACAACACCATTATGTCACTATATATTTTGACGATTACGGATATGCCAGCCTGTCTTATGCAGGATTTGAAAACAATGCGGGGATGTCTTATGGGCTAGATGAGATATTTCAGTTTTTGAAAGCATACTATCTCAACTGGGGAGGAAGAGTATTATACTTTTTCTTTGAAATTATAATCTTTCGTTTAGGTGGGTTGCCGCTGATGCAGGTAGTTCAGGCGGTTATTATTGTACTGATAGGAATCATATCAGGTAAAATAGTGTCATTCACGACAAAATCGAGTCCTTATAAATGCATTGCGTTGGAATTGGTTTTAAGAAATCATTATGAACTCATTAATGCTGGGAAAGAATATAAAGATGGGGGAACGGTAGAAAAAATAGTCTTGCATAAACTTAAAAATGATACATTTGCACAGATGATGCCGTATCAGGAAGGGTATGGTTATATAGAGGTGTGGATGAAGAAGTATTATGAACTTCCTGTGGGGATGGTGTTGGAGTGGGAATAATATGAATATAATTAAAATTCATAAAATGCTGTGGACAAGCAAGTAAATAAGTTGCTTTTTGGGGAAAAATATTGGAAAAACCATAAAAGTATTTACAATATGAAAGTATTAGTTATATAATGTAGCGTGTATTGGAAATTATATTTGTATAGAATGAGGAAAATGGATAAATACGCAATAATAATCGTAACTTACAATAGAAAAGCACTTTTGGAAGAATGTGTAATAAATGCACTAAATCAAACAATACCTGCTTATAAAATAGTAATAGTCAACAATGCTTCAACTGATGATACTGTGGAGTATCTTAAAGAACATACTTTTGAAAATGAAAGATTTGAAATTATTCATTGTGACAAGAATATCGGAGGAGCGGGTGGATTTTGTAGAGGGATGCAAATAGCGTTGAATTATAACGTTGATTGGATGTTGGTCATTGATGACGATGCCATATTAAATACTGATTATGCAGAAAAAATATTGATAGCACTTCAAAATCAAGAAGACTATCAGGCAGCTGCAGGAATTGTAATGACAAATGGTAGTGTTGATAAGCATCATAGAAGAAGGGTAAGCAAGTACGGAATGCTTTTAAAAATCCTTGATGATTCATATTATCAAAAAGCAACTTTTTCTTGTGATATAGCATCGTTTTGTGGAATGATGGTAAGAAAAGAACTTGTTGAAAGAATAGGGGTACCGCATTCAGACTATTTTATATTTCATGATGATACAGAGTATTCGCTTCGGATATTAAAATATAGTAAGTTCCTGGTGGTTACAGACGCAATATTAGATCATAAAACAAAGCCGACAATAGAGAAACTGCCGAGACGGTATACATGGAAGGATTATTATGAAATTAGAAACAGACTGCTCTATGTGAGAGAACATGGAAATACATTTGATGTTGTTGTAAATAATCTTGATATATTCGTTCACAAAGTATTTCGTAATTGGGTGTTTGGGATTATTAGTAGAGATGGGTATGACTGGAAATATGAGAAGGATTTGGT
>CAJTSD010000054.1 GCA_910578795.1 uncultured Lachnospiraceae bacterium
GTTTACCATGCGTTCTTGTGACAAGTTATCCATATGAAGTCTTTGCAGGGAAGATTGTGAAGGAAGCGTATCCGGATAAAATCAAAATTATTTCGGGAATTAGAAATGCAACGGAAAATACTTATGAGGAATACATCGATTTTCGGGAATGTGTAGATGCGTATGTATGTGTCAGTTCGGATATTACGAGGGAAATGCTAAAACGGGGAATTGAGGAGGAACGGGTACATACTATGATATGTCCGGTCAATTGCCCTCAAAATCTTGCACGGTTATATACAACTGAAAGAACAAAGCCCATTAGGCTGGGATATGCTGGAAGAATTGTTATCTCGCAGAAACGGATGGATCTGATGGAGAAGTTGATAGGGACTTTGGAGAAACGAAAAGTAAACTATTATTTTGAACTTGCCGGAGAAGGCGATTATCGGGATAAGATGCAGGAATTTATTGTTAGCGGACATTTACAGGAGAAGGTTAGACAGGTTGGGGTCTTGGATAAGCAAGGGATAGGCAGTTTTTGGAGAGATAAGGATATTTGTGTTAATATAGCGGATTTTGAGGGACGATCGCGTTCCATCGCGGAGGCTATGGCAAATGGCGCAGTGCCGGTCGTGACGAATACTTCTGGTGTAAATGACGATATTCGCGACGGAGAAAATGGTTATATTGTTTCCATTGGAGATTATGAGACAATGGCAGATAGAATAGAAGAACTCGAGAAAAATAGAATTTTGCTATCGGATAAGGGAAGGAAAGCACACATGGAGCTGAAAGAAAAATGCAGTATGGACAAGCACTATCAGTTTTGGAGGGAGTTGATACGCCGTGAGATGGGTGAATAAAGGAGAAGAGCTGAAGACATATCAGTTGCAACAGCCAAAGTTGGAAAGCTTTTATGTATTTGGTGCGGGAGACATCGGACGCGGTTTGTATGTAACCTTATCTCATTTTCAAATGTTTGCCGGATTTATTGATAACAATGCGCAAAAGCAAAACAATGGTTTTTGTGGGCAGCCGGTACACTCCTATCAATGGTTTTTGGAAAATGGGAAAGATGGCACGCTGGTTATTGCTGCCAATGAGGCAAATGAAGCGGAGATAAGCAAGCAACTTCAGGAAAATGACTGTAAATATTATTTGTCCGGAATTTTCCTGCATAAGATACTGCCTTTGTTGCTGCTACAAAAGAAGGATCTTTTATTTATGAATTTGGCTCAAATTTGTGTGACAGAGCGATGTACATTAAAGTGTGCCAAATGTGCGCACGGTTGTTGGGCAGTAAGTAAACATGCGGAGGATATGAAACCGGAAGAAGTTTATGTTTCTGCGGACTCTTTCTTTTCAAAGATTGACTATATTCACGAATTTGTCCTAATTGGTGGAGAACCTTTGTTGTATCGTCATTTGAAAGAGGCGGTGGAATATATTGGGGAAAAATACCGCGACAAGATGGGTACCTTTAGTATTACAACAAATGGAACGATTACGCCGGATCATGCTTTGCTGGATTGTTGTAAGAAGCATCAGGTATTTTTCAGAATATCCAATTATGTGAAAGCCATTCCGGCTTTACAGGGGCAGTATGATAATTTGGAAAAGATACTCTCGGAGGCGGGGATTGATTATTATCTTGGAAAGGCTGAGGAAGTATGGTGGGACTATGGTTTTTCAGATATATTGCAGCAGGAGAGTGCAGAGCAGCTGATACAGAAATTTGATCAATGTATGACGCCCTGCAGGGAAACGAGAAACGGAAAGCTTTATTATTGTGTGATGGCGAGAACTGTGTCGGATAATTTGGGATATCATATCGGAGAAGACGATTTTTTGGATTTGGGTTCCTTGCCGGAAGGCGATTTGGGGAAACGTATTCTGTTGGAATACAATTTGGGATACTCTGAAAAGGGGTATTTGGAAATGTGTGCAAAATGCCGTGGAAGGGATTGCAGGAATTATCCCGTTGCGGCTGCTGAACAATTGAGGGGATAGTAATATGATCAGTGTAATTGTGCCAATTTACAATACGTTAAAATATTTGGAGCAGTGTGTCGGGAGTATTTTAAATCAGACCTATAGGGATTTGGAAATCATTCTTGTGGATGACGGCTCTTCATATTTTTGTGGGAAAGCCTGCGACGAATATGGGATTCGGGATAGTAGGATTAAAGTGATACATAAGGAAAATGGCGGTTCAACAAGCGCCAGGAAAGCGGGATTGGAAATTGCTAATGGAGATTTTGTCAGCTTTGTGGATGGGGATGACTGGATAGAGCCTTATTATTATGAAAAGATGGTATCGGCACAGGAAAAAACAGGTGCGGATATGGTTTTGTCAGGGCATTTTCATGATATCGGGAAGGATAGCAGAAAGGTAAAGGATAACTTTCCAACAGGGGTATATACAAGGGAACAACTTCTTCCGGCGTTGCTTTATGCAGGGCAGTTTTTTGAATATGGCATTCAGCCGCATATGGTTACAAAGTTATTTAAAAGAGAAATCCTTAGAAAGACGCAGATGTGCGTTGATGATCATATCGTTATGGGAGAAGATGCGGCAGTTGTCTACCCCAGTGTATTGGAGGCGGAAAAGATAGTTGTTCTGGATGTATGTGCGTATCATTATGTACAGCATCCGGACAGCATGACGAAAAGGGAACGGGAAGATAAAGAAGACATATACGGATTGCTTTTTGCGCATTTGGAGAAATCGTTCAAAGAAAAAAATGTATGGGAAATCATGAAACCGCAGCTGCGGCAATATAGGAAATATCTGCTGTGTATGCATCAAATCTCCTATTTTGATGAGAAAGTGTTAGTACCTTACGGGGGAATTGCAGGGGGGAGTAAGGTAGTTATTTATGGCGCAGGTGTATTAGGGCAGAAAATACACAGATATCTTATGAGGAAAAAGGAAATCAGTATTGTTTTGTGGCTGGATCAAAAGTATGAAATTTACAGAGAAAAGGGATTGGCTGTAGATGCTCCGAATGAAATTCTGAAGGTTCCGGAATATGATTTTATTTTGATAGCCAATACAGTACAGAGCACAGCTGAAACGATTAGGCACTATTTGGTTGATAATGGGATAGATGATCGGAAAATATTGTGGTTTTCAGAAGAGTTTAGAAGAGCCTGAGAAATCTTTAGAATTATAGGAGATAGAGAGATAGTAGTGTTTGATTTGCAGATGATATTATCAGAATACAAGGGTTGTAAAATTGCGATATATGGATTGGGCATAGAAACGGAACGGATTCTCGGTGAGATTGGAGAGGCATTTCAGGTAGTAGGGCTGTTGGATAGTTATCAGAGTAGCGGAAATCTGTATGGGAAACCAATCATTTCTATGGGATTTGCAGTGGAAGAGTCAGTCAATCTGATTTTAGTAGCGGCACGTCCAGGCTCATGCCGTGCGATAGCGAGGCGGATTGGTGGTATCTGTCGGGAAAAACAGATTGCTTTGTTTGATATAAGGGGCAACGACCTCTGTGATTTGCGGCGTGTTGTATATAATTTTAAAGAGGTATCAGGCTATACAAAGAGTCAGGTGATGCAAAAAGCTTCAACATATGATGTCATAAGTTTTGACTTGTTTGATACACTGATTATGCGTAAGGTATTGTTTCAGTCGGATGTATTTGAATTGGTGAACGACAGGTTGAAACAGCATGGGATTATAATTGAAGACTTTCCGGCAAAACGGATGGCAAGTGAAAAGGAGTTATCTAGAGAGCGTTCGCCGAAGCTTTTTGAGATTTATTCCCATATGAGGCATACATATGGTGTGGCTGAAATTGAGCCAGAGCAGATGGCTGTGATGGAATGGGAAATCGACTGCGGGCTGCTGGTTCCGCGCAGGGAGGTCTGTAGGTTGCTTTCAGATTTGGAGAGACAGGGGAAGAAAATCTATATTGTGTCCGATTCCTATTATAATAAAAAGCAGATTGTACGTATATTGAAACAGTGTGGTATTACGCGCTATACGGATATTTTTGTTTCCTGTGAATACGGAAAGGGTAAATTACAGGGACTTTTTTGGGAATTTAAGGAGGCGACGGATGCATGGTCATACTGCCATATTGGAGATGATGTAGTGGCGGATGTGGAGTATGCAGAAAAAAACGGCATCAGTACCTGCCGGCTTTACAATGGAATAGATTTTCTTGAGCAGACTGGGTATATGGGATTGTGGGATTATACGCAATGCCTGGCGGACAGAATCAAAATTGGCATGTTTGTGGCAAATATTTTCAACAGCCCGTTCCAGTTTGAGTCAGAGGAGTGTCAGATTGCTGTTTCTGCGGCGTATGATATCGGTTATATCTTTTTTGCGCCTATGATTTGTGATTTTGTTCTGTGGTTTCGTGAACAGGCAGATAAATACCAGCTTGAAAATATTCTTTTTTGTGCTAGAGATGGCTATTTGGTCAAGCAGTTGTATGATGAACTCTGTAATCAGATTTCTTCTGTTTATTTCCTGACATCACGGATGGCAGCGATTCGGGCAGGTATGGAGAGTGAGGAAGATATCAAGTACGTGGAGAGTATGAAGTTCAGCGGAAGCTTGTTTAGACAACTCGAGGAGAGGTTTGGAATTCAGGTAGATACAAAGAAACAGGAGAACGTGAGGACAGGATTACAGGATTATCAGCAGGAGATTTTGAAGCGGGCGGCTATAAACAGAAAGAATTATGATACATATATTGAGCAGTTGGATATAAAAAAGGGTACAACAGGTTTCTTTGATTTTGTGGCGAAGGGTACGACTCAGATGTATATTGGCAGGCTGATGGAGCAGCATTTGAAAGGGATATATTTTTTGCGTCTGGATCAGGAACAGATGAAGGGAACGGATTTAGATATTATTTCTTTCTATGACACAGAAGAGATGAATAACAGCGTGATTTTTCGAGACTATTATATTCTAGAGACAATGCTGACGGCTCCCATGCCTTCGGTTAAGGAATTTGACGGAAATGGAAGACCGGTGTATGCAGAAGAAACTCGTAAAGAAAGTGATATCAGATGCTTTCAGGAGGCACAGGAAGGGATTAGGGGATACTTTAGGGAATATTTGAAGTTGTGCCCCATATCTGCCAGAAAGATTAATAAGAATTTGGATGAGCTCCTTTTGTCATTAGTACATGGGATAGAAATCACGGATTCGGATTTTTTAAATTTAAAGGTAGAAGATCCGTTTTTTAATCGTATGACAGACATGACAGATATAATATAAAAAATTGGGTTTGATACTCAATGATTATCGAGTGGGGCAGCAATTATAAGGAGTTAACAAAGATGGATTTTGAATTAACAGCATCAATGATGTGTGCTAATTACGGCAACTTGGAGAAAGAGGTAAAGGATTTGGAAAACGGCGGCATTGATTCCTTCCATATTGATATCATGGATGGACGTTTTGTACCGAACTTTGCGATGTCCCTGAATGACATGCGTTACATAGCTGCGGCGACGAAGAAGCCGCTTGACGTGCATTTGATGATCGAGCACCCGAACAACAACATTGAGCTTTTTTTGAACAGCTTGCGCAAAGGTGATACCGTCTACATTCATCCAGAGGCGGAATATCACCCTTCCACGACGCTGCAGAAAATCATCAATGCGGGAATGGTGCCGGGAATTGCAATTAATCCCGGAACGAGCGTGGAAACCGTGTTTGAGATGCTGCGTATCGTAAAAAAGGTGTTAGTCATGTCGGTAAACCCAGGCAACGCGGGGCAAATGTACCTGCCATATGTCGGAAAAAAGATAGACAGGCTGCTTCTGCTCAAGGAAGAGATGCATTTCAAGGCATATTGGGACGGAGCCTGTAGCGCGGATAAAATCCTTACGTTCGCACCAAAAGGGATGGACGGGTTTGTATTGGGGACTACGATGCTTTTCGGGAAAAGTAAGCCTTACGGTGAAACGATAAAGGAGATACGTGATTATGGAGGGAATTTGGAACAGAAGAGAAATTAGGGTTTGAGGAGGCATAACTAGTGAATGTAGCGGTAATTTTGGCGGGCGGCAGGGGAGAACGCATGGGGCTTGACATTCCGAAGCAGTATTATGAAGTGGATGGAAAACCTGTTATTTTATACTGCTTACATACTTTCCTTATGCATGAGGAAATTGATGCGGTGCAGATTGTAGCGGATGAAATATGGCAGGAGTATATCATGCAACAGCTTTTAGTCCTGTCGGACAGGGACAAATTCAAGGGATTTTCTGCGCCAGGGGAAAACAGGCAGCTATCAGTATATCATGCGCTTACAGATATTCGTGAGTATGCGTTGGATGATGATTTCGTGATAGTCCATGACGCGGCGCGTCCTTGCGTGACAGCCGATCAGATCACAGATTGCCTGATAGCGGCGAAAGAGCATGACGGCGCACTTCCTGTGCTTCCGATGAAAGATACTGTCTATCTTAGCGAGGATGGAAAGGTGGTATCTTCCTTACTAAATAGGGGAATGATTTTTGCCGGACAGGCACCGGAAGTATTTCTGTTTGGCAGGTATTATGAGGTAAACAGGGTACTTCTGCCAGATAAAATTTTGGAAATTAACGGCTCGGCGGAGCCTGCAGTCATGGCAGGAATGGACATTGCCATGATACCGGGAGATGAGGGCAATTTTAAGATTACAACAGCGGCGGATCTGAAGAAGTTTGAACAGATACAGAGGAAAGGTAAGGGAGTAAGAAAATGAAAGCATGGGTATTGCTTGGAACTGGGAAATCCTGCGTAGTGCAGGATTTCCGCGGCTTTATGCGTCATGCACGTCGCCGTATTTTGTCATGTTTCCGATGGTGTTTTGGAATTTTGTTTCGCGTTCTGCCGTCACTTCGCTTGCCAAATCCATGTATTTGATAAAGATTTCTTCGACGCTTGTCCCTTTTTCTTTTGCGATTTCTTCCATAATGGGTCTGACTTTTTCCAACTGGAACGAAACCTGCGTTTTCTGCGGATCAAAATCTTTTAAAACCTTATCGGCATATTCGTTGATGCGGTCAAGTATCTGTTTGTCTTCTGATGTCATGTTTGTTCTTCCTTTCTTTTTCAATTTTTTAAAATAATATTAATTTTACTATATCACGATAAGGTCAGCTTGTCAAAGGAGGGAAAACACGGTAGAATAAGTTTAAGGAACATTCAGAAAGGAGAATTTTATGGCAGTAATCAGACCATTTCAGGCATACAGACCAAAGAAGGGACTGGAGGACAAAATCGCGGCGCTTCCGTATGATGTGTATAACCGCGAGGAGGCGTGCGCGGCGGTGAAGGGGAATCCGCTGTCGTTTTTAAATATTGACAGGGCGGAAACACAGTTTGACGAGAGTGTGGATACATACGCCGACGAAGTGTACGAAAAGGCGCATGACTTGCTTTGGGGCATGATAGAAAAGGGCGAGTTTGTGCAGGAGGACAAGCCTGTGTATTATATTTACGAGCTTACAATGGAGGGGCGTGTGCAGACCGGAATTGTGGCGTGCGCAAGCGTGGACGATTACCAGAATCAGGTGATAAAAAAGCACGAGAATACGCGTGCCGACAAAGAGCTTGACCGAATCCACCATGTGGAAACCTGTAAGGCGCAGACGGGACCGATTTTTTTGGCATACAGGGCAAATGATGTGTTAAAGGGAATTATTCAAAGGACGAAACAAGGGCAGACGCTTTATGACTTTACGACGGAGGATAACATTACGCACCGTGTATGGTGCATCAGCGGTGAGGAAGATGTGCGGGCAATTGAGAATGCGTTTGCAGGGATTGGGCAGATTTATATTGCGGATGGTCATCACAGGTGCGCTTCCGCCGTGAAAGTCGGGTTAAAAAAGCGGGAGGCAAATCCCGATTATACGGGAACAGAGGAATTTAATTATTTCCTGTCCGTGCTGTTTGCCGACGAAGAGCTGATGATTATGGATTACAACCGCGTTGTGAAGGACTTAAACGGACTTACTGAAGCAGATTTTATGACACGCGTGTCAGAAATTTTTGAGCTGGTAAAAACAGACAAGGTGTGCACGAAGCCGTCTGCAAAGGGCGAGGTTGCAATGCTTGTCGGTGATACATGGTATCTGCTTAAAATTAAGGAAGCATACAAAAACGAACACCCCGTGGACGGATTGGACGTGGCAATCCTGCAAAATCACGTGCTTGCGCCGATTCTTGGTATTGGTGACCCTAAGACGGACAAGCGGATTGATTTTGTGGGCGGCATTCGGGGAATGGAGGAACTTGAGCGTCGTGTACGTACGGACAGCGCCGTTGCCTTTGCAATGTATCCGACCTCCATACAGGAGCTGTTTGCGGTTGCCGATGCAGGGCTTTTGATGCCGCCGAAATCCACATGGTTTGAGCCGAAACTTCGGAGCGGACTTTTTATACATACAATTGGTTAGCAGGAATATATTGTAGAAATGAGTTGAAATGATATGCTGATAGCATCGGATATGGAAATTGATATCGAACAGATTAGCAGGGATTTGAGTGCGTTGGAGAAATTTGTGGACACCCTTCCTGAAAAGGCGATTGGTCTTGGCGTGCGTGTCCTGATTGCCGCGCTGTTGTTTTTTATCGGTTCGAAGCTGATAAAGCTGATACGCAGGATTACGAAGAAATCACTGCAAAGGGCAAGCGCGGAAACGGGGGTTATTCAGTTTCTTGACGGGTTAATCAAGGTGGGACTGTATGGTCTTCTGATTTTGCTGATTGCGGGAAATTTCGGATTTGACGCGACCGGCGTGGTTGCGTTGGTGGGATCTGCGGGTGTTACCGTCGGTTTGGCATTGCAGGGAAGCTTGAGCAATCTTGCGGGCGGTGTGCTGATTTTAATGCTCAAGCCCTTTAAAGTCGGGGACTTTATTGCGGAGTCGGGGCACGGTACGGAAGGGACAGTCAAGGAAATCGGTATATTTTATACGCGGTTTGAGACGCCTGACGGAAAGACAGTCGTGCTTCCAAACGGCAGTCTTGCAAATAACGCAATCACCAATGCGTCCTATGCACCATTTCGGCGTGTGGACTTAAAAATCGGGATTGCCTATGACGCGGATATTAAGGCGGCAAAGCAGGCGCTGCTTGCCGTGCTGGAGCAGGACGCGGACGTGATGCGCACGGAACCGGTGCAAGTGTTTGTAGATGACCTTGCGGACAGCGCCGTGGTGCTTGGAATGCGTTGTTTTTGTGAAAATGCCAAATATTGGGACGTGCGGTGGCGACTTCTTGAAAACGCAAAGCTTGCACTGGACGCGGCGCAGATTGAGATACCGTTTGCGCAGGTTGATGTGCATATGAAAGCTTCGGATGTAACAGATTGACACGGAGAGCATAAAAGAAAACACCCATGCAGGGGGTGTTTTCTTTTATGCTTTATAGGAAATTGCAACAGCGTAAAATACTGAAACAACAGCCAAGCTTTTTTATAAAATATATGGCGCTAAGGTCAGGTAACTGAGTGTTCCTGAAGCGACATCCGTGCCCTTTTCCAATAGTGCGACCAGCCCGCGCAGCGTTTCTTCCGTTTCCTGCGGTGTGGAGGGGAGAAGCGAATTGTCAAACTTTACGGCAAGCACAATCAATACGATTTCCGCAAGCGCGGCAGGGTATTCGAAACAGATTTCGCCGCTTTCGATGCCCTGTTTGATGATTTGCGTTAAGGCGGGCTTGAGCTTTGAAATCACATGAGAGAGGTACTTGTGGTGCAAAAAGGCAAATTTCTGTGCGCTTTCGGCATCGGAGGACGTACTGTTTTGTTTGATAAATACCGAAGAACTCTGACATGCCTGAAAGAGCATTGCCATGCGCGTAAACGGCGGAATATCCGTCTGCATGGTCAGATTTTTTGCCGTCAGCAATGGTTTTTCATAGCTTCGTTCAATCAGCGCGTCCAAGATGGCATCTTTTGACGGAAAATAATAATAGATGCTTCCTTTTCCAATGCCTGCCCTTTGTGCAATCTCGCTGACGGAGATATTTTGGATGGTCTTTTCTTCTAATAGCTTTTGGAGCGCGTCCAATATGATGTCGTATTTTTTCATGTCGGGCATGAATACGCCGCCTTTCTGAATTAAGATTCTGTATCATATACGGTTATATTTACAAGGAACGATGCCAATAGGAACGCAACGTAAATTGGAAATCGTTTAATTAGTCAAAATTATAACATATCGGACAGGGACGGGCAATTGTAAAAAGTGCCATAATATGACCACGAATTTCATGTGAAATTTAGAGAAAAAGTGCTTGACCGACGGTCGAAAAATGTGATAGGCTTATGACAAAAGGATTCGACCATTGGTCGAAAAATGTAAAATTAAAGAATCAGGGAGGAAATTATGACTTACACGGACTTATTTTATGAAATCAAGGGAAAATTTATGGGGGCTGACGTGAGCGATATTCAGGAGCATTTAGCTTTTGAATTTGACATTGAGGATGAGGAAGCAGGCGGGGCGTTCTATGTTGAGGTAAAGGACGGGCAGCTTTATGTAGAGCCATATGAATATTATGACAGGGATG
The DNA here is from genome assembly GCA_910578795.1 of uncultured Lachnospiraceae bacterium. Classification (GTDB taxonomy): domain Bacteria; phylum Bacillota; class Clostridia; order Lachnospirales; family Lachnospiraceae; genus COE1. The sequence goes on from CAJTSD010000054.1 coordinate 10,535, forward strand.
CAATGTTTATCTGTACGCCGGAGGTGCTGCTTAAGATTGCCGATGGCGATATGGATCCGGTTGCCGCATTTACGGCACAGAAGCTGAGAGTGGAGGGAAATATTGACAAGGCGCTTCGTTTAAAAGAGATTATTGAACAGAAGAAAAAGGAAATGAAAAAGGAAGCAAAGACAGAAGGAAAAAAAGAGACAAAAACAGAAGTCAAAAAAGAAGTAAAAAAGGACGTGGATAAAACTGCGGGAAAATAAGATAAAATCATAAAAACTGCTTATTTTGGTGTTGAAAGGAGTATCATTACAAAAATGGGTATACTAAGAAAAACCATGATATGCCTTGGTGCGCTTGCCGTTGCAGGCGCAGGAGAGACAGCTTATTTTTACAGAAGAACCATGAAACGCAACAATGCAAAGGTAGAGCGTACCATGAAAATGTCAGGTACGGACTGGGCGCAGTACGCACCGATTTTAGAGGAGCGAAAGACGTTTATGCTGGCACAAAACCATAAAGATGTGCATCAGATGTCTTTTGACGGATTAAGGCTTCATGCAACATATTTTCCTGCAATCAAGGAAATTGCGGAGAAGAAAAAGGTTGCGATTTGTTTTCATGGTTATACCAGTCAGGGAATGTCGGACTACATCGGATTATCCGATTATTACCTGAGAAGGGAAGGCTATGCAATGCTTTTGCCGGACGCAAGGGCGCATGGTCAAAGCGAAGGCGAGTATATCGGCTTTGGCTGCCTTGACAGGAAAGACGCGCTTGTGTGGATTAACTGGGTGATTGAGGAGCTTGGCGAGGACGTTGAAATTGTGCTTCACGGGACTTCCATGGGTGGCGCAACCGTGCTGATGGCGAGCGGACTGGAGCTGCCGCCGCAGGTGAAAGGTATCGTTTCGGACTGTGGTTTTACGTCTCCGAAGGAAGTGTTTACCCATGTGCTGAACACTATGTACCATCTTCCCGCATTCCCTGTGATTCCGGGGGCGGATCTTGTGAATAAGAAGCTTGCGGGCTATGGCATGGACGAGTGCAATGCAAAGCGCGAGGTGGCAAAAGCCAAGGTTCCTATATTAATGATTCACGGTTCAAACGATACGTTTGTTCCGTTTCAGATGTGCAATGAAATCTATGACTGCATCGCGTCCCCGAAGAAGAAGCTGATTGTTGACGGCGCCGCGCATGCGGAAAGTTATTATAAGGATACGGAAAAATACGAGCAGGCATTGACAGAATTTTTTCAGGAAATCATGTAGTTGACTATAATAGTCAAGATGGAGGGAGAACTTGATGAAAACAAGAAAAGGTTATAAGACATACCCATTGACAGCCGCACAGAAATATCATTTTTATTATTCTGATTACTGTCCGGCAAAAGAAATTCTCAATGTCGGGAGCAGCCTTACGATTGAATTTGAGCTGAACATTGATGAGCTGCGCAAGGCGATTTACAAGGCGTATGAGCGCAACGAATCCATGCGTGCGCGTCTTGTGTATGACACAAAGGAAAAACAGTGGTATCAGTATATTGTAGAGAAGGAAGAGCGTGAGATCGAGTTTGTGGACTTTTCCGACAGGACAATGGAAGAGGCGGAAGCGGAGATGACAAAGTGGACGCGTGTTCCGTTCGGACAGGATGAGCCGATGAACAAGGTTGTCATCATCAAGACTCCTGATGGATTTGAAGGCATGTATATTGTGGGAGACCACAGATTTCTTGATGCACAGTCATTAATCGGATTTATGAAAGACATAATCGAGTTGTATTGTAATGCAAACTTTGAAAATGTGCCGTATCCTGCGGATATGCGTTCTTATGTGGAACAGCTCGAGAAGGATTTTGCGTATGAGGCAGGCAGTAAGGCACAAGAACGCGACAGGGCATATTTCCATAAATTATTTGAAGCGCCGGAACCGATTTATAATGGTATCAAGGGCAAGAAAAAACTGGATGAGGCAAGGCGGGCAACGGGTAATCCGAACCTTCGGGCTGCGCCGACCGGTTCCGACAGCTTTGTGGCGGATATTGATATTTTCCATTTGGAGGGAGAGCCGACAAAGCGTCTGATGACATTCTGTGAAGAGCAGCATATTTCATTGCAGTGTCTGCTGATTATGGGAATCCGCACGTATTTACAGAAAATGAACAACTGTGATGATGTTTCCCTGATGGTTGCATATGCCCGCAGGGCGACGCTTTCCGAAAAAAAATCAGGCGGTACGCGGATTCACAGTTTTCCGTTTCGGACAATCATTCCCGAGGATAAGACCTTTTTGGAGGGGATTCTTGAAATCAGGGACAAGCAGAATGAGACGTTCCGCTATGTGAATTTTGATCCGGTTGAATGTATGCTCTACAAAAGTAAGGTATATAATCCGCCAAGAGGCATGGGCTACGAAACCGTTGCGCTCACGTATCAGCCAGCTACTCTGCGTGAAAAGGGTTTGGTTGATTTAGGGGAAATCCGTTATAAGACAAAGAGGTACGGCAATGGTTACTATGCGGACGGACTTTACCTTACGGTGATGCACAGACCTGAGGATAACGGCTTGGATTTTAGCTTTGAGCATCAGGTTAAGGCATATAGCAGAGAAACGCTGGAGCTGTTCTATTATTATATGTGTAAGATTATGTTTAAGGGAATTGAAAATCCGAATCTTAAAATCGGAGATATTATTAAGCTTGTGTAAGTGTCTGTTTTGCAACCCATAAGAAAAATGGAGGATTAAGAAGATGTTTGAAAAATTAGCGGAAATAATTACAAATTATGTCGAAGTGAAAAAGGAAGAGATCAAGCCGGAGTCGCGTTTTATGGAGGACTTAGGATTTAGTTCGTTTGACTTTATGAGTATGCTCGGTGAGATTGAGGATGAGCTTGACGTGGAAATTGACCAGGAGGAGGCTGCCAATATCCGTACCGTTCAGGAGGCTGCTGATTATTTGGAATCGTTACAGTAAACAACAGCCGTTTGGTGTGCAGACACTGTGCGGCGTCCCCCAAAAAAGTGTGATTGACCGACAAGGTCAATAAAATTGGAGATATTGATATGAATGAAACAAAGAGTACTATACGGGAGCTGCTTGTGGAAGCAGAGAAGAATTATAATGCACAGGATGCATTCCGCTACAAAGTAAAAGGCGCTGACGACAGCGGAAAGAAGACAACAAAAATTGAGAGCAAAACGTATACACAGCTGAAGGAAGACAGTGAGCGTTTTTCGGCGGCATTGGATTTTCTTGGGGAACAGGGAAAGCACATTGCAATTGTCGGTCCTACTTCTTATTCTTGGATTGTTGCGTACTTTGGCATTGCGAATAGCGGCAGTGTGGTTGTGCCTTTGGATGCGAACCTTCCGGAGGCAGATTTGTGTGAGTTGATTGACCGTGCGGATGTTACGGCGCTTGTTTATGATGAAACGAAGGCGGGTGTGGCTGATTTGGCGTCAAAGCGCTGTGAGGCGTTAAAGCATATTATTTGTATGGACGAACCGCATGGAATTGAGGGAGAATTAGCGCTTTGGGAGCTGATTGATTCCCAAAATGCCGGATTTAACTACGAACCGCAGCCTGAGCAGCTTGCCACCATTATGTTTACTTCAGGAACAACGGGAAAGAGCAAGGGCGTTATGCTTACACACAGAAATCTTGCGGAGAATGCAACCTGTCTTGATATGGGACTGGAGTCGGGTATGGTAATTATGAGTGTGCTTCCGATTCATCATGCATATTGTCTGAGCATGGATATTTTAAAGGGGATTTCGGTGGGTTCGATTATCTGCATTAACGATTCCCTGCTTCGTGTGGCAAAAAACATTAAGCTGTTTGAGCCGAATATGATTTTAATGGTACCGCTGATGATTGAAACACTTGCGAAAAAGCTTGAGGAGGCAGCGTTGCTTCCGGCGGCAATCATCAAGGCAAAGGTGTTTGGAAAACAGTTTCATACGATATGCAGCGGCGGCGCTTATTTGAATCCCGCATACATTAAACTGTTTCAAAAATATGGAATTACCATTTGGCAGGGCTACGGCATGACAGAGTGTTCTCCTGTAATCAGTACAAACTTTGGCGAATACATAAAAGATGGTTCTGTTGGGAAACTGATGCCTAACTGTGAGGCAAAGGTGGTTGACGAGGAGCTTTGGGTGAAAGGCTCAAGCGTGATGCAGGGATATTACAAAATGCCGGAGGAAACGCAGGAAACGTTGGTTGACGGTTGGCTTAAGACCGGAGATTTGGGTTATGTTGACGAGGACGGATTTGTCTTTTTGACCGGGCGCAAGAAAAATCTGATTATTACGCCGAACGGGGAAAATGTCTCACCAGAGGAAATTGAGAATAAGCTTGGCGAAAACCGTCTTGTGCAGGAAGTCCTTGTGCGTGAGAGCGAGGGTGCGATTGAAGCGGAGATTTTTCCGGATTATGAATATGCCACAAAGAAGAAAATTAAGGATATTCAGGCTGCACTGCAGAAGATTATTGATGAGTACAATCAGGGTGCGCCGCTTTATAAGCGTGTGTTCCGGTTAAAGGTTCGCGAAGTTGAATTTGAGAAAAATACGACGAAGAAGATTAAGCGGTTTTAAAAATGAAGGTATCCTACAGTTGAAGAACAACTTGTGGGATACCTTTTTATTTTCATATATATTTTAGCAGCTGCATGTTTTAAATTTTTCGTGTTTTAAATTTTCGACTTTTAAATTTTTCAAAAATAATTGTTGACATATTAAGACATAAATGGTAAGATATATCTTGCGAGTGACGTGGAACGGTAAATCGGACAACGTTACTTATATCAAAGATGCGGAAGTGCTGGAATTGGCAGACAGGCAAGACTAAGGATCTTGTGCTCAGTAGAGCGTGTGGGTTCAAGTCCCATCTTCCGCAGTCAATAAGTGGTATGGATTTGAACAGAAAGTTTAAGTTTTATACCACTTTTTTATATCCGCACAATGAGAGGCTTTTCATATCAATCCATTATGTCAGACAAACACACTTAATCCATTTCATCGTCTGCATCATTCGGAAAAATGATATTTAAAGCTTCTCGCTCTTCTCGGGTGATATTTGTGAATTGGTCGAATATTGTGGTGATATCTGCTGCTTTTGCGCTGCATAGCAGATAGATTACATCCGAAAGCTGTGATATGATGTCTTTCATACGCATCGTGTCAATTTTTTTGGTTTTTACAGGAGTATTTGAAATCGTTTTTACTGTATTATGAATATCCATTTGTACCTCTTTATATCCGTGTCAAATAATTGTCAAAAGCATCTGAATAAATGTTGCCGTAGCATTCAGCGGAGATTTTTCCGGCTCTGTATAGCTGGTATGCTTCCTGACATGCTGACTTGAGTTCCGGTGAATTTCCATAATATTCACCGATCTTTTTGACTTTTTCAAGTTGTTCAAGTTCTAATACGGTGTACTTTTCAAACCTTTTCATTTCTCATTTGCCCCTTTGCAGTAGTGTGTAGTATGATTGCAATCGTATATTGCTGAACTGTTACTAATTATTACATAATTATAACAAGTTGCTTGACTTTAGGCAATAATATATGTAGGATATTAGTAAAAAAATGAGAATTTGTGGAGGATTATTGATGGAAAATTCAGAAAGTGTAAGAAGACCTGTTTACATAGTGGGACATAAAAATCCCGATACGGATTCAATATGCTCTGCGATTGCATATTCCTATTTGAAAAACGTGTGTGACGATGGGTGTGATTATATTCCCGCAAGGGCAGGGCAGGTGAACCAGGAAACACAGTATGTTTTAAATGCATTTCATGCGGATCCGCCTGTTTATCTCCATGATGTTATGACGGATGTGCGCGATATTGATATGAATGATGATGTGGAGGGCGTGACACAGGACGTATCCCTTAAAAAAGCATGGCATCTGATGCGTGACCGGGGAGATGTGACATTGCCTGTCATAGATGGGAAAAAGCTGATTGGAATTATTACAATCGGTGATATTGCGAATGCATATATGGATGTGTACGATAACGCGATTTTGTCAAGAGCGAAAACTTCTTATAAAAATATTCTTGAAACACTTGATGCACAGATGATTGTCGGAGATGAAAACGGTTATTTTGAGAGTGGCGAAGTGGTTATCGCGACGGCAAATCCTGATGTGCTTGAGGACTATATTCACGCCGGAGATATGGTAATCCTTGGAAACCGTTATGAAACACAGCTTTGTGCGATTGAAATGGGAGCAGCGTGTGTGTTAATTACGATGGGTGCAAAGGTGTCAAAAACCATTCAGATTTTTGCAGCAGAGCACAATTGCGTGATTATCAATACACCTTATGATACAGCGACGGTGGCAAGGTTTGTTAATCAAAGTATGCCGATTGGTTATTTTATGAGACGGGAGAAACTGACGACTTTTAAAATTACGGATAAGACGGAGGATATCCGTGCTATTATGAAAAAGAAACGTTATCATGATTTTCCGGTGCTTGATGAAGAAAATAATTATGTAGGAATGATATCGCGCCGAATGCTTCTTAATTTACGCAGGAAACAGCTAATCCTTGTCGACCACAATGAGGTTTCCCAAACAGTAGATGGCATTGAGTTTGCAGATATCCGGGAGGTTATAGACCATCATCGGATTGGAACGCTTGAAACAGTGGCGCCTGTGTATTTCAGAAACCAGCCTCTTGGATGTACGGCAACAATTATCTATCAAATGTATCAGGAAAAGGGTGTGGAGATACCAAAGAATATTGCGGGACTTATGATGGCGGCAATTATTTCCGATACGCTGATGTTCCGTTCACCAACTGTAACGGAGGTTGATAAGGCTGCCGCGTACAGACTGGCGGAAATCTGCGGTATTGAGCCAGAGGAGTTTGCACTTGATATGTTTGGTGCAGGAAGTAATTTAGGCGACAAAAATGCCGAAGAAATTTTTAAGCAGGATAACAAAAGCTTTTCGGCAAATGGTTTTGAATTCCGTGTGGGACAGATAAATTCTATGAATAGTATTGAGCTGGATGAAATTAAGGAAAAAATTATACCTTATATTAAGGAGGAGTTTTCAAAACTGAATGTAGATATGTGCTTTTTTATGCTTACGAATATTGTTTATGAAAAAACAGAACTTCTTTGCTTTGGCGACAGGGCGAACGCGCTTGTACGGGAAGCGTTTCGCCTGCCGAAAGAACAGAAGGTTTTTGTCCTGAAAAATCTAGTGTCGAGAAAGAAGCAGCTGATTCCTGCATTTGTATCTGTTTTACAACAGTGGGAGAAATCATAAAGTTAAAGACTTAGTTAAGCAGATAAATCATAAAATTCAAATACCCCGCAAACGTCACCCATAAAATATAAGGGATATTGAGATAGGCGGCTGTTTTGTCAAGCACGCTGAACTTAAAAATCATTTTTAATACGGAAGCCCACAAAACCACAAGCCAAATAAAAGCAAACAAAAAGGTCTGCATATTAAAAAAGATAATCGGCCAAAAAAAGTTGAGGATAAGCTGCAGCGCGTAGGAAAGCAGGGAATCCATGACCTCGTACGGGTGACTGTCCCTTTGCAACCATATGCGGGCGCTGCTGATTCCCATAAGCACATAAAGAATGGTCCACACAATCGGAAACAGAAAAGCGGGAGGAGAAAACGCAGGTTTGCTGATGGTATGATAAAGTGTGATATTGTCCCGGATCAGAAAAGCGCTGAGTCCTCCTATGGCAAGCGTAATCGCAACGGATAAAATGTATGGTTTAAATTTAGCCCACATAAGAAACCTCTTATTTGCATCTGCTTAGTTCAGTTTATGCGGAAATTGGTTTATTATGTGGGCTATTTTGTTATTTCCTGAGATATACCGTATAATGCAGTCCCTGCAGCAGCGTTACCGCCTCGGCAAGCGCGGCTTCCTCGTAAAATTCGACGCGCAGCACGCCTTCTTCGAACTCACGGTTGTGTATAATCCCGATATTTTTAATGGAAATATCCGCTTTCGCAAGGATTGCGGCAATTGCGGCAATCGCTCCTGCCTCGTCGGGAATATCAACATGACAAACATAAGTTCTCTTGATGGGTCCTTTCGGTGCGTCGGCAAAAGAGTCCCGGTATTCTTTGGACGCCTTGAACAAATCATACGTAAATCCGGACTGCTTTGTGCGGACTGCTTTGCTGATGGTTTGCAGGGAACGGATATAGTCATCAAGCAGATTTGCGATATTTTCGGTATTGGACATGCAAATCGCCTCCCACATATCGGGTGAGGAGGAGGCTATGCGCGTGATGTCCTTAAAGCCGCCTGCGGCAATCAGCTTCATGGTGCATTCCTCAGAATCGTGGTCGTGGACCAGATTCGCAAGCGCTGCTGCAACCAAATGTGGTACATGGCTTATGGCTGCTGTCACGTAATCATGTTCTTTATGACTCAAAATCAGGGGAATGGCTCCCATTTTTTTGACAAGCGCATAGTATTCGGCAACAGCGTCCTTCGGCGCAAGGTCGGTCGGCGTGAGGATATAGTAGGCATTTTCGAGCAGCAGTGGATTGGCGTTTGCAAAGCCGGTCTTTTCACTTCCTGCCATTGGATGTCCGCCGATAAAGTGGGAAGAAAGTCCGAGTTTCTCAACTGTTTCATGGATGGTGCTTTTTACGCTTCCGACATCGGTAATCATTGTCTGCTCGGAGATAATAGGTCCTAGCTGTTCTAAAAGCCGGTTGTTTACGGACACGGGAGCACACAGAAAAATCAGGTCACAGTCGTGGAACCGCTCGTCAATAACCGTTGTCCCTTCGTCGATTGCGCCTGCCAAAAGCGCCTCGTCTAACGTTTCCTGCCTGCGTGCATAGGCAATGATTTTGGCGCCAGGATGGATCTGTTTGATTGCAAGGGCAATCGAGCCGCCAATCAGTCCAAGGCTTAAAAATCCGAATGTATTCATACTGTTTCAAGTCCTTTCACATATTATTTTATGATTGTTATATGATAAAATTGCGGTTTCATGTTCTATCTATGATTATTGCACTTTAAAGCACTAAAGTCAACCGCAAAAAAATCATAGAAATCAATAGTAATAATGACGAAAATTTACATAATATTTTATGCAAAAATACAATGTGCATATTGCACAAAAGAGATTGAACTGTTTCGGGAAATATAGTAAAATTTTAATGAGGCTTATTGTTGCTGTCTGTACAGGACTTGGCATTCACTGCTAAGTCCGTGAGAAAACGTACCGGTGCCAAGTAAAAATCCATTACCGAAGGGAATTTTGCATGGATTTTTACCTGTTACTGGAACAAAGGGAACAGTAACGATTTATAAAATATAACTTCTCGGAATCTCAATGAATGAGATTCCAACCGAAGATTGACAACTGAAT
>CAJTSD010000055.1 GCA_910578795.1 uncultured Lachnospiraceae bacterium
ACTCTGTCTGTATTTTAATTAATGTCTTTGTATCGCCGCATTTATTATCAGGATGGAAAATCTTTAACAGTTCTTTATAACGTTTTCTGAGTGCAAGTTCACTATCTACCCCTCGGAAAAAGCTTGTCCCATCATAGGCTTCCGATCCGCCTCCGTAAGAATGCATGTTTGATCTACTTCCGTTGCCCGACATCTTCTGCCTTCTGTATTTGCTCCGTTCATGCTCAAAATTCAGCTTTTCACATTCCAAAGCCTTTTTGTCAAGATCAAGCTGGTGATACGCGTCCTCTATGATTTTTAATTTTTTGGCAATCAATGCCTCATTGTCATTAAAACGTTTTTTAATTGCCTCTTCCCTGATATTCAAGGCATTCTTTTCCCGTTCCAGCTCCTGCTTAATCCCCATAAGCTCATGATTAAACTCCATAAGCTCGTCCCGCCTTGCCTGTATTCTTACCTGTTCCTGAAACATCCAGGTCTTTAGCTTCCTGACATCATCAGGAGTCTCATCTTCGCCTCTCTTTAGTTCTTCTTCAAACTCCACCATACCAATAACCATGCCTTTCTTTCCACCATATTATTTTTGAAATTTGAATTTATCGCCGTCCAAATCGGTGAATCAACAGCTGCAGTTAAAAAGATTGTAACCGACAATAATAAAAATCGTGATCAGTATCAATCCAATCCACGTATTTCCGATCACCAGCATAAAGAGCATACCGAAAGCAAAACATAAAACAGAAAAACCGATAAGCCTTTTCATAACACCATTACTCCGGCATTTCTCTATTTGTTATTTATTATATGCTCTCTGATTCTGAATTATTTATTTTCCGGAAAAGCCACATTGATTGCCTCATTATCATCTGGCATATCGTTTTTTGATGTGAAACGATCCAGTAAATCAGGCACCATATCCACAATCTTATTGACTGTATCCTGATTCTTAATATTTACAAGCCGTACCTGTCCGTTTTTAATCACAAGCACTGCGCTTGGTGACATCTTTCCCGACATTCCGCCCGCTCCACCGTTCTTTTTATCCTGTGATGACGCACCGGCACCCATGCCAAACGTGACATCAACCAACGGAACAATAATCGTATCTCCAATCTGCGTAGGCTCCCCTACGACTGTTTTCGAAGACAGAAATGTTTCCATTCCCTGCATCATGGAATTAATCACACCATTAAAATTGTTTTCAGACATTACTATGAAACCTCCAAAATAATTGATTCGTTATGTGTCTATTAAAGATTCAGCTGTTTACGGAGCCGTTTTATATTTTTATCTGTCAGAAATAGCCATACAGTCCATAAGAGGATATAAATACGAACCCTCCCTTTGAGGAAAAAGCTGCCTTCCACAATGCTTTCTTCAAATTCAGGGCAAATATCTATTCTTCCCATGTGCCACGGATAAATCATTCCCCACACGGCAAGTATATTTCCAAGCACTGCAGGATCTTCAAAGCCTAAATGCAGTTTCACTGAATATTTTGTTGGACTTATATTTTTCAGAATCCGCAAAAGCTGTTTTTTACATAGTCCGAATGCCTGCTTTGTGCTTTCCCGTTGTAATAATTCCAAGTAATATTTTATGTTATCCTTAATCTTCATTATTATAACATATATTTTTTGAAATGTGAACTTAATATTTTCAAAAAATTTAATTAATTTTATAAAAATTTTCTGAATTTTCTGAAAAAATGTTTCTTTGTCAGTATTTTCATGATCCAATTCATTGACTGGAACTTCATCTGCCGTCTGCCCTGACTCTGCTGGGGAAGATTCCCTGCGGATATCAGTCAATGGTTCCTGCTGAGCTGCTGTTTCCCTTTGCGTTTCTGTAATTTCAGCCTTGTTTTGCGCTGTTGTACCCTCTTCGCATACGGAAGCCGCCTGAAGCTGCGGTTCTTCTTTTTTTCTTTTGCGGAAAGCTTTCTTTTTCCTTTTTTTCAGATTGTCAAAAATCGGAATACAAAACAGTTTTGCTCTGATATGAAATGGCTGTTCATTCTGATACCGAACCGTTACGGAAACAATTCCGATAAGCCAACTCACTTTTCCGAAGATATTTGAATGGCTGTCGGTATAACTGCCATCTGCCTTGTACCGGACTGGAACAAAAAGCACAAGCAAAACAAGAAATATGATTATTCCAAGTATAACCAAAATTCCAATTCCTATTATCTTCAATATGGTTAATATTATCGACACCATATAAACCCTCTTATTCCTTCATACTCCGTGAATGGTAAACCTTCATCGTTTCTTTTTAAAGAAACTTTTGACATCATACCCTCCTGTCATTTCATATACATCTTCCAAGATATCAGTTACCAAGGATACTGCCTGCCCGTAACCTGCGGCAATTCCCACTATGTATGGTATATTCGCTTTTTTCTTATAGTATTTCTGTTTTAACATACCGCTGTGGTATATTTCAAGCAAATCTTCATTTTTTGCCAGCGATATCACATAAATCATAGGCTGTGGACGTCCCGTTCTCAATTTCCACATGATTTTTCTTTGTTTGTCTTTTATGGCGGGACTGATATACAATCTTTTGCAAAAGTGCATATGAATCAACTCCTGTATTGCAATTTAGCCTACTAAATAAATGCTGGTTCTATGATAGCACAACCTTTCGGTTTTTACAAATGAAAAGAAGGTCAAATGACCTTCTTTTGTAATATGTGTTATTTTCCGCATTATCGCGGCTTTATCCACTGTTTATTTTTCCTAAGATTTAAATATTCCTGGTATGCCTGCTCAAGAATCTGTTTCTCGTTAGAAAATTTAAGCAAGTGATAGGCTTCATGGTATTTATAATAGCCAGAGTCAACAAAATATTCTTCGCGTTGGGGCTTTGAGTAGTAATTGTCTGCCATCATCAGATACCAGTGAACCTCCTTTTCAACGGTATCCTGCGGTACATTAAAGGAATATTCACTTTTTCCAATATATTTCATCACAGATGCTTTAACACCTGTTTCTTCAAAAACCTCCCTTAGTGCAGTTTCTACATGTTTCTCCCCGCTTTCCACGGTTCCCTTCGGAAGAACCCAGCCCTCATACCGATTTTTAAAGTTTTTATACAGAAGGAGTATTTTTCCTCTGAATATAACCACGCCCCCACAACTAATAGCCTCAATCATGGCGTTTCCTCCTAAATGGTGTATGAGCTATCGAATACTTCCCATAATACTGATAATCTGATCCGTTTCAAAAGGTTTTGTAACGAACTCTGATGCGCCAAGCTTAATTGCATCAAGCATCTTACCTTTTTGTCCGGCTGCTGTTACCATTATGACCTTTGCAGCAGGATCATATTCTTTTATTTTTACAAGCGTTTCAATTCCGTCCATAACGGGCATTGTAATATCAAGCGTCACAAAGTCAGGATGCAGCTCACAGTATTTATCGTAGCCGTCCTGTCCGTTTTCCGCTTCCGCAATCACCTCATAACCGTTCTTTGTCAAAATATTTTTGAGTATTGACCTTGAGGTTTTAGAATCATCAATTATCATAACTGTGCTCATATTTCAATCTCCTTATACTAAATAATCCTCTATTTTAATTAATTTACTGATATACCTCAAAAATTGCCCTAAGACTATATCCGTTTGCATGAATTGGAATGACATAAAGCATTTCATTGCTGATAAAAGGTCCCTCCATAGAATACTCAGGAGAATTCATATCTACAGACATATTTTCATAGCTCATATTTGTGGCAAAAAGACCGTTGACGCAATTGATAAACTCACCCACGCTGTCAAGCGCGTCTTCTGTAACAGTAGAAAAAGTATCTTCTGAAAAATAGTTTGCTATGGCTAACAGACCGTCGTTTGATGCACTTATGTAAAATTTTGCGTGCATATCTCCGATAATCATCTGACATGCATACTTGTCCAGCTGAATCGAATGTGCCGTATATGCTTTTTCCAAATATACATCTCTGTCAATCATGCGACGAAATGTCTGAACGAGCGTTTTGGTAAGTTCCTTGAGCTGAGGAGATTTCAACGGAACGAAAATGTTGATACACTGATCCAAATCATCATGTATCAATGCACTGAGCTGGACATCATTTAAATCTTTCTTCTGTTGGAATTCATCCATCTCATAATTAAAATTATCATATGATACATATTCATGATCCACGAGCAGCTGTGCAAACTTCATAAAATTATTTGACTCAAATGCAAGCAGTTCATCAAGCTTATCATCCGTAATCATTCCCTGATTCACAGCCATTTCACCAAAGTGTTCCATCTCTTTGTCAATACTGTTTCTAAGCTCCAGCACGGCAGTCGGTGTCATCGCTTTTGTGATGACTGCGATAATCTCCAATCCTGCCTTAACTTCCTTTTTGACGGGAAGCAGGGTGTTTAGCTGATCCATTGTTAGTTTTCCCTTTTCAACAAGGTAGTTTCCAAATAAGCGGTTAAGCATATTTTACGGCTCCCTTCTATTTCATACTCTTTGCAATTTGATTTTCACAAATATACACCTAATACTACTATACACCCTTTTACAAAAAATTACAAAGTTTTATTGAAATTTTTTATGCAAATTTCTATAATCATTCCGATACCATCAAGATATTTGTGCAAAGATTCCTTTCAGAAACCGTCTTCTAAGAACATATTGCACAATCTTCTACTCCATTTCTTCATAATAACCGTCCAAAATTCTTCTTGCCACAGGGACGGCATACTCTCCGCCTGAGCCTGCTCCCTCCATAATAACCGTTATTTGCAAAGGTCTGTCCGTATCATAGGTAAAACCGGTAAACCATGCATGGGAGTCTGATTTGGAGTTATATTCTGCAGAACCGGTTTTACCCGCAGCACTGTAGCTGTCGCTCTTCAAACGGGTTCCTGTTCCCTCTGTCACCACAGCGTGCATAAGCTGCTTTAGGATATCAGCCTCCTCCAAACTAATAAAATTTCCTAACGGCATTGGTTCAAATGACGTGATAATTTCCCTGTTGGCATTTTCGATATGGTCGATAATATAGGGCTGCATCATCTTTCCGCCGTTCGCAATCATTGCTGTTACCATTGCCAAATGAAGCGGCGTCATCTGCGTTTGCCCCTGCCCAATCACGGTCTGTATCATATCATTGTCACTGTCTGCAATATTTTCCGAAATACTGCTCTTATTTGAAAGAAATTCAACAGGTAAATTCCGGTTAAAATAAAGGCTGTCAAGCATATCCTGAAATTTACTTCTGTCAAGTGACAGTCCGATATTCGCAAAAGATGCATTGCAGGATTTTGCAAAAGAAAGGGAAAAATCCACCTTTCCATGTCTTGTACCATGAAAACAATTAATGATGTTATCTCCGTACTTAAATTGACTGTTACAGTCAAATAAATAATTTTCATAATCATATGGATTTTCACGGATGTATTCGAGCGCCGTAAAGATTTTAAACGTAGAGCCTGGCGGATATAGCCCCTGTGTCACCCTGTTTACAAGCACGGAGCTTTCCTCGTCAGAAATCAAATCTTCCCAAATTTCGTCAATTGTATTCGGATCAAAGTCGGGCTTTGACACCATTGCAAGAATTTTTCCTGTTTCAGGCTCCGTAATAATTACGGCGCCTTCATACAGTCCGAGCGCATCATATGCAAGCGTCTGAAGTCTTGGATCGAGCGTTGTAACCACTGTATTTCCCATATGTTTTTCATCGGCCAGATCGTCGGAAAGCTTGTTGTTCAGCGAAACATTGGATGATACAAGATAAATGTTCGCATTCTGCTCCACACCCATTCTGCCGTTTGACGCATATCCTATGGCATGGGCAAATACTTTGGAATACGGATAGTACCGCTCATCGCTGTCAGTAATCGTCGTTGCAAGCACCTGCCTGTCTGCCGCAAGAATATCACCCCGTATCGTTTTCGCCGCAAGAATTTCCTGACGCTTTGCGTTGTAGGAGTTATTAATCACCTTAGGACTGTCATAGTGCACAAAATGCGTTAAATAGATACAGATTGATGCAAACAGTGCAATAAATACACCTGCCGCCGCATTCATATACCGTTTTGGAATATACGGTACAAAGGCATCTTCATCCTCTTCCATGTTTTCCCCTTCATATTCAAGCAGCAAATCGTTATTGATATAAAATCCCTGCACTACGGAAAGCATCATAACAGAGGCTAAAACGGAGCTTCCGCCATAACTGATTAACGGAAGTGTCACTCCGGTCAGCGGAATAAACTTGGTGTTGCCGCCGATTGTTAAAAAGAGCTGTGAAACATAGATAATCCCAAGTCCATAGGACGCATATTTGACAAACGGTTCCTGACAGGAATGTGCCACGCGCACAATCTCCAAAAACAGATTGACACAAATCGCTATCAGGCAAATACCAAACAGCACACCATATTCTTCGCACACTGCGGAAAAGATAAAATCCTGCTCTACATAGGGTATGGAACCCGGACTTCCCGCATCAATCCCCATTCCGAACCATCCACCCGTACCAATGCCAAAAAGAGACTGTGCAATTTGGTACCCCGTTGCGTTAATATCATGCCACGGGTCAAGCCATGCCTCTACACGCACACGTACGTGGGAAAACAGGAAATAAGAGATATAAGACGCAACTGCCCCTCCCGCAAATCCTGCAATGACATAACGGATCTTTCTTGTCACGGCAAATACCATAATCACATAGGTAATAAAATAAATCAGAGCGCTTCCTAAGTCCTTTGAAGCCACCAATATCAGCACGTGGGCTGCAGCAAGCGCTGCCGATAAAAGGATATGATAAAAATGCTTTGCCCTTGCCAAAATGCAGGCAATAAAAAGCACATAGATGATTTTCACAAATTCTGAAGGTTGAAAGCTTAAGCCCAAAATGGAAAAAGAAAGCTTAGAGCCGTTGATTAATCTTCCACGGATTAAAACGGCGCCTAGGATTACAATGCCCACAACCGCAAAAATCAGCTCACAGCGTTGAATCAGCTTAAACTGTTTCATAAATACCGGAATCATCAAACCAATTACCAGGGAAAATGCCACAATCATAAACTGACGCATTGACCTGGTAAGCGAAAGACGGGTCAATATCACAAAGCCAATTGATAACAGCATGGCAACGTGATTTAAAATTATCCTGTTTGATTTAGGGTAGATTGCCCGCATGAGCACCAAATAAGCAAATACGGCGAGCATTTGAAATACGGGAAAAAACAGATAGGTAAAGTCCTGCCTCGATGAGAGCAGGACAAGACTGCTTGTGATATGATTTACAAAAATCATGATAAACTGAAGCACAAACAGAAAGCCTTTTCGTGCCCTGTCATCCCACCGTAACGCAATAAAACTCGTTACTGTGTACAGAAAAATATTGATGACTAAGATATATTTTGATAGTTCTATGATTGCCTTTAACATTTATTCTACTCCACGCTTATAATGTCCGTTCGTGTAATCCTTCCAAATAAAATCAGCATCCATACCTTGTGATTTTTTGATATAATACGCCAAAACAGCCTTTGTTTGGTTCGCGTCCTCCACTGTAAAATCAAGCCGCAGCACGCCGAAGCCGGTCTTTTGTATATTCTCCAACTGCCCGTGCAGGGAAAGCGGCACGGTATTATAAAGAATGTTATAGCAGTGCAGACAGTTTGCCTCTGCCAAAAAGACATTCTGGTACCGGTCAGTAAGATGATACCTGTTCTGTCCGTCCGTTTTATTCGTACACGTTTTCAAAGTTTTATGCAGACAGTTTGCCGAATACATTAACGGAATGTTCCCATATACCAAAAGCTCCGTCCATGCATTGTCCGAAACAGTCAACAGTTCCTTCCGGTTAAGCTCCAGCGGAAGCGTCACTCGGTCAAACCACTTGGCACAAAGCTCCAACGATGCATGGTTCCACGCATAGATTGTATAATCCGATATAATTTGACCACTATAGTCAATGGTTTTTAGCCATTGAACCGCTTCAAAATTCCGTACAAGCACGCCGGAAAACAGATCGCTTTCCAGCAAAATCTGATATTGTTCTAAATACGGGTAGGAACGTTTCCGCAATATGTGCGGAAGCGCCAAAAAATAGTGCTTTTGATACGTTTGCATTAAAGCTACAGTTTCTCTTTTCTCCCGCAAAAACAGATCTGCATTGAGATAGACAATGGAAACACGGTCAAACAAAAGAACTTCTGCAAGCTGTTCCCTTGTTGATACGAACGCTGCAACCAGATTATCCTTTGGATAATCTGGTTGTCTGCCTGTTTTTACACTTTGAGCAAAGACAGGCGGTTTTGGCTTTTCACCCAATATAGCATGTTCCAGTGCTAGGCACGCATTCCTTCGCAGCGTATTTAGAGCCTTCACCACCAAAAACGAACCGTGATCCGTATCCACCTCCAGAGAATCCATCGCAAAAAAGGTATCCCCAAGCTTTGACAGCCTGTCCGAAATCTCGTTTTTTGTAAGCGGTCTGTTGATTGCTTCTCCTGCCACATCTCCTTCCACAGTCACGGACAAGGCATCCGTATAAAGTGTGAATACGGCAGGTTTTCCGCTATAAATCATCGCCTTTCCCTTGACCGGAATCACCGGCTTTTTCTCAAGATACCTTTTTTGGATCTGTTCCAGGATTTCAGGCTGGGAACCGCCGTATCCGGGTTCTTTTATGGTAATCATGTCTTTGCTGTTATGTGTGTCATAATATCCGTGGCAAAGATCCGACCGGATATAAAGTCCCCGTAACAGCAGTTCATCTTCCTTTGCAATGTGAAATTTCCGGTCCGGCGCCGACAGATACCGGTCAATATACTTGCGGTAAACGGCAGTAACGCCTGCAACATATTCCGGTTTTTTCATGCGTCCTTCTATCTTAAAGGAATCGATGCCTGCCTCAATCAGCTTTGGTATCATGGGAAGTGTATACATATCCTTCAGGCTTAGCGGATACAGCTGCTTTCCGTTTTCATCTGTATACGGAAGCCTGCACGGTCCCGCACACCGTCCTCTGTTTCCGCTCCTGCCGCCCAATATGGAGCTGAACAGACATTGCCCCGAATAGGCATAGCACATCGCCCCGTGGATAAAGCACTCCACTTCAAGCCCTGTCTGCTCCTTAATGTCCCTGATTTCGTCAAGGGAAAGCTCTCTTGCCGGAACGACGCGGCATACGCCAAGCGATTTGACAAATTGGGCGGCGTACACTCCCGTAACCGTCATCTGCGTACTCGCGTGCAGCGAAAGTGCGGGAAAATGTTCGCGCAGTACCGTTAACACTCCAATATCCTGAACAATCACGCCGTCGAGTCCTGCCTCATACAACGGCGCAATATACGGCACAAGCTCCGGCATCTCGCTTTCTTTGACAAGCGTATTGACCGTCAGATATATCTTTTTATGGAACAGATGCGCCACACGAAGCGCTTCAACAATCTCTTCTTTGGAAAAATTATTTGCATACGCCCGCGCACCAAATTTTGTGCCGCCCAAATATACTGCATCGGCGCCTGCATTGATAGCTGCCATAAAGCATGCGTAATCTCCCGCGGGCGCCAAAAGCTCTACTGTTTGCTTTTTCATATTCGCCTTTATTTCTTACTCTCCTTCAGTTCCGTTTCAAGACGCACAATCTGTTTGGAGTTTTCATTCAGTTCATTCTGTGCTTCCTGCAGGGATTTTACTGTGTTGTCAAGCTTCATCTGTGTCGCAATCAGCTCATGCTTTAGGTCATACAATTCGTTCTCTTTTGCCCGAAGCTCCTGTTCCCGAAGCTCCTGCTGGTTTTTTGCCTTGAAATAGTCGTCGGCAATATTTAAAAGCATCAGCATATGCTGTGTATCGACAGGCTGGTGTTTAAAGCTGTCCATCTTATTATACTCATTGAGCTTATTGTTTATGTAAGCGGCAACCTTTTGTAAATATTCCGCACTCTCGTTTCCGCTAAGAGTCAGTACCTTTCCTCCGATAATTACTTCTGTGTCTGTTTTGGCAGCCATCTTTTTTGCCCCCTTTTATCCTTGTATGTTCATAAAATTCATTTGTTTCACAATTTACATAATCATTAACATTTTATAACACATTATCCCCTTGCTGTCAACAACCTGAAAATTTGGATATCAGCACAAATTCTCCAATTGAAAAATCCTTTTTTTCAATTTAGTCCTGCATTTCAAGCCCCAAATGATTGTAGGCAAGCTCTGTCACAATCCGCCCGCGCGGCGTGCGTATAATCAATCCGTTTTTAATCAGGTACGGCTCATACACGTCCTCAATCGTACCGCTGTCCTCGCCGATTGCCGCGGATAAGGTATCAAGCCCCACCGGTTTCCCGCCAAACTTTTCAATCATGGTCATCAAAATCTCCCGGTCGGTCTGGTCCAGTCCAAGCTTGTCCACATCAAGCAGGTCAAGCGCCGTATTCGCCGCCTCAAGCGTGATAATGCCGTCATATTTCACCTGCGCAAAATCACGCACACGCTTTAACATGCGGTTTGCAAGTCTTGGCGTACCACGGCTTCGCCTTGCAAGCTCTATCGCGCCTTGCTCGTCAATCTGCACCTGCAAAATACGCGCGGAATGCTGGATAATCAGCTTTAACTCTTCTACGGAATAAAATTCAAGATGCTGGATTACTCCGAAACGGTCCCGCAGCGGCGCCGTCAGAAGACCTGCCCTTGTCGTCGCGCCAATCAGGGTAAATTTCGGTAAGTCCAGCCGGACCGAGCGCGCCGTCGCACCCTTTCCAATCATGATGTCTATCGCAAAATCCTCCATCGCGGGATAGAGCACCTCCTCCACCTGTCGGTTTAAACGGTGGATTTCGTCGATAAACAAAATATCCCCCTCCTGCAGTCCGTTTAAAATCGCTGCCATTTCTCCCGGCTTTTCAATCGCAGGTCCGCTTGTCACCTTCATGCAAACACCCATTTCATTTGCAATGATGCCGGAAAGCGTTGTCTTTCCAAGCCCCGGCGGACCGTAAAACAGTACATGATCCAGGCTGTCCTTACGCTGCTTTGCCGCCTGTATGTAAATACTTAAAATTTCCTTGATTTTCTGTTGTCCGATATAATCTTTTAGGCTCTGCGGACGCAGGCTTCCTTCCAGCTTAACGTCCTCTTCCAAAAGCTTCGTTTCAATGACTCTGGCGGCCATACAAAAACCTCCTAAATGTTACTGATTACCTTTAACGCCTGCTTTAAAATCACTCCCGAATCCATATCCTGCGTAATTTCAAGCTGCTTTATCGCTTTTACTGCCTCTGTAGGCGTGTATCCGAGCGAAACCAATGCCTCGATTGCCTCATTTTTTGCCGCGCTGTTTTCCGATAAATCACCTGCCGGAACAAAATCCGCGTTCTCCTCATAGGATAAATTCAATGCGATCTTATCTTTTAGCTCCAGGATAATGCGCTCTGCCGATTTATTCCCTACGCCCTGTGCCTTCGCAATTGCTTTTGCATCTCCCGAAATAATTGCAAGACGCAAATCGTCCGCACTCATTGCCGACAAAATACTGAGTGCTCCTTTCGGTCCGATTCCGTTTACGGCAATCAGCTTCTTATAAATCTCCAAATCATCTCTTGACAAAAATCCGAATAACTGAAACGCATCTTCCCGCACACTTGTATAGGTATAAATTTTAACAAATGCTCCAATTCCCGGAAGTCTCTGCGCCACACTCAGCGGAATCCGGATATTGTATCCGATATTGTTGCACTCCAGCACAAGATTATCCTCCGATATGTCGGCAATTTCTCCTTTGATATATGCGTACATCTGTGAATCTTCCTCTCTTTTTAAACCATATCGTTGATACAGATATAAGTATATCACAGTATTACAAAAAAAGGAAGAAAAAGAAAACATATGTTTCTAATTTCTTCCTTTTTGGTTTCTGCTCATGCTGTTTTGGCAACAGGTAAAAACCTGTGCAATATCCTAAGGATTAGTTGTTGATAAACTTATCTTCCTCATTATTCCAGCTATAAAGCTTACGGATTTCCTCGCCAACCTTCTCAGAAGGATGCTCAGACGCAAGCTTTCTCATTGCCTTAAAGTGAACCTGACGTCCTGCCGGAGACATATCCAGTAAGAACTCTTTTGCAAAAGAACCGTCCTGAATGTCGGAAAGAATCTTCTTCATCGCCTTCTTTGTCTCGTCCGTAATAATCTTCGGTCCTGTAATATAATCGCCGTACTCTGCCGTGTTCGAAATGGAATATCTCATTCCTGCAAAGCCTGACTGGTAAATCAGGTCAACGATCAGCTTCATCTCATGGATACACTCAAAATATGCGTTTCTTGCATCATAGCCTGCATCAACAAGCGTTTCAAAACCTGCCTGCATCAATGCGCACACACCGCCGCAAAGAACTGCCTGCTCACCGAACAAGTCTGTCTCTGTTTCTGTACGGAAGGTTGTTTCCAAAACGCCGGCTCTTGCGCCGCCGATTGCAAGTGCATATGCAAGTGCCATGTCAAGCGCCTTGCCTGTTGCGTCCTGCTCTACTGCCACCAAACAGGGAACACCCTTTCCAGCCTGATACTCGGAACGAACCGTATGTCCCGGTCCCTTCGGTGCAATCATCGTAACGTCCACGTCTGCGGGCGGCTTAATGCAGCCGAAATGAATGTTAAAGCCGTGTGCAAACATCAGCATGTTTCCTGCTTCAAGGTTCGGCTCAATATCCTTCTTATACATATCAGCCTGTAACTCATCGTTAATCAGAATCATGATGATGTCTGCCTTCTTTGCAGCCTCAGCAGCCGTGTAAACCTCAAATCCCTGCTTTACTGCCTTGTCCCATGACTTGCTTCCCTCATAAAGACCGATGATAACGTTGCAGCCTGACTCCTTTGCGTTGAGCGCATGTGCATGTCCCTGACTGCCGTAGCCAATCACTGCGATGGTCTTTCCGTCCAGTAAAGAAAGGTTGCAATCCTCCTGATAATAAATCTTTGCTTCTGACATTTTTAATTCCTCCTTGTTTTACAAGTAAATACATTTATATATATAATTATGTAATATAAAATTGCATAAATATAAATTCAATTACGACTCCAAATGAATGAGCGCGTCCGCCCCCCTTGCCAGTCCCGCGATACCTGTTCTTGCAATCTCTAAGATTTCATAGTCCGCAAGCAGTCCGATAAACGCCTCAATCTTTGACTGGGTTCCGGTCAGCTCGACAATCAGGCTGTCCACATTCACGTCAATAATCTTTGCACGGAAAATGTCCGCAACCGCAATCACGCCTTGCCGCTTTTCCGGGGAAGACTTTACCTTAATCAGGCATAATTCCCTGTAAACGCTTTTATCCGGCTTTAATTCCCGAACGTTACGCACGTCGACAAGCTTCGAAACCTGCTTTTCAATCTGGTCCAAAATCTCCTCGTCGCCTGATGTCACAATCGTAATCCGCGTAAAGCGGGGGTCGGACGTCACGCCTGCCGTAATGCTGTCGATATTGTAACCGCGTCTTGAAAATAAACCTGTAATCCGGCTCAAAACACCTGCATTATTATTTACCAAAAGCTGAAACACTTTGTTTTGCATAAATATACACTCCTTTTATTAGCACAAACCTTATTTTAACAAGCTTTATGTTAATTGTCAACACATTTAGGCAAGGCAAGCGTGCCTGTTCTTGCGACTTCCACAATGCTGATGGACTTTAGCATGTCAAGCATGACCTTAATGCGCTCAGGCATGTCGCAAATCTGGATAATCATGTTGTTGTTTGACATATCCACGATGTCCGCCTTCATAATCTCACAGATTTCCATGATGTCACGCCTTGTACTGCGGTTATATTTTACTTTAATCAGCATCAGTTCGCGGCTGATGCTGTCCTTCTCGTCGAAGGTCTTTACCTTAATGACATCAAGCTTTTTATTCAACTGTTTCTCAATCTGTTCAATCGTTCTCTCATTGCCGGAACTTACAATGGTCATACAGGAAATCGACGCGTCGTCTGTCTCGCCTACCGCAAGACTGTCAATGTTAAAGCATCTTCTTGCGAACAGACCTGCAACCTTGCCAAGCACACCGGCTCTGTTTTCTACCTGTACGGAATATATTCTTTTCATTCTATAGGAATCCTCCATTCTTATAAAATATGCGAATTTGGGCGTAAGCACAAATTTGCCATGCGAAATTTTAATTTCACATTAACTATTTTACTAAATCCATCGGGTCAATCAGACATTCCATCAGCATGGTATTGTCTTCCTTCAAAAACGCATTGATTCTCTCCTCGGCATGAGACATATTCTCAACCCGGATAAACGGGATACCATAAGCCGCCGCAAGCTTCTCAAGGTCCGGTGTTCCTGCCTTTATGTCAACCACCGAATAATGGTCCTTATAGGTATAGTGCTGATATTCACGCACCATTCCGAGATAATTGTTTTTCATGACGATAATCTTAACCGGAATTTCGTGCTGTATCATCGTCGCAAGCTCCATCATGGACATTTGGAATGAGCCGTCGCCGCAGACTGCGACTGCCTGTCTTGACATATCGCCGCGCTTTGCGCCCATTGCCGCAGGAATGGAATAGCCCATTGTTCCCATGCCGCCCGAGGTCAGGAACCGTCCGTCTTTCACGATATGATAGTTGCAGGACCATATTTGGTTCTGTCCCACATCTGCCACATACACTGCATCGTCCTTCATGGCATTTGAAAGCATTGTAATAAATGCCGCAGGGTCCACATAATCCGGATTGGGATTTCGTTTGGGTCCCATCGTGCCGCGGTACTCCTCTAACAAAGAAATCCACTCCTCATGTTCGCAGGTAAATTCTTCCTTTGCAATATCCTCGAATATATGTTTGATGTCGCCTACAAGCGGAATGGAGGCGCCTGCGTTCTTTCCGATTTCCGCAGGGTCCACATCAATATGTACCAAAATCTTGTTTGTCGTAATCAAATCAGGCTGGCTGATTGCCCTGTCCGCCACACGCGCGCCAACCATCACAATCACGTCTGCCTCATTCATCGCACGGTTTGCGTACGCCTTTCCGTTATTTCCGACCATTCCGAAATGCATTGCGTCGCCTGTCTGCATTACGCCAATTCCCATCATCGTTGTCACCACAGGGATTCTGTATTTGTGTGCAAAATCCCGCAGCTCACACACCGCATTGCTTAAATGCACGCCGCCGCCTGCACAGATAATCGGACGCTTTGCCTTTTCAAGCTCCTTGATGACCTTTTTAATCTGTACAATATGCCCCTTGATGGTGGGTTTATAGGCACGGATATTGACTTCCGCAGGGTATTTAAAGTTTTTGATTGGCGCGTTCTGAACGTCAATTGGCACGTCAATCAAAACAGGTCCCTTCCGTCCGGAGTTGGCGATATAAAACGCTTCCTTGACAATCCGCGGAATGTCCTCCACGTTTTTGACGATATAACTGTATTTTACAAAGGATTCCACCGCACCTGTGATGTCCGCCTCCTGAAAAACATCGCTTCCCATATCATCGCTTTTTACCTGTCCCGTAATGCACACGATAGGAATACTGTCCGCAAATGCCGTTGCGATACCTGTAATCAGGTTGGTCGCGCCCGGACCGCTTGTGACGGCACACACTCCGACATGTCCCGCGACACGCGCCTCACCGCTTGCCGCATGTGCAGCGTTTTGTTCTGTTCTTACCAAAATCGTCCTGATGTCCGAGTTTAAAATACTGTTGTAAAACGGGGCAATTGCCACACCGGGATAACCGTATACCGTGGTGACACCCTCTTGCTCAAGACATTTTACGATTGCGTCAGCACCGTTCATACTATTCACTCTTATCCTTTCCAAATTGTTTTTCTGTCCTGCTCCATACCTTGTATATCCGAACATTTGAATGCCGGATTTCTTTATTCCCGCAGGCAGCAAGGTTCAATGGCTGCCGCACGGTGTTTACTCTTTTAAGATGAAATACAATTTATTATACATAATAATTGGGTTTAAGTAAACTGTTTTTTTGCGTTTCACGAAATCCCTGTGAAAGCGCCGTCATTTTTTTCAGGCAAACAAAACGAAGAGAATTGATTTTAGGGGAATAGTGTGCTAAAGTATAGGTGTTTGAAATTTTTAGCGAAAAAGGAATCCAAAAATCATGAAAAATACAGGAATGTTATCCAAAACACGCACACTACTTCTTGCCGCCACAATGTCTGCCTGCCTATTTGGCTGCGGCGGTGCAAATGACGACGAGAAGGCACTTGCCGATTTTTCCTCCAAAATTTCCGACTTCACGGAATATATCAAGGACGCGGACGCGCAGATTAACAGCCTTGATGTCACGGATAAAGACTCTGTTGATAAGCTGCTTGCAATCCTTGACGATATGGACGAAGAGTTTCAAAAGCTTGCGGAGATTGACGCACCGATGCAGTATCAGGACGTGGAAAATTTAGCAGATGAGGCGAGTGAAAATATGTCGCTTGCGGTATCCTGCTATCACACGTTCTTTGAAACGGAAACATATTCCGGGGAAGATGCCGCAGACGCATATGAATATTATACCCGTGCAATGAAACGTGTAAAATATATCGGATACATGCTTGCGGGCGGGGAAATTCCCGAGGAGGAGAATGTCACAATCTATGAGGACACAAACGACAGCAATATTCTTCACAAGTGGCTGTCCGATGACGAGGAAGAAGAAGAGGGGATTGATACCGGAGAAAACCCGGAGCCTGAAAATTAGACAAGGCAATGATATTGAGATTGAAAACCGCAGCGGATTTTGCTGCGGTTTTCGTTTTTTATGCACACCCGATATATTCATTTTAAGGCTGTTTTCCGCAAACTGCCGGACTGTCAAAGATACCGATAAATAGAGGCACTTCGCTTTCCATATCCATAATCATATAGACGAACGGTCTATCAAAGAAAATTTCCTTTGGCGTTTCTATCGGAAGCGCCGCGCCGCACTCCATAATCGCTTCCGTAACCGCAGCTGCCTCCGTTCCCTCTTCGTCTACGATGATTTTTGCTTTTTGACGCACTAAGTCAATATATAAATTATATTGGTTTAAATCGTTTTTTGAGCCTTCATTGTCTGGCTTGGTCAAATCGTTTCCGCTAATCCCGCCAAAATCTGCTTTTTTCATGTCAAATGCATCTTTTATCCCCATATTCATCAGACTTTCATTTAATTGCTTATCAAACTCTAATTCAAATTTCGGGAGTTTTGTGTTGACTGTCCCAGTCTGCCTTTCGGCTAACAATTCTTTTATGACCAAAGGAGTCAACTTGTTGTACAGATCGCGTACATTCCTATTTTCATCTGTGGGCTTTATCGCTACAAAGGCATACTGCGTGTCCTTCTCCTCATGCTGGTACGGAAAAAGAAGTCCCTGCGCAAATTCATTTGAGAAAGATTCCATCTCACTTTCCTTGTGCATCAGCTCTGCATCAATTTCTCTTCCGTCCTCCAAATAGAAGGATTCCTGATAGACGGAATATGCCTCAAACGGCTCCTCCCACTTTGCCTTGAAATAAACCGTATTAAAGAGAACCAATCCGGTGGAATCCTTTAGGGGCTTTTCTACCATTTTCTCAATCATACCGTTTGTTTTTTCCGAAATCCACGCATTCATAGCGTCCACAATGGCAGGTGCGGTCAAGTCTTTTTGAAAGACTTCGGAGTGCATAATCGCATTGATGTCAGACAGCCATTCGTCGGATACAGCATAGTTTTTGGAAATCCATGCAGAGTTTGCAAGCGCAATGGTATTGTTTTGCGTGGAAATCGGATATGTCGTCATAATGCCATTGCATATCCCCGCCATATCTGCATCATCACCGAAAACGGACGCAAATTCCGCCTTTGTATTGTTCTCGGCTCCCAGCCCCGCCATCGACAACGCCATGTATGCAGACACGGGCGACAGCACAGGGTTCTCCTCCTCCATGTTTTGGGCAAAAAGCTTGTAGCTGAATTCCTTTAAGGCATCATAGCTGATTTCTGCCTTGTCGTCCGCATCCTTGTCTATTTTGACGGGCAGCGGTTCCTCTTTTGCCGACGTTTGAATGGTTGGCTGCGTTTCCTTTGGCGGTTCCTGCTGATACAGGATTGTTTCTTCCTTCGCCTCACTGCCCGCGCAGCCTCCCAACAGGCAGACCGATGAAAGCATCGCCGCCGATAGTAACATTGTTTTTAATAAATCCTTCTTTTTCATATAAATTCCTCCATTTCTTTTCCTTTACAGACTTGTTGTCAATTTCCCGCGAATTTGTGCCTCTGCACAATATTTGCAATACGAACTCCGTTCGTTATGTAAAATCTTTGATTTCACACTACTCACTCACAAGCCGGAATGTATACCCGTAGTCTGCGAATGGCTCAAATTGTTCAATTTCTTCACGGCTGAGCGTTCCTGTCAGCTGAAAATCCTCCGAGAGACTGACTGGAAACCCTTCCATAAACAAACGTTCATATTCCTGATACAACAGTTCTTTTCCGGCGTCGGAAAGCCGCAACTCCTCATAAACGGTTTCGCCGTTTTGTTTAATATCGCCAAATACGTCAATTGCCACATGATATAGATACTGTTGCGGCTGTGCCGGCTCAATCGTGTTGTTTGCATTGTCCCAATAGTCGATTGCCGCTTTCAAGCCGTTAAGTAAAAAGTAGCTGCCCTTTTCAGGCACTTTATAACAGGCTTCCGTATTGGAGCCGCCGTCCTGTTCTTCCCCGTCCTGTTTCTGCTTTGGCGGAAATTCCTCTATCAGCCGTACCATTGCGTTGCCCTTTGACTCCTCTGCAATGTTCTTTGCCAAGTCCTCTGCAATCGCCGCATCCGCCGCATCCGCCTCCATGACCGTTCCCTCCGTAAGCATACCAGTAACTACCGTATCCCCCGGGGGCTGCACATTCTGACTAACGGCATTTCCGTTTTCTTCCATTACTGCATCTGTTTTTGACACAAATTCCTGTGCGCACTCTGCCGGTGCGCACCAATCGGCGCCGCCTGCGTTTTGTCCGTTATCCAAAACATGCCGATTCGGTGTCGCAATGCCGCTCTTCCACACCCATAGGGATACGACTGCCATAAACAGAATTGCCGCACATGCCGTCATTTTTCTGAAAT
Organism: uncultured Lachnospiraceae bacterium; assembly: GCA_910578795.1. Classification (GTDB taxonomy): domain Bacteria; phylum Bacillota; class Clostridia; order Lachnospirales; family Lachnospiraceae; genus COE1. The sequence continues at coordinate 19,103 of CAJTSD010000055.1, forward strand.
TGCGCTGCTTGTTCCAAAAGCCGGAAGGCACCGTATCAGTCAGAGCGCTATCCTCACAGGGCGCCGCCTCTTCAATCAGCGCATCATCAAGATAGTTCATTGCGTCAAGCAGTTTTCGTGCCTGTGTATTGCGTGCAGATCTATTGCATGTTTTCATATTGTAATCCCCTCCTTTTCCAAATGAATTTTTAACTTTCCGCGCATCCGAAAAAGCATTGATTTCACCTTGCTTTCGCTGATTCCGCAATCCGCTGCAATCGCTCGGATGCTCTGCGCATACCAGTATCTCTGAACGAAAACGCGGCGCATCTGCTTTGGCTGCTCCCGCAAAAATGCAGAGAGAGCCGCCCCGATTTCTGCGTTCTCACAAGTGCGCTCCGGTTCGTTTGATGTCGGAACGCAGCGTTCCAGTTCCTGACTGAGTTCAACAATCGTTGCCGTTCTCTTTTTTGCATGGTTATAGTCGTATTTATCAAAGGAAAAGTTGCGCGCCAACTTTGCAAGATACGCAAAGAAAAAGTCCGGCTTTTGAGGCGGGAGCGTGTTCCATGCGGCATGATACGTGTCGTTGATGCATTCCTGCGCGTCCTCATGATTGTGTAAAATATTCATCGAAAGCTGATGAAGCCTCTTCCCGTATTTGTCGGCTGTTTCCGTAATCGCCTGTTGGGAGCGCGCCCAAAAAAGCGCGATAATCGCCTGGTCCTCCAATACCCTTACCTCCTCGTTTGTATTTTGGTCTCTTACTTATTATGAAGGAAATTTTATGAA
>CAJTSD010000056.1 GCA_910578795.1 uncultured Lachnospiraceae bacterium
ATTGTATCAGTGCCGTTCATGTACCCATGCCCTGTAAAAATAACAATGGAATAGTCGGCAGCATTGACATCAATAAGAGCACGTTCCAATGTTCTTACGGTCGGGCGGTTTAAAGTGATAATTTCATCTTCAAACCATGCCCCGCCATAGGTGCTGTGAAAAAAATGAAGGTAATTCTCCACATCCTTGTTAACGCCCTCGCAGTAGTTTTCCGCATTCTTTTCCCCCGGATTGGAAATGATCAGAACTTTTCTATTCATTCTGTGCCTCCTCTATTCCCTCGTACTGTTTTCTTCTGCATGTGATTTGAAAAGTATATCATACTTGACCAAAGGATACAAGAATGGTATTTCGAACATGCAAAATAGGAAAATTTGAAAAAAAGACAGAAAGGTAGTGATTTTTATTTTATAATATGGTATTATTTTATGCAGACATGCACTTTTGATTTATTATGCACGTAATTGACATTTGGAATAGAGCAAAAAACAATTCATAAAATAAAGTAATTACGGTGAACAAAGAAAAATGAAAAAGATACTTATTTTAGAGGATAATCCGGCAATATTGGCACACATTGCGAGGCTGGTGCAGGAACTTGACAGGAAAGAAGCCGTATACCCGTTTGATAATGTGAAGGACGCATATCAATGTGCAATTGAGAAAACAATTGACTTGTTTATTATAGACATCATATTGGATACCAATAAGCCGGGGGATGCATCAGGATTAAATTTTGTGGAAAACATTAGGAAAATTAATCATTATACGTTTGTGCCTGTCATATTTGTGTCATCCTTGGAGGATGCAAAATTATACACGTATGAGAATTTGCACTGCTATCGGTTTATCGAAAAACCATTTGATGATAACCAGTTAAAGCAGCTGGTAAACCAGTGTCTGCGTTTTTCGGAAACCCAAAATGTAACAAAGACCTTGTATTTTAGAAAAAACGGGATTATTTTAGCCGTGGAAAAAGACGACATCGTGTATGCGGAAAGCATAAACCATGTTATGCATATACACACAAGACGGGACGATGCGTTAAGCGTTCCCTATATCACATTAAAAAAGTTATTGGAGGACATTGATGACAACGGTTTTATTCAGTGTAGCCGGAGCGTGATAATCAATAAAAAATTCATACAGAATGTCGATGTTTCCAATGGGATGATTCAATTAAAGGATGGCTATGGGAGTGTAGAGATTGGCATCAGGTTCAAAAAAAATATAAAAGAGAGCCTGACAATCCAGAACAACCCTGTTTGTGATAACAATGAATTGATGCCGACATAGGTATGGCAGCGGTTTCTGCCGTTTATAAGTGGAATATGGTACGGGAAGAGAAAAAATATATAAAATTGGAATTGCCTGTTATAAAGAGGGCACAGGAACAATACGAAAGAGAACAAAAAGAATATGTTCACTCGTTACGTGAAGCAAATAAATACAGCAAACTGATATTTTTGGGTGACAGTATTATTTCGGGTTATTTGTATCAGAAATTTAGCGAAATTGAGAGTACAGGGGTAGCCATAAGATACAAGATAAAGGGAAGCCTGGCAAAGCATGTAATACCGGCGTATGAGCTTGTTGAATTGATTAGCATATTAATTGACAATGCAATGGAAGTACTGAGCGGAACTGCGGAAAAGAAGCAGTTGCTGTTTTTGTTTGAGGAACAGGAAAAGCAATGCTGGTTTCGAATCTGCATTCCGCATCCGTATGCAAGCTATGATGAAATAGAATCGTGGTTTTTGCCCAAAAGCCGTAAAAAAGGCGAGAAACTTGGACTGTATGATATAAAAAGTCTGTGTGCGGATTGTCATATGGATCTTTTGTGTAAGAATACACTATATGAAGATAAAAACTGGATTGAATTTGCGGTAGGGATTAAGAAAGCGGATAAGCCTTAGGCGGGCTGTCCGTTTTTTTTGACTAAATATAGCGAAATTAAAACTAAATGATGGTAAATTGTCTGATTTTGCCGTAAATGGCGAGGGAACAGGTATTAATTTGCAGTTTGCCTAATAATTATGCACATTCAGTAAAAAAGTAAATGAATGCTCCAATTCGATTTATAATTATTTTAGGAACATATGATAAAAGGCGCTTGGAGAAGTATAATGTCAAATCAGGAAATCGGAAAAAGAATACGGGAACTGCGGGAGTTCCAAAACTATACAAGAGAAGAACTGGCGGAAAAAATAAATATTTCGGCTAAATTTTTATATGAAATTGAAATGGGGAAGAAAGGATTTTCGGCAAAAACCTTGTATAAAATTTCCAGGGCGCTTTCTGTAAGCAGTGACTATATCATGCTCGGGGAAGAACTGGATGGCGGCGGAAAAGAAAAAAATATTGATATTATGGAGAAGCTGGAACCTGAGCAGACAGGGAGGATTCGGGACATATTAAAAATATTATATGAAATGTGTAGTGTGCATAAGGCTGAATGATATAGGAACAATCGGTATATTTGAGCGGAACAGTAGGTGCATTGACGATATTTCTGTCAAAATGTAGAATAATTGTAGAGAATAAGATGGATGTTCGGAAAGGGATGGGGGTATGAATGATACATTTTTAACGATAATATCATCAGTGGCAACGATAATATCTGCATTTGCCGCTATTTTTCAGGGAGCCGGGACGGAGTTTCTGAAAAAACATAAAAGGAAGGCAGTACAGGTATTACCTGAAAGTCCCAAGAGAAATCACTTTCAAACGCGTAACAGGAAGAAATTCTTTGTTTGGGCAACAGTCTGTCTGTGCTCGCTCATATCCACGGTCGTCTTTTTCCTGAAATCATTGAATGCGCCGCCCCAAAAAGACAAGGATGCGTTTCAATGGTATAAGGAACAGGCGCAGGAGAATGGCTCTCCTGAAATATGGAATTGTCTTGGGGAATGTTACCTTTTGGGGCAAGGCACGAATGTAAATTATACAGAAGCTTTTTTAAACTTCGAGAAAGCAGCAGAAGGTGACAATAAAGACGCACAGTACAATTTGGCGCTTTGCTATACATATGGCTACGGCACTGATATTAATGACGAAAAAGCGCTTGAAAATTTTCAGCTTGTCCAGGATGAGATTGCGGACGCACAGGCTTTTGTGGGGTATTACTATTATCGAGGCTGGGGTGGACTGGAATCTGATAAGGATAAAGCCTTTGAGCTGCTCCGCCAGTCTCAGGATGAGGGCAGTAAACTATCGTTGTTTTTTGAGGCAATCTATTATGCAAATGAATCTGATTTGGAAAACCATTATGAACAGGCGGAGGATTTGTGCTGGCAGGTTATTGATGCCGGATATGAGAAGGCTTATGGTCTTTTAGGGTTTATCTATTTTTATGATTATTCCCCGATGCAGGATTACAGTCAGGCATATGACTACTTTAAAAAAGGAGAGGAAGCCGAAAGCGATTATGCCTTTTATGGATTGGGAAGATGTTATCAGAAGGGGTACATTGTAGACAAAGATGAAAGGAAAGCAGTGGAATATTATGAAAAAGCTGCTGTAAGGGGGCACGTGCTGGCAAATTATTATTTGGCAGATTGTTATTATTATGCTACCGGCGTAGAGCGTGATTATGAAAAAGCATTGAAATATTATACTTATGCGGCGAACCGTGGAAATAGCAATGCAATTAATATGCAGGGAATCTGTTATGAAAATGGATATGGCTGTGACATAAATAAAAGAGAAGCGTTCCGGTGCTACGAAAAAGCTGCCGCAATGGGCAATACAATCGCACAATGCAATCTTGCAGCTTGTTATTACAATGGATTCGCAACAACAAAAGATTATGAGAAGGCATTGCCGCTGTTCACTCAGGCTGCGGAAAAAAACAATGCACGTGCACAGAATTATTTGGGGATCTGTTATGAGTCGGGCTACGGCGTGGATAAGGATGTGAAAAAGGCGCAGGAATGGTATACAAAGTCTGCAGAGCAGGATTATGTATATGCGCAGAACAACTTAGGCTGGCTCCTTTATAATCAGGGGGATTATCCCAACGCGTTCCATTGGTTCAATCAGGCGGTAGAGGACGAATATGTCAATTCCCAATACGGAATCGGGCAATGCTTTTATTATGGAAACGGTGTTGGTCAGGACTATGGACAGGCTAAATTGTGGTACGAAAAAGCGGCAGCCCAGGAACATATTAATTCCATGGTACAATTGGGGGATATCTGTTTTTACGGATATGATGACGATTCGCCCGATTATCCAAAAGCCGTTGAATGGTATGAGAAAGCGGCAGATTCCGGTTCGGCAAAAGGACAGTATAAGCTGGCACGGTGCTACGAATTTGGGAACGGAGTGGATCAGAATGAGGAAATTGCCTTTGAATGGTATGAAAAAGCAGCAAACCAAAACTATGGAGGTGCACAAGCTGCATTAGGCGATATGTATTATTTTGGTAAGGGTGTTGCGGAAAATTTACTTTTTGCATTCAACTGGTATGAAAAAGCAGCCCAAAATGATAACCGGTCTGGACAATATTCCCTTGGATACTGCTACTATGAAGGTAAGGGTACGGAAAAAGATATGGCACAAGCGATACATTGGTTTACTGAGGCTGCACAAAAAGGAAGTACAAACGCAGCGTATTATTTAGGAAGGATTTATTTATATGGGGAGGATGTAGATCCTGATTATGAGGAAGCGTTTAAATGGCTGACTTCTTCTGCGGAATCAAACAATTCGTATTCACTCCATTTGCTTGGACGATGCTACGAAGAGGGGCTTGGCGGTGTTACCGTTGATGCAGAGAAGGCGGCGGAATACTATGAGCTGGCGAAACAGAATGGCTATAAGGAGGCTGATTCATGAACGAAAACAACCCATTTAGTGCACCAACACCGGCGCGGGGCGGTCAGTCCGCGGATATCGGATATAAAAATATCCAAAGTGACGTAAACCTGTACCGCGGCAATTTAAGCTTCCCTGTTGTATTGGCAAGCCTGGACGGACGCGACGGGCTTGGCTTTTCCCTGCAGGTGAACTATAGCCCAAGCAGTGAGGAGGCATTTCGCGGCAGCAATGCCGATAGCATCTCGTCCGTGGTTGGATGGAACTGGACGATGCCTCTCGCGTATATAGCAGTGAGCTCACGCGCGCAGAAGGAAACATACAATACCGCGTACTTTTTGGTGAGCGATGGCGGTCAGTATCCCCTGTATCAGACCAAAAAGGATGCAGATGCAGTCCATTTTTACTCCGTAGAACATCCCCTTTGGAAAATCCGCCTTGTTACCAAAAAAGACGAAGTTTACTGGGAAATCCTGAAAGAAAACGGTCACAAATTTACATATGGCTTAGGGAACAGTGCGGAAGTCAATGTCGCGTGGGGGAATTTTACGGGTGCCTATAACGGCGGCGGTGGGAAACCGTATCCGGTCGGTTGGTATCTTTCCAAAGTCGAATCGCCCAAAGGGGGAATCCTTGCATTTGAGTATGATAATATCAAAATGCCGCTTGGAGGCAGTGCATTTACCTCGGAAATTTACCTGAAACGCGTGACCGCATCCTACGGACACAGCGTCGAGCTTTTTTATGCGCAGAAAACGCCGGATGAGTATGCACCGGCAAACATGCCGCAGCAGGGCAGGCTGCTTTACCAGGGAATATGTGAGAACCGGTATTTGTCACAAATAGAAGTCAAAAATCCTGCCGGAACATTACTGTACAGGCAGATTTTGGAATACAACCTGATATCATCCGCACCAAAAGAGCATAAACGATTGCTTATGTCTGTGACGCAGCAGCTTCCAACCGGGGAAAATATGACGCCAATCCGGTTTGAATATGATGCGGATACCGCATGGCTTTCTAAAAAGACAATGCCTATGAACGGTTCGGTTTCTTACACCTATGAGCAGCAGACACTGGCAAAGTACCATCCGGACGGACATATGGATTGTGATAGCAGTGATTCTGACAATAACATGCAGACCATATCAGGCGCTGATTTTATTGCTGTCTGTATGCAAAAGGGCGACAGACTGCAGTTTCAGATTCAGTATTTCGACGGCATTTGGAAAAATTATACGGACACTTATTTTGCAGGCGTATCAGCGGATGATGCAAGGCTTTATGCAGGCGACGGTCTTGTTGCGATTGTCTATCATATGTCTTCAAAAAATTCCTATGTATTAAGATTGTATAAACGCTCTCCGGTACGCTGCGCTGACTGGGATGCCGTGGAATATTACCTGAAAGAGTCAAAGCGTCCATCTGTGACGTGTGGGGACAGCTTTGTCGGCATTCAGTATTTCGGACAAAAACAGCTTGAGATTTACCAATATTATTATACGGACTGTACATGGCATATATACCGTATCCCCGTTGATCCAATGGCGCATAATGTGCTCTGTGCAGGCAGGAACTGCATATTCGGCGCATACGGACAAGGCACAAAAAACGTGCGCCTGATGAGCTTTTATGCGGATGAAAACCATGACTGGCTTGCGGGAAATTATTTGGATGTGCCCGCAGATGTTGACTGGGAGTATAAGGACATCGTACCGCCATTATCCATAAATGCTTCCATAGGAAGCGCAGCTTTTTTCAAATACGATAAGGGTACTGACAGAACACTTGCGACACTGGTTGCCTTTGGCTGGGATATTCAGTATCAATTTACCGGATACCAAATATTTGAGATTGCGCAGTCGGGTGAAATCGGAAACCCGGTTCAGTATACAATTGCGACTGACACAATGATTGGATTTGCAAATACCGCATACCGGTATACTCCTATGGGGTATATAAAGTGTGAGCTGCTTTCGCCGCGGAAGAATTGCCAGTATGTATACGGCTATGGTTCGGATTTGTTTGTAGGAGCGGAGCTGGACAGGAAAACGGTCAATTACTATGCCATGCGCTTTGATCCGTATAAGAACGCATGGACAAAGGATGGGGCGCCGGCAGTAAAAAGCGTATCGGCAGATCAGATCAACTGCCCGATTGTATCCGGCGTGTATGCAGTGATGGGTACAACGGTATTTCGCCGCAACGGGAATGGGACATGGATTTCTTTGGGAACGTTGCCAAAGGACGCCGAGTTGTCCTCGGTGCGTCTTAGCACGGTCGGCGGTGCGTATCTTGCGTATAATCTCAACAACAAAAACAATATGAGAGTGGCGCCGCTTTATGCGGACGGCATGGCGGAGCATACGGAATTTCAGGGAGAGATGCTCGACAATTCGCTTGGTTATGGCTGCGGTATCTCCCGTTTTTTTACAAGGACGAAATCGGGGATCGCGTTCCACAAATTGGCAGGAAACCGTTACGTCGGTCAGTACAGGCAGTCTGCTGTTACAAAGCTGGCATATGATTATGGCACAGGTACACAGAAGATTTTTATGGAGTATCATCCGGATTGCGCGCGGATTGATGGCAGCAGTCTTGCTTTTTCGCAGGTATCGGTGATTCCGGCGGATCAAAATGCAGGCTTTGGAAGAACGGATTATCTTTATTTTACAGGAGCTTCGCCGGACGATTTTTCCTATCCGACGGATACAAAAACAAATGTGAAGGACTACTATTCGCATTTTAGCGGCAGGCTTTATGCCACGGTTGAATACGATGCCCAAAATTTCGTTTTGTGCCGAAACGACACGCTTTTTTGTGCGTTGGACGTGGTTGGTTTTTGCATTGTTCAGACAAAGAATGTAAAACGGGAGTATTATAACAGCTTTGATTTCAATTCCGGTTCTCTTACCGGACAAACTGCGGTTATTGAAACTGTAATTGATAATGAATACGACCCCGATTATTATGTCCTGCGAAAAAGCACAAAAATTTCCAAGGATAAAAAAGGAAAGCAGATTATCAAGAGCAGGTCATACAGATATGCCTTTGACGATGTTCCCGCTGCACTTGAGCAGAATATTCTTTCAGAGCGTTCCGGCTCTATTAGCCGCGATGAAAGCACAGGTACCGTGCTGGAGGCTGAAAAATATGAAATGAAGCTCGATGAGTCAGGGCATGTATATAAGAGTGCGAGATTACAATGGAACGGTACAGGCGATCCGTCTTACGAAAACATGGATCATTGGATAAGGACGGAAGAAGCGCTCAAAACCGACAAGTACTGTAATGAACTTACGACGTCGAACGCTTTTGGCGTGTGTAATACAACGATTTATGACAAAAACGCCGATGTCGTGATTGCGCAGATAACCGATTGCAGGTATGAGGAAGCGCTCTATTGCGGGTTTGAGGAATATGAGGATTTCAGGGGGCTTGCGTTTGGGAAAGGGGACATTCGGCAGGCAGCTACGGCGGCGCAATGCTATTCGGGGACACGTTCTTTACATGTGAAGTCAGGAATTGAACTGACTGCATCGGTCGAATTGGTTCGTCCGGAGGGGGTACTGGTATCCTTTGCAGTCAATGCCACAAAACCGATATCCGTCCAATGCGGAAGCGTTACGGAAATCCTTGATGAGAAAAACATAGCTTATGGCAAATGGAGCAGAGCTGCACTGCCAATGACTGGAAAAGTCAACCGCCTCGTAACGTTTCGCTCTGATGGGGATTTTTACATAGACGCGCTTTTTGTGACACCGCTTACGGCGCAGGCTTCTGCTTCCGTATACAACGGCGATCATTTCAACGTCTGTGCAAAGCATGAAAATACGCTTGCAGGTACAAGAACCTATTATGACAGAATGCAAAGCGCCATAGCAAATGCCGATGATTTTGGCAGGTTATTAGGATTCAACAATACATCAAGGAAGAACGGACTTGCGGAGACCTTTTCCGTGAAAGCAGTTTCGGAAAGTGCAGTATATGATTGTAACGTCGGTTCTGTTGATAATTCCTTATTTTTAACCCTTCCGAATGGATTTGACTGTAGTCCGCGGACAGACTTTGCAGTCTTTACAAAAATAAAAAGCAAAAACAGACAATCCGCGCCCGTGTTTTCGTTTGGGAACGTGTCTGTCAAAATGGAAAACGGAACGTGGCATTTTCGTGACGGTATCGTGGATAAAACCGCAGCGGATTTAGAGTATGGTGAAACCTATATGCTCGTAAAAGCGGGCAGGTTTATCCGTTTTATGGGAGAAGGAAATGTCCTGTTTACGGAGGAGATATCGGATTTTGGAGCGGTACGCCTTTTGGTAAAAACAGACAGCATCGGACAAATAGCGGTCTTTGGTTATATTCCGGAGCCATCCTTGTCCATCCGCTATTCTGATTTGAGCGGACGTTGTATACAGACTCAAAGCATGACAAACAAAGGTTTGGAGGTAAAGCATCATATCTACAACAGCGTGGGGGCTTTGGAGAGCGAAACGGCAGTTGCGCTTGTACCTGACGCGAATTTTGGGTACAGGGAACATTTTGTTACAGGATATCAAAGTATGTCGGAGCCGGTCAGCGGGGAGATTGCGGATTTATTTCCGGAGGCGCAGGGATATCCGTTTTCGTCTGTCCGATACACCTGTGACGAACAGTGCCGTCCGGTGGAAAATTCTTCCTTTGGTGCAAGGTTTCGGATGGGCGGAGATCATACGGCAGCCGCATTTACGGCAGCAGCCGTTTCGTTACCGTTTGGAATTTCGGATCATACGTGTGTTGCGCATTCGGTTACAGGCATGGATCATGTTTCAACGACACGGATTAACGATGGCTCCGGTCTGATTATGACGATGGAGCAGCAGGGCAAAGAGCGCATTGTCACAGCCTATGAAAACAATATCAGGGGACAGCATGAAAAGATTTACTATCCCAACTATTTTGCAGGGGATGCTTTGGCAGTCGGAGAGATTACATACGATGCACTTGGATATATCTCAAGCCGAAGGGAGCCGGATTATTCGCTGGTAAGAACCATATATGACTCTTATGGACGGCTGCGGTTTTTAAGCAGTGATCCCAAGGAAGAATTTTACGTTTATCACATTTATGATGCATATGGGAGAGAAACGCAGGTCGGTTCGGTCGATGCAAAGTACAACGAAGAGGCGCTTCGGAAAACAGCGGACGAGGTCGGTAAACCGCCTGTCGGTGCAAAGCCGTCCAAGCAGATATACTATTATGATGGAACAGAAACAAAAAATGCCCATGAAATAGGGCGTGTTGCAAAAGTAGTTACATATAACGATGATAACCATGTTGTAACAGAAACATATCATTATGACAAATGTGGGAATGTCAGTGAATATTTGGTAACGGTCAACGGTCATACGGAGCATGTTTTTACGCAATACGATTTGTCGGGAAGGGTTCTGTCAAGAACGACATCGAATCCGAAAGACGGAATCCTGGAGTATGGATACGATAGTTCCGGTCGTGTAAAGGAGATTCGGTATAACGGCGAACCGATATACGCGACGGAGTACGAACCAAACGGAAAGCTGACTGCAGAGCTGTTTGGAAGCAGGAAGCGCTCCTACAAGTATAATTTAGCACACGCGCCATCCGAACTGGCGGATGACGTTGTGACGCAGAAGCTGGAATATGAGGAAGACCATTTTGATTCCGGCAAAATTACGCAGATTACGACAAGCATAAAAGGTGCGGATTCTGTTTTTGCCAAGGAGTACACACGCAAGGTTTCCTATGATGCGCTGGGAAGGCTTTCTTCGGTGACGGATTTGGAGAAGCCCCAAACTGTTATCGCGTATGACTGCAACAGTAACCCTCAAAATGGATTTGACACAGAAACGTTGGAGTATCAAAAGGGATCCAACCATCTGCTCCGGTCGGAGGATACGGCTTATTCGTATAACAGCAGCGGTGCGGTGGTGGAAGCCGGAGCGTGCGGGATTGTATATGACAGGGTTTTTGAGCATGTTGTCAAACTGCAAACCGACGATGGTGAAACGAACTATATGTATGGTGCAGACGGCATTTGCATGCACAATGAGGACGGCATAGACACGTATTGTGTATCGATTGGCGGCAAGACAGTGCTTGAGCGGGATGCTTCAGGCTTGCTGAGGCTCTATGTATACGGCGCCAACGGGATAGCGGCGGAGATTGTGGACGGGAAGGTTTACTGGCTGCTGAAGGATTATCAGGGGTCGGTTGTTGCGGTGTGTGACCAGAACACGGTTTGCAGGGCATACCGCTATGCAGTCGGGGGTGCGGTAGAATACCGTTATTCCGATGAAACGGTAAAAGGACTGGCAGCGATTGGATTTATCGGTGCGAGAGATATTGCAGGCAAAACAGGTATCCCAATTTATAGATTCGAACACAGGTTCTATGATTCGAACACAGGAAGATTTCTTTCCGTTGATCCGATGGCACAGTTTGCAAATCCGTATGTCTATGGCAATGCCGACTGGATTAATTATGTCGATCCGGACGGTGCCTGGTCGTGGGGATTGTTTGGGGCGATACTGGGTGGTATCGTTGCAGCTGCAGCCGGTGTGGTGCTGACAATTGTGTCAGGCGGGCTGGCAGCTCCTGCATTGGCGGTAACGCTTGGGCTGGTGGGCGCCGGACTTGTGGGCGCCGGAGCCGGTTCTGCCATTTATGGAATTTCTACGGCAGTAAAAGGCGGCGATTTTAATGTAAAGGATTGGGGGATTACCGTCGGCTGCGGATTTGTGTTTGGCGCGTTGACAGCCGGAGTCGGGGCAATGATTCCCGGGACATGCCTGGTTGGCATCGGATGCTCGGCGGCAGTGTCCAACTTTATCACGGATGTAGGGACGGGAATTGTGACAGGAATTTTGGACGGGTATGTGACCAACGGATTTTTGAATCTTGTACATGGTGGCGATTTTAATGCGAACGCAGGAACTGCGATATGGCAGGGAGCAGTGTGCGGCGCGGTTGTCGGCGCGTTTGCTGGATTGGCGTCGGGATTCCGTTCCAATGTTGCGAGAAATATCGGTTCCCGTGAAGGCGGATATGAGATCGGAATCGGGACGGAACTGCATCGGAAACAGATGTTTAACCATTCCATGCTTGGAATGTATAAGAACAATAATCTTGAGGCAGTACGGGATGTTTGGCCTTTGAGAAATGGCGGGACGCATGTGCAGAGACGTTTGGAGGAGCTGATTAATCAAGAAGCTGAGAGTCTTAGACTGAGCAGACTGAGAGTGACAGACAAGACTTATGAGTCGATAAGAAGCAGACTTCCTAAGTTGGGTAATACAGATGCGCATTTCAGCGTTTACACAAACTCATGTACGGGAAATGTGATTAATTGGATAGCGGAGGGAGGCATATGCCCGCCTTTCTGGGTCAGATGGCCTAGCGCTTTGCGCTTTTGGGCATATCTTGCATCAATATAATTTTAATTTTTTTCATGAAAATGGAGGTATAACATGTCAGAAACAAAGCAAAGCATTTATGTTTCCAAGGGTTGCCCATTGATTGTCAGCGGTACGGGAAATTGCCGTGAGTACAATTATGTTGTGCTTGAGAAAGGCGCGTTTATCCGAATCCTTGATGGGAGCAAATTTTCCATTGAGACTTTAACGCGTGAGATGCCGGCAGCGGAAGTTCCGATTTCTACCGTCGGGGATCAATCGTTTGAACAGGATGATAGCTATAGAGGATTTGATATCATTATCGCAGGAAGGGACGGCGAAAACGGCGAAAACGGCGGCGATGGGGGCAGCGGAAATCAAGGAGGAAATGCAGGTGGCGGCGGACGCGGAAAAGACGGATTGGCGTTAAACCAAAATTTTGATTTTACCGTTAAAAATTTAGAATTTGACCTCAATATCTATTATGGCGGCGGCAAGGGCGGCGATGGCGGCAAGGGCGGCGATGGCGGAAACAGCAGTGGTGAAGGTCTGTTAGGCGGTTATGGCGGTGACGGCGGAATGGGCGGTGACGGCGGTGACCAATCGGATTTTACCCTTACGGTGACCTGTTCAAGCACGTCGGAACCGGCATCTGTCTGTAAAGTGACAAATGCGGCATCGATGGGTGGCAAAGGAGGTCAAGGAGGCATCGGCGGCAGTCCCGTTCCTACATCCGGCAATAATGGTGGCAGCCGTGGAACTGACGGAAGCAAAGGTGGCAAAGGCAGGGTAATTCTAAATGGCGAGGAGGTTGGATAAGAATGGCAAAATCACTTCTTTCACTATTTAAAGAAGGGCAGACAGAGCTTGATTTTTCGGATTCGGAACAGGCAAAGGCGTATATTGACTTATTCGGCGGTGAGGAATATGTGAAATCCAAATACCCGCTCTTTTACCAGGCATGGCAGCGTACGCAAAAGTATGCGTCGGAGCAGTTGAATGATACAAGCGGAATCCAGAAATACGGTTGTTCGCTTGATGCAATCTATACTGTTACAGACCAAAAAGCAGGTCATGGAAAAAATTCTGCTTCGACAAGGCTGGTGGGCGATGTAAACTTCACTGCTGTTCCTCCGATTCCGGTATTTATTCAGGGAGAAATGTCGGACGAGACGGAACATACACTGATTGATACATTTAGCACACTTTTTACACCGGAAGATTTTGATGAGAAGGATTTTTTAAAGAAGTCTCTTAGCGCTGACTTGACAAAGGTATATTCTGGAAAAGCAAAAAGCATTCATGCGCAAACAGCGGCCAGCTATGGAAACAATAATGGATTGCTGAAAGCGGAAAAGCATGAACAATGGACGACACTGATTGGTGGAAGTGAAGTTTTTAAGGAAATAACAATTACTGACCCGAAATCATCAAAAAATAATAATCCGATCAATTTTGTATATGGCCGTCCTGCTGATTCAAACACCGATTACAGTGTTACGGATGCACAGGCGCATGTGGAGCGGAATCCTGATAAAACGGGAAAGAAAACAGGTATTTACCTTACAGTAAATGGTGCGTTTACGACAATAGACAGTGTAACTCCGCAAGAGTACGCCATGGATGCGCAGTCGTATAGGACACAGCTCCAGTTTGCCAACGAAGGAATCGTGTATTATGACCATGAACCCTCGGAAATCGCAAGATTTTTTACGGTTTCTGGTAAAAAGGTCCAATTCTCCTATGCTCCGTTTTGGGGAGACGGGCAAAAGATAGATTGTAGCAAGTTTGGCACAAATGCGACACTCTATCTACACTTACAGGGGTATTTTAAAATTCAAGTAGAAGGAATAGGCATACTGAATGTCCCTTTTAGTATCAAAAGTGCGGATTCCTCTCCCGACGGACAGTTTTACCGCTCTGAAAACAGCTCCACGGTATATATACCTCCGCTGCATATTTTGTGGGGATGCTTTAGCAAAAACTGTCAGGTCAGAATGGAGAACGGGACGCAAAAGGCAATCACAGAGCTTACCTCGGGCGAGATGGTTCTGTGTGAGGACGGCTCGGCAGCAGAGGTGATATCGGTATCCGTTGGCGGTCATGAGGATAAAATGATTCATATTGAAACAGCTGACGGGCATTCGATTGAAGTAAGCGATTACCATCCGATTAAGACAAAAAACGGAACAATCGCGGCACTGGACTTGCGCCCGAACGACGTTGTCATTTTGGAAGACGGGGAGTCCCCGGTGCTCTACACGTATCTTGTCGATTATGATGATGAGGTGTGCAGCGTTTTGCTGAATGGCAAGTTTTTGATTGTAAACGGATTTATAACAGGCGACGCACAGATACAAAGGGATGTGCAGCATAAGGAAGCAGAACCGCTTAGTGAAGAGTCGTTGGCATTGGCGAGAGAGATGGAACTTGCGTTTGGAGAGTTGCTATAAATATAATTGTATGGCTTTAAAAAAATTAGCCCTATCGTAAGATAGGGTTAATTTTATAGGTGGTGGCATATTCTAAATAGAAAGGTAGTCAATTTTTAAAGAAGGAATAATAGGTATATTTTTATGGAACAATAGGTTCATTGACTATAATTTTATTAATATGTAGAATAATTGTAGATAATGAGTTTGTTGCAATAAAAGGGTTGGGGAGTATAAATGATACAATTGATGTCTAGTTGCAATAGAACTTGCTTTTGAGGGAAAACGAGGATAAGAGGCTGTTATGAATTAATATACTTGATTGGAGAAGGGATACAATGGATAAAATAATTTTATGTTTTGACTTAAATAATAATCAAACGGATTTTTCAAAGTTTATGCAAATAGTACAAGCCTTTGAGAGGAGAAATCAGACGGCGCTTTTAGATTATATTGCAATTTTAGAGAAAATTTCAATTCGATATTGTTGGATTAAGGAGGATGTACCATTCAAGTATTCGAATTTGGATATTGTTCAAAGTATTGAAAGAGAATGGCACATTAATTCTTGCGAAACGAAAAGTATTTGGTATGCCCATAAGCTTACACAGCTTGAAGAAATGGTGGAAAAAAGAAAAGAATATCAGATTAGTTATTATGTTAGGATAAAAAAAGCATCAGAAGAAGACATTATAAATATACAATATCTTTTTTTGATTATTCAGCAGTTTCCTTCTATATACAAACGGATTGCAGTGTTTATAGAGCCTTTTAAAGATTACAGATTTTCTGATAAGAAAAAGTGGGATAAAATATCTGTGTATCATAAGTATTCTCATTTTTTGCGATTTGTTCTTAAAAATTATCAAAATATTTTTTATAGTGCATTTTATATGAATGGGAGTGGACAAGTTAATATTCAGCAACTGTCTTCGAAAAAGAAAGGTGTTCAGTCAACATTTTTTCCATTAATTGAAGTGGATAGTGATATGTATGCTGCTTTTAACAGGTACTGTACATTGGATAAAGAAGGAATGCCGATGTTTGGGCATGAAGATGTGTATGTAAAATCTAAGTTAAAAGACTTGCTGGAAATTTCAAAAAGAATGCTTGATGGAAGGATTCAGAAATTTTCACCGCTGCGTGAGAGAAAGACGATTGCATGCAATATTTATAAAAGTTTGGCGGAGAAAAAGTTTACAGCATTGGAATACGCTGTTTTTTCGGTGCTTGTTCCTGTCTTGGAAATTACAGAAATAAACAATATAGAGAAATATCAAAAAAGGGCAAAAAGCATTAGTAGTGGTTTGATTCAAATTATTGAAAATATTTTTATTCATTCTTTTAACCACAAGGGTGTTTTTTGTTTTAGATTTGTCAATGATGTTTTGAAAATAGATATTGCGGATGCGAATATTTATGAAACAATATTGGACAATTTCTCAAAGAAATTAGAAAATAAGGATAAATATTTTGCTGGTATTAAATTGTCTGTATCTCATTTTTTTCAGAAATATAATGACGAGAATGAGGAAAAAGCGTGGAAAAGATATCGTGAGGAAAACCCAGTCAGATGTATGGGGCTGGCAAGGTTAGAACAAGAACTTAAAATGTGTAAAGCAGTATTAAAATTGCGAACCAGTACAAAATACAGTGAAAACGATGGAACACTCATATATATTGAAAATAATTATGGTTCTTCAGAATATGACAGCACATTACTGGGTGATTTTATTCCAGGGACACAATATCAGATTCTGTTTCCGGTATTATATGAAGAAGCAAAGCAGCACAATGCAAATATTTTTTTGAATGGAATTGGTAATTTTATTGAAAAGGATAAGGATTATGCGGAGTTTGTAAAATATAATGCAAAATCTTTAATTGACTGTGATATAATAGAATTGGACAGACGCTTTTATAAATCAGTGATGTTGAAACAAAATGGGGATAATGCAAAAGATCAAATGGTGCGTGAATGGGTGAGGGAGATAAATGTATGCAATGGCAAGATAGATCCAAAAGAGAAAACCGTATACTATTTGGATATGTGCAGAACAGCAGATATGGAGTCTCCATGGGGAATTGAGGCATTTTGTAAAGGCATTGTAGACAGTGATGTTTTGTGTAGCGGACAGATTCGGTATCTTGCAATTATTAATTGTAGTAGTGGATTCATAAAAATGATGTTTGATACAATTATGATATCCAAAAAAAATATAAGCAGTGGAATGCAAATTTATCTTCATGCGGATAATGGGCTGGAGGATTTGGTATTATCGGGTGAAAATTTGTATGAGATTGTTAAGAATGCGCAGCAGTATTGTTATTTGAAAGAAAATCCTATAGAGTTTATTGAAGAATATGGGAAAAGTATAGGTAATGGTTATTATGTTTCACAAAATGCACAGGTATTATTTCCGTTTGACGTGATGCTTTACCAGACTATGCAAGAGGATATGACATTGTTTGAACAGTATATTGGAACCGTAGCGCAGCATCCGCTGACAGCAACCGACGGAGCCGGATACTGGTTGTGTGACGTGCATATGAGGTTAGGGAATAAAGTGCACTTGCGGGAATTTTATGAAATATCTATTTTGTTTCGGAAACCGCGTATTGCAAGGAAAATTGCACTGCTGATTATGCGAAGAATGATAAAAGAAGGGATAGATCTTAAAAATAATTTTTTGTTCTATGGGTACGCCTCATATTCAAGAGAAATACTGACAGCTTTATCAGAAATTGTAAAAGTATATCAGCAAAATGAAGGGGAAACTGAATATTTTGTGGAATTTGCTGTCTATCAGAATGATATTATGGTACAGAAAACTTTGTCACATATTAGTGCAAAAGTAAAAATGTATTTTAGCAAGGAAATTCCTGATGATATTGAAGTGGGAATATTACAGATTGTTCCGATTATCTCGACATTGACAACGTTTAAAAAAATGTGGGATATGTTTTTAGAAAGCTATCCGGAGAAGGTGAAAGCAAAGCAATTAGTAAAGAATTATACACTATTTTGGGTGAGAGATTTACAGGAAAAAGGTAAGGAAAACAGTCCGACAGAGCTTGAAAGAGAATACTGGGATAGAATTAGTGAAAGCAGAACGATTGAAACTGCGTTGATAAAGCCTAGTCCACAGTTTTTTTGTCACAAGAGCATTAAATGGCATAATCCATTAAAATGTGAACAGTGTTATCCTAAAAACGTATTGGATGAATTTGCACTGGTTGAAACAGATGTTACATCTACGGTGCCTTCTCAGCAATTGGAAGTCAGTATATTGTCACATAGTAAGGAAGCAGATAAACGAAAGCAGATTATTAATGAAATACGTTTGGTTAATCTAAAAGAGTGTATTTTTTATGGGCATATTTATAGGGACGGAAACCATTTTCAATATTATATAGATACAACGAAATATTTTCATAAACAAAAAGAACAAATTGCTCAATGGCTTCATACTTTACAACAAGCCATAGAAATAGAAAATGAAACAAATGTTTTGAATATTATTGTTTCCCCACAGCATCATACAAATGTAGAGTTTGGGCATTATGTAAGTAATTATTATTTTAATGGAAATGCAGATATTATAGTAATAGACTCAACAAAGGAGTACCGTTCAAATATTATAGCAAAGTATGCGGATGTAAAAGCTGCCATTTCTGTTGCTGTAGGGCAAAAAATGATAGTTCGTTTTACTTATGTGGATGATACAATAATTACAGGTGCAACATATAGAAGGGTAAATAATCTCCTCCATTCCTTGGTTCCCAAAGAAATTCAGAAACCAATACAGTTTGACCATGTATTTGTATTGGTGAATAGAATGTCTTTTCATAGTAAAATGGATTTTGTGGAGAAAGTGGAGAGGGATTTTCATGCATTTGTGGATATCAATGTGTCGTCCGTTCGAAATTTTGGTGATTCATGTGCCATGTGTACTCTTCAAAAGAATGCGAAACTGTTTTTTAAACGATCATCAACAAAGGATATTAGCCAATTTTGGGATAAAAAACAGTATGATTATAAAGCAGTAGCTTTTGATAAATATTCACAGTCAGAAAATTATCGGGAGAATGAGAAGGGATATTTGAGACTATTATGTTCGCATTATGCTAAAGAACAGTTGAACGTAAGCGAGGATCATAAAAAGAGTATTTTGGGAATTGTCAGACTAATGTCTGAGATTATTGCAATTGAAAAAAAAAGAGATAGAAGGAAAGGCAAAGCCATTGGAGCAGGAAGATACAATAAACTATTTTGAATCGGAGAACCTATCGCCGATCTATTGTTGTATATTTAGGCAGAGCGGATTAGATTCAATAAAAGCTTATTTGAAAATATTATGCCGCCCATTTTTTTCTTATGGCAAGTTATATAGGCAAGCAATATTGGATTTTTTCCTTCTAATTTCAGAAAGCTTTCTTAATCCTGAGTTTGATGCGATGTTATTGGACAAAAAACAGGAAATATCATTAGTGAAAGAATACTTGAATGATATTGAACTGAGAAGAAAAACGGCATATTTATGTATGCATTTAAAGCAAAATATTGTGGAACCGAAAGAAAGGATAGAGTTTATCCAAAAATATCTGCTAGAAGGACTTACAGATCTTAGAAGTAATTATATTATTAGAAAAGTAACCGTGGAAAACTATAAAAAACTATTTCCTGGAGAAATGGAGTATTGCGATAAATATTATGAGTATGAAAAGCTGGTTCACAGACTGGTAAATAGCAGTGCAGATGAAACGAAAAGCTTATGGTTGGAATATCTTCTTGCTACGGGTTTGGAAAATACTACAAATTTAAACGATCTTGAGGAGTTAAAATCATGCAATATAAGTAAGGAAGATGATTTTGGAACTTTTTGGAAATCTCTGTTGATAGAAAATACAAGACTCTATTATGACAGTATGCTTTTCTTTGTTCAAAAAGCAACAGCTTATGTGGAAAAAGACGGGTTGGAATATGATAAAGCAATATATAAGGCAGTAGAAGAACTATGGGGAGATTATTACATTAAAAATTTGCGGCGTTTTGTAGGACTAGAGATTTTAGTGGAATCAGGGCAGAAGCCGAGGGAAAAGATTGAAAAAGAGATACGGGAGAGAGTAATAAAAACGGCAAGTCTTTTATATTTGTTGAAGAA
>CAJTSD010000057.1 GCA_910578795.1 uncultured Lachnospiraceae bacterium
CCATTTTTTCATCATCAAGGACTCGGAAAGGGTGCCCTTTGAATGTATGCAAATCGCTCAGCTTTGCACTGATAATCTGCTCTCCTGCTGTATTCTCTGCGCCGCCGAATAAATCATCAAAACTGTTCAGCCTGACTTTCGATGCGCTCCCTGCCTTACTGCCCATTGCCAAGCACCTCCTTTGTCAGGGACTGGTACGCATCCGCAACCCTGCCTTTCGGGTCATGCTGGTAAATACTGATACCCTCTGCGGAAGTTTCCGCAGCCCGTACCGACATTGGTATGCTGTTCTCAAATATCCTCACCCTGTTTCCGTAATTTTCAACCAGCAATGCACTGATGTCCCTTGCATAGTTTGTCCTGCTGTCCACCATTGTCAAGAGAATGCCTTCAATTTCCAGTTTCGGGTTAAGCTGGCGCTTTACCCTGCCTATGGTCTTAATAAGCTGTTCCAGTCCCTTTACGGGCAGGTATGCCGCCTGAACGGGAATGAGTACGCTGTCAGCGCAGGCAAGGGCATTTATAGTCATCATGCCAAGCGATGGCATACAGTCAATCAAAATATAACTGTATCTGTCCCTTATCTGCTCTATGTAGGAACGAAGCACAAGCTCCCTGCTCATGACATTTACAAGCGATACTTCCAAGCCCGCCAGTTCAATGTTCCCCGGCATCAGGTCAATCCCCTCGTCATGTTTTAAGATACCATAACCTGCTTCTGTTTCCTCGTCATTGATAACGTTCATCATTACCCTTGCAAGTGTTTCTTCCAGCTTGTCCGGCTCCGTGAAGCCAAGGCTTGCGGTCAGGCTACCTTGTGCGTCCGCATCAATTACTAAGACTTTCTTTCCCTGCTTTGCCAGCCCGATCCCTAAGCTGCTTGTTGTGGTGGTCTTGCCGACACCGCCTTTCTGGTTTGCGACTGCTATAACTTTACACATGGTTTTATTCCTCCGTTTAGTTAGATTTTTCTTTGATGTTGGCTTTCTGCACTTCCACATAAGCCCGGTAATACCTGTTTGTACCTTTATTCCGGTACAGTTCCGAGAACTCTGTCACCGCCACTTTGGGCTGTCTTTTCAGAATTTTCCCGAACCACTTAATATCATTCTTTGTTCCCATCAGTCGAATTTTCAGCACGTTTCCTCTCCATTTCCGCAAGGATTTCCTCGACGGACTTCTGCTTTTGGCAATATTCCGGATAACGGAGCCTGATGCCCTGCCAGAAGTACACCGCATAGCCGCAGCAGAAAATATTGCCCACGGAATACTCCCTGCACTCGCTTATCTGCTCGTCCCTGCTCTCATAATCATCAACGCTTGGCGTTCCGTCCGTGTAAAGGTTAAAGGCAAGCCTTACCACCCGGACACTGCCGCTTGTCTGCCATCCTTGATGCAGGCATTCCGGCTTGATGTACCCTGACTTAATATCATAAATCTGGCTGAAATGATTTCTTGTGTCCTCTGAAATGCCGAGAATGTAGATCAAAGCCTTGTGATAACAGTCCTGATACCTTGCTTGTTTCAATTTCTCATAATAAAACTTCTCATGTTCCTCGTTTGCAAAAACCATGTGTTTGTTGTTGGCGCTCTGCGCCCCTGCTCTTAACGCTGTGTTGTTCATGTCTGAACCTCCTTTGATTATTTTGTTTGTGTATATAAAAAGGACTCTATCCTTTGTTTGGGATAGAATCCTCTGAAAAAACCACGAAAAAAGGGGAAAACTCTTAAATGAATTTTCCCCTAATCGTTAAAGATAGATTTTACAAACGAAATCCTCAAAGCGGTTCGCCTTTGTGTACTCCGGACGATGTGCCATAAAATCATTCACATCAGCTCTGGTTATCAGATACTCCGTAAAGTACATATATTTGTAATCTACTTTCCTACATTGTTTATCGCCGCCTGTGCTGCCGCCAATCTTGCAATCGGTACTCTAAACGGTGAGCAAGACACATAATCCAATCCAATCTTATGGCAGAACTCAACCGAAGACGGATCTCCGCCGTGCTCGCCGCAAATGCCTACATGCAGCTTCGGATTTACCGGCTTGCCAAGCTTAATTGAAAGCTCCATCAGCTTGCCAACGCCCGTCTGATCCAATTTTGCAAACGGATCGTTTTCAAAAATCTTTGTATCATAATAAGCATTCAGGAACTTGCCTGCATCATCTCTTGAGAAGCCAAATGTCATCTGTGTCAGGTCATTTGTACCAAAGCAGAAGAAATCAGCCTCTTTTGCAATCTCGTCAGCCGTCAGTGCAGCTCTCGGGATTTCAATCATCGTACCTACTTCATACTCCAGTTTTACGCCTGCTGCCGCAATTTCCGCGTCTGCCGTCTCTACAACAACTTTCTTTACAAACTTTAACTCGTTAATTTCACAGATAAGCGGAATCATAATCTCAGGCTTTACAGTCCAGTCAGAGTGCTTCTTCTGTACGTTAATTGCCGCACGGATCACAGCCTTTGTCTGCATCTTTGCGATTTCAGGATACGTAACCGCAAGACGGCAGCCTCTGTGTCCCATCATCGGGTTGAACTCATGCAATGACGCAATAATATTCTTAATCGTTTCTACAGACTTGTCCTGTGCGTTTGCAAGCTTTTCAATGTCTGCCTCCTCTGTGGGAACAAACTCATGAAGGGGCGGGTCAAGGAAACGAATGGTAACTGGATTGCCCTCAAGCGCCTCGTAGAGCTCCTCGAAGTCGCCCTGCTGGTACGGAAGGATTTTCTCCAGTGCAGCCTCTCTCTCCTCTGCGGTATCAGAACAAATCATTTCACGGAATGCCGCAATTCTGTCCTCCTCAAAGAACATATGCTCTGTACGGCAAAGACCGATACCCTCTGCGCCAAGCTCTCTTGCCTTCTTTGCGTCTGCAGGTGTGTCTGCGTTTGTACGAACCTTTAACTTCCTATACTTGTCAGCCCATGCCATAATGCGCCCGAACTCGCCTGCAATCGTTGCGTCAACGGTCTTAATCTGCCCGTCGTAAATGTTTCCTGTCGTGCCGTCGATTGAAATATAGTCGCCCTCGTGGAACTCTTTTCCTGCGAGTGTGAACTTCTTGTTTTCCTCGTCCATTGCAATATCGCCGCAGCCTGATACACAGCAGGTACCCATACCGCGCGCAACAACTGCCGCATGCGATGTCATACCGCCGCGCACCGTCAAAATACCCTGTGCAGCTTTCATACCCGTGATGTCTTCCGGTGATGTTTCAAGACGTACAAGCACAACCTTTTCGCCTCTTGCCGCCCATGTTTCCGCGTCGTCAGCCGTAAATACGACCTTGCCGCAAGCAGCGCCCGGAGATGCACCCAGACCTTTTCCTAACGGTGTTGCAGCCTTCAATGCAGCCGCGTCAAACTGAGGGTGCAGCAATGTATCCAAGTTACGGGGATCAATCATTGCAACTGCCTCTTCCTCTGTCTTCATGCCCTCATCTACCAAATCACATGCAATCTTTAATGCTGCCTGTGCCGTTCTCTTACCGTTACGGCACTGTAACATGTAAAGTTTGCCGTTCTCAACCGTAAACTCCATATCCTGCATATCATGATAATGATTTTCCAGCAAATCACATACTTCAATAAACTGCTTGTATGCCTCAGGGAACTTCTCCTCCATCTGTGCAATCGGCATCGGTGTACGAACGCCCGCAACAACGTCCTCGCCCTGTGCGTTTGTGAGGAACTCGCCCATCAGCTTCTTCTCGCCCGTTGCCGGATCACGCGTAAATGCAACACCTGTACCCGACTCCTCATTCAGATTACCGAATACCATCGGCATTACGTTTACAGCCGTACCCCAGCTATAAGGAATATCGTTGTCACGACGGTAAACATTCGCACGCGGGTTGTCCCAAGAACGAAATACCGCCCTGACAGCCTCTTTCAACTGCACAACAGGGTCAGACGGGAAGTCCTCTCCAAGCTGTTTCTTATATTCTGCCTTAAACTGCTCTGCAAGCTCTTTCAAATCGGCAGCAGTCAGCTCAACGTCAAATTTAACGCCTTTCTTCTCTTTCATCTCGTCGATAAGCTGCTCGAAGTATTTCTTACCAACCTCCATAACAACGTCAGAGAACATCTGAATGAAACGTCTGTAAGAATCGTACACGAAACGTTCAAACTTCGGGTCCGGATTGCCTGCAATCATCGCTGCAACAACATCGTCATTTAATCCTAAGTTCAAAATGGTGTCCATCATACCGGGCATAGACGCTCTTGCACCGGAACGAACGGAAACAAGCAGAGGATTCTTTAAATCGCCGAATTTCTTGCCGTTCACTTCTTCCATTTTTGCAACATAGTCCATAATCTGTCCCATGATTTCGTCATTAATCTGTCTGCCGTCCTCATAGTACTGCGTACAAGCCTCTGTTGTAATCGTAAATCCCTGCGGAACAGGAAGACCGATTTTTGTCATCTCAGCAAGGTTTGCACCCTTACCGCCGAGGAGCTCACGCATTCCGGCATCACCTTCTGTGAATAAATACACCCATTTGCTCATTGTTCACATTCTCCTTTTCATTTGACATTCTTTTAATCTGTTTTTAATCTTCGTGCAGCCATCTTCTGCACTTCACGTATCCATAATATACACAATATGGTGGATTGTCAATAATTTATCAAAGATTTTTCAAAAAATTTTAATTTGCCCCAATGCACGGTCATAAATATAGAGGGAATCGGATAGAATCTCCTCCTCCAAGAGCTGCGTTTCGTTGACTTCTTGGATAATATTGCGAATAGAACTGCTCTCATCGTCATCGCCTGCGGGCAGCAGCAAAAGCTCATGCACGGAGGACGGAATAATATATAAATCACTTCCCATCGCCTTTGCAAAATCACGGATTAGATTCGGATAAAGCATACATGCCGCTCCGTCCGTTCTATTCCCATTGCTGAGCACATACATCGGGACACACTGCTCCAGTTCCTGTCTATCGTCATCATAACCGCCTTCCTCGCACTGTTCCGCCTTGGAACGCAAAATCTCAGCCATCACGTCACGCATACTCTTAATCTCATACCGCAGCAGCTTTGGCGTATTTCGCAGCGCACGCCGGTAAAGCTCCTGGCAATCCACTCCCCACAGCTTTATATGCGCATTATGGATTAATATGGACGCGGCGCCTATATGCTCATCTGCAATCGAAACCTGAAAAACAACAGCTAAATCAAGAAATTCCACATACGGTATATCCATTAAAAGCTCTTTGTTTTTTTCCGTATGAATCAGCTTCATCACAATCCTTCCCTTGACACTCTCATAATTCAAAAAATACCGCATGTCCAGTTTTCTGTTTACCTTATTTTTATTATACACGTCCATCACATCATTAATCACCATTCCAAGCGTCGCCTGCCCGCTTTCGTATGCCTCATAATAATTGTTTAAATAAATTGTCGGAGATATATTGCTGTCGTCCTGCATCACCGTCAGTCCGCTCAAGATAACGCCGTTATTTTTCATTACATCATTTAACCGTACACGATACGTCTTTCCTGCCCTTCTCTCCACTTCTTCCTTCACCAAGGTCTTAAAATTTGTAAATTCCATAATAATACTCCTCCTGTTTTGTTTTTCAGTCAAATACCTCGCAGCAAGCTGCGGGGTATTTGACCCTCGCGGCAGTCGTCAAATGTCTGCAAGCAGCCACTTGACTCGTTGCTCGCGGGAATAAATTTGTAAAATTGGGTCTGCTTTGGGTGCTTGTGTGCATAAAAAAAGACAATGAAAAGAATGGATAGCGCACTATCACTCTTCGTTTCATTGTCTTTATGCATTCAATTATTCCAAAACCCGATATAAAACCGCTTTATGCTCTTGAAAGATACTCGCCTGTTCTCGTATCAATCTTAATCACGTCATTTACATCTACGAACAAAGGAACATATACCGTAGCGCCTGTTTCAACAACCGCAGGCTTTGTCGCACCGGTCGCCGTGTCACCCTTAAATCCAGGCTCTGTGTCCGTAATCGCAAGCTCTACAAACAAAGGCGGCTCAATGGCAAAAACATTGCCGTTGTGCGAGCAGACCTTTACCATCTCATTTTCCTTCACAAACTTGAGCGCGTCGCCAACCTTGTCCGCACTTAAACCAATCTGCTCATAGTTCTCCGTATCCATAAAATTATAAATATCGCCGTCTGCGTAAAGATACTGCATTTCTCTTCTGTCGATACGCGCCTGCGGACATTTCTCCGTCGGGCGGAATGTTTTCTCGACAACGCCTCCACTGATGATATTCTTCAGCTTTGTTCTTACGAAAGCAGCTCCCTTGCCTGGCTTTACATGCTGGAATTCGATAATCTGATAAATGTTACCTTCGTACTCTATCGTAATGCCGTTTCTGAAATCTCCTGCTGATACCATAAATCTTCCTCCTAATACCGTAACCGTTCCATGCCCTTATAGTACAGGCAAAATCAACGTTTTCGCATAGAACAGTTCGCTTTATTCACTTGTAACGTTTACAATCCTAAACTATTTTATAACAATTTCCTATAGATTTCAACTATTAATTTTTACATTTCACGATTTTTTTGCAGGACAAAATCAATTGCCATGATGTACCCTTCAAGCCCTTTGCCGTAAATCTGATGGTCGCAGGCAGGTCTTGTCACGGAAATTTTCCGGAATTCCTCGCGCTTTGTAATGTCTGAAATATGAATTTCAACTTTCGGCACCGTAATGCTTGCAAGCGCGTCCCGAATGGCATAGGAGTAATGCGTGTAAGCGCCTGGGTTAATGACAATGCCGTCTGTCCCGTCAAAATATGCCTCCTGTATCCGGTCGATAATCGCGCCCTCATGGTTTGACTGAAAGCAGACAATCTCGCAGTCCTCTTTTTTTGCCTTTTCCTGTATCATATTCATCAGATAATCGTAATCCTGCGTGCCGTAAATTCCTTTTTCCCGAATCCCCAAAAAATTTAAGTTCGGTCCGTTTATCACCAATAATTTCATTTGTTTGCTCCTATCCTGTCTGTAATTTCCAAAATTTTATCTGCTGCCCCGCGCGGCGTAAGGCTGTCCACGTCTAAAACCGCATCTGCCGCTGCCTCGTATACAGGACCTCTTGTCCGAATCATTTCCCGAATGCGCTCCATTGGATTGTCACACTGCAAAAGCGGACGTGTCGTATCGTTTTGAACACGATGATAAACCGTTTCGGGTGTTACGCGCATGTAAAATACCGTTCCAAGCCGGCGAAGCAAACGTTTGTTTTCTTCCCGCAGAGGCATTCCGCCGCCTGTCGCAAGGATCTGTTTATCGCTTTTCTCCGCGAGCAGTTCTTCCAACAACGCCGTCTCCATCATACGGAACTCCTGTTCTCCATCCGTTTCAAAAATCTCGCTGATGCTTCTGCCCTGCCGTGCGACAATCAGTGCATCCGTATCCGCAAAAGTGTAGGTTTTTACCAAATCCGCAATGCAGTTTCCGACTGTCGTCTTGCCGCAGCCCATGTAACCGATTAAAATAATGTTGCCCATTCTTTCCTGTCCCCTTGTCCTGTTTCCTTATGTAAATTTTCTTCGTGCATGAAATTACCTTTATTGCCTGACAAAGCAATCGTATCCGTTTCCGTACCGTTGCTATGCACAATGGTTACGTCCGGCTTTGTGTTATTGTCGTAAAACACCAAACCGGAATTTTTATCATAAAATTATCAGTCCCACACAATGGCAAAACAATGAAAGCCATTAGGAACAGGCGGTCTGCAGGAAAATAAAGACTCCATTACGGATTCCTCCCATTCCTCTGCTCCTCCCGAACACAGCCACTCACATCGTGCAAGTGTTTCCAATTCCGGCGCTGAAAGAGAGGTGCACACTATGAGTGATTCTCCCGCAAGAACCAATACCTCTTTCCCCTCATACTCCGCAATTTCCGTGTCATTGTGCAATTCAATACGAATCCATGCGACATCCTGTCTTTTCTCAAGTCCCCGCATCAGTTCCCATATCTCGGCAATAGAAGGACGTCCAAAGTCACAGTCATTTGGCGCAATGGAATCCTCCGCCGTATTTCCCTCAAAAAACTCATCAAGTGTCAAAAGAGGCAGGCGGTCATCATTTTCCTCCATTAGCCTTTTAAACACATTCAACTCTATCATGGTTTTCCTCCTCAAATTACGAAATGTATATGTAATTATAAAATCTTTATCAGCCATTTACAATGGTTCTTTGTAAGTCATTTCCAAATAAGTACAAAATTTTGAAAAGGAAAATAAAAAAGCCTTATGCCTTTAAGCCCGGTGTTTCCCGCAGTTTTTGGTAAATCTGCCGCGCGTGCTCATTGGACACCTTACAGCCGTTCCACAGTTCAAACGCGTCTATCGCCTGATATAGGAGCATTTTCATCCCGTTAAACGCCAAACCGCCATTATCCTCCACATACTCCATAAATTTCGTTTTCCATGGAGAATAAATCAAATCATAGCCGAATTTTACATAATGATAAAAGTCCCCGTCCGCAATCACTACATCGTCCACGTTTGGGAAAAGCCCAACACTGGTACACTGCAGCACGACATATCTGTTTTCCGCGCCTCCTAAAAGTGTCTGATAATCGGCAAGCGCCATTGCCTCCACACACTTTGTGCCAAGCGCCTGGTTGACCTCCGATGCCACATTTACGGCTTTTTCAACGCTGCGGTTAAGCAAATGTACCTTGTCCGCTCCGTTTGCGGCACACAAAAACGCAATCGCGCGCCCGACGCCGCCTGCGCCCAAAATAATGACCTCCTCGCCCGCAATGCCGACACCGTCACTCTTCATCGCGCGCAAAAGTCCCGTCATATCCGTATTATAACCCTTATAGCCGCCTTCTACCCTTACTAGCGTGTTCACTGCCCCGATTTTTTCGGCAAGCGCATCAATCTCGGCAAGCTGCGCAATGACATCACTTTTATATGGAACGGTCACATTCATACCAAGAATATTCAGCCCGTACGCACCCTTTATCGCCGCCGCAAGCTGACCGTCTTTTACATGAAAGGGGACATACGCCATGTTAATCCCCATAAGCTGCGCCAGCATATTATGCACCGTCGGCGACATGGTGTGCTCTACAGGGTTTCCGATTAAACCACAGGTGCGTGTTTTTCCGTTAATTTCAATCATACTATTTCTCCATTTTCCTTTGCTTTTGTGCTCTTTGATAAAAAAATAACACAATCTTCTCCAAATACCGTTTCAATACAATTTGAATTTCTTCCTTCGGGTGGATTGGTTTTACGAGGACGGAATAGAGCCCCGCCTTGTTTGCCCCCCACACGTCCGTGAAAATCTGGTCACCGACAAACAGTGTGTCAGTTTCGTCCGTTCCCATTTGTGCGCAGGCTTTTTTATAATTTTTCGGATTGGGCTTTCCCGCCTTAAAAATATAGGGCGCGTCCACCGCGTCGCAAAACATCTTGACACGCGGCTCCTTGTTGTTGGAAATCATGATAACCTGATAACCGATTTGTCTAAGCCGCCCAAACAGGGCAACCGCACGCTCATCGGCAGGCATTCCGTGCGGCACAAGCGTATTGTCAATATCAAAAATAATTCCGCGGTAGCCTTTCCGATAAAAAGCTTCAAAGTCGATTTCATATGTGGAATGAATCAGTTCGTTCGGATAAAATCCCTTCAGCATGAATACTCCTGCCCCTTTCCTGTTTTGCAAAGCACAGTTTCTATTCTATCTCATACTTCCCGATATTTCAACTGTTAATGCGTGAAACGGTTTCAGAACATGTGCTTCTGTTTTCATTTATCACAATCAGGAATGTCAAAATCCTCCGAATGAAAATTACTGTAATATCGCCCCTTGACTGCGGTAAATTTAAGGACACAATAATCAGGGTCGGTTACGCCGCCTTTGTAATACAGGGTGTCCCCTTTTTCCCATATCCGCTCTTTGGCTTCCTTTGTTTCTAAAATTTCCACACTCCCAATCAGACTGACTCCCCGAAAGAAACGCTTATCGACGAAATAAATACTCGCTTTCGGATTTTCCCGCAAAAATTTCACCTTGTTTGACGAGGTATTGGTGCTAAACCAAAATGTGCGGATTCCTTGCCGCTCTCTTTGTCTGAGCATTGCTTTTGTAACGGGAAACCCTTCCCCGTCAATATAACTAAGGAATACGGTACTGGATTTGTCCGCCATTTTGCCGATTGTCTGCTCCGGATTTTTCATCATAACAGGAACCTCCCTGATTTTTCCTTTTGTTCATGTATAAATATTTTATCATAATTGCTGCGCAATTACAGCTTTTGAATTACGTTTTTTAACCTTGATAAAAAAGAATCGGAATTTTGTTATTTCTATATTAATATTTCTATATTATAATAAAACGAAAGAACCATTACTAAGGAGGAACCTTTTATGGATACTGTTACTGTCAGGGACGCCGTGCCTGCGGACGCGGCGCGGATTTTGGAAATATATGCGTACTATGTGGAGCATACGGCGATTTCGTTTGAATATGAAACCCCCACGCTGCAGGAGTTTGAAAACCGTATGAAGCAGATCATGAAAAAATACCCGTATCTTGTGATTGAACAGGACGGCGTTATTCAAGGGTACGCTTATGCGGGCGCTTTTGTGGGACGCGCCGCTTATGATTACTCATGTGAGTTGACGATTTATCTTGACCATGCCGCCAAAAAGCGCGGATTTGGGCGGAAACTGTATGAGGCACTGGAAGAACGGCTGCGCCAGCTTGGTTTTTTGAATTTATATGCCTGTATCGGTTATCCCGATGTGGAAGATGAATATTTGGATAAAAACAGCGCACAGTTTCATACGCATTTGGGATTTGAAACGGTTGGCACGTTTCACAATTGTGGATACAAATTCGGACGCTGGTATCATATGATTTGGGCGGAAAAAATCATCGGGGAACACAAAACGCAGCAGCCATTGTAACTGCGGCTGCCGCATGGTTTTTGATTCCAATATCCATCAAGCCTTAATGCTGAATATCCTGCTCCTGTGTCAGCTGCGCCATGTCAAACGGAGGAAGAATGCTGTCTATTTTTTCATAGAGCTTGTCGTCAAACTGACAGCGCAACTCACACGTCCTGTCAAAAATCATGGTCGGCTCCTCGTCGGGCGTTACCGGTTTCCAATCAGGAAGCTCACCACTTTGCGGTTTACCGGTTTTGGCAAACGATAAAAATGCCTCCGAAATCTGCCTGTCCAGCTTTTCGCTCACATTTGGAATCTGGCATACTTCTACCAAATGCGTATTGTGGAATAAAAAGGGAATATCCGAACAGTGCCATGCTATTTTTTCATGGTATATCGGAAATTCCAGCGTGAACTCATACAAATAGGTGCCGCTGTTTCCTCCTTGCGCATGTAATTTTGCAAGCCGTTTTGTGGGCTGGCGCAATGCGCGGTCAAGCAGCAGCAAATCCGTCGCCTTTTTATCAGGAAAAGCTTCCTGAAACAGCGCTATCATTTCATCGGTATGTTCTTGATATACAACGCTGATATATTCCTTCATCTGCTCCCGTGTCAGCTCATTTTTGTCGTATGCCGTGTGACCAAACGCAAACTCGCTGAACACGCTTCCCATCATAAGCGGAACCTGAAACGCACGCTTGCGAAATCCGTATTTCAACGGATTCCCCCTGTAGTAATCATTCACAAGCGGGGCGCCTCCGATATACCCGCCCTGCGCCTCGATTGCAGGGCTTACCTTTGTATATGCCTTTACAAGCTCGTAATACGGAACATGCTCCAGCTTCTCCACTTCCTTTTGGGCAATCCCCAGTTCCTCCAAAATCCCTGTGACAATCCGGCGTCCGTCTCCCGTGCATGGCGGCAGAAGCGACGCGTCGGCAACACCGCTCATAATCAGCCCTTTATGGAACAGTCCGTCCGCGTCCGCAATCTGCAGCAAATCGGCGACCTTCGCCCCGCCGCCCGACTGCCCGAAAATCGTTACATTCTCCGCGTCGCCGCCAAACAGTGCAATATTCTCATGAATCCATTGCAGCGCCGCAACCATATCCGCATGCCCTGCGTTGCCGGAATTTTGATATTTCTCCCCAAACGGAGAAAGGTCCAAATATCCTAAAATATTGAGTCTGTGATTGAGGGACACGACCACAACGTCCCCGTCCATACACAAATGAAATCCGTCATAAGCAGCCTGTTCAATCGAAGAACCGGCAAAATATCCGCCCCCATGCAGCCATACGACAACCGGCATTTTTTGTCCGCTGTCCAAGCTTTTTGTCCAAATATTCAGGTTTTGGCAGTGTTCGTCCTGCGGCCAGTACCGGTGGGGCACCAACAGCTCCGCATTCGGGGTGTCCTGCGTCATAAGGGGGCATACAAACCCATAGGAAAATGCCTCCTTTATTCCGTCCCAGTGTACCTTTTGGGGCATTTGAAACCGGTTAGCATACGCATAGGGAATTCCCTTGAAAATGTATGTCCCGTTGTAAAAATATCCTTTCAGTTTTCCGCCGGTTGTTTCTAAGACCGGCACGTCGTCTGCGCAAAATGATTTTGTCATGCTTATCGCCTCCTGTTTGTTTGGAATGGTTATAGTCAAAACGGTCTGTCTATCTGCTTCGGTTTAATTGTATTATACGAAACGGCTTTCGAAAACACAAGATATTCGTACACTTCCTAACCATAAAAGGGTATTGGCGGTTAGGGCAGTATTTTTGAAACATCTGCGGCAAAAGGTACGCTAAAACTTACACTCACCTCCCGCCTCATGTTTTTATTGCCGAATGCCAAAATATTGCGTATAATATCAAAGCAAGGAGAGGTATATTTTAGCAATTTGTATGCCCAAACAGATTTATGAAAATGAACCCGCAAAGCATTGACGCAGCACGTTTATACCTTGGACAAAACGAAAGGAATGATAACGAATGAAAATATTGGTAAGCGCCTGTCTTTTAGGGGAAAACTGCAAATACAACGGCGACAATAATTACAGCAAAGCCGTCGCCGGTTTTATCGAAGGACACGAGGTCACCGCAGTCTGTCCTGAAGTTTTAGGCGGGCTGAGCGTACCGAGAAAATCGGCGGAGCTTGTAGACGGGACGGTTATGACGGCAGAGCACATAAGCGTTGACGCAGAATTTCGAAAAGGAGCCGCCCTTGCGCTAAAGCAGGCGTTGGACGCGCAGGTTGATTTGGCAATATTACAGTCAAGAAGTCCAAGCTGCGGCGTCAATCAAATATACGACGGAAGCTTCACCAAAACGCTGATTTCGGGACAGGGCGTTTTTGCTAAACTGCTCAAAGATGCCGGTATCAGGGTGATTGACGCAGAAGAGCTTATCTGTTAATTTCTTTCGGATTTTATAAGCGCGCCCGAAACGCCGATACTGACAATCTTCCCAATTGTCGCCGCACTGAACGAAAACCGGTTCGGCATCAATGACACCAACTGGTTTCCTTTGCGCTCTTCCCGAATCATGCAGGCAATATAATAAACCTCCGCACATGCAAAGCCCAAAGATGTCGCAAGCACACCTGCAAAAACGCCAGTTCCAAAGCAAGCGTTACAACACCCGAAGCTGCCATTGCGTATACGCAAAAATTCATTGCCGTGCCTGCCTCTTTGTTCTTTCCCTCTCCCAATAACCTGGCAATTACACTGCTGCCGCCCATTTGCCCAAGCCGCCGAAAACGTAACCTGTATTTCCTTTTCGATTGAAGCATACCGGGAACAACTGCTCTCCAACTGCAAATTTTTGGAGCTTATCTGCAGCAGTCTGTCATCAAAAATTGCAGCGATGACCACCATTGACACCGCCCCTTCCTCCCTTACGGAACGGGTAATATCCTATATGCAGTATAAATGCGCTGACAACACCTTAAAAGGAATCGAGCAGGCTGCTTTTCACCTGCATTGCAGCGCAAGGCAGCTACAAAGGATTTTAAACCAATGCGAAGCCACCGGACTTGTTCAAAAACTGGGAAAGGGGACATACAGGCTCACCCCTCACCGACGCATCAATCCATGAACTGCTCTTGCTCCAGCATCATATCACACAGCGCATTCCCCGCCGGCACAATCGGCATCACATTGGCTTCCCTGTCAATCAGAAACTCAATGACCGTCGGGACGGTTTTCGTATGCTTTGCCATTTTCAGCGCCGCCAAAATCCCACTCTCGTCCGACACCCGAATGCCCTTTGCGCCATAGCTCTCTGCCAGCTTTACAAAGTCGGGCGTATACGGCGGACAGCTTTGCCCCGGCGTATTGCACTTCGCAAAGCAGCTTTTTCGGTAACGCATACAGGTGCTTTGGTAACGCCTGTCAAAAAACAGCTCCTGCCACTGCCTGACATTCCCCAAATAGCCGTTGTTCAAAATACAGATTACGATCGGCAGCTCATATACAACGGCAGTCGCCAGCTCCTGAATATTCATCTGCATTCCGCCGTCTCCCGTAACCACCACGACATTTGTTTCGGGATTGCCAATTTTTGCGCCAATCCCCGCAGGAATACCGTACCCCATAGTTCCCAAGCCGCCTGAGGTCAGCAGCTTTTTCTTCTCATGCAAATCCAGAAACTGTGTCGCCCACAACTGGTTCTGCCCGACATCTGTCGCAATGACTGCCTTGTCAAAAACCTGATTAATCCCCTGCATAATCTTTTGCGGTGTCATTTTGTCTCCTTTCATGACAATCGGGTACGTCCGCTTCCATTCCTGAATTTGATGTACCCACTCCCCGACTGCCAAAGGCTGTGCAAACTCCAAACACGCACGGATTGCCGCCTTCGCATCTGCCACAACAGCAAAGTCCGCCGCAATATTTTTAGATATATTTGAGGGCTCAATATCAATATGAACAAGCTTTGCGCCAGGCGCAAACTGCTGCGTTCTTCCAGTGATACGGTCATTAAACCGTGTGCCGACTGCAAATAGCACGTCACATTTACTGACTGTCATGTTCGCGGCATAGCTGCCGTGTATGCCGATATTTCCCACATACAAATCATGCGCCGCAGGGAGGGCGCCTTTCCCCATAATGGTTGTGACAACCGGTACGCCAGTCCGCTCTGCAAGCAGCTGCATCGCCCGCTGCGCACGGCTGATAAACACACCTCCCCCCACCAAAAATACAGGTCTTTGTGCATTGCACAGCAAATTCATTGCCTGTTTTATCTGTCCGTTATCCGCAAAAATATCCGGGTCGCCTCTGCCGTCATCTGTGATTTCGGGGTAAACGTCACTTCCGTATTCCTGTTGTATGTCCTTTGGCAAATCAACGACCGCAACGCCCGGTTTTCCTGATTTTGCCGCAAGAAACGCATTCCGAATCGCGCCCGCCAAGTCCTCCCTTTTGCGGACGGTCACGGCATACTTGCTGACAGTTTTCGTAATTTCCGCGATATTTACCTCCTGAAACGCGTCCTTTCCAATTAAGTTTGTCGGCACCTGCCCTGTAAAGCAGACAAGCGGAACGCTGTCATAGTTTGCGGTCGCAATGCCCGTTACCAGATTCGTTGCGCCCGGACCGCTCGTGACAAGGCACACGCCGACCTTCCCCGTGGAACGCGCATACCCGTCGGCGGCATGAACCAAGCCCTGCTCATGCCTCGGCAGGATCACGTTGATGTCCTCCTCGCCGTAGAGCGCATCAAACAAATCAATCGCCTGACCGCCCGGATACGCAAACAACGTGTCTACCTTTTCTTTTTTCAACGCTTTTACAAATAATTCCGCTCCTGTTATCTTCATATCAATCCTCCCTGCCGCATAGGCGGCTCAAATTTAATACTGCCTTTTTGATTTCTGTGTTATCTCAATCAGCAAGGTTGCTGTTTGTATGCATGTGCTTGCTTGCATTAATAGTATTAAAATAGGGAAGTCCTCTTCCCTATGCCTTCAAAATACCGTCGGCAAACATTTTTACGCTGTTTTGGATAAAGGACGCCCTGTCCGTATGCACAAGATTTTGTCCAAAGGAAGCGGTTAAAAACGTATAGCCAAAAGTAGAAGAAAAAATCGTCATCGCCAGTGTTTCAAAATCCATGTGACCGATTTTTCCCAACGCCTCCATTTTTTTGAAATATTCCGTCAGCGAAGACACAAATGCCTGCGGGACTTTCATAATCAGGGGCGCCGTTTCCTCGTAAAGCTGCGGTGCCCGCAGACCGATGGACAGATTAACAAAATCCGGCGTAATCCGGTCCATATACGCATTCATAAACAATTCCAAATCCGGCGCCAGCTCCCACTGTACATTCGCAAAAATTTCAGGCGTCACGTTCGCCCGCCACTTCTCCTGCGCCACGCCCTGTAACACGATGTCCTTTTTATTCTCGAATTTGCGAAACAGCGTGCATTCATTGACCCCCGCCAAATGCGCAATATCCTTTGTCGTCGTGGCGACATATCCCTTATCCCGTATCAGCGCCATTGTTGCGTCAATGATTTTCTGACTTGTGTCGTCCATTTTTACCTCCATGCCATAACTGTTCTTTTGAAGCAGTTTCGTGTATCACGAATCCATTTCTTAATGCAAGTACTTGCTGTCATTGTATCGGATTTTGTCCTGCTTGTCAATCCGCAATTTGAAATCGGGCAGAAAATGATATGGAAAACCGATACTGCGGTTTTCCCACAGTATCGGCTGAATCTATAGCAATTGTTATTCCGCAGCCGGAATATCCGCACTTTTTGCTCTTTCCGCCTCTGGCTGACTGTCTGCTGCTGAATGCGGGTAAAAACCGTTTTCCTCCTCTCCCACGCGCTCTGTCACAACAGGAATATAGTCCTCGCTGTCCTCGGGTAAATCATTCGACTGCGAATGCGCAAAAGCGCCATCTTTATCCCGTTCGATTTCCAAATAGACTGTCTGTCCCTCATGTGTCAATTGCACTTTGCAAGCCCCTTCTTCGTCAAACAAATCCGTAATATCTGCCTTTTGGTCATAATAATAAATCCAAACATGCCCATTTGCATCTTCCGCAATATCGGCGGACTGATTTATGGTAACGACAATATCGTACGGTGACAGCATCTGCTCAGTTGTATCGCCGTTTTCATCCTTGCCAATGGCAACGCCGCCAATTACCTGATTATCATCACCCTCATAATGGAGCGTATAGGTGCCATCACCCTTTCCCGTAATCACCACTTCCGCTTCTTTACCGTACATCCATATAGAGACCTTCTCCTGAATGCCGCCGATATCCGCCGCGTAAACGGTTCCCGAAACGCCGATAAAGGCT
The DNA here is from genome assembly GCA_910578795.1 of uncultured Lachnospiraceae bacterium. Classification (GTDB taxonomy): domain Bacteria; phylum Bacillota; class Clostridia; order Lachnospirales; family Lachnospiraceae; genus COE1. The sequence goes on from CAJTSD010000057.1 coordinate 17,231, forward strand.
GCGCACGCGACTGCTGCCGCCGCTGCGATATTTTTTTTGTGTTTTTTCTGCAATTTTGCCATGTCCTCTACCTCCAAAGATATTTTTCCGGAGGTCTGAAGTGCTGAAAATGCCTGCTTGTACCGTTCCCTATTTGTCATCATCCCATTCCTCCTTTAATACATTCCTGAGCATACTGCGTCCGCGCGACAGCCGCGCCTTGACGTTGCTTTCGCTAAGCTTTAATATGTTTGCGATTTCACGCACAGCGTAATCCTCGTAATAAAACAGATGCATTACAATCCGATATTTTTCGGGGAGCTGCATAACCGTTTCAAACAGACTCTCGGATTGCGGCGTTTCAAACGTCAGCGTTTCCATGTATTCCTCAAAAGAACATTTGTTTCTTCTCCAAAATGTACGGTTACAGTTTTTCGCTTTATTGACCGCCACCCGTATCAGCCACGCGCGTATGTGCTGCTCGTTGTCAAATTCTTTTTTCATTGTGTAGTACCGAAGGAACGTATCCTGAACGACATCTTCCGCGTCCTGCGCATTTTTGCACACATTAAACGCCACCGCAAAGAGATTGTTCTGATACCGCTCCACCAGTTCCTGTAGTGTCTGTCTCATGAGCGCTCCTTTAATCTTGTTGTATTGAAAAGCCCTTCATCCATAATACAATGGACAAAGGGCTTTGGTTACAAAAATATAAATTTACGGGTAAAATTTTTTACGCACTGATATTTGCTGCCTCAAGCAAAAGCCTTGTGTAATCGCTTTGCGGGTTTTGGTAAACCGCGTCCACCGCGCCCTGTTCCAAAATCACGCCCTTTTGCATAATCATCACCCTGTCGCACATCTGATACACCACGCGCAAATCGTGTGAGATAAACAAAATCGAGATGCCAAGCTCCCGCTGCAGCTTTAATAAAAGCCGGATAATCTGCGACTGAATCGTCACGTCAAGCGCGGAAACAGGCTCATCGGCAATTAAAAAGGTTGTATCGCACAGCAGTGCCGCCGCAATCGCGATACGCTGCCGCTGACCGCCCGAAAGCTCCGACGGGTAATGCTCCTTCACCTTGCAATCCAGTCCGACCTTCTCAAGCATTTCGTCCACACGCGAAACGCGCTGTTCCTGTGTCAGCTTTTTATCGCCCTTTTTCATGCGCAGCGGCTCCTCCAAAATCCAGCCGATTTTTTTTGCGGGATTGAGCGAGCCGTAGGGGTCCTGAAATACCATTTGCGGATTGGCGCAGTCAAGCCGGATACTGCCGTCAAAGCGTTTCTGCATGCCAAGAATCGCCTTTGCAAGGGTCGTCTTTCCGCAGCCGCTCTCGCCGACAAGCCCTAAAATTTCGCCCCTGTTCATGCAAAAGCTCACGTCATGCAGGACATGCTGCAATCCGCCGTCTTTTCTGCCTTTGTTTTTATAATAAACATTCAGGTTGTCCACCTCTAAAATATGTTTCATATCCGCCCTCCATACCAAAATCCCTGTTCCCATCATACAGGCACTATACAATCATGATAAACTCACCCTTTTTCGCGTGCGCTATATGCTCCCGATACTCATTCATATCCAATGTGCTCCTCTTGTTATCTTGTCAATACCTTTTTACAGTATCGGTGCGCTCCGCAATGCGGGCATTTTAGTTTGCGTTTCATAATGGTATGCGGTCCCATAAGATATTCCGCCATTTCGGGAACAAAACGCGTTTTGCATTCCGGACATTCAAACGCGCCCGCCTCCCTGTCAAGCACGCAGGCAATTGCAATCCCCAAAACAATGACCACAATGCCAGTCCCAATCAGCAAGGCACGAACCCAATCCTCCATCTGAATCGCACCCGAAACCACAAACAACGGGATTGCAGCGATAATTGTAAGCGCCGCAACCATTGCCGACAAAATTATTTTCTTCTTACTTTCCTGTGCTTCTTTTACTAAATTCACCATCGTTTCCTCCGCTTTTTTTCGATAATCTTCCTCTGAAACCCGTTCCCCAACCAAAAGCTCATTTACGGTAATGTCAAGCTCCCTGCACAATGGCAGCAGCAAGGATACCTCCGGGAACCCGTTTCCACGCTCCCATTTTGAAATGGTTTTGTCACTGATTCCTAATTTTTCAGAAAGTTGCCTTTGTGTATACCCTTTTCGCTTTCGTTCTTCCGCAATAAATTTTCCAATGCATACCTGATTCATTTGACGCCTCCTTTCTGAACTGATTATCCTCCCTTTCTTTTTTCGTTTCCACCCACAAAGCGTAGAATATGGTGAATTTTAGCGGATTCTACGCTGCGTAGAGAAAATTTTTACACTATTTCATGTCAATCCGTACTTAAGCCTTTCGATACAATCTGAAAACCATTCTTTATCACTCTCGCAATCCAGCGTCGTTCCGACTTGCTCCATTTTGATATGTA
>CAJTSD010000058.1 GCA_910578795.1 uncultured Lachnospiraceae bacterium
AATCTTTCCTCCTGACTCTGCTGGATAGATTATACCATTCGTTCTACATGTCTATCAAATGGGGTATAAGGCAGCCCTCCTGTGATATAGATTGATTGATGTGATTGATTGGTTTCGGTGTTGATGCTAAAGTTTTTTGTTCGTTTATTACCGTGAGTTTAGATTGCATGATGCTATATGTGGGTATTTCTCCGCTTGGGAAAATATGGTATTATTTCCTACGGTAATTACCGCAGATTTTATTTCAGAATCTATATATAATGATCGTAAGGGAGGCTTTGGCTTCCCTTTTGTGTATCTGAAAAAGGTACATTCTCTCAACTAGGACTAAATCCTAAAAGCTATGGCTTTAAAGGACTTATAATTTTATGCCATATCTGATTGTGTCATCAAGCATTTGACATCTCATGGTCGAATCTTAAAACTCTTGTGGTCTGAAATGATTAAACCCTGATTTTTTTCCAAAAATAAATATATAGGCGGATTTTTTGAATTGGATATTGATTGTAACCATAATAACAGGAATTAGTATGAAAAGGCGGTAGAAATGATACGTAGTTTAGGATTATTGGTTTATTTTTTTATGGCGCAGATTATCAGTTGTGTGGGTGCGTTTACTTACAAATCGTTTACAGATTATGAATGGCTTGATAGGGTATATAATGCAGCCAGTATAGGTGGGATACTTTCAACAGAATACATCGGACTGCTAAATGAGGCGCTTTATCCGGCACTTTTGATGAGTGATATGATTATAATTCTGCCATTTTTATTAAAGAGAAAAGAGAAGATTTGCAGAAAAATAAGTACAGGCAGTACATTGTATTTTATTTGTTTAGGAATCGTATTGAATTTTGTGGTTTCTGTTGTTGTGAATATGATACCAACAAAGAATTACGACAGATTAATGTCAGTTGTGCTCACGGGGAACCCTATAATGGTGATTCTTGTATCCGGGATTTTTGCACCAATAGTTGAGGAAATAATATTCAGGTATAAAATAATTGACGTTCTTGAAAACATATATAACCCCAAAGTTGCATTGTTCCTATCATCCTTCCTATTTGGGGTGGCACATATGAATCGGGTGCAAAGTTTGTATGCATTTATATTTGGTATTGTTCTTGGAAAGATATACCAAAAAGAGCATAATCTTCTCCCGAGTATCATTGTCCATATTACAGTTAATGCGGGCTCTGTGTTATACGAGTATAGCAGTGATGTTGTGCGTTTCATCCTTCTGTCGGGGGTACTGTTATCTGTTTTTATCCTATTAAAGTATAAAAACAAAAACATCTATGTTTGACATAGTAGGATACCCAGCAATCCTCAAGAATTTGGAAACCTTATAAGCGTTGTGCGAACATATACTGCAATGGAGCTTTGGCAGAATAATAACATTTTGTTGAACTATATCAACAAACAGTGATTGAGATTTCACAATTCTGTTGATATAATTTAACAATCAATTAAGGAGAGATATAAATATGCTTGATTTGGAACTGTATTTAAACGAGGTAGGAAAAAGGATCATGGAACGGCGGAAAAAGCTGGGACTAACTCAGGAAACACTTGCGGAAAAGAGTGATCTTACGACACAGTTTGTTTCATATGCTGAATCAGGGAAACGGGCAATGCGGCCGGAAAACCTGATGAAGATTGCTTCTGTGCTGGGCGTCAGTACAGATTATATTCTTACAGGGGATATCATAGATAAGGATAGGCTGTTATTGTCAGAGAAACTGGAAAAGCTGACTGCCTCGGAAGTGCAGATTGTGGAAAGCATCATTGATGAGTGTATCATGCTATATCATAAAGACGAATAGGCTACCATACCGATAATTTCAAGGTGGTTTGGAAAAATAATGAAATATTGTTAAGAAAAGGGGACTATAATGGCAAAGCTATATTTTTACTATGGTGCGATGAACAGCTCAAAGACTGCAAATGCGCTTATGACACACTTTAATTATGAGGAGGTAGGGCAAAAAGCGCTGATTTGTAAAACAGAGACAGATATCAGAGATGGAGTGCGCATTATCCGTTCTAGAATCGGCTTGGAAATGGAGTGTATTTTTTTGTCAGAGCTGCTGGATATGCCCGAAAAGGAAATTAAGCAGTACAATTGCATTATTGTTGATGAGGTTCAGTTTGCGACAAAGGACCAGATTGATTTTTTGTCTGACATTGTGGATTTTATGGATGTACCAGTAGTGTGCTATGGTTTGCGCACTGATTTCCAAAATAATCTGTTTCCGGGAAGTGAGCGGCTGATTGCCATAGCGGATACAATCCAAGAGATTAAAACCGTGTGTTGGTGCGGTAAGAAGGCAACTGCAAATGCACGGTTTAATGAGAATGGAATAGTACGCGATGGCGAACAGGTGTTTCTTGGGGCAAATGACAGTTATGTTGCACTCTGCAGAAAGCATTTTAAATTAGGAATGCTGAAACCGGATACGCGGGATTTAGATTAAGAAAGGAAATGGAAATCGAGATGAATATTATTTTGCAGTTTGTATTGCTTGCAGTAGGATTTGGGCTGCTGATAAAAGGGGCTGACTGGTTTGTTGATGGTGCTTCTAAAGTAGCGGACAAGTTTGGAATACCGCATCTTGTAATTGGACTTACAATCGTGGCGTTTGGAACAAGTGCACCAGAAGCGGCAGTGAGTATCAGTGCCGCTTTAAAGGGCAGTGTTGAACTGGCAATCAGTAATGTTGTGGGAAGCAATATTATGAATGTGCTGCTGATATTGGGACTTTCTTCTGTCATTTATCCACTTGCAGTGAAAAAAACAACCATTCGGTTTGATATTCCATATGTATTTTTTGCTTCTGTCCTTTTGCTGGTATTTGGTGTTTTGGATGGAACAATCGGGCGGATTGACGGACTGATATTTTGGGGACTCCTCATTATCTATATCATTTATATGATACGGCTTACTCAAAAAAGTCAGGTGTCAGACGAGGATTTTGAACCCGCAGGTGAAAGTGATAAGGTGTGGAAATTGTTACTTTTAATCCTTGTAGGTGGAGCGATGATTGTTGCCGGCTCAAATGTAACAGTTGATGCCGCATCAAACATTGCGACAGAATTTGGAATGGATGAACGGTTAATTGGACTTACAATTGTCGCATTCGGAACGTCGCTTCCAGAGCTGGTGACTTCATGTATTGCAGCAAAGAAGAAAGAAACGGATATTGCGGTCGGAAATATTGTAGGCTCAAATCTGTTCAATATTTTGTTTGTACTTGGCTCAAGTGCGGTCATCACTCCAATTGCATACAAATCCGAGTTTGTTTTTGACAGCACCGTTGCTGTGCTCGTGATGGTTGTATTATGGCTGTTTGTGTTTAGAAAACAAAAATTAAGCCGTATCGGCGGTGTTTTGATGCTGGCAATGTATGCGGTTTATTTTGCAAATCTGTTAAGGCAGGCTTTATAGCAAAAAAACCAGGGTAATTATCTGAATCAGAACATTTGTTTGGATAAATTTGAGTTGTGATATTTTGGATTAAAGGTAACGTCTTCATCGAACCATTCGGGCGGTACAAACGCATTTGCCGCCTGCTCATTTGGAAATTCTATTTCCGCGATAACCAGGGGAGCAAAGGGTGGTTCGAAAATATCAAGCTCAATTTTTAAGGAAAGATCCTTGTCCGGTTTGAAACCATCCTGAAAATATGGATTTTCCAGTGGAAGTACATACCGTTTCTTGGAAATAATATTCCCATCGGCTTTTTGGCTAAGATGCTGGTAAGACACCTGATCCAAGGGAAGGTTGTATTCCTCTCGTGTCATTAAGCCGCTGCCCTTGTAGGTAAGGGTGTATTTGTCATTTGACCTTCGTACGCGAACTACAGGCGCGGTATTTAAGTAAGCTTGTTCTATAATAATGCAGGGGTAATTCTCAAGTCCGCAGGGTAGGTTTTTTATTGTATATTTTTTTTCGATTTCAAAATTTTCCATCCAAGAGAGCCTCCATGTTGTTTCTATATAATAACTATGGTATGATATCCGCAACAAAAATACAAGTAATATTTGTTCCATTATTTGGATTTATAATGGAATATGCTGCATCTGCGATAAAGATTATAATCAGTGTAATGCATATAAAAATGCGTATACCACGAGTTGCTTTGTGATAAAATTTAAGAAAGACAGGTTGAAAAATGCAAATGAGCAGTACGCCGCCAATTCCAAAGCCAATGCTGCATAATAGGCAGATTTTTCCGTCAAGGTTAAAAAAAGCGCCGCTATAATCCCACCACCGTACATCCCATTTATATTCAAGCCATGTGGCGGCAGCATATTCTATTATGGTGCAGATTGTGGCGGAAACGATAAAGACAAAAACCGGCTGCCTTCTTTTTGCGTGCAGGAAAATCATCAGTATCAGTCCTCCGATACCGTAAACCGGAAGGTAGGGACCATAATATACACCACGGTTTACAAAACTGCCGCTTGTAAAAAGATAAAGGAGAACTTCCCAAATCCAACCCAAAAAGGACAGGCAGAAGAATAACAGTACATAATAATCAAAATAGTGAGTATTTATATTTTTCATGTTTCTATTATGTGCAGCTATATACAAAATATAAAAATCAGATTGGCAGACGCGCAAAAGAATGTTAAACTATAAACAAATGGAAACGAATGGCAGATTGAGAAAGGAGTATGATTATTATAATGAAGAAAGCAGCAGTATTTTTTGCAACAGGTTATGAAGAGATTGAGGCACTTACAGTGGTTGACCTGCTTCGGCGTGCAGGCATCGAAGCAATGTGCGTTTCTGTTAATAATGAAAAGAGCGTGACGGGCAGTCACAACATTTCAGTTGACATGGATGCAGGAATTGATGAGATTAACTTTGACAGTTTTGATATTTTGGTATGTCCGGGCGGAATGCCGGGTACCAAAAACCTTGAGATGTGCGAAAAGTTAACGAATAATGTGCGTGCATTTTACGAAGCAGGAAAGTTGATTGGTGCAATTTGCGCGGCACCGAGCATATTCGGACATATGGGACTTTTAAACGGTAAAAAGGCGTGTATTTATCCGGGAATGGAAGCAGAGCTTACGGGAGCAGAGGTTGTATATGATAAAGTAGTAAAAGCAGATAATGTGATTACAAGCCGTGGAATGGGAACGGCGATTGCGTTTGGGCTTGAAATCGTGGCAAGCCTGCTTAATCAGGAAACGGCAGATAAGCTTGGAAAAGGCATTGTATATCTGTGATGTTTTATGTTTATTTTTTTGTTCTGTTTGAAAGGATTCCAATTTAGTAAAAATATACCATTCATAAAACAAAAAACAAAGCAAATAATAGGATTAAGATAAGCGACAAAAGCTTGTCTTTGAAGATAGATATATTAATGAATGAATTTTATGGAGGTGTATGAATATGTCATCACAGAACAGATCAAACAGAGTAGAGGTTCCGGAAGCAAAGGCAGCAATGGACCGTTTCAAGACAGAGGTAGCATCAGAGCTTGGCGTAAACCTTAAGGAAGGCTACAACGGCGATTTAACATCACGTGAAGCAGGTTCTATCGGCGGCGAGATGGTAAGAAGAATGGTTAAGAGCTATGAGGAGTCAATCAAATAAGAGCTCATAAACTGAAAAACCAGTCACATCGTTAAGATGAATAAGAAATCAGGCAGGAAAATCAAATCTGATAAAACCTGCCTGATTTTTTTGAATTATTTTTATTAATTTAATAAATTCACCCTTTTTTTTTTAGAATTGCTATGATATAATTATGAAATGATTGTGTAGCCGTCGTTGACTGCACGAGTGATTAGAAAGAGAATAGTCAATATTCGCAAGGAGGAAATGGAACAAATGAGTTTACAGGTGGAAAAGTTAGAAGGAAATATGGCGAAGCTTACAATAGAGGTGTCGGCGGAGGATTTTGAGGCGGCAGTCGAAAAAGCATACCAAAAGAGTAAAAATAAAATTAATATTCCCGGTTTCCGTAAGGGAAAAGCACCTAGAAAAATGATTGAGCAGATGTATGGAAAGGAAATCTTTTTTGAGGATGCCGCAAATTATGCCATTCCTCCCGCTTATGCGAAGGCAGTTGATGAGTGTACGGAGGAAATCGTATCTCAGCCTAAAATTGATATTGAACAGGCAGAGGCAGGAAAGCCGTTTATCTTTACGGCAGAAGTTGCATTAAAGCCTGAAGTGACGCTTGGAACATATAAGGGCGTGGAGGTTGAAAAGACAGACGCGTCTGTTACGGATGAGGAAGTAGATGCAGCAATTGAGAGAGAGCGTGACAGCAACGCGAGAACGGTTTCGGTTGAAGGCAGGGCAGTGCAGGACGGCGATATGACAACGCTTGATTTTGAGGGCTTTGTTGACGGCGTAGCGTTTGAGGGCGGAAAGGGTGAGAACTATCCTTTGACAATCGGATCAAACACCTTTATTCCAGGCTTTGAGGAGCAGCTTATCGGTGCGGAAGTTGACAAGGAAGTAGAAGTGAATGTAACCTTCCCTGAGGACTATCAGGCGGCAGAACTTGCAGGAAAGCCGGCAGTGTTTAAGTGTATCATAAAGGAAATTAAGGAAAAGCAGCTTCCGGACTTGGATGACGAGTTTGCAAGCGAGGTTTCCGAATTTGAGACACTTGCGGAGTACAAAGAGGACGTCAGAAAGAACCTTGAGGAGAAGAAGGCAGAGGAAGCAAAGCTTGAAAAGGAAGATAAGGTTGTTGACGCGATTATTGCTGACGCAAAGATGGACATTCCCGAGGCAATGATTGAAACACAGCAGCGTCAGATGGCAGAGGACTTTGCGCAGAGAATACAGATGCAGGGGCTTTCACTCGACCAGTATTTCCAGTTTACGGGACTGACAAGAGCAGCATTTTTAGAGCAGCTCAAGCCGCAGGCAGAAAAGAGAATCCAGTCAAGACTCGTACTTGAAGCAGTTGCTAAAGCAGAAAACATCGAAGCAAGCGATGAAGAGTACGATGAGGAAATCAAGAAGATGGCAGACGCTTACAAAATGGACATTGAAGAGATTAATGACATGATGGGGGCGTATGAGAAAAAGTCAGTCAGAGAGGATATTTGCATTAGAAAGGCAGCGGACTTTGTAGTAGAGCATGCTGTTGAGAAATAATTGGTTAGGAGGTAAGAAACCATGAGTTTAGTACCATATGTCATAGAACAGACAAGCCGCGGAGAGCGTTCTTACGATATTTATTCAAGACTGTTAAAGGAGCGTATCATTTTCCTCGGCGAGGAAGTCAATGAAGTGACGGCAAGTCTTGTCGTAGCGCAGCTTCTGTTTTTGGAAGCGGAAGATACGGATAAGGATATTCAACTGTATATCAACAGCCCTGGCGGTTCCGTTACTGCCGGAATGGCAATTTATGATACGATGCGATATATAAAGTGTGACGTTTCCACAATATGTATCGGCATGGCAGCAAGTATGGGTGCATTTCTGCTTGCAGGAGGCACCAAGGGAAAAAGACTTGCACTTCCGAATGCTGAGATTATGATTCATCAGCCGCTTGGCGGAGCGCAGGGGCAGGCTACGGAAATTGAAATTGCCGCAAAGCATATTTTACGAACAAAGCAGAAATTAAATTCTATTTTAGCGGAAAACTGTGGTCAGCCTTATGATGTGATTGCAGCCGATACAGAGCGTGATAACTGGAAATCGGCAGAGGAAGCAAAGGAATATGGATTGATTGACAGAGTAATTGCGGAACGGGAAGACCAAAGTAAGGAAGAGTAACCGTATCATTATAGAAGCAATAAATTGAAGCAATTTAAAGGGAGAAAAAGGGATGGCAGGAAAAAGCACTGAGGGAAGAGTAAGATGTTCTTTCTGTAACAAAACACAGGATCAGGTCAGAAAGCTGATAGCAGGACCGGCAGGTGTTTATATTTGTGACGAGTGCGTGGATATTTGTGCTGATATTATTGAGGAGGAATATGAGGACGAAGAAACCATAGATGGTGACTTTGACATAAATCTCCTAAAACCTGTAGAAATCAAAGAATTTCTTGACGACTATGTAATCGGGCAAGAGGACGCAAAGAAGGTGTTGTCCGTAGCAGTTTATAACCATTACAAACGCGTTACGGCGGAGAAGGATTTGGATGTGGAGCTGCAAAAGAGCAATATCATCATGATTGGTCCGACAGGTTCGGGCAAGACCTATCTTGCGCAGACACTTGCAAAGATTATCAACGTACCGTTTGCCATTGCAGACGCGACAACGCTTACGGAAGCAGGATATGTGGGCGAGGATGTTGAGAATATTTTGTTAAAGCTGATACAGGCGGCTGATTATGACATAGAGCGTGCGCAATATGGCATGATCTATATTGATGAGATTGATAAAATTACGAAAAAAAGTGAAAACGTGTCTATTACAAGAGATGTATCCGGAGAAGGCGTGCAGCAGGCGCTTTTGAAAATTGTGGAAGGGACTGTCGCAAGCGTACCGCCTCAGGGAGGCAGAAAGCATCCCCATCAGGAGTTAATACAGATTGATACAACAAACATTCTGTTTATCTGCGGAGGTGCTTTTGACGGACTTGACAAGATTGTCGAAAACAGGCTTGACCGGAAATCAATCGGTTTCAACAAGGATATTGCCGATAAAACAACAAGGGATATCGGCGCTATCCTCAAACAGGTAACGCCTCAGGATTTGACCAAATATGGTCTTATTCCGGAGTTTGTGGGACGTGTGCCAATCAATGTATCACTTGAGGGACTTGACAAGGAGGCGCTTGTGCGCATTTTGAAGGAGCCAAAGAGTGCGTTGATTAAACAGTATCAAAAGCTGTTTGAGTATGATAACGTAAAGCTCAGCTTTGAGCCGGAGGCGATTGAAGCAATTGCGGAAAAAGCGCTTGAGCGAAAGACAGGAGCAAGAGGTCTGCGTTCGATTATGGAAAGTATTATGATGGATGTCATGTATGAGATTCCTTCGGACGAAACGATAGAAGCCTGCGTAATCACAAAAGAGGCAGTAGAAGGAACAAGCCAGCCTTTAATAGTACATCGTGAAGCAGTGCACACGGAGCGGGAGAAAAAGGCGAGATAATTGCATTGTATAAAAGGGCAATCCGCTCAAGGGTTGCTCTTTTTGTTAAAATATAAAAACATTCAGGAATATCTTAGGATAAGAGAGGCAAGTTTATAAATGGATCAATATGAATTACCAATGGTAGCATTGCGCGGTCTTACAGTAGTGCCCAATATGATCATACATTTTGATTTGAGCAGGGATATGTCGAAAAAGGCGGTTGAGCGGTCTCTGAATGAAAATCAGACAATCTTTTTGGTGGCACAAAAAGATGAAAACGAGGAAAAATCTACGATTGAGTCGTTATATCATATTGGGACAATTGCAAATATAAAGCAAGTAACAAAGCTTCCCAACAATATAGAACGTATCATGGTGGAGGGCGCCTCCAGAGCCAGGCTTGTGGAAGTGAAGGACAATGAGGACGGATATTTTACGGCAGTGATTGAAGAAATCAATGAGGATGAGAATGATGTTGACGAAGTGCAGGAGGAGGCATTAAAGCGTTCCCTAAAAGAAGTATTTGCCACTTTTGTGCGCTTTTATCCGAAGGTGGGAAAAAGCCTTGGCAAATATTTTGAGGAAGAAAATTCCCTGCGTTTTTTGGTTAACCAAGTGTTGATCAATACCCCGTTTTCCTATGAGAAAAAACAGGAAATCCTTGAAATCGAAGATTTGGGTGGTCAGTGTGAAGAACTTGTAAGCCTGATTATGAATGAGGCGCAGATAGCGGCAATCAGAACGCAGCTTGCCGTAAAAGTGAAGGAAAAAATAGACAAGAACCAAAAGGACTATATTCTGCGGGAACAGCTTGAATACATTCAGGACGAGTTAGGCGGGGATGACAAGGGTTCAGAGGCTGCGCAGTTTGAGGAAGCGGTTGATAAACTCAAAGCAAACGATGAAGTTAAGGGGAAAATACGAAAGGAAATCGCACGTTTTAAGAAAATCGTCAATTCCAGCTCGGAGAGTGCCGTAGAGCGGGGATATATCGAAACGCTTTTAGAGCTTCCGTGGGATAAGGCATCAAGGGATAACAACGACATCACACACGCGGAAGAAATTTTGGAGCGTGACCATTATGGCTTGGAAAAGGTGAAGGAACGCATTATTGAATACCTTGCGGTCCGCAGCTTAACGCATAAGGGCGACACGCCGATTTTATGCCTTGTAGGTCCGCCCGGAACCGGAAAGACATCAATTGCAAAATCAATTGCCGAAGCGCTCCGCAAAAAATATGTGCGCATCTGTCTTGGAGGTGTGCGCGATGAGGCGGAAATCCGTGGACATAGAAGGACTTACGTGGGGGCAATGCCCGGACGCATCGCTGCCGGTTTAAAGCAGGCAGGCGTGTGCAATCCGCTGATGCTGCTTGATGAAATAGACAAGGTCAGCAGTGATTACAAGGGAGATACCCAGTCGGCACTGCTTGAGGTGCTCGATCCGGAGCAGAACTGTCATTTCCGTGACCATTATGTGGAACTGCCGATTGACCTGTCAAAAGTTTTGTTTATTGCGACCGCAAACGATGCAGGCAATATTCCAAGACCGCTGCTTGACCGTATGGATATTATTGAGGTTTCAAGTTACACGGCAAATGAGAAGTTTCACATTGCAAAGGAGCATTTGTGGAGAAAGCAGCTTGAGCGGAATGGCTTAAAGCAAATTCAGCTTACAATCAGCGACAATGCAATGCGCGGCATCATTGCGCAGTACACAAGGGAAGCCGGTGTGCGAAATCTTGAACGAAAACTTGGTACCGTATGCAGAAAGGCAGCGCTCGAAATCTTAAAAAGTGAAAAGCCAAAGGAAAAATGTGTCAGGGTTGATTCAAAACGCCTTGAGAAATATTTGGGAAAGCCAAGATATCATGAGGACATGGCAAATGAAAAAGATGACGTTGGCATTGTAAGGGGACTTGCGTGGACGAGCGTCGGGGGTGATACTCTTCAGATAGAAGTTAACGTAATGCCCGGAAAAGGCGAAGTGGAGCTTACCGGAAAGCTTGGCGATGTGATGAAGGAGTCTGCAAAGACGGGGATTAGCTATATCCGTTCCATTGCTCCAAAATATAATATCAAACCGGAGTTTTTTAAGGAGAATGATTTTCATATACATATTCCTGAAGGGGCAGTTCCCAAAGATGGACCTTCCGCAGGAATCACAATGGCAACAGCAGTTCTTTCCGCGGTCACAAACACGCCAGTGAGAGCAAAGCTTGCAATGACAGGAGAGATTACATTAAGGGGAAGAGTGCTTGCAATCGGTGGCTTGAAGGAAAAACTTTTGGCGGCAAAAATGGCAGGAATCACAACCGTGCTTGTGCCAAAAGAGAATGAAAAAGATGTTGCGGAAATCGCTGCTGAAATCAGGTCAGGCATGGAATTATGCCTTGTAGAGTCAATGGACGAAGTTATCGAAAAAGCCTTTGTCGTAAATAGGAGAAAAACGAATGGTAATAAAAAATGTAAGTCTTGAAACGGTCATCGGAGTTACAAGCAAAATACCTGAAAATCAAATGCCGGAGCTTGCATTTGCCGGAAAGAGCAATGTGGGAAAATCTTCGCTGATTAATGCGTTGATGAACCGAAAATCACTGGCGCGTACAAGTGCGCAGCCGGGAAAAACGCAGACAATCAATTTCTATAATATTAATCAGGAACTGTATTTTGTGGATTTACCGGGGTATGGTTATGCAAAGGTAAGCCTTGAGGCAAAAGAAAAATGGGGCAAGATGGTGGAACGTTATTTGAAAAAATCAAGGCAGCTCAAAGCAGTATTTCTTTTGATTGACATCCGGCATGAGCCATCTGCAAACGACAGACAGATGTATGAATGGATCTGTTCTAATGGATATCATCCTGTCATAATTGCCACAAAAATGGACAAGATTAACAGAAGCCAGCTTCAAAAGCATATAAAAATGGTAAAACAGGGGTTGGAAGTAGATAAAAATACGATAGTCATTCCCTTTTCCGCAGTATCCAAACAAGGGCGTGATGAGATTTATGCCTTGATTGATAAATTTTTATCAGCCAAAGAAGATAATCTGTCAGAGACAGTGGAGGAAGAATAGCATTATGAATCAGGACATGAAATCAATCATTAAAGCATTGACAAACCTTGCATTCTCGTTGGTGATTCTGCTTTTGTGCATCTTTTTGATACCGAAACTGATTATGCTTTTTCTTCCACTCCTGATTGGATGGCTGATATCCTGTATTGCAAATCCTTTGGTCGTGTTTTTGGAAAAGAAACTCAAAATACGAAGAAAGGCAGGAACCGTGGTCGTAATAGTAGCGGTAATTGCTGCAGTGAGCGGAATCGGATATGCTACATTTTCCATTCTGTTCCGGCAGATTTACGGATTCGTCAAGGAACTGCCTGATATGTGGGAGCTTATGGTACATGACCTTGAAAGCTTTGTGTCTTTGCTTAATCAATATGTGGGAGGCGTGGCGCCAAATCTTGCAGGTTTTTTTAATAACATTGGAAATTCAATCGGAGAGGCGATAACAAACCTGCCTTCTAAGTTGGATTTTGATACTTTTGGCGGTATGGGTACAATGGTTGGAAATATTGCAAATGTGGCAATTTCCGTGATTATGACGATGCTGTCTGCATATTTTTTTATTGCGGACAGAGAATGGATTTATGAAGCGCTTGGAAAGATTGTACCCAAAGGGATTGCGCAAAAATATGATGTGTTTTACGGGAGCCTGAAGCAGGCGGTTGGCGGATATTTTAAAGCCCAGCTTCGCATTGAGATTTGGATGTATATTTTAATCTTATTGGGACTTACCGTATTAAACGTGCGTTATGCGCTGCTGATTGCACTGCTGATTGCGGTTATAGATATCCTGCCTTTTTTTGGAAGTGGTGCGGTACTTGTGCCGTGGGCAATTGTGACTGCGCTTGGTGGAGGATATGTGCGTGCGTTTGGTTTTCTCATTATATGGGGTGTGGGACAGCTGTTTCGTCAGATTATTCAGCCTAAAATTATGGGAGATTCCATTGGAATGCCACCGATTCCTACAATTATTTTGCTGTTTATAGGTTATAAGGCAGCAGGTGTGATTGGAATGCTTGTCGCCGTGCCAATTGGGATTATTGTAGTGAATATGAATGAGGCAGGATTTTTTGATACGCCAAAGCAAAGTGTGAGGATTCTTGTGACACAGATCAACCAGTTCCGAAAGCTTGGTGAGGACGATTTGAAGATTTTGGAGCAATCTGATGAGGAGGAAACAAATGCGTAATTTTAAGGTAATCCTCCAGTATGAGGGAACGCGTTATCAGGGCTGGCAGCGGCAGGACTCGACAAAAAACACCATACAGGGAAAGCTGGAAACCATTCTTGAAAAAATGACAGGGGCAGACTTTGTGCAGGTAAATGGCTCGGGACGTACAGATGCGGGGGTTCATGCACTTGGACAGGCAGCAAGCTTTAAAATTGAAACAGAAATGGCGCCGCAGGAAATTATGTGTTATATGAACCGGTATCTTCCAGAAGATATTAAAGTGCTTGATATTTGTGAGATGCCGGAGCGTTTTCATGGCAGACTGAATGCCAAAAAGAAAACATATGTTTACCGCATATGGAATTCGCCGCTTCCGTGTGTCTTTGAACGGAGATATGTGTACGAACTAAAAGAGAAACTGGATGTTCAGGCAATGGAACAGGCAGCGGCGCTTCTTGTGGGGAAACATGATTTTAAAGCGTTCACATCGACGAAAAAAAGCAAAAAGTCAACGGTGCGCACAATTGAAAGCATAACAATAGAGAAAAGGGAAAATGAGCTGGTGCTCACCTACAAAGGTGACGGTTTCCTGTATCACATGGTGCGGATACTGACAGGGACACTGATAGAAGCCGGATTGCATGAGAGGGATGCGCACTCTGTAAAAACGCTTTTAGATAAAGGAACAAGGGAACAGTCAGGACCGCTTGTTCCTGCAAAGGGGCTTTGCCTTGTGTCCGTTGAATATTGACTTGCACTTTTGGCACGTTTTGGTATACTGTAAAAAGGGACAAAAAAAGAGGAAGGCGGACGTTTCAATGGAACTTGAACTGGATGTAAAGATCACTTCATCGGATCTTTATGATTATTTGTTGTATCATACATACACAGGCTTTTCCGGTATGCTTGGAACACTGGTGGGTGTTTTTTTAATCATGGCGTTTATATCAACTCAATATTTCATTTATCTGATTGCAGGCGTGGTATTGATTGCATATATGCCCTGTTCGCTTTTTCTAAAGGCAAAGCAGCAGGCGTTGAATAATCCCGTATTCAAAGAGCCGCTTCATTACAAAATGACAGCGGAAGGAATCAGCGTTTCGCAGGGAGAGAATGAGGAAACACAAGGCTGGGAGTCTTGTGTAAAGGCAGTTTCAACAGCAAGAAGCATTATTCTCTATACCTCAAGAACAACTGCCTCTATATTTCCAAAGAGAGATTTGGGAGAGAAAAAGGAGTCGCTGATACAGATGATTTCTACACATATGCCTCCGAAAAAGGTAAAAATTCGTTGTTGAGGAAAGGGTCGGAACAAAGAATATGGAAACGGTCATAGAAACGGTAAGCCCCGAGGAAACATTTGAAGTTGGCAGGCAGCTGGGACTTTTGGCAAAGCCGGGGGATATCTATACATTAAAGGGTGATTTAGGTGTCGGAAAAACAGTGTTTACGCAGGGGGTAGCCAAAGGACTTGATGTTAGGGAACATGTAAACAGTCCTACTTTCACGATTATTCAGGTTTATGACAGTGGCAGGTTTCCGTTTTACCATTTTGATGTCTATCGCATAAGTGATATTGAGGAAATGGATGAAATCGGTTATGAAGATTATTTTTTTGGAGATGGGATCTGCATGATAGAATGGGCAGAGCTGATATCGGAACTGATACCACAGAATGCAAAAGCGATTACTATTGAAAAAAATCTTCAAAAAGGGTTTGATTATAGGAAAATAACGATAAGAAGTTAAAAGTAATAAGAAAATTAAGGAAAATCAAGGAATGAAAATATTAGCATTGGACAGCTCGGGACTTGTTGCGTCAGTAGCAGTTGTAGAAGATGATGTTACGGTTGCGGAGTACACCCTAAATCATAAAAAGACGCATTCACAGACGCTCCTTCCCATGCTTGACGAGGTCAGGCGTATGACGGAGCTGGACTTAAATTCAATAGATGCGATTGCAATTGCGTCTGGTCCGGGTTCGTTTACGGGACTTCGAATTGGTGCGGCAACGGCAAAAGGATTAGGGCTTGCGCTGAATCTTCCGATTATTCCGGTACCTACGGTTGATTCGCTTGCGTACAATCTTTATGGTAATGAAAAACTGATTTGTCCGCTTATGGATGCAAGAAGAAATCAGGTATATACAGGACTTTATACATTTAAAAGCGATATGTTTGTAATAATAGAGCCACAGTGCGCTGTCGATATTGCGGATATCATTGATCAAATTAACGAAATCGGGAGAGAGGTTGTTTTTTTGGGAGATGGGGTTTGCGTCTATCAGGAAACGATTGCCAAACTGACTAAGGTTGCATATAATTTTGCGCCTTCCTGTTGTAGCAGGCAGCGTGCTGCATGCGTGGCGGCGCTGGGAGAAAAGCTTTATCAAGCGGGAATTATGCAAAATGCGGCACAACATGTACCAGAGTATTTAAGACTGTCACAGGCAGAACGTGAAAGAAACCAAAAATCTGAAGAGGGCTGACAGATGGGAAATTTGGAACAAAATTATTACATACGCAAAATGCAAAGACGCGATTTGGAGAAAGTAACGGCACTGGAGGCTGCATGCTTTTCCGCACCGTGGAAATATAAGGATTTTGAAGAAACGCTTATCAATCCGCACCGCGTTTATTTGGTAGCAGAAACGGACTGCCAGGAAATTATCGGGGGGTGTATGCTTACGGATATTGCAGGTGAAGGCGATATTACGAATGTAGCAGTCGATGAACGTTTCCGAGGACAAAAAATCGCAACGGCTCTTTTACAAAAGCTGTTGGCATATGGAACAAATGAATGCGGTATTCATGCATTTACGCTTGAGGTCCGCAGTAAAAATACAGCTGCAATCAGACTTTACGAAAATGCAGGGTTTCGTTCGGAAGGCATCAGACCAAATTTTTATGAGAATCCAAAAGATGATGCGATAATAATGTGGAAGAGGTGATTACAATACTGGATATATGTTTATTGGGAACGGGCGGAATGATGCCCCTTCCATATCGCTGGCTGACATCCCTTATGGCACGCTACAATGGCAGCAGTATTCTGATTGACTGTGGAGAAGGTACTCAGATTGCAATGAAGGAAAAGGGATGGAGTCCAAAACCGATTGATATTATGTGTTTTACGCATTATCATGCAGATCATATTTCAGGACTTCCGGGAATGCTGCTCACAATGGGAAACGCGGAAAAAACAACGCCACTGCTTATGATTGGTCCCAAAGGACTTACAAGAGTGGTAAGTGCCTTGCGTGTGGTGGCGCCGGAGCTTCCGTTTGAAATAAATTATTTGGAAATTACCGAACCGGAACAGTGCTTTTGTTTTGAAGGTTTTCATATAGAAGCATTTCGAGTAAATCATAACGTTTTATGCTACGGATATAATATCGTAATTGAACGGAAAGGAAAATTTCAGATTGATAAAGCAATGGAACTCGGTCTTGATAAAAAGTACTGGAACAGGCTTCAAAAAGGAGAAGTGATAGAGCTTGACGGCAGAATCTACACACCTGATATGGTGATGGGAGAACAGCGAAAAGGATTAAAGCTTACCTACTGCACGGATTCCAGACCGACAGAAGGGATTACGAAAAACGCAAAAAATGCCGATTTATTTATATGTGAGGGTATGTATGGAGAGCCTGATAAAAAGGAAAAAGCGAAGGAATACAAACACATGACGTTTTATGAGGCGGCAGATATGGCAAAACGTGCAAATGTTGCGAAACTGTGGCTTACACACTATTCACCGTCCCTTACACATCCGGAGGAGTATAAAAAAGAAGTACAGGCTATCTTTCCAAAAACCTATCTTGCAAAGGATGGCTGGAGTGAGGAGCTTAGGTTTGAGGATGAGCAATAAATAAAATATAAGGAGGAAAATTCCTCTGCTCCTGCAAGGGCAGTCGCATTTTTTCTTCGAAAAAACAAGGAGGAATAATATGGGGAAATTGAAAGGAGTAATTATCGCAATTATATTGGTTGCTTTGGTGGGAGGTTTTTATTTTTACGTTTCAAATGTGGGAGAGAATGATGACGGAGTAGCTGTTTCGGCTGTCCAAGATGTGCTTTTACGGAATCTTGACAATGATTATCCTCCTACACCAAGAGAGCTAATCCGGTATTATGGTGATATTACCAAGTGCCTGTATAATGAAAAATATACGGATGAGCAGCTTGAGCAGATGGCTGACAAAATGCTTGCCCTTTATGATGATGAGCTTGCTGAAAATAATCCAAGGGATCAATATATTTTAAATCTGAAGGGAGATATTAAAGATTTCTCAGACAAAAATTATACAATTATAAGCTACACAACATCATCAAGCACGGATGTAAAGGAATATACACATGAAGGTAGGAAGTGTGCAAGTCTTTATTGTACTTATTCCATTAAAACTGGCGCGGATTATGTGTCTTCAAAACAGGTTTTTGTGCTGCGGAAGGAATCAGGAAGCGGACATTGGAAAATTGTTGGCTTTGATATTGCAAATGAATAACTGTAATGAATTATGATTTAAAAGGACTTAAAGATATGGATAAGAAAGACGACGTATTGATACTTGCAATCGAAAGCTCCTGCGACGAAACTGCGGCGGCGGTTGTCAGAAATGGACGTGAGGTGCTGTCCAATATTATTTCTTCTCAGATAGAGTTGCATACGTTATATGGTGGTGTTGTACCTGAAATTGCGTCAAGAAAACACATTGAAAAGATAAATCAAGTGATAGAGGAAGCGCTTGAAAAGTCGGGCGCGGCATTAGAAGATATAACAGCGATTGCAGTGACCTATGGTCCGGGGCTTGTCGGCGCTCTTTTAGTGGGTGTTTCGGCAGCAAAGGCAATTAGCTTCGCTACAGGGAAACCGCTTATTGGAGTACATCATATAGAAGGGCATATCAGCGCTAACTTTATTGAAAATAAGGATTTGGAGCCTCCCTTTATATGTCTTGTGGTATCAGGAGGTCATACACATCTTGTTGTGGTAAAAGATTACGGAGTATATGAAATATTGGGATGCACAAGAGATGATGCGGCAGGCGAGGCGTTTGATAAGGTTGCGCGTGCTATCGGGCTTGGTTATCCGGGAGGTCCCAAAATTGACAGACTTTCGAAAGAAGGAAATCCCGATGCCATTCCTTTTCCGCGCGCAAAAGTTGATGGCGCAAGTTTTGATTTTAGTTTTAGTGGTCTTAAATCGGCAGTGTTAAATTATTTGAACTCCTGCGAAATGAAAGGTTTAGCGATTAATAGAGCGGATGTGGCAGCTTCTTTTCAAAAGGCAGTGATTGATGTCTTGGTGGAACATGCACTTCATGCAGTACAGGAATATCATTTTCAAAAATTTGCCATAGCAGGCGGGGTGGCGTCAAATTCTGCGCTGCGTGCGGCATTTGAGCAGGAATGCTCCAAAAGAAAGATTGCGTTTTATCATCCGTCATCCATATTATGCACAGACAATGCTGCAATGATAGGAGCTGCGGGCTATTATGAATATATAAAAGGAGTGAGGAGCGGATATGCTTTGAATGCCGTTCCGAATCTGAAGCTGGGCGAGCGATAGACAAAAAGATAGGATATGTTGGGATAGGATTATGAAAAAAATAAGGACAACTGCTATTGTTTTGGCGGCAGGACAGGGAAAAAGAATGAACAGCACTGTGCAAAAGCAGTATCTTCTTATTAATAACAAACCGGTGTTGTATTATTCGCTAAAAGCATTTGAGGAAAGTATGATTGATGATATTGTGCTTGTTACGGGAAATGCTGAAATTGATTTTTGCCAAAAGGAAATTGTGGAAAAATATGGAATCAGTAAAGTAAGGGCTGTGACAATGGGAGGAAAAGAACGGTATCATTCCGTTGCATGCGGACTCTCGGCAATGAACTGGGAGTGCGATTATGTATTTATTCATGACGGTGCGCGCCCTTTTGTGGATAATAATATCATAGAACGTGCGTTCTGTGCCGTTCGGCAAACGTCGGCTTGCGTAGTTGGGATGCCTGTAAAGGATACAATAAAGCTGTCGGATAAAAACGGATATGTGGAAAGTACACCAGACCGCTCTCTTGTATGGCAAATACAGACACCACAAGTATTTGAGAAAAAGTTAATTGCGAAAGCTTATGAGAAATTAATTTTGGAAGAGAATTCTTTAAATGCTGCGAATATTTCAATAACGGATGAT
>CAJTSD010000059.1 GCA_910578795.1 uncultured Lachnospiraceae bacterium
CTAAGTCCTATCAACAAAGATTTTTACCCATAGACACAAGATTTTTTACAGCCTCCCAACATATGGATGATTCCTCTCTTTTGGCAGACACAAACTATCTTATCTTAAGTCTGTTTTTTGATAATTTTAACATGGTGGCAAAAATGTTGCAAGGACTATGTCGTCACCGGTCGTGTAAATTTACTGTAAGAAATTAATAGGCAGTGTATCTTTATAACAGTTTCCTTTGTGTTATTTTGGTTCTTTCGGCATCATAACGGATCTGAGTTTTAATTCCCATGCATCTATAAAAACGGGCAAAAAAACAGGGCAAAACTGGTCAATTTTCGCTCCAATTTTTGCCCTCAAACCACAACATCTTGTGGTTTTGACCGCCTATTTCTTCTCTTTTCCACAATACTGCATCTTTATTATTACCTCCACGTTCGCAGTCCACGGAAACTGGTCAACCGCTACCACCCGTTCCATCTCATACCCCCTATCCAACAGAGGTTCCAAATCCCGCACAAGGCTTGTCGGTTTGCAGCTTATGTACACCATCCTTTCCACGCCATAATCCATAATCTTCTGCAGCGCCTTTGGATGAATCCCGTCCCGTGGCGGATCCAAAACGATAAAATCCGGCTTCACGGAAATCTCATCAATGACTTTAAGCACATCCCCTGCAATAAATGTGCAATTATCAAGTCCGTTCAATTCTGCATTCTGACGCGCTGCTTCAACCGCTTCCTCCACAATTTCTACTCCAATCACATTCTTTGCCACAGGTGCCAACAGCTGTGCAATCGTTCCTGTTCCACTATACAAGTCAAACACGGTCTTATCCTGTTTCCCTTTTCCCGAAATGTCCCCCAGGAAATCGCGCGCCGTCTTATATAGCACTTCTGCACCCAACGTATTTGTCTGAAAAAAAGAAAATGGGGAAATTTTAAAACGAAGACCTAAAAGTTCCTCATAAAAATAGTCCTGTCCATACAAAAGAACCGTTTCATCACTCTGTACAACATCTGCAACAGAATCATTTTTTATATGAAGCACACCTGTTATTTTACCATCTAACGGCAATTTCAAAAGCATATCCACGAAAGGCATAAGATCTTGCTCCTCCTGGGTCGTTGTCACAAGCGCAATCAGCATCTCACCCGTTTTCTGCGCTTTTCTGACTAACAGATGCCTTAAATATCCTTCATGGCGTATTCTATGAAAATAACTACTGTTTTTTTGTTTAAAATAGTCCAGTACACAAGAAAGCACTTTCCTATAGTCCCCATCTACAATACAACAATCCCTAACGGACACAATATCATAAAAACTCCCCCGTTTATGCATCCCTAACGCAAGTGGTCCATCCTTATATTCATCCCCAAAGGAAAATTCCATTTTATTCCTATATTCCATCTGAGCAGGGCTTGGTTTTATGCCTTCAAAAATGCTATCAATATAAGCATCCAAATCACCGTCTTTTCTTTTTAATAACATCTGTTTTTCAAACATTGGACGTAACAGACGCAGCACTTGTATTTTCTTGACTTCAAGCTGTTTTTCATACGGAAGGTTCTGATAACTGCATCCGCCACAAGTTCCAAAATGCGGACATGGACTTTCTGTTTCATCTTTTGCCCGTTCCAGTACTTCCAAAAGCAATCCTTCCGCTTTTCCTTTCCGTTTTTTATTTACCCTAAAGGATATTTTCTGCCCTGGCAACGTGTTTTTTACGACTACAATCTCATCTTCACAACGTACAATTCCCTTGTTCGGAAAATCGAGGCGTTCCACATATCCTTCATAAATCTGTCCCTTTTTCATAAATATCCTCCATTGAACCACAACTGGCACTGTGGTCACTTCCATAAACGAAAAACAGGGGTGCTTTTTATCAGCACCCCCTACTGTCTGCCAACTTATTTAACAGTTGTATAATCATTTTCCTTTTCGGTATCCTGCTCTGTTTCAGCCACGTCTTCCTCATCATCAAAGAAGTCATCCTCAAAGTCATCATCAAACTCATCATCGAAATCATCGAGATAATCAGGAGTCATATAACGGTATACTGCATATGCAATGCCCGCCACTGCTGCAATTGCACCAATAATCGCAAGCACCCACAATAATGTATTCGCCTTCTTCTCATTTTCCGTTTTCAGCTCATTTTTTGCATAATACTTACTCAGGATATCACTGCTGACTAAATTTTTATCCTGCAAATATTCTACCAAATCATCCCACTTTTTCATTTCAAAAAGCCCCTTTCTGTTTTTATTTCATGCTCAGCAAAGATCCGTTGTATATATAATATCATTTTTTTTAAATTTTTACTACCTTTTTTCATTCAAATTTATAAGATTTTTTTCAGCTTTGCAAATGCTGCATACATAATCTTATTTCCATACGCATCAAAATTCACTGTCACCTTAAAATCCCTTGTGTCCTTTACGATATCAAGCACTGTACCTGCACCGTATTTTACATGTGTCACGCGGTCTCCCGCCGCGTATCCAAGCGCATCCTGCGACATTACAGGCACGCCCTTTGTCAGTCCCTCCAAAGACTTTGATATATAAGGCTTATTCACGGCAGGCGTTTCCTTTTTTCTTGCTACCGCTTTCGGCTTTGAAGCAACAATTTGCGCAAAGTTCTTTTTTATTGTTGTTTCAGACTGTCCGCTTCCTCTACTCAATTCATCCTGCGAAGAAGACTGTATGTCAAATACCGTATCACTAAGCTTTGCGGCAGAAGGATTTTCCTGCTTTTTCAGATACGCAGCAGCCTCCAGCCAGTTATTCTGCCCTGATTGAAACGGCTTCGTTTTAAAAACACTTTTCTGATACGAATCCTCCTCATATTCATACGCGTCATCGCGACGTTTGATACCGCTTGGTTTATTATCCATAAGCTCTGTGGGAATCTCACTGACAAACCGGCTCACCCTGTTATACTGCGTCTGTCCCCGAATCATGCGTGACTTTGCATACGTCACAGTCAAATCGTCCTTGGCACGTGTAATCCCCACATAGGCAAGCCTACGCTCCTCTTCTACCTCAAACGGATCATCTGAAGTAATTGTCATATAGCTTGGGAAAACACCATCCTCAAGTCCCGATAAATATACCTGCGAAAACTCCAGTCCCTTTGCACTGTGAACTGTCATCAAAAGCACCTTGTTGCCATCTTTATCCACGTTGTCAATATCAGCTATCAAAGCAACCTCTTCCAAAAATCCGGAGAGCGTCGCCTCCTCTCCATTTTTATCCTTGTCCAGCTCATAGCTTACCATCTTCGTAATCAGCTCATCAATATTTTCAATACGGTCTTTCGCGTCCTCCTCATCTGATGCCTCAAGCTCCTGCACATATCCAGTTGTTTCAATCACATCCGTTATTAAATCCTCAAGACTTTCCGTTGGAAGCTTTGTCCGAAACATCCGTATCATCAGCGCAAAGCTTTTCAGCTTCTCAGATGCCTTTCCCCTTCCAAAAGCAGGAATTTCTTCCACCTGTTCAAGCGCCTCAAAAAAACTAAGCCCCATATTATCTGCATACCTTTGAACTTTTGCAATACTTGCTGCGCCAATTCCGCGTCTTGGAACATTGATAATCCGTTTCACTGCCAAATCATCTTTTCCATTATCAATTGTCTTTAAATATGCAAGAATATCCTTAATTTCCTTTCTTGCATAAAAGTTTACCCCCCCGACAATATTATAAGGAATATTCAGTGCGACAAAATTTTCTTCCAAAATACGCGACTGTGCATTGGTTCGGTAAAGCACGGCACAGTCGCGGTAATCGCTTAAAAGTTCCCGCTTTTTCTTTTTAATATCACCCGCTATGTATTCGCCTTCCTCATAGGCATTGTCAAATTCCCTGAAATGGATGCAGTTTCCGGTACCCTTATCCGTCCAAAGCGCCTTATCCTTGCGCTCTGTATTGTTTTTAATCACTGCATTGGCTGCGTCAAGAATATTCTGCGTGGAGCGGTAATTCTGTTCCAGCTTAATTACCGCTGCCTCCGGATATGTTTCCTCAAAATCAAGAATATTCCGGATATTTGCTCCCCGAAACTTGTAAATAGACTGGTCGTCATCCCCCACCACACACAAATTCCTGTTTTTGGCGGCAAGCAGCCGGATAAGCTCAAACTGTGCCAAATTCGTATCCTGATACTCATCCACCATAATATACCGAAACCTGTTTTGATAATTTTCCAATACATCAGGACAGTTCTGAAAAAGCTCTACCGTCTTTACAATCAAATCATCAAAATCAAGGGCGTTATTTTTTTTCAAGGTAAGCTGATATTCCGCATATGCCGCAGAAATGCGCTTTTTAGAATAATCACCTAAAGCTGCCCGCTCAAATTCTGTCGTAGAAATCAGACTGTCTTTCGCATGGGATATCGCTCCTAAAATCGTTCGTTCCTTGAGCATTTTCGTGTCAATCTCAAGCTTTTTACAAATGTCTTTCATAACGCTCTTGGAGTCATCGGTATCATATATCGTGAAATTTTTATCAAACCCAATTCTGTCAATATATCTCCTTAAAATCCGCACGCACGTAGAATGGAACGTTGAAACCCACACCGCCTCGGAACCATGACCGACAATCGCGTCAACCCTGTCACGCATTTCACCTGCCGCCTTGTTGGTAAACGTAATTGCCATAATATTCCACGGCAATACTCCCGCATCTCTTATCAGATATGCAATGCGGTTTGTCAGCACACTTGTTTTCCCGCTGCCTGCACCTGCAAGAATTAACACAGGACCTTCCGTTGTAAAAACCCCCTTTTGCTGCTGTTCATTTAATTTATCATAAAGTCCCATTCTTCTTATCCTTTCTGCTGTTCCTTGAATCGTAACAAAATTATACCATTTACCCCCTGCCGTTTCAATGCTTTTCCAATCACCTTATCCCGTTTTTGCGCATATGATAATCAAAACAGTCATGAGAGGATATATTATGAAAAACCGTAAAATACAATCCATCTTTTTCACCGCAATACTCATCATCGCGCTTCTTGCCAGCGGCTGCAGCGGTAAAGAAGCTGCCGACAAATCCGGTCTTACAAAAGTAACCTTAAATGAAGTCGCGCATTCTATTTTTTACGCCCCCATGTATGTTGCCATTGAGGAAGGATATTTTGCCGATGAAGGCATTGACCTTGAGCTTGTGACAGGCTACGGCGCTGACAAGACAATGACTGCACTCCTCACAGGGGAAGCAGACATTGGGTTTATGGGAAGTGAGGCCTCTATATACACCTATTTACAAGGCGCACAGGATTATGCGGTCAATTTTGCACAGCTTACACAGCGTGCAGGCAATTTCCTTGTAAGCCGCACACCCATTGATAACTTTGAATGGGATGCAATAAAGGGAACTTATGTTCTAGGCGGCAGAAAAGGCGGTATGCCACAGATGGTATTTGAGTATATTCTGAAAATGAACCAAATTGATCCTGACAGCGATCTCACCATAGACACAAGCATCGACTTTGGTTCTACTGCTGCGGCATTTTCAGGCGCGAAGGAAGGTGATGCCGGATATGCTGACTTTACAGTGGAATTTGAGCCGCACGCGACCTCACTTGAAGCACAAGGAAAAGGCTATATTGTCGCATCACTCGGCGTAGACTCCGGATATGTACCTTATACTGCATTCAGCGCAAAGAAAACCTATCTTGAAAAAAATCCTGATACCATTCTCGCTTTTACAAAAGCGCTGCAAAAGGGCATGGACTATGTATCAAACCACTCTGCCGATGAAATAGCATCTGTTATCCAACCACAGTTCCCTGAAACGGAGCTTTCTACTATCACCACAATTATAAACCGCTATCAGTCACAGGATACCTGGAAAAATGATCTTGTATTTTCCGAGGACAGCTTCCTACTCCTTCAGAATATTCTGATGGAAGCCGGTGAGCTTGAAGACTATGTCCCCTACGAAACACTTGTCAACAATACCTTCTCCAATCAGGCAAAACCATAAAAAAGCGCTCTGATAACATTTTGCGCCGCCAAAGTAGGCAGATTTGCTTACTTTGGCGTGCACATCCTGCACAGAGCGCTATTTATTCTACACAAATCAACATATCCTGTTCCACTCTGACGCCAAGAGTGTCTGTTCCGCACACATGGGCTACATAGCTTCCTGCGTGGTTTAAATCATAATTGCCTGTCATTCTCAGCTGATATGCGCCCAATTCACGCACTTCTCCCTGCGGCGTTCTTACTGCCAGCGCATTATAGATATCCAAAGCAGTCGCCCCTACCGGAAGGTACATCACGCCATCACCCCTCCCATTCATCAAGTGAAGCGCTGGTCTGAGTGTATTCCACGGGTTATTGATATCCGTATCCGTCGGATCCCATGTCTTATAGGCATGCTCCTCTGCCAGCTTAATTTCCTCAGGTCTTCCAAGCGGTCCCGGATTTTCCGCATCATCATACACCATGACCTCTGTACCCGCCTTACAGTTGTCATAAATCCACTTCGCGTCCGCACAGGTAAGACGCACACACCCAAGCGATGCAGCCTGACCCAGCAAATTGTACTGCTCCCATTCCATATCACCTGCATTCTTTGTATAATACGGAATCGAATGGAACATAATCCCCCGATTGAACCGCACTGCATAATGACCATAGGAGCCGTCCACCATCAGCCTCCAGTCATAATAATTACTCGTCTTAAACACGCCAAGCGGTGTTTCGTGTCCTTCCCGTCCACAGGAACAGATAAATGCCCTGACAGGAACAACATCACCATTTTCCGTCTTCTCATACACCGTCACACAGTTTGCGGCACGGTTCACCATAATCACATAATCCTTTTTTTCCTCCTTGGCACTCACACAAAAATTACTGCCTGCGTCAAAAATGCCAATACATATACACAAGGTAATCACCAGTGTAAAAACTCTTTTCATAATCCTATCCTCCGTTCAGTATTTACATAACAAGTTTAATATTACACTATTCTCCATTTTTTGGCAAGCAAAAAGGACCATTCCCCAATGGTCCTTTTTTGCTTTTCCCTTTTACAAATCATCAATTATTTGACTCCCCAGTCAAGATAACATAATCTCTTTGCAAGAATTATATTATCACATTTACATAATTTTGTAAATAGTCTGACAATAACTTTTTTTATTTTTTTTCGCAAAATAATTCAAACTATTCAAACAATGCAAATCCCATGCCCCCCAGACGCTCCCGCAAGCCATTATGGAAGCCCATCATACCAATGGTATCCTTTAAATAAGACGCATATCCTGACGAACCCGCGTTATCGGCATCCTCCTGTGAAAATCTGCTATCAGAAACTGAACTCTCCTGCATGCTAAGCAACTCGGCAAAGTCACCCGTCGCCGTGCTTTTCGTTTTGGAAAGTTCTCCGTAATCCTTTACATATAAATCCTCTTCCGGTTTTTCCTGTCCGATTACAAGCGCCCGTCCGCGTTGGTTTCCCATATTTCTGCCAATTTTCTGAATGGCATATGTACTATATGGATTGCCATGTATGGACGATATCCTGTAATCACGAAGCGCCGAAAAACCCGCAATTGCTGATATTGACATAAAATTCCTCCTTTCCGAAAATTTTACCCTTCCTTTATCTTATATCGGCTATTTTCTATTTTTCTTCACTTTTTTTCTTTGAACCCTGCTCCTTTTCCCGGCTCTCCCTCATGCTGTCTATCAGCCGCTCTATAATCATTTTTTTCATATAAACATCAAAGCTTAAAGCACATATAAACGAAAACAGCTTTAAAAATTCCTTGTTATCCTCCGGCGCATCTTCAAAAGTCCCCATTGCACAGTCATACTTATCGATAACATCTGCCTTAAGCCGTTCCATCTGCCCAGCCTTCATGCTAAAAACTTCCTCATAGATTGTTTCGATATCAAACCCTCCGTCTTTTTTGAAAAAATTATCCGTTACAGGCGCCAACAGTGTCTGAATATCATTAATTGAAAGGATCCCTTTATAATAATAGATAAAAATCAACACCAATACATGCTCACGCGAATATTTCTTTTTCACCGGAGGAGGCAGTAAATCATTCTTCGCATAATTGTTAATCATAGTCTTGGTCATTACTTTATCCGCGTCAGGATAGCGAGAACCCCTGCGAAGATTTTTATCCATAAAAGTCGTCACCTGATCCATATACAAATCAATATTCGGAATATCTGACGCACTGATATGACCAATACTGTCAACGCCCTCCATTATTTTATTCAATAAGTCCTTTGTATCCATATTTCCTCTCAATCTGCCGCTCTTTAAAAGAAACCTAACACGCGGCTGCTCGCTTATCTGCTGATAAGCTACATTATATAGTATTAAAAACTACTTATCAAGACCTTTATGATTATTTTTCCGTAAAAGTAACTTTACATCGCTTCTTTTATATGATACAATATTTAAAACTGTAAAACTTTACAGTATTAAAGCACCTCAAATATTACTTTTTAAAGGGGATAGACGTATGAATAAAAAGATTAAAACAGAAGCTGTTGACCACCTTATTGATGCGCTTTTATGCCTTGAAACAAAAGAAGAAGGCTACAATTTTTTGGAAGATTTATGCACTGTAAACGAGCTTCTTTCCCTCTCGCAGCGCTTCGAAGTTGCCACAATGCTGCGGGAACACAAAACCTATATGGAAATTGCCGAAAAAACAGGCGCTTCCACAGCAACAATAAGCCGTGTAAACCGCTCTTTAAATTATGGCAGCGACGGCTATGAACTGATATTTGAACGATTAGGGAAAACTCCCTAAAATACCGGCACATTCATATTCATTTTATGAATGTGCCGGTATTTTATCCATACGTTTCCATAAATTCCAACGGATTGATATATTGATCCTGTTCAATAATCTGATATCCCAGCTGCTCATGCCCCGTTTCAATCACAAACAATTCTGTTGCCTTCGTAACCTCATCACCCTCACTCACTTTAGGCTTTGAACCGTTTCTGTAAACAGAAAAGTAACCGTTTCCGTGATCTACCATAACAATATAGCCACTGCCGCTGCTTCCGGCAATTGACGATACCGTACCGTTTGCCGTCGCAATCACCCCCGTACCCTGTGCAACATGAAAATAGGCAATCGGTTGACCGTCAAGTTCTGTTTCATTTGCATTATATGACGCCGTCCCTTTAAGAGGATATCCCGACGGCATACAATTTTTTGCTTCTTCCGCCTCACGCCGTTTCTCCTGATGCAGCTTATCATTCACCGTATCACTCAAAATCTCCACCTTTTCCTGAAGCTTCTCATTCTCCGACAAAAGACGGCTGTTCTCTTCCACAATTTTCTCACTCTGCAATCTAAGCGCCAAAATACTGTCATTTGCGGTTCCAAGCTCCCTTACCAAAATAAAGCAGTACGTGAGCGCCGTTATAATTAAGAAGGCTGCCGCCGCAAAAAACATGACCAGCATTTCCATTCTGATTGAAAATGTTTTCTCTCCTAATTTTTTCTCTAAACTTTCCTCCATCTCTGCCCACCTCCTGCCTTTTTTCTGACAATTTCTGTATCTGATACTATTTTATCATAAGCAGGACAAAATGAACAACTACTTCGGTTGTATTTTTTTAAATTTTTTAATTTTTCCAACTTTACATAAAGCATAAACGATACATAAAATATTACTTTTCCATTTATGCACCTATGCATGAACACAGCTTTCCTTCAACATCCGTTTGTTTTCATACATCAGGCTGTCCGCCGACATGACAGCCTCATCTATTTTTTCCCTAACCAGCGCTTCACAAACGCAAAAGCCATTGGCAATCTGCACCTCAAACGAATACTTCCCCGTCCTGTTCGCCTCGTCAATCAGACGCCGAAATTCGCAAAGCCCCTCCCGATATTTCTCCTTTAGCGACAAACCTGTCATAAAGACGCAAAATTCATCGCCGCCAATCCGATACGACTTTCCAAACCTGCCAAAACTTTTTTCAATAATCCGCGCCGCAAGCGTAATCAGCTCGTCTCCCTTTTCATGCCCCTGACTGTCGTTCACCTTTTTAAGGTTGTTGACATCTAAAAATACAATGCCAAGCTGCGATATCCCTGTTTCACCACTTGCATATGC
This sequence comes from uncultured Lachnospiraceae bacterium, assembly GCA_910578795.1. Lineage (GTDB taxonomy): Bacteria > Bacillota > Clostridia > Lachnospirales > Lachnospiraceae > COE1. The sequence goes on from CAJTSD010000059.1 coordinate 10,115, forward strand.
ATCTAACTGCTCCAAATAAGCCGTTCTGTTCCCAAGCCCTGTTAACCCGTCCGAATACGCAAGACTCCTAATAATATCATACTTAAGACCATTCTCCAACAGCCTGTATGTTTCTAGCTGGCTGCTGATTGCAAGACATACCACAAAAATCAGCATGCCAACCCGAAGAAACTCCGCACGATCCATGCGATCAGACTGCGAATAACGCATCATTTCGCACAGCGCAGAAATCCACAGTCCGCATAACCCCGACAACTGTAATACGCAATTTAAAATCGTTTGATGCTCTTTTAACATCTTCCTAAGCCGAATCATCACCCATGCAAGCAACACCACACAGCTTACGACAAGCGTCACCACCGCCCCCGCAAGCAAATCATGCAAATCGCCGAATCCCAAAAGCTGCACTATAACGCACACCAATATGTATGTGGCATTCAAATAACAGAATACCCGCATAAAGCGGCTTTTCAAAATCTGATATTCACAGTTTAAATACAACAGCAGCGGCATACTGTCCGTTATCATAACCATATTGTCAATCAACTGCAGAATGCGCATATCCAATACGAAAAACTGCACCACGTTTGTTTCAATCAGGCTCCATACTCCAATCAGTGCGGAATACAGTCCAAGCCATATCATGCCGTGATGCTTTCTCGCCTTTCCGTAAGCAGGCATTAAATCAAATGCAATTAACACCATGCCGATAATAACCATCATCACACTCATGGCAATGCCAAATGCTTTCTTACGGCAGAGCGATAATATAATATCCGTCTTATCCCCCAACATCGTAAAGTCAACCGTAATTGCATCTGTATCGTATACCATGTAAATCTGCAACTCTAAAAGCGCATTGGAATAACAGTCGTAAACATTCGCGATATTCCAAAGATTGCCGGGGGAACGGTTGTAAAACCTTGACTGGTAAACATTCGTTTCATAAAGCACTTCGCCGTCAGCCAAAAGCTTTGTATACACATCTTTAGAGCGGTAAACAAGGCTTCTGTCGTTTTCCAGGGCTGGAATCCTATAGTAGATTGACAACACTCCTGCTTCCTCATCCATATAAGTACCGAGCTGATTCAAATCAACAGGCTGTGTTCCAGCCTTATCAAGCGTCCAGCCATCGCTGATATTCTGGTAATCCGCAGCCGTCTTTTTATGTTCATCATATTCCTTTGTAATGCCCACTGCTATCACAATGGCTAGCATTCCAAAAAGTCCCAGTACATATAATGAAACAATTATTTTCCCAGGCAAGGTTTCCACACTCTTCATAATCCACCCTTTTATCCAATCATCTCCATAATCCTGTCAAGCTCCAGCGTGCCGCCAAACAAGGATAGCGCACTCCCGACCGTCACATGGATTCTTCCTTCGCCAAGTTCTTTTAACGTTTGTATATCCTCATAACAATGGACACCTCCCGCGTATGTTATCGGGATATCCCCGCCCCATTCTCCAAGTATTCTAACAAGCTGCTTCTCTATCCCTTGATTCTTCCCCTCCACATCCACCGCATGTATCAGAAATTCATCGCAATAACCTTTGAGCATATCCAGCGTATGCCCATCCACCACCTCATCCGTAAACTTTTGCCAACGATCCGTCACAATATAATACTTCGCATCCCTCATACGGCAACTCAGATCAAGCACCAAATGCTCCTTCCCCACTGCTGCCCTCATGCGCTCCAAATGCTCCATATCAACCCGTCCATTTTGGAAAACAAACGAAGTTACGATAACATGAGACGCGCCTTCCCTAAGGTACGCCTCTGCATTCATGTCGTTGATTCCGCCGCCAACCTGCAACCCTTGCGGATACGCACCAAGCGCACAAAGCGCCTGTTTCCTTGTTGCCTCATAATAATCGCTGGAAGCAGGATTTAAAAGGATAATATGCCCCCCCTTAATTCCCTTTTCCCGATATAGTCCGGCATAATAAGCAGCATCCTTTCCGGTAACAAAATTCTCCTTCGCACTGTCCCCTGCATCCGTAAGGGAGGAGCCGACAATCTGCTTCACCTTTCCGTTGTGAATATCAATGCATGGTCGAAATTCCATCATTTCAGACCTCACCAATAACATCTTTCATGTCATATTTTCCCGCCGGTTTTCCCTTTAGGAACTTCGCCGCCTGCACCGCTCCCTTTCCAAAGAGCGCCTTCGAATATGCCCTATGCGAAAACGTAATCACCTCGTCCTCTCCGGCAAAAATAATGTCATGATCACCCACAATCGTACCGCCTCTTACCGCACTGATGCCGATTTCCTTATCCGCACGCCGCTCTCTTTTCTGGCTTCTGTCGTACACATATTCGAACTGATTATCAAACTCTTCGTTTATCGAATCCGCAAGCGCAAGCGCCGTGCCGCTTGGAGCGTCCACCTTGAGGTTATGGTGCTTCTCCACGATTTCAATATCAAACCCAGCTGGAACAAGCACCTGCGCCGCATTCTTTAACAGTTTTAAGAGCATATTCACGCCAAGCGACATATTTGCGGACTTTAAGACTGCAACCTTTTTCGCCGCCTCGTCCACATGCGCAAGCTGCACCTCCGAAAGTCCCGTCGTACACAAAACACAGGGAAGCTGCTTTTCCACACAGTAATCCAAAAGCACGTCAACCGCTGCTGCCGCACAAAAATCAATTACCACATCCGCCGTCACATCGCACTGTGAAATGTTTTGGAATACAGGATAGGTATTCCTGATATGGTCAGAAGCATCCACACCCGCCACAATTTCTATATCATCTTCCGTGGCAATGATATTGGAAATCATCTGACCCATTTTCCCGTTACAGCCGTGCATTATTACCTTTGTCATGTCGTCTGTTATCCTTTCTTCTTTGTTCAATCAAAACTTCCTATTTTAGAATCCCATAATTTTTCATTGCCTTTTCAAGCTTTTGCGCATTTTCCGGCTCCATATCGGTCAATGGACGGCGCAGCGAACCCGCGTTCATTCCCATCAGGTTTAACGCCTTCTTAACCGGTATCGGATTAACCTCACAGAACAACGCGTCACAAAGCTCAATCATCCTAAGCTGCTCCTTACAACTCTCCTCCACTTTTCCGTCAAAATAAAGCTGGCAGATGTCATGTGTCTGCTGCGGTGCGACATTGGAGGTCACAGAAATAACGCCCTTCCCGCCAAGTGAAAGAATCGGTACAATCTGATTATCGTTTCCAGAATATAAATCCACGCAGCCGTCCGCCAATGCCATAAGCTTTGCAATCTGTGATATATCACCGCTTGCTTCCTTCACACCCTTAATGTTCTCCACATCTTTACAGAGGCGCACCACCGTCGCCGGCGCAATATTGCAGCCAGTTCTGCTTGGCACATTATATAAAATAATGGGCAGCCTGACAGACTCTGCGATCATCTTATAATGTTCATACAACCCATTTTGTGTCGCCTTATTGTAGTAAGGGGTTACTAACAAAAGTCCGTCTACACCTGCCTTCTCTGCTTCCTGTGACAGATAAATTGCCGTTTCCGTACAGTTTGATCCTGTTCCCGCAACGACAGGCAGTCTTCCATTTACCTGCTTCACGCAAAACCGAATTACATCAATATGCTCCTCATGCGTCAGTGTTGATGACTCCCCTGTCGTACCGCACACAATAATTGCGTCCGTGCCGTTCTCCACTTGAAAGTCAATCAGCTTGGCAAACGCCTCATAATCCACTTCTTTGTTTTCCTTCATCGGTGTGACGATTGCCACCCCTGCTCCTGTAAAAATTGCCATTGGTATGTCCTCCTTTTTAAATAATCCTAAATATGAAAAAAACCGAGCATCTCATCTTAGATGACCGGCGTCCCATACTTTAAAATACCGCTGCCTAAATACCGGCTTTGGTAATACGATAGCGCTCCATCTGATGATGACAGTCATACGGCTCTTAACCGTATGCCCAAGACAAGAACCTTCAGGCAGTCCCTGCTTTCGGCGTCCTTTCCTTTCCCCTCTCCTCATCAGTGCCTGACACCTCCTAAAAGGTACTCTTAAAAAACGCAACCTCTATCTTTGCATCTCATTTCTTTATATTATATCGTCTGCAAAACGGACTGTCAACGTCTGCGCAGAAATTTCGTCATACAAAATATACAGGAACAAATACACAAAAGTAAAATGCACAGAAAATAACCCATTAAAAAATCCGAACAGCCTACCCCGCCTGCCCGGATTTTTAAACTCTATTTTCAATTTTCCGTACACCTAATAAATCTTATAATTCACCGCCTCAATCTGATAAACTTCATCAGCGAACCGGCAAATTTCGTCATTAAATTTAATTCCCGTAAGAATAATGCTTACATCCTCACCCTTTGCCTCCAATATATGCTGCAGATCCTCTATGCTGATGATGCCGTTGTCAATCAGTCCTAATACCTCATCCAAAATCAGCAGACTGCATTCCCCCGTCGTAAGAACCTTTTTTGCGAAGTTTAAACCATTTTTTATATTGTGAATTTCCTCCTGCTTACGTTCTTCGGAAAGCTGCGAAAACTCTTCGGCGCTCTTCTCAAAACGGAAAATTTTAATTTCAGGCTCCATCCGCTTCAGAAACGCTTCGCTCTGATTGCCTTTCAGGAAATTAATAATTACCACATCTTCCCCCATACTGGCCGTCTGAATGGCTTTGCCAAGCGCTGTGGCTGATTTGCCGTGCCCCTCTCCACTGTACACCTGTATTAATCCATGTCCCATTTATTAATACCCTTTATCCTTTCATATCAAAGCTTATATGTATAACTAAAACATAATAGCATATAAGATCGGATTTTGCAAGTCTTTAGAACATTTATTCGCTTTTATTCCTCTTCGTCATCATCCGGAATTTCAAGCTTGCTGACAGAAACCTCATAAGCAACCCTCTTTTCCAGCTCCTCCTCCGAAATCTTTTTCATATATTCTCTCGACTGAATGCGTCCCCACACAAGGCACCGCTCGCCAACCGCAAAATTCGCGGCATACCGCGCATTTCTGCCCCAGCAGATACAGGGAATATAGTCGGATTTCCCATAAGGACGGTTTACCGCCAAAAGCAAATCGGCAATCTCACGCCCAAGCGGCGTTTTCCTGTATATCGGCTCCTTGCACACATATCCGTCCAAAAAAATCTGATTTGTCTTTATATTTTCGCTCAGCTCATCAACAAACTCCAGCTCTCTTGCAAATACGGAAAGAACCAGCTTGTTTTTGTGCTCCTCATGCCTGTTGTATGAGCGGAACTGACCATTAATCACCACCATCATTCCCTTATAATCACCGCTCACATCAAGAAGTCGCTCTGAAACCATAACAGGTATGATATCCATTGATTCCGAAAGGCGCGCTACCTGAATATCTACCATATAAAAGCCCTCGGAAAAAATTTCATGGCTGAAAGTAAAGTCACTTACGATTTCACCCATCACCGTCACTTGGTTGTTTTCAATCACCTGTTCATGATAACCGTTTTTTGTCTTCATTGTTTCTTGCATTGATTTTAATCTCCCTTCGTCTTTCTGTTATCATCATATGCCACTTTATACGAAAAATAAAGCCGGAAATATCGCAGAAAACGCCGCAATTCGGGAATTTACCATAGCTTATGACAAAATAAGATAAAATAGGAACTGCTTTTTCCAAACATTTTGCAAATCCATGTTGAAAAATTGGAAAAAGTTTTCAGCACACCGCTATTTTTACGCTATTTTTACATAATACTTGTTGCAAAACATCATTAACGGTGCTATACTATTAAAGTTTTGAAAAAGAATGGAGGTTCGTTATGATACAGAAAAGAGAAGATGTCAGAAACATCGCAATCATTGCCCATGTAGATCACGGCAAAACAACGCTGGTGGACGAGCTTTTAAAGCAGAGCGGCGTTTTTCGCGAAAATCAGGAGGTTGCGGAACGCGTTATGGACTCTAATGATATCGAACGCGAGCGCGGTATCACGATTTTGTCAAAAAATACAGCCGTTATGTATAAGGATACAAAAATTAATATTATCGATACACCGGGACATGCCGATTTCGGCGGTGAGGTAGAGCGCGTGCTCAAAATGGTAAACGGCGTAATTCTTGTAGTCGATGCCTTTGAAGGCGCAATGCCGCAGACAAAATTCGTTCTCAAAAAAGCACTTGAGCTCAAGCTTCCCGTAATTGTATGCATTAATAAAATTGACCGTCCCGAGGCGCGCGCCGCAGAAGTAGTCGATGAAGTGTTAGAACTGTTTTTGGAGCTTGACGCCGACGACTCACAGCTTGACTGCCCCTTTGTCTATGCATCCGCAAAATCAGGTGTTGCCTCCCTTGAGGAAGACGGACAAGGTTCTGACATGACACCGCTGTTTGAAACCATTTTGGACTATATTCCCGCGCCCGAGGGCGACCCCGACGCAGGTACACAGGTGCTGATCAGCACAATTGATTATAACGAATATGTCGGTCGAATCGGTGTCGGCAAGGTGGATAACGGTACCATAAAAGTCAACCAGGAAGTTGTCATCTGCAACCATCATGAACCGGACAAGCAAAAAAAAGTCAAAGTCAGCAAGCTTTACGAATTTGACGGATTAAATAAGGTTGAAGTGAAGGAAGCCGGAATTGGTTCCATCGTTGCAATTTCCGGCATTACCGACATCCATATCGGCGATACGCTCTGCGCCGTGGACAGCGTTGTGCCCATTCCGTTCCAAAAAATCAGCGAGCCGACGATTGCCATGCAGTTTATCGTCAACGACTCTCCGCTTGCAGGACAGGAAGGCAAATATGTCACAAGCCGCCATTTAAGGGACCGGCTTTTTAGGGAACTAAACACCGACGTTTCCCTGCGTGTAGAGGAAACGGACAGTCCTGATTCTTTTAAGGTTTCCGGACGCGGTGAACTGCATTTGTCCGTTTTAATTGAAAATATGCGCCGTGAGGGGTATGAGTTTGCTGTCAGCAAGGCGGAGGTTCTTTATAAAAAGGATGATAACGGCAAAACACTTGAACCGATGGAGTTGGCATACATTGATGTTCCCGAAGAATTTTCTGGAACGGTCATCGAAAAGCTCAGCCAAAGAAAAGGTGAACTGCAAAACATGGGCAAAGCAAGCGGCAGCTATGCAAGACTGGAGTTTTCCATTCCGTCGCGCGGTCTGATTGGTTACCGTGGCGAATTTATGACCGATACAAAGGGCAACGGTATTTTAAATACGATTTTTGACGGCTATGGTCCCTACAAGGGCGATATCCAGTACCGCAAACAAGGCTCCCTGATTGCGTTTGAGGCAGGCGAAGCAATCACGTATGGACTGTTCAATGCACAGGAACGCGGTACCCTCTTTATCGGACCGGGCGAAAAGGTATACTCTGGCATGGTGGTCGGACAAAACGGCAAAGGTGAGGATATTGAGCTGAATGTCTGCAAGAAAAAGCAGCTTACAAACACACGCTCTTCCAGCGCCGATGAAGCATTGCGCCTTACACCGCCCAAAATTTTAAGCCTGGAACAGGCGCTCGACTTTATCGACACGGACGAGCTGCTTGAGGTCACGCCTGAGAGCCTTAGAATCCGTAAGAAAATCCTTGATCCGACGCTGCGTAAGCGTGCCGGTTTCAAAAAATAACACTTTTTATTTTATCATGCACAAACATACCATAAAAGATATGAAAAAAAGTTTGCCATTTTCTACCTTTTATGGTAATATAATGGCATAAAAAGCGTACTTTATGCCGCAGAACTTATTTATCGGAAAATGTCATGATACGCTGTAAACTTTCTTCATAAAGTAGCCGATATCATAATAAAGAATATTGTATCCATGTCTATAGGCATGGATACAATAAGATATCAACGGCATGGACGCAAGGATTATTTTTAGTCAAAGGAGTGATAGATATGGCAAGAGTTTCATGGAACTCATCATCAATGAACAGTTTTTT
>CAJTSD010000060.1 GCA_910578795.1 uncultured Lachnospiraceae bacterium
CCTACCGTGGGTTCGAATCCCACCCTCTCCGCCAATGCTAGATATCAATAATATCTAGCTTTATTATATATGGAGGCTTACCCAAGTGGCTGAAGGGGACAGTTTGCTAAACTGTTAGGGTTCGCAAGGGCCGCGAGGGTTCAAATCCCTCAGCTTCCGCCAAAAATAATATAAAGCTATAATGGCATTATATTATTTTTTTATTATATAATATTAAGGTAGCTATTTTAAATTGTAGAGTAAAATATTAATGTTTTTCATAGAAAAAAACTCTTTTATTAAGAAAATATTACTTATATGAATATTTGGTGTAAATTATTGACAATAATATAAAAGACTTTTTAAACATTATGAAGAACAAAAATTAGATAGTACTTATAGAATGGAGCATGATAATGTGAATACAAAAACAGACAAGAGGACAAGTTTATTTGAATATGTGCCAATTCCGAAAGCAGTAGTGACATTGTGTGTGCCGACGATTATCAGCTCTCTTGTCATGGTGCTTTATAATTTGGCGGACACATATTTTGTGGGAATGTTAAATGATCCTGTGCAAAATGCGGCAGTAACGCTTGCGGGTCCCGTTTTGCTTGCTTTTAATGCAGTAAATAACCTGTTTGGAGTGGGAACCTCCAGTATGATGAGCAGGGCGCTTGGACGCAAGGACTACGATACGGTCCACAAAAGTTCGGCGTTTGGATTTTACTGTGCACTGCTTTGTGGTGTTATTTTTTCCATAATTTGTACACTTGGAAAGCTGCCGCTTTTGGCACTTCTTGGGGCGGATGACGTAACAAGGGAAGCAACTTCTGCTTATATGCTGTGGACTGTTACCTGCGGCGCAGCTCCAGCTATCCTAAATGTGGTTATGGCATATTTGGTACGTTCTGAAGGAGCATCCCTTCATGCGAGTATCGGAACAATGAGCGGATGTTTGTTAAACATTGTATTGGATCCAATATTTATTCTTCCATGGGGATTTAATATGGGTGCAGCGGGTGCGGGACTTGCTACGTTTCTTTCCAACTGTGTGGCATGCCTGTATTTCTTTGTATTGTTGTATGTCAGAAGAAATAGCACGTGCGTTTGTATTAAACCAAGCCAGTTTTGTCTGCGCAAGCACATTGTGCTTGGCGTATTCGGTGTTGGGATTCCAGCGTCCATACAAAACCTTCTAAACGTGACAGGCATGACGATTTTAAATAATTTTACGTCGGCATTCGGTGCGGACGCGGTGGCGGCGATGGGAATTACGCAGAAAATCTACATGGTGCCGATGTACGTCTGCACGGGTATTTCACAGGGAATTATGCCTTTGGTAAGCTATAATTATGCCAGTGGAAACCGGAAACGGATGAGGTCATCCATTGTCTTTTCGGGCGGTATCAGCGTTGGGTTTATCACGGCGGCGGCGCTGTTTTTCTTTGTAGGAGCCGATGGTGTTGTGCGGTTCTTTATGGACAATGTTTCGATTATCGGGTATGGTGTACGGTTTTTAAGAGGCTTTTGTTTGGGGCTGCCGTTTTTGTGCATGGACTTTTTGGCGGTCGGCGTTTTTCAGGCGCTTGGCTTTGGAAAGAAAGCGCTTGTATTTGCCATTATGAGAAAAATTGTGTTGGAGATACCGGCATTGTTTCTGTTGAATTTTCTGTTTCCGCTTTATGGACTTGCTTATGCGCAATTTGTTGCGGAGTTTGTACTTGCAGTGGCGGCGATAGTTGAGTTATATTTGATTTTTAATAAATTGGAGAAAAAATTGGTGGATATTGAGGATGTATAACGGAAGCATTTTATGGCGTATATTTTAAATGTGGAAGACGAAAAGAATATGCAGGACATCATCGCGGAATATATGCATAAGGGCGGGCACACCTGCTTTACGGCAGACGACGGAGTCGATGCGCTGATGATATTGAAAAATAATCCCATGGATTTGATGATACTGGATCTGATGATGCCGCATATTGACGGATTTAGCGTATGCAAAACGGCGCGGGAAATGAGCAGTTTGCCAATCATTATGCTGACGGCAAAAAGTGATGAGGAAGATAAATTAAAGGGCTACGAATACGGCGCGGACGACTATATGACAAAACCGTTCAGCCCCAAAGTACTGCTTGCAAAGGCAAATGCCCTGCTGCGCCGTGCGATTGTAATGCCTGCGGGCGCAGTTGGCAGTACGCTGAAAAATACGATAAGTTTGGGGAAAATAACGATAAACTTGGCAGCGCATAAAGTGTTTTTGGACGGAGCGGAAATCACACTGACCCACAAAGAATACGAATTGCTGCATTTTTTTATGACCAATCCTGAGCAGATTTTTTCGCGGGAACAATTGCTAAACCGCATTTGGGGATATGATTACCAAGGCAATACGCGGACGGTAGACACGCATATCAAAACACTACGACAGAAGCTGGGCAGTGAGGGAAAATGTATCGTAACGCTTATCCGTTCAGGATATAAATTCGAGGGAGCAAAATGAAAGAACATTTTTCACTCCGCTGTGTGCGGAAAAAATCATTATGGTTTCAAAGTTTGCAGGTATTCTCTTATTGATTTCCTATGTTGTTTCAATTCGGTTACCTTTCAGCGAGGAGCATTCTTTTTTATTGTGGATTGTGTTTGTCATTTTATTGATTGTTTTGATTGATTATCTGCTGGGACGCTTTATTTCCAAGCCGATTGATCAAATCTGCGAAATGGCGCATCGTGCCGCGCGGCTGGACTTTTCGCGTCCATGCAGAATCACGTCAAACGATGAATTTGGGGAGCTTGCGGATAATTTGAACAAAATGTCCGAAAATTTGCAGGATACGCTTGGAAAACTGGAAGCGGCAAATATCCGGCTGGAACAAGATGTGCGGCAGGAACGAAAGCTTTTAAGGGAACGTAAGGAATTAACAGACCGTCTTTCCCATGAGATGAAAACACCGTTAGGAGTGATTCGTGCATACGCAGAGGGAATACAGGACGAAACGGACGAAGAAAAAAGGCAGAGATATGCAGGGATCATCATATCGGAAACGGAACGAATGAGCACACTAATCGGGACATTGCTGGATTTGTCCGCATTGGAAAACGGAGCGGTATCTTTGGTTTCGGAACGGTTTGATTTTGTGGAATTTGTAGAAACCATAGCCGGACGTTTGCTGATTGATATGCCGGAAACCGATTTTATATTGCAGTATGAGCTTCCGGAGGAAAAAATTTTTGTTGATACGGATAAGCAGCGTATGGAACAGGTCTTAAATAATTTGATTGTCAATGCGAAAAAGAATGTATCTCCAAACGGTATGTTACGCTTATCCTTAGTAGAGCAGGACGGAGGGCTTTGCTTTTCCGTTTATAATCAGGGGAATTGCATACCGCCGGAAAATCTGTCTAAAATTTGGGAGCTGTTTTATCGTGATAAAAATACAAAATACAGTGGTTCGGGATTAGGTCTTGCGATTACTGCACAGATTTTAACTATGCAGAATTTGGAGTATGGAGCGGAAAATTTACCGGACGGCGTTCGTTTTTTCTTCTCGATTCCGACTATAAAATAGGAGTTAAAATAAGGGTTTCTTAAAAAAACGCAGGTTTTGGGCTTGCGTTTTTTTCACGTCGATTTCACAGCAGCCACACACGGATTTCACCTCGTCCTTTTATACTGAAGAAAATAAATAACGAGGGGTGCGACCAGCGGGCTTGACCCGTCCGGCGCCGTTTTGTTCCGCAGGATTATCGAAGAGGAGCGAAAGAAGGGCACAACCGTATTTTTAACCACACATAATATGCTCGACGCGGATTTGCTTTGTGACAGGGTGGCTTTTATTGTAAACGGAACAATTGCTGCATTGGATACACCAAAGAAATTGAAAGAGCAAAACAGCAGCCGGCGTGTTCGGATCGTTTATTTGCATCAGGGCAGGCGCGAAGAGAAAATCATTGAAATACCGGAATTAGAAAGCGGAATTCCTTTTGCGTATGATGAACTTATCAGTATTCATTCGGAGGAACCGACGTTGGAGGAGATGTTTATCCAATATACCGGGAGGGGGTTATCCTGATGTGGGGAAATTTTTATTCTTTATTTAAGAAAGACTGGCGTATGATGCTGGACGGAAAATTTTTTCTGGTTGCGTTTGGCTCACTGGTTCTTTATACCGTTTTTATCAATTTTGGGTATATCCGTTTTATGAATGAAGCGCTTTACAAGGTATACCTGTATGATCCGGACGGGACACAGCAGGAAGTGTCGGAACGGATTTTTCGCGTGGCATCATTGCAAGAATTGGAGGTGGCGCTTTTGGCAGATGCAAACGGTGTAGGAATTGATGCCAGTTTAGGTACTCCTGATATTATCATGTATTTTGGCAGCAAAAAAGCGGATCATCACAGGGCTGACTATGCGTTGTCACTGCTTGATTGCGATGATGCATACACTGCCCGGATAATAGGTACCAATACGCGGGAACAAAAGCAGCGAAAAGAACTGTTATGCAAACTGTTGTTCATAGAAATTGTTGCGGTCGGTTTTTGGGGGATTGCATCGGTACTGTTCAAAGAAAAACAAATGGGGGTTGTCCGTGTCCATGTGGTTCTGCCGTTTCAAAAGGGATTCTTTATTCTGTCAAAAATAGTGGTTTTTCTGCTTGCTGATTTACTGTTTGCGGTGTTGCTGCTGAATATTGGATTTCCCGATGCAGCCGGTATTTTGCCTGCGGTGCTGGTGCAGACTGCGGTTTTGTCATTGATTATGGCGCTTACGGGATTTGGATGTACGATGTTGTTGAAGGATTTCAGGCAGTTTTCCCTTGCTTATCTGCTGATTGCCGTTTTTGCGGGTGCGCCCGTCTTTTTGTCGGCAAATACTTCCGTAAAAATGGATTGGATAAACTGGCATCCGTTTTATTATGTTTATATGGGGCTTAAAAATGCGTATTTCGGGACGCCTGTAACGCGTCCTGTTTACTATGGATTCGCTGTTTGCGGCATTGCGGTTGGTTTTTTGATTGTTTATGTTGTATTTCGTGGGGAACTGTGAAAGGAGGACTGACGATGAGCGGTTTGTTTTATCAGCTCAAAAGTGTGTGGAAAGACAAATTTTGTATGTTGTGTTTTTTACTGCCGATAATCGTTGGATCAGCCCTGAATTTAGTTGACGGGATTGATCTTTCTTCCGTGGCGGAGTTTCATTTTGGGGTATTGGAAGGGGAGCTGCCTGACGGGACAATTTTGTGGCTGGAGCGGTATGGCACGGTGACTGCATATCAAACACAGGAAGAATTGACCGATGCAATTAAGGAACCGTCGACAAACGTGATTGGCGTAGAAGGGGACGGCAATGGCATTCGGACAATGGTATCCGGCGATGAACTGGACCTGTTTCGTCAAACGGCGGATACGCTGCCCGCATTATACAGGGGGAGGGAACACGCGGGGCAAATCAAGGTCACTGTTTTAGAACGTTCTGATATGATGGACGGACTGCAAAGAATTTTTATCGCGATGACGTTACTTGTTGCGATGTTTATGGGGTGTACGTTTAACGCCATGAATATCATTTCGGAAAAGGAAAACGGCGTTGCGTTTGTCAATCAGATTTTGCCGATGACACGAAGGGGGTATGTTATCCAAAAAATTTTCGTGGGCTATATCTGTGGAAGTTTGTCCGCTGTTCTTGCAGCTTTGCTTTGTTTTCGGCTGCTTGCTATTTCGTGCCGTCCAATGCAACGTTTGAAGGTGTTATGAATTTAACGAACGGTTCTGCGGCGGTTGGGAAGAATTTGCTTATTCTTATGGGGAATTGTGTGATATGGGGAGTGTTTTATCGTTTTATTATGAAACATGCTAAGTCGTAGGGAGGATTGCGGATAGCAAAAAGAAAGCCGTAGAATGTAGAGGATTTCAGTATTTTATGAGTGACGTATTTGAAATATAAAATCCTGCAATTTACTTTTGAGATATGATATGCTATACTGTCATAGATATTTACAGTATCAGGACAGGCATGGAGATCGAGAACATTCAAAGGAGATTGAGATAAAATGAAATTAGGAATCGTTGGACTTCCGAACGTCGGAAAAAGTACATTATTTAACTCATTGACAAAGGCAGGCGCCGAGTCGGCGAACTATCCGTTCTGCACCATTGACCCGAATGTGGGGGTGGTGACGGTGCCGGACGAGCGGATTAAGCGTTTGGGTGAGTTGTATCATACGAAAAAGGTGACGCCTGCAGTGATTGAGTTTGTGGACATTGCGGGACTTGTAAAGGGTGCGTCCAAGGGCGAGGGGCTTGGCAATCAGTTTCTTGCCAATATCCGTGAGGTTGATGCGATTGTGCATGTGGTGCGCTGCTTTGAGGACGGCAATATCGTGCATGTTGACGGAAGCATCAATCCGCTTCGGGATATTGAAACGATTAATTTAGAGCTGATTTTTTCGGATATTGAAATTTTGGAGCGCCGCATCGCCAAGGTGTCAAGAGGCGCGAAAAACGACAAGGCACAGGCGAAAGAGCTTGCGCTTGTGGAGCGCATTAAGGCGCATTTGGAGGAGGGAAAGCTTGCAAAGAGCTTTGTCACGGAGGACGAAGAAGAGGCTGTTTGGCGTAACGGATATAATCTTTTGACGGATAAGCCGGTGATTTTTGCGGCGAACGTAGCGGAGGACGATCTTGCGGACGACGGCGCGTCAAATGAGGGCGTGAAGGCGGTGCGGGAATATGCCGCAGGCGAGGGCTTTGGCGTCTTTGTGATTTGTGCGCAGATTGAGCAGGAGATTGCGGAGCTTGACGACGATGAAAAGCAGATGTTTTTGGAAGACCTTGGATTAAAAGAGTCCGGGTTGGATAAACTGATTGCAGCAAGCTATACGCTTTTGGGATTAATCAGTTTTCTGACGGCGGGCGAGGACGAATGCCGTGCATGGACCATTAAGGTTGGAACGAAGGCGCCGCAGGCGGCAGGAAAAATCCACACAGATTTCGAGCGTGGGTTTATCCGCGCGGAAGTAGTAAATTATGAGGATTTATTGGAAAACGGGTCTTTGTCCGCGGCAAGAGATAAGGGACTTGTGGGCTTAGAGGGCAAGGACTACGTGGTGAAGGACGGGGACGTCATTTTGTTTCGGTTTAATGTATAATGCAATTGGACAAAATGGTTCGGTTCCTGTAACGATGGCGGTATAAAATCGTTACAGACTGTGTAAGAATGGAGGGTTATCATGGGGATAAACGACATTGCATTTCCGCATCTTGGGATTTATTTGGAGAATATTCCCAAAAGCTTTTCGGTCTTTGGATTTCAGATTGCCTTTTATGGTCTGATTATCGGACTTGGCGTGATTTGCGGGGTACTTATGGCAGTTCATATTGCGAAGCTTGAAAAAATGGATTCCGACATTATTTGGGATTTTGCCATTTATGCCGTGATTTTCTCTGTAATTGGCGCGCGCCTGTATTATGTTATTTTTTCATGGGATTTATATAAGAATAATTTGCTTAGCATTTTTAACACAAGGCAGGGCGGACTTGCAATCTACGGAGGCGTGCTCGGGGCATTTGCGACGCTGTTTGTGTATTGCAGAATCAAGAAGATTTCGCCGTATCAGATTGGCGACTGCGGCGTGTATGGGCTGGTGCTTGGGCAGATTATCGGGCGTTGGGGGAATTTTTTCAACAGAGAAGCTTTTGGCAGCTTCACCGATTCTTTGTTTGCAATGCGCCTTCCGCTTGACGCGGTGCGCACAAAGGACATTGCACAGTCGCACTTGGACGGAATGGCACAGATGGCTTCGGACGGCGCCGTGGTGAATTTTATACAGGTGCACCCGACCTTTTTGTATGAGGGTGTATGGAACCTGTGTCTGCTGCTCGTGATGCTCTTTTGGCACAGACATAAGAAATATCATGGACAGATGTGTTTGGTTTATTTGGGCGGTTACGGACTTGGAAGATTTTTTGTCGAGGGACTGCGGACGGACCAGCTGCTGATTCCGCATACGCAGATTGCGGTGTCGCAGGTGTTAGCAATCGTGATGTTTGTGTTTGCTGTGGTGTTAAATGCATATATCCGTTTTTATCTTGCAAAAGATTTGAAAAAAGAAACTCAGTCATAAAAAGAATTCCCCTTTTGGCAAGCGCTGCATAGTATAAAATAAGGCAGACTTGACAAAAAGGGGATTTTGTTTATGAAATACAGTGAATTCAGGAAAAAGGAAGTTATCAGTATCAAAGACTGCAAGCGGCTTGGGCATGTCTGTGACCTTGAAATCGACGAGTGCAAGGGATGCATCTGCAAGATTATGGTACCGGGTTGCAAAGGGCTTTGGTCCATGCTGACGGACGATTCAAAGATTGTTATACCATACAATTGTATCCGTCAGGTGGGACCGGATTTGATTTTGGTGGATATTTAAGAGGACACGCGGAACATGGGAAGGAAAGAATGGGGTTGACATAAGCTGAAAGCGAATTTATACTGAAAATAACGAGAAACCGAATGATTGAGCCTGTTACATGGAGGAAAAACAAATGAAATGTCCGTTCTGCAACCATGAAAATACAAGAGTGATTGATTCAAGACCGGCAGACGAAAACAATTCCATTCGCAGACGGCGTGTCTGCGATGAGTGCAGCAAGCGTTTTACGACGTATGAAAAAATAGAAACCATTCCGTTGATTGTCATAAAAAAGGACGACAACCGCGAAACATATGACCGTTCTAAAATTGAGGCGGGGATTTTGCGTGCCTGTCATAAACGTCCGGTCAGCGCCGACAGTATCAATGAGCTTGTGGATACCGTGGAAACGGAGATTTTTAACCGTGAGGAGAAGGAGATTGAGAGCCGCGACATTGGCGAGATGGTGATGAATAAGTTAAAGGATTTAGATGCCGTGGCGTATGTGCGTTTTGCCTCTGTTTACAGGGAGTTTAAGGACATCAATACATTTATGGACGAGTTGAAAAAGGTGTTGGAATAGGGGCGTTTGGGCTAATTTTTTTGTATGGAATAAAATACAACTTTGTGTGAGAAAAACCTTGTTTTTTTTCGCTTTTTTGTATACAATTTAGGCAGGCTTAGAGACAATACGCAATGCGATTGTACTTGACGCCATTTGTGCCGTCGGACATGAGAATGGTCCGAATGGGCATACTACAACTGAATACAGTAGAATAAAAAAGGAGTAAAAACATGACTAAGAGAGGAAAAAGTGTTCTTTTCGTAAGTATGTTACTTACACTGACTATTGCACTGGGCGGATGCGCAGGTGATAAGGAGGCGAAAGGCTCTAGTGAGATTGCACAGTCACAGACGGCTGCCGCGGCGGACGCGCAAGGTTCTTCTTCGGAGAACGAGAGTGCGGCGCAGGAAGCTCAGGACGTGACGGATTCGCACATAACCATTGGTATTCCACAGGATTTGGACAGTCTTGTGCCAAGCCTTTCACAGGGCGCAGGTACGCAGGAAATCCTGTTTAATATCTATGAGGGCTTAATCAAACCTGACAGCGAAGGCAATCTTGTCCCTGCAGTAGCAAGCGATTACACAATGTCGGAGGACGGACTTAACTACACCTTCACATTGCGGGAAGGAATCAAGTTCCATAACGGGAACCCTGTTACGGTGGCGGACGTGAAATATTCGATTGATACCTGCGCCGGTTTAAATGGGGGAGAGCCTGTTATATCGGCGTTTTCTAATGTTGAGAGCGTGGAAACGCCTGATGATAAGACAATTGTGATTACGCTTAAGGAGTCGAGCAGTTCGTTTCTTGCAATCCTTGGAACGGTTGAGGCGGCGATTGTGCCTGCGGACGCGGCGGATTTGCAGACTAATCCGGTTGGTACGGGACCGTACAGATTTGTGTCGCGCTCGTTGCAGGAGAACGTGGTTTTGCAGCGGTTTGACGAATACTGGGGAGAGCCTGCGCACATTCAGGATATTACGTTAAAGGTGCTTGCGGACGCGGATTCGATTGTGATGAATCTTGAGGGCGGCGCGGTT
This sequence comes from uncultured Lachnospiraceae bacterium, assembly GCA_910578795.1. GTDB lineage: Bacteria > Bacillota > Clostridia > Lachnospirales > Lachnospiraceae > COE1. Next base: position 10,002 of record CAJTSD010000060.1, read on the forward strand.
GACATGGTGGCAAGAGTGTCAACAACACAGGCGGCGGAGTTAAGCGATAACTTTGAAGTGATTGAGGGGACCATGAACTTGGTTCAGGCGGTTTACCTGAACAATAAGGTTGCGCCGTTTGATAACGAGAAGGTAAGACAGGCGCTTTGCTATGCGGTGAACAAGCAGGAAATTCTTGATTTTGTTTCGGACGGAAAGGGTACGCCTGTCGGCAGCAGTATGTTCCCCGCGTTTGGAAAATATTATATTGACGAGCTCAACGACACGTATACAACCGATCTTGAAAAGGCAAAGGCGCTGCTTGCAGAAGCAGGCTATGCCGACGGGTTCAGCTTTACGATGAAGGTGCCGTCAAACTATCAGCAGCATGTGGATACGGCGCAGGTCGTTGCGGAGCAATTCAAGCAGATTGGCGTAACGGCGAATATTGAACTGATTGAGTGGGAAACATGGTTAAGTGACGTGTATCAGGGACGTGATTTTGAGGCGACGCTTGTAGGCGTGGACGCATCAACGCTCACGGCGGGCGCAATGCTTTCCCGGTTCCGTTCCGATGCGCACAACAATTTTATGAATTTCAATAATGCGGATTATGATGCCGCTTATGCGAACGCGCTCGCGGCGGAGGCGGCTTCCGACGACGAGAAGGCGACGGAGTATTATAAGGAATGTGAGACCATTCTTGCGGAAGCGGCGGCAAATGTTTATATTCAGGATATGTGCGAGCTTGTGGCAGTTAGAAAGGGCTATGCGGGATATACGTTCTATCCGCTTTACATTCAGGATTTATCAAAGCTTTATATTACGGAATAAGGTATGAAAAAGCATGAAGAAACGCTAAGGCGGATAATATGAAGAAAACGATATTGATTATTGATATAATATTCATTATAATAACATTTTTATTAGCAGTACACTTTAATTATTCCAATAGTACCGGATTGGCTGCGCTTGAAGATGTAGGAAATTTTGTAAAATGTTTAATTATTTTGGTAGTTGAGATATTACTGCTTGTTTATATAGGTGTTTCTTGGATGAAACAACATAAAAGAAAATGAATTATTTGTCTGACAGGGTTTTTCTTATTTTTAGATAATAAAAGTAAAAGGACTCTTGGGAAAAGATAATTCATAACAGGGGAACCGGTGACTTATTATAGTTGCCGGCTGCTCCAAACTATTATAAAAAAGGGAGGCGGCAGGAATATGAAATACGCGCTGAAAAAATTTGCGGCAATGCTTGTGACGATTCTTTGCATTTCGTTTCTTGTCTACCTTGCATTTGATTTGATACCGGGCGACGCGGCGCTTGCCGCGCTCGGTACGGATGTGGAGCCCGAGCGCCTTGCGGCGATGCGGGAGGAAATGGGTTTAAACAGACCTTTTTTGGAGCGCTATTTTGACTGGCTGGTCAGCTTTGTGAGGGGGGATTTCGGGACCTCGTATAAATATCATCTGCCTGTGGCGGAACTGATTGTGTCAAAGCTGCCTGTGACAGTCATTATGGCGCTTATTTCATTTGCAATTATGACAGTCGTGTCACTTCCTGTCGGCATCTATACGGCGAAGCATAGCGGTGGGCGGATAGACAGGGGGATTACGGTGATTAATCAGGTGATGATGTCGGTGCCGCATTTTTTCATGGGGATTCTGATTACCTATGTGTTCGGAATGGTTTTCAAGCTGTTCACACCGGGCGGATTTGTTTCTTATGAAACGGATTTTGCGGGCTTTTTGGCTTATATCATCTTTCCGTGCATTGCGATTGCACTTCCGAAAATTGCGATGTCGGTAAAGCTTCTTCGCGGTTCCTGCATGGGGGAGGCAAAGAAGGACTATGTGCGGACGGCATACAGTAAGGGAAACGACACCAATAAGGTTTTGTATCGTCATGTGTTGAAAAATGCCATGATTCCTGTGATTACGCTTTGGGGAATGATGCTTGCGGACATGCTTGTCGGAAGCATTGTTATCGAGCAGGTGTTTAACATTCCGGGCATCGGGCGCATTCTTCTGACTTCCATTTCGTACAGGGACTATCCTGTGGTGGAAGCAATTATTGTGTTAATCGCCTTTGTTGTGGTGGTGACAAATTTCTGCGTGGATTTGATTTATGGGTTGATTGATCCGCGTATTAACGTGGGGGCGGAGTGATGCATAGGAAACGTTTTGGGAAAACAATGTTTGGCAGACAAAAAAAAATACCGCTGAATTTTAAAATCGGTGCCGCAATAACCGGTGTAATGACACTGCTGATTTTGATGAGTTTTGTTTACACGCCTTATGATATTACCAAGATGGACAGCGCGTCGAAACTTGCCGCGCCTTCCCTTGCGCATCTGATGGGCTGCGATAATTTTGGCAGGGACATTTTTTCGCGCGTGCTAAAGGGAATGGAGAATACGTTTGTGATAGCGCTTTTGACGGTGGTTATCGGAACGGCGGGAGGCATTATCATCGGGGCGTTTACCGGTTATTTTGGCGGCTGGCTTGACGAAGTGCTGATGCGCATTATTGACGTTGTGTTTGCGTTTCCAAGCATTTTGCTTGCGCTGGTGTTTGTGAGTATTTTCGGCACGGGCAGATACAACGTGGTGGCAGCGCTTGGCGTGGCGTTTATTCCGAGCTTTGCGCGCATTGTGCGGGGGGAGTTTATCAAGTACCGTGAGATGGATTATGTCAAGAGCGCAAGGCTTGCAGGCGTGGGGACCCTTCGGATTATTTTTGTGCATATCCTGCCAAATACCCTTACGGTGTTGACGTCCTCCATTATGATTGGATTTAACAATGCGGTTCTTGCGGAGGCTGGCATGAGTTATCTTGGGATTGGCGTACAGCCGCCTGACGCGAGCTTGGGCAGTATGCTTTCGGAGTCGCAGACGTATTTGTTTTCCGCGCCGTGGTATGCAGTTTTTCCGGGACTGATGATTATTTTGCTTGTTCTTGGATTTTCTCTTTTGGCGGACGGACTGAAAGACCCGGCGGCAGGGTAGGAGGAGTGTGCGGTATGTTATTGGAAGTAAGGGATTTAAATATTGAGTTTCACGATCACGATGTTCCCGAGCGTGTCGTCAATCATGTCAGTTTTTCGCTTGAGGAGGGAGAAATTCTTGGGATTGTGGGCGAATCGGGTTCCGGCAAGTCCATGACGGCAATGGCAATCGCAGGACTTTTGAAACGTCATGATTTGGAAAAGAAGGGTGAGATTTTTTTTGCGGGAACTGAGCTTTTGCGCGCGTCACGCGCCAAGCTTAGGACATTTCAGGGAAATGACATCAGTATTATTTTTCAGGAGCCGATGACTTCCTTGAATCCGGTTAAGCGGATTGGGTGGCAGGTGGAGGAAAGTTTGAGAATCCACAGACCCCAACTGGATAAGGAGGAGCGCAAACAGCGCGCGATAGCGGCTTTGTCAGACGTGGAACTGCCCAATCCCGAGCAGATTTACAGGAAATATCCGCACGAGCTTTCGGGCGGTATGCGTCAGCGCGTGATGATTGCGTCAGCGATGATTTGTGAGCCGAAGCTTCTGATTGCGGACGAGCCGACAACGGCGCTTGATGTGACGATTCAGTTGCAGATTGTGAAGCTTTTGCAGCGGTTAAATAAAGAGAAAAAGATGGCGGTTTTGTTTATTTCACATGATTTAAGCCTTGTGAAGCGGCTGTGTGACCGCATTATTGTGATGCACAACGGGGATATTGTGGAGCAGGGGAGCGCGCAGGCGATTTTTGATTGTCCGAAGGAACGGTATACCAAGGAGCTGATTGATGCGATACCGCGGTTGGAGAAACTGAATTTAGGATAAGCCGGAGGATTGGAGAAAGGAACGGGAACAGCGGGCGGAATGGACCTTCGCCTTGCAATTTTTGACACGGTGATTTCTACGGAGGTTTGTTATCATGATGTTGCCGAGGATATTTTGACGGAATTTCACCCGTGGCTGAAATCGGCGTTTTTTCAGGCGGACGCTACGTTGGTAGCATTATCCAAAGCTGCTGTCAGGAACATGGAATTGGAAGGAACGGTCTTTTGGGGACGAATGGTCACGGGGGAGGCGTTTATAACCGATGAAGAGCGGCAGGAGATTCTTGATACATATGCGCCTTTAACGGTCGATATGGAAACCGCAAGTATTGCGCATGTATGTTATGTAAACACGATACCGTTTCTTGCCATACGCTGTGTTACAGATACTGCCACGCACAGCGGGACTGACAATTTTGAAGTTAATTGTGCCAAAGCCTCTGCGATTGCGAAAAATATTACGGTGGCTTTATTAGATGTGCTTTGCGGCAGATAAAAAAGAATTGAACCATCGAAACGTTTAGGATTTTGGAAACCATATTTGACAAAAAAGGAGATAAAAGGAATGAATGTGCTGAACATTGCGCTGCTGCAGATTGCGCCCTGTAACTCGCTAGAGGAAAATCTTGAAAAGGGTATTCGGTATTGCACTGCCGCGAAAGAAGGCGGTGCCGATATTGCGCTGTTTCCTGAGATGTGGAGCAATGGATATAACATTTACGGGCGTCCTGTCGAGGAATGGAAAGCTGAGGCTGTCGCTGCCGACAGCGCGTTTGTCCATGCCTTTCGCAGTCTTGCAAAGACACTTGATATGGCGATTGGGATTACGCTGCTTGAGCAATACGGAAACGCTCCCCGCAATTCGCTGATTCTTTTTGACCGGTTTGGGGCGCAGAAATTGCATTACGCCAAAGTACATACCTGTGATTTTGACGTGGAGCGCAACTTAACGCCCGGCGAGGATTTTTATGTGACAAAGCTTGACACTGCCTGCGGGACGGTGAAGGTTGGCGCGATGATTTGCTATGACAGGGAATTTCCGGAGAGTGCGCGGATTTTAATGCTCAAAGGCGCGGAGCTGATTCTTGTGCCGAATGCCTGCCCGATGGAGTTGAACCGCCTTTCACAACTTAGAGCGCGGGCTTTTGAGAATATGACGGCAATTGCGACGTGCAACTATCCCGCATGTGTGCCGGACTGCAACGGCGGTTCGAGCGTTTTTGATGGTGTGGTTTATCTTCCCGAGTTGGCACATTCAAGGGATACGTGTATTTTGCAGGCGGGCGAGCAGGAGGGCATTTATACTGCCACGCTTGATTTGGAGCAGTTACGCAGGTATCGGGAAAGCGAGGTGCATGGGAACTGCTATCGGCGTCCAAGGAAGTATGGACTTTTGACGGAAACAAGAATTGAGGAGCCGTTTATTCGGGAAGGGTATCGGGCGTAGTATTGGGGGGCGAATGAACAATGGCGACATGGAGCGGGATTCGGAAAAAACTGGAAACGCAGTATTTGGCGCAAAGCCTGCGGGGGCATATTCAGTATTATGCAACGTCTTATAGCAAAAGTCCTGACCATGAGGGACGTGCGGCGATACGGTATGACGGGACGGAAATCATCAAAGGCAGTTATTGGAACAATTGGACAAAAGCAGGACTTTTTCCCCGCGATGAAAAATGGGAGAAACGGATAGCGGAAGAAATGGCGTTTATAGACGATACGGCCTTGAAGCTGGGGGTTTTTGACCAACGTTGTTTTTACAAGGCATTTGAGGAATTTAATCATCAAAGCATTGAGAAGAGCCTGATGAGCGAGGATTTGATTGTGCGGATTTTTGCGGTACTTGACGGAAGGATTGGGAAACGCAGGCTGCGTCTGATACAGGAGACAATTGCGCAGGAGCCGGAAACATTTCAGGTCTTTTTTGCAATCCGCGCGAAGGCAGAAGGGTTGCTGTCAAATTGTGGTTTTACGGAGATGTGCGATGATAACGAATAGAAACATAGCCTTAAACTATGCATGGACGGGCAGATAGTCCCTGATATTGGAACGGGAACAGGAGTATAAAACACTGCTTGCACAGATTGCGCTGGAGGAATTTGAGGTCTTGCATTACGGTGCGGCTGCGGATATGTTTAACATGTGTTTCATCAGGTGAATAACGGAATTGGTTGACAGCTTATTTGTGTTGCACTTTGCGATACAATTGAGTATAATGAAGAAAAAAGAAAGGCGGCATAGCTATGGCAGGACGAAGTGCAAATGTAAATGTCAGGGTAGAACCTGATGTCAAGAAGCAGGCGGAGGAGATACTGGATCAGCTTGGTGTATCCGTATCGGCATTTATAAATATGACTTACAGGCAGGTGATTATGAAAAGGGGAATTCCTTTTTCTGTCGAACTGCCTGCAGAACCCAAGACGCTTGATACAATGACTGACGAGGAGTTTGACATAATGATGCAGACCGGACTGGAGCAGGCAAAAAGAGGAGAATCCGTTCCTTGTGAGGAGGCTTTCGCGCAGCTTATGAAAGGGCTTTAAAAAATATGGAAAATCAATACGAGGTACGGATTACAAAGTATGCCTTGACACAAATGGAGGAAATAAGAGATTATATTGCGAATGAGCTCCTTGCCTCGCAGGCGGCGGGTGACCTGATTTTGGAAATGAAAAATAAAGTAGTTTCATTAAGAAGCATGCCTGAGCGTAATCCGTTGATAGAGGGAAAAAAATGGCGGGAGCAGGGGATCAGGAAGATAATGATTAAAAACTTCATTATGTATTACTGGACAGATGAGGAAAAGAGAACGGTTTATGTAACAGCGATTGTATATGAGAAAAGAAATCAGTTAAGGGAACTTGGTAAAATGGAATTGGAATAGCATGATATTTTATTGGAATAAGAGAGTTGAAAACGAATGCGCCTGTTGTAAAATAGGAAGGATTTGAAAGCGTACATTTATTTGGATTAATGATAGAATATAAACCTGTGGAACGGATAAAACAAAACAATACAGGAGACTTAGGAATGTATACAAATCAGGAGATTATCAAAACAGCAATGCGGCAGTCCGCGCTAGATATGAATTGCAGGGAAGAGGATTTTTTAAAGGAAGAAAATGTTGTCGTCCGTTCGGAAATCGGCGCGCAGGCAAGGGCGTATTACAAGGAACCGATTGCCTGCAATCTTGTTTCTTATGGGAATAACGTCGTGGCATCGGTCAAGGACGCATACAGGGAGACTGTCAAGGAGTATCTTGGGAAGTTTGAATTTTATCATTGCTTTGAAACGCCGAACATGCACTGGCTTGAGGGCAGAATGAATGCGTACGGGCAGCAAATCTGCTTTATGGCGGAGTATTTTCTTCCGAATACGGAACGGCTGAAACGCTTGCCCTGCGATTACAAGATTCGGGTTTTGACACAGGAGGATTTTGCGGATTTGTACTTGGCGCAGTGGGGTAATGCATTGTGCGAGAAGCGAAAAGATTTGGATATCCTCGGTGTCGGGGCATATGAAAAAGACCAACTGATTGGTTTGGCGGGCTGTTCTGCCGACTGTGCCGATATGTGGCAGATTGGCATTGATGTGCTGCCCGCATACCGCAGGAAGGGAATCGCTGCATCGCTTACAAGCAATTTGGTGGTGGAGGTTCTTGAGCGGGGAAAGGTTCCCTTTTACTGCTGCGCGTGGTCGAATATACGTTCTGCGAGAAATGCGATAAAAAGCGGTTTTTCACCTGCATGGGTGGAACTGACGGTGAAGCCGAAGGCAGTTGTTGAGGAAATGAATCGGTAAAGGAACAGATGTAATCCGTTAAAAAGGGGAAATGCCAGTATGAATGAGAAGCTGCGGGAGAAATATTATCTTGTTCAGTTTAAGATTTTACAGAAAGAATATGACACATTTTGGTATACAGATGATGTTGACGGATTTATGATGGATACGGATAACACGTTAAAATCGTTTCTGACAAAAGAGCAGTCAGTTGCTTTTGCAGACAAAGAAGGTTTTATGCTGGATACAGAAGCGTTTCTTGTATCAACATCGATTCTGAAAGACATGAATATCAGGGAAATTAATTGTAAGCTTTACTTGAATTACTGGAATATTTTTTCAGATGTGGCTAATTCCATCAACGAACAATTTTTAGGTGACAGCAGGAACGGAACTATTCGGCATATTTACGAAAAGCTGTTTTATGGTTGTAATATATTGGTAAAGAAAGATGAGGAGCACTACA
>CAJTSD010000061.1:0-10073 GCA_910578795.1 uncultured Lachnospiraceae bacterium
CGTTTCAATGAATACTATGAACTCGTTTATTTTATTTGCGTCCCATCCTTCTTGTGTCAATTTAAGAATAATATTAGTGGTTTCTTTTGCTGTCAAATCTGCTACCATCCTTTCACCGCCTTTTTGATTCGTGTCATTGTTATTTGCTACAGCTTAATCATACCAAATTGTGTAAAGGGTGTAAAGCCTTATTAAGTTTTTTGCATACTCTGTTTTAATGAAAAATAAATGCATTTTCGCTTTTACTGCCAAATTAGAAAATAGAATGATTCATCATTTCACAAAAACAGTATTTCCCACCTCAATATGATTAACCCATATTACTCCGCTGTCGTTTGTGATATTATAAAGTGCTTTCTCCTGTTTGGTGGTTAGTTCATATTGGTTTACATAATTTTCTTGCCTTGGAAAAGGAAATTTCATGTCCGTAATAACCTGAGTACCCTTACGAAATCCATTCCCAACAAATAACCCCTCCAATTCCCCTGAAGAATAAAACCGAATATGACCGTCTTTTTTTACCTTCATAAACTGGTCTATCACGCGGTTCTCATCATTTTCATTTCTCATAGGATCAGAAACAAGCACCGTTCCGCCTTTTGACAAAATTCTGTTCATCTGCCGAACGGCATTCGCCGCATTCGGGAAATGGTGGAATGCATACCGTGTAACAATTAAATCAACACTTTCCGCAGAAAACGGAAAGCTTAATCCGTCAAAAACCTGAAAGGACAAATTGGAAATTCCTTTTTCCCTGACAGCGGCGTTATTTTTTTCTACAATTCCTTCCGCAATATCAATTCCCCAGACACAGGCATTTGGAAATTTTTCAGCCAGCGGAAATGCCAAGTACCCCGTCCCCGTGCCAATGTCTAAAATGGTGCGGTAGTCGCTGCCGCTTACCAAATCCAACAGAAGAAACAAATGTTTATCATCTTTTATAATTTCCGCGTATTTTTGATTGTCCAAAATGCGGTTAAAGCTTTCTTTGGCTTGTCTTACATATTCCATATTCGTATTCATGGCACGCACCCATTCACAGCGTATTTTTACCCGAATTGTAGCACATACCTGATAGGTGGGCAATGATATATCTTACCTTTTTTAGAGATTGGTGCGCTTGACTTTTTTTATGGTTTCGGTTTTGAGGCAATATTTTGGGGATTTTATTAACAAATTTCGATGAAACCAATATGATGATTCTGAGAAATATGTGAATTTGGTAAAGGAGCGGGATTCAAAAAATGTCTTTATCCCCCAAATTATACACTGAGAAACATAGTTATATAACCAAAAGAAAGGAGAACAACATTCAATGGACATCACAAAATTCGAATCCTTCGGTCAGATTTGCACCAAGGAATTACCAAATGAAATCGACAAAATCTTACATGCCGCAAACGGAAAAAACGCCTGGCGATTGGCATTATAACGACAGATGATTTTTACGGCTGCTATTTGGCATGGGATTACACGAAAAACATAAGGGAACACTACAATTGGAAAAATGGACTGACGCCCGCATTCCTGTATCAGCCCCTTGTGGACATTGTGGAGGATTGCAAAGAGATTGATTTCTGCAGCCCGTCCGATGAAAAATGGGAGTTTGCGAAAGCGCTGCTTTGTGTATTGGACAAAAGCATCAAACAAATTCCCGACGAAATTTTTCGGAAAAACGGCTTTCAGCGGGAGGAGATCCTGTTCTTTTCGACAATGAGTGACGGTGATTACATGGAAGAAATGCTCGACGTATCGGTAAAACTGTTCAACACTCCAATAACACTTGAGATATACGGAGTCAAACAATAATTGCCTGAAAGCGATATGCCTGATTTCAGACAGAATCAGGCATATTCAACCGTGTTTCAATTCCATAAGGTGGCTCCCGAAGCATGCCGACGCTTGCAGCCTATCTGATACCTGCAAACAAAGCATAACCATCATGATTTATGCGCTTTATTTTTGCTTTCCCACCGCAAAATCATGCTACTCACAATGCCAATGCTGCCCAGCGCCGCACAGGACTTTGACAGAAAAACAATCCCCGCCGCAACCAGTCCGACGCCGGCAACAAAGTTACATACCGCAGCCGCCTTTAACGCGTTCTTTTTCGGATTGGGAAGCGTTACGGAAATTCCCAACGCGTTATTCAATTTTTCGCAAGTCTGATTTACTTCTTTTATCACTTTTTCACCTCCCCTAAAACAATAGCTGCATTCCATGGTTGACAATCAGCAACGCACCAATTCCTATGAAAATCCATACAACAACGGCTTTATTTTTGCTTCCCTTTCTCTTGCGCCAAAACAGGCAAAGCAACCCCGCCCCCACAAGGCAGAACCCGACAATCAGTGACACGATGGAAATCGTCTGCAAGGTCCCTGCATTCGGAACCGCAACAAAATCGGGAATTGCAAAATACATAAAATCACTCCTTTCCCATACTCCCGTTACACAAAAATATTTGCCACAAGGCTGTCCGCCATAAAATCAAAAACAGCGAAATAGTCACAAGTGACGCAGAGCGTTTCCTTAGCGCTGATTGTTGACAGCAGCGCGCTGAACGTCCCATAAGCTTGCGCTTCCTCAATTTTCAGATGAAGATTTGCGGCATGGACTGCCTGCCTGAAAAAGCCAAAGCTGTCAAACTTGATTTTCTGAATCGTTTCCTTAGGCAGCTTTGTCACAAACGACTGGAAATCCGCCGTATTGACGTTGTACAGAAACGGCTTGCTGTCGTATTCCCGAAACAGCATTTTCAGGGACTGCGCAAATCCTTCCTTCGTTTGGTTGTTCCTGTTGATGTCAAGGACCTGTTCCGTCAGCCGCCGCTGTATGTTCGCGATGGTCTCGGAAAACAAATCCTCCTTTGTCGGGTAGAGCGTGTAAAACGTGCCGATTGAAATAGCAGCCTGCCCGCACAGATTTTGAATGCTTGTCTTTTTGTATCCTTGTGCAATCCAACATGCTTCGCAGAGCGCTTCAAGTTTTTCGCGGATTCTTTTTTTGTCCGCGTCCAAAAGGACTGGTTTAGACGGCATAAACAGATTTCTCCTTCCTGTGACGAAACATTATTTGCGAATATTCGTAATTTATATTCGCAAATAAAGAATACCATGACCGACGAAACTTGTCAAGTAAGAAATTCAATAGGAATTGTCCAACAGAAATTGTCTTTGATGAAAAAATAGAAGGAGATGTAACTGTTTGTGAAATAGCGCAATGGTTGAGATGCATCATTGTGACGCGGACGCTTGTGTGATATAATGTCGACAGACATTATACGCGCCCGAATGGGCATGAATGTACCGTAATTGCGAAGCAATTATGTTATAATGTCGACAGACATTATACGCGCCCGAATGGGCATGAATATACCGTAATTGCGAAGCAATTATGGTATAATTTCACTATTCCTGATAGGAGAAAACAGATTTTTAGGGAACGATTAAAAATGGAGGTATCAGAAGATGATCAATCAGTTTGCAAGTTATATGGAAGAAAACGGCTGGCAGGTGGAACGATATGAAAACCCAAATCAGTACATTTCAGATACAGTTACAAGCAGATACAAAAATATTCCAAAACAGTGGCTTGAATTTATCGAATCAATAAAGTGCATGATGAATGCCGAAGAAACCATATGGTTTTTATGCGCGTACGATTACGATATGCAGAGTGATGAGGCATTTCCGTGGAATGCATGGGAACAGATTAGCCTCGAGAGCGCAAGCGGAGATAAAGAGTGGGAACGCAAAATCAGAATATTTTGGGAGAATCATCTTCCGATTGTCATGTCCGTAAAAGGCGGTTATTCTTATTATGCTATTTCCATGAAGGACGGATCGGTTGTGCGGGGCGCAGAGCCGGAATTTGAAGAATGTGAAGTTGCTGCGCCTTCGTTTGCAGAGTTTATGGGTAAAATCGTGAAAGGTGAAATATTGGCAGGGATACTGGAAAACTAGCTGTTTTCGATAATATCCCTGACTTTTTGCATTTTTAAATCAAGCTGTGCACTCATTTTGGCGCATTCAGAAAGTTCCGAGGAGGTAAGCGCGGTCAGCTCCTCAGAGAGATTTTTCTTATAGCGCAGCTTATGTTCGAGATTTGCCCAAAACTCCATAGCGATTGTCCGAAGCTGTACCTCCACCTTCATCAGCCGCTTTTCCGTTTCTAAAAATACGGGAACTTCGACGATGAGATGGAAACTGCGGTAGCCGTTTTCTTTAGGGTGGGCAATATAATCTTTTTGCTGAATCAGCCGTATGTCATCTTGCTTGAGCAGGCAGTCTGCAAGCATATAGATGTCATCAACGAAGGAGCAGATTACCCTGACGCCTGCAATGTCGTGTATTTCTTCCAACGAATCGTAATTCAACGGAAGGTTTCGCCTGATTAGCTTTTCGCCGATGCTTTTTGGGGATTTTATTCTTGTTTTGATTGTTTCAATGGGATTGCGCTCATAATTCAGTGAAAAACGCTCGTTTAAAACTTTAAATTTCGTTTCAATTTCCAATATTGCGCACTGATAGCATGACATTAATGATTTTAATTCTTCATACGTTTCCCTTGCTTTTAAAATAGAAGCTTCGTCAAACAGGCTGGAAAGCTGCTGTGCCAAGGACGCAGAATTACCGCCGGTCTGTAACATGGTTCCTACCATTGGAGTTACAATATCTTTCATATCCATAATCTGTCACCTCGTTTTTTGTGATGAAGAAAGCATCTTCAACAGTTCTCCGTATCCTTGCCTGTTCTGTTTTACGCTTGTCCAAAACAGTTTCTCTTAAACAAATAAATTGTACTATGTTATTGACTGCATTACAAGCAAAACGTCTATAAACATAATATAAAAAAATGATGAATTTGCATGAACTGATACGGCAGAGTTGAAAAAACAGGGCGAAAATGATTTCCTTTTCCTTCCATATATGTTACAATCTTTGGGAGATATAAGCTATATTACAAGAACCGCTTCGCGAACCTTGTAATCAGATGCACGGCGCAGAGAACGCGCCTTTTATCAGAAGTAAAAATCATTTTTGATAAATTACATTACAGAAAGAGGGAATAGGAGATGAGCGAAACGAAAGAAATGAAAAAGGGCATTGGTGTCACGGTAAAACTGGTGTTTGCTGTTGTCGTGAGCGCTATGATTGCTGTTTCGGTGCTGTTGGGTGTGGTGTATCACAGAATGTCGCAAACATTGTTGGAGAAGAGTGAAGAGCTTCTGCACACGACTTCGGACAAGACGCTTCAGGAAACCAAAGCCTGGATGAACCGGACGCTTACGATGCTGGAAACACAAAGGGATACGATTGAGTATGAGGATATGGACATTCCTGAAATGACAGAGTACATCAAACATACCGCGGGCAGAAATGACGCATACCCTGCCGGACTGTATGTGGCGTTGACCGACGGTTCGTTGTATCATGCGTCTTTCGTGCCGGGACCGGACTTTAATGCATTGGTAAAAAGCTGGTATTTGGACGGTACAGGGACGCGGCGGTAGTCGGCGAAAAGCTGAGCGAGGCGGACGGTATGTATGCGTACGCCAGTGAGCAGATACAAAAAGGGACAATGGGGCTTGGCGTATATGAGGATATGTATATTGAAATTGCCGAGGTTCCGGGTAGCAGTTGGGTTGCGGTGGCTTATGTGTCAAGGACAGAAGTTTTGTCGGAGCTTTATGAACTGACGGATATTATGACAAAAGTGTCAGTTATCACAGTGTTGCTTTTGACGATTTTGGTTGTCATTCAGGTTCGGCGTATTGTCGGTAGACCGGTAAAGGAGCTGAGTCAGGTGGCGATCCGCATTGCGCAGGGCGATTTAAATCAGTCAATCCGTTACCATTCAAGAGATGAGCTGGGGGTTCTTGCACACAATTTCAATCAGGTTACGGTCAGGCTGCGCGGGCAGGAGAGGCAGGAAAAGACTTTGCGGTGGTTGCGGAGGAAGTGCGGACGTTGGCAGGAAAATCCGCTGAGGAGGCAAAGGAAACCACGGAGCTGCTTGGCGAAACAATCAGTGCAATGGACGAGAGCGTCAGCGCTGCCGACGCTACCGCACAGTCCATGCTGTCTCCGGCAGGGCTTGCTGAGGAAATGGATACGCTGATTGGCGGCATTGCGGATTACACAACGCAGCAGGCTGTCATTGCCGAGGAAATCAGCCACGGAATTGACCAAATTTCGGTTGTCGTTCAGAAAAACGTGAGCACGGCGGAGTTCAGTGCGGCGGCAAGTGAGGAGTTGTCTGCGCAGGCGTCTTCATTGAAAGAATTGGTATCGAAATTCCGCTTGAGATAAACAGTTACATTGCTTCTTATGCTGATGAAAGTACAAATTCTTTGCTATGCTAAAATAACGAACGAGCAGTTATCTATTGCAGATAGCTGCTCGTTAAAAAATTTAGCGCTCTTTCGATAGGGTGATTTCAGTACTGTCATGCAGTATTATTTTAAAAACCTTCGCCATAAGAGGAATATAGGTTGCGATGAATACTGCGACGGATATACGGGTTACGGTTTTTTGGTATTTTGGCGGGACGTTCGCTCCGATTACAATGCCCATTGCACACAGACAAAGTTTTATTAAGGCGAAATCTTTCCAGCTACTCCTTTTTGCATATTGATTTCCAAGCTCAAATATATTTTTCATGATTCAAACCTCCTTCAAATTTTAAAAATACTGTCACATAATGAAAGGAAAGTTACATTATAAAGTATAACATATTATGGGCAGATTGCCTAGGAGAGGCTACGATTTGCTGGAAAATTGAAATAAATTGAAATAAATTCCAAAAACCCCTTGACAGAGGAAATGACGTCACGTATAATCAGTGACATAGAGTAAAACCTATAAAACATATCAGATAACTAGGGATTACAAATCCCGTTATTGGAAAGGGGCAAATGCAATGAACAGAAATCATGTTGTAACAGGAAACATAAACGGAAATGAAATGATGTGCTGCTGTCAGACTGTATGGGCGACGATATTCAACAGGAATATGGTTTTCTTTTCATACGCATTTCTATGCATTGCATAGCGCACCGGATAGTCAGTATGTTTTTCGGCGGTTGTCTTATGCAGTGGACAGCTGCTTTTTTCTTTCTCCCTTTTCGGAATTGTGTATCCATTGGAAAATGGCAGTAAGGAATTTATGATTAAATATGTAAATTGGGATATGGCGGAGGAAATAATATAATGAAATTATCAGACGTATCAAGTGGGGCAGATTGGATAATATGGGTTGTGTTTGTAATTTTTTTGGTGATTTCCATAATGTTACTTTCTGGTCATGGAAGCTGGTTTATTTCTGGGTATAATACAGCACCAAAAGAAGAAAAAGCAAAATACGATAAAAAGAAATTGTGTAGAACGACAGGATTTGGAATGGCAGTTATAGCAGTTCTCATTCTTGTTATGGGCTTGTTTGAGGAAGTGTTGCCAGCTGGTTTTGCATATATTTCACTTGGCATTGTAGTTGTTGATTGCTTGGTGATAGTCATTGTAAACCATACGATTTGTAAGAAATAATATTTTGTACTGGGAACACTTTTCTGAAAAGGGAGTATTCTTTTTATAAAATCGCAGCAGTGCGTAAAATATAAGGAAAATAATATATTGCGCTTGTGCAAAAATCTGTATGTACATCAAATAAGGTAAATTTAACCAATAAAAAATGATTATGGAGGAAATGAAGATGAGCAAAGTAAAAGAAAGTGCACTGGAGTTGATTGGAGGAACACCGATTTTGAAGCTGAACGGATATGCGAAAAAGGCTGGTGTCACAGACGCGGTTATTCTTGCAAAGCTGGAATACCTAAATCCCGCAGGCTCTGTCAAAGACCGCGTTGCACGGGCGATGATTGAGGACGCTGAGGAAAAAGGTATTTTAAAGCAAGGCGCGACAATCATCGAGCCGACAAGCGGCAACACGGGTATCGGGCTTGCGGCAGTTGCGGCGGCAAAGGGATACCGCACAATTTTGACACTTCCCGAGACCATGAGCGTAGAGCGCAGAACCCTGCTCAAGGCATATGGTGCAGAACTCGTGCTGACGGAAGGTGCAAAGGGCATGAAAGGTGCGATTGAGAAAGCGGAGGAACTGCTAAATGAAATCGAGGGTGCAGTGATTTTGGGGCAGTTTGACAATCCTGCCAATCCTGCGGCGCACAGGGCGACGACAGGACCGGAAATTTGGGAGCAGACCGACGGCAAGGTTGACATTTTTGTCGCAGGCGTCGGTACAGGCGGCACGATTACGGGTGTCGGCGAATATTTAAAGGAAAAAAATCCGAACATCAAAATCGTTGCGGTAGAGCCGGCAACCAGCCCGGTTCTCTCAAAGGGAACCTCCGGCGCGCACAAAATTCAAGGAATCGGCGCGGGCTTTGTGCCAAAGGTATTGAACACGGAGGTGTACGATGAAATCCTCACGATTGAAAACGAGGACGCGTTTGCGGAGGGTAAGGCATTTGCGGTAAGCGAGGGCATTTTGGTCGGCATATCATCGGGCGCGGCGCTGAAGGCGGCGGCAATCCTTGCGCAGAGAGCGGAGAATAAGGGCAAAACGATTGTCGCGCTGCTTCCGGATTCGGGCGACAGGTATTTGTCGACACCGTTGTTTGCGGATTGAGTGCAAGATAGTGCCGATTGAAAAACCGGAAAACCAACGCATAAAAGACTGACCGGACAACCGGAGACTTTGCATGGCATGAGTACATTATGCAGCAAAGCCTCCGGCACGGGAAATCTTTCTGCATACGTTAGGAATGGGAACATGGCTGTTGAAGACTTTTGAAAGGAATGACAGCTGACAGTAATGTGTTGACAAAAAAGCATCGTTTTCCAATGTGCAATGAATGACGGGAATGATGCTTTTTAAGCTTGTCCTGAAATGTCTTGAAATGTCAAAATTAATACTTGTTTACATAAATCATATATGATATAATCATCTTCGTGCCATAATCGGGCAGGAAGAATTTCATTTCGTATTCGTGCGATAAGCGTTTGTCAGTGTGCTGATATTTTTCCCGCGGGCAATGAGTCAAGTGCAGTGCTTATAACCAACCAAAGATTGTTTGAGTATATTGGTGAATGCCGAGAGGGTTAGATACATATGTGCGTACGGATATTCATGGTTATGTGTATAAAAATCAAATCTTTATATCAAAAAATCTAGTAAATTCAACAAAGGAAGGACTATCTTATGAACAACATTTCAGAAAACACATTCCAAAATGCAACTGGGAAAATTGATTACACGCTTATGAACGACTACATGTTCCGTGCCGTCTTACAGGAAAACAAAAAAGTTTTAAAAGGGCTAATCAGCTCCCTTCTTCACCTGCCCGATAAAAGCATAAAATCCACCAATATTTTAAACCCGATTGAACTCGGTAAAGTGTTTGATGATAAAACATTTGTTCTTGACGTCAAAGTTTTGCTCAACGACGCGTCCATTATAAATCTTGAAATGCAGGTCGTAAACCAAAAATTTTGGTCGAATCGTTCACTTTCTTATCTTTGCAGCATTTTCCAAAACCTTGAAAGCGGTGATGACTACTCACAGATTAAGCCCGCTTACCATATCGGTATTCTTGACTTTTCTCCGTTTCCGCAATATCCCGAATTTTATGCCACGAATAAAATGATGAACATCAAAAAACACTATATTTATAATGACAATTTTACCTTGAATGTGCTAGACTTAAATCACATAGAACTGGCAACCGACGAGGACAAAGCCTATAAAACCGACTATTGGGCGAAACTATTCAAAGCAAAGACTTGGGAGGATTTAAAAATGTTGGCACAGAAAAACAATACCATGAAGGAAGCCTGCGAAACCGTATATAAACTCAACCAAGACGAAAGCGTCCGCTTTTGGTGTGAAATGCGTGAAGAGGGACACCGTATTCTGAGAACCTATGATACTCTTTTAAAAGAAAGCGAAGAAAAGCTTGCAAAGAAGGACGCTATCATTGCCGAGAAAGATGAAAAACTTGCCGAGAAAGATGAAAAACTTGCCGAGAAAGATGAAAAACTTGCCGAGAAAGA
>CAJTSD010000061.1:10082-17617 GCA_910578795.1 uncultured Lachnospiraceae bacterium
CTTGCCGAGAAAGATGAAAAACTTGCCGAGAAAGATGAAAAACTTGCCGAGAAAGACGCAATTATCGCCGAGCTTCAGGCAAAACTAACGAAGGAATGAAATTAATGCAAGAACAAAAAACAATTCACTATTACAACTCCAATGCAAAGGAGTTTGTACTTGGAACCGTAGCCATAGATTTTGAATACACGCAAAAGAAGTTTGCGGACAGACTGCCGAGAAATGCGGTAATTCTTGATTTTGGCTGCGGTTCGGGACGTGATACAAAATATTTTATTGAAAAAGGATACCAGGTAGAAGCGATAGACGGTTCCGTTGAACTTTGCAGGCTGGCAAGTGAATATACGGGAATTGAAGTAAAAAACATGTTTTTTAACGAGCTGGCACAGGTCCAAAAATATGACGGCATTTGGGCGTGTTCCTCCATACTGCATCTGCCGCAGAATGAACTTTTGGACGTTATGCATAAAATGGTTATTGCATTGAAGGATAAGGGGATTATTTACACTTCCTTCAAATATGGAACTTTTGCAGGGGAAAGAAACGGGCGTTACTTCACGGATATGACCGAAGAGTCGTTTGCGGATTTCATAAAACAGATAGAAACTGTAACGATAGAAGAACAATGGATTTCATCAGATGTAAGACCAAAGCGTGGGGAAGAAAAATGGCTCAATTTAATTCTGCGGAAAAAGTAAACAGCAATGAGGAACCGATGATTGTGTCAACTGATGTAATGACTGGTGACAAGGACCGGAGTCGGTTTTTATATTATCAGCTTAAGATGAGTATGGTAAAAGCGAGAGGAATAGACATTATCGTGTCTTTTCTTATGGAGTCCGGAATCAGATTGATTTTGAATGACATTCGCAACGCCTTAGACAGAGGTGCCCGCGTGAGGATTCTGACAGGAAATTATTTGGGAATTACGCAGCCGTCCGCACTTTATCTGATAAAGAAAGAATTTGGTAATCGCATAGATTTACGATTTTACAATGATAAAGAACGGTCGTTTCACCCCAAGGCATATATTTTTCATTATGAAAAAGCAAGTGAAATCTACATAGGATCTTCGAATATCTCAAAAAGCGCATTAACATCAGGAATTGAGTGGAATTATCGTTTTAGCAGTATTGCGGATGATAAAAATTACCAATTGTTTTACCGTACATTCAAAGATTTATTTTTTCATCACTCGATTATTATAGATAACGAGGAACTGCGCAGATATTCAAAAAACTGGCACAAACCGGCAGTATCGAAGGATTTAGCGAAATACGACATTCTTGAGGAAGCGATTGATACAAAAGTTGAAGCGCTGTTTCAGCCAAGAGGCGCGCAGATAGAGGCATTATGTGCCTTGGAGGACAGCAGAGCAGAGGGTGCGGTAAAAGGGCTTGTCCAGGCAGCTACCGGGGTTGGAAAAACATATCTTGCGGCATTCGATTCTGCAAAGTATAGCAGAGTGCTGTTTGTGGCACACAGAGAGGAAATATTAAAGCAGGCGGCAGCTTCCTTTCAAAATGTGCGTCATTCCGATGATTACGGATTTTTTTACGGGAAACAGAAGGATACGGACAAGGCGGTTATCTTTGCTTCTGTTGCGACCTTGGGGAGAGCAGAGTATTTAAAGGAGGACTATTTTCCAAAAGATTATTTTGACTATATTGTTATTGATGAGTTTCATCATGCGGTAAATGAGCAGTATAGAAGAATTGTAAATTATTTTACACCGAAATTTATGCTTGGGCTTACTGCAACTCCTGAGCGTTTGGACGGAAAAAATATTTATGAAATCTGCGATTACAATGTGCCGTATGAGATTTCATTAAAAGAGGCAATCAATAAAGGAATGCTTGTGCCGTTTCATTACTATGGTGTGTATGATGATACGGATTACTCCAAGCTGCATTTGGTAAAAGGCAGATACGACGAAAGGGAACTGACGGAGATTTATAGGAACAACGGCAGGAGATATGAGTTGATTTATAAACATTATATGAAATGCCGTTCCAAGAGAGCGTTGGGTTTTTGCTGTTCCAGGCAGCATGCGGAAGAGATGGCAGAGGAATTTTGCAAAAGAGGAGTTGCGTCAGTGGCTGTGTACAGTAATGCCGCCGGTGAGTTTTCAGAGGATAGGGAGAAAGCGATTGAAAAGTTAAAAAATCAGGAAATTAAAGTGATATTTTCTGTAGATATGTTTAATGAAGGATTGGATATTGCTTCAATTGATTTGGTGATGTTTCTTAGACCTACGGAGTCGCCTGTTGTGTTTCAACAGCAATTAGGACGGGGACTTCGTACATATAAAGGAAAAGCGTATCTGAATGTTTTGGATTTTATCGGAAATTATGAAAAAGCAGGAAAAACGCCGTTTTTACTTGGCGCAGAACAATCATTTTGCGGAAAAAGAGACGGCGGCTATATGGATGTGGAGTATCCTGATGACTGTATAGTTGATTTTGATGTGCGGTTAATTGATTTGTTTCAGGAACTGGATAAAAAATCGCTGACAGTCAGAGAACGGATTCATCAGGAGTATTACCGTGTAAAAGAGCTGCTAGACGGGAAAGCTCCCACTAGAATGGAATTGTTTACTTATATGGAGCATGAGGTATATCAGTATTGTATCAGGCATGCGAAGGAAAATCCGTTCAGACATTATTTGGAGTATCTGCATGGTTTGAAAGAATTATCCGAGGAGGAAGAAGCGCTATATGCAGGCATTGGTAAGGAGTTTTTGACGCTAATCGAAACCACGGATATGACGAAAATTTATAAAATGCCGATTTTGTATACGTTTTATAATCAGGGGAATGTTCTGTTGGAGGTTACGCAGGAGCAGGTTCTTGCATGTTGGAAGGACTTTTTTGACCGGAATAAGAACTGGCGGGATTTTTCCGAAGGCATTACATATGACGAATACAAACGCATGACAGACAAGCAGCATTTGGCAAAAGCAAAGACAATGCCGATAAAATTTTTAAAGGCATCGGGAAAAGGATTTTTTATTGAGAAAGAAGGATTTGCTTTGGCAATCAGGGAAGATATGAATACTGTCATAAAAAACAGTGCTTTTTGTAATCATATGAATGACATTTTGGCATATAGGACGATGGAATATTATCGTAGACGATATGAGAAAGAATAGCTTGGGTTGTTTTGGATAGGAGATATTATGTATACTGAAAAAGAATTAAAGGAACAGCTTGCAACGATGGAGTTGAACGGTTCGGAAACTATTTTAATCCATTCCTCCATGAAAGCAATCGGTGCCGTGGAGGGCGGTGCGGAGACTGTTTTGGACGTAATAGTGGCATATTTTAAGGACGGGCTTGTGTTGTTTCCGACACATACATGGAGCACGATAAACGAGCAAAATCCGGTCTACAATCCGGCAAAAGAGCCTTCCTGCGTGGGGTTGCTGACAAATCTGTTTTTAAAAAGAAACGGCGTCGTTCGGTCGCTGCACCCGACGCACAGCCTTGCAGGCATCGGGGAGAATGCGGCAGACTATTTGACAGGAGAGGAAAACTGCAATACACCCTGCACGCCGGGCGGGTGCTATGACAGGCTGAGGGAGTGCGACGGCAAAATTTTGCTGATTGGCGTGGGACATGCGCGCAATACGTTTATCCATAGTGTGGAAGAGGTCCTGAATGTGCCGAACAGACTGGCAGATATGCCGATGAAGCTTGAGATTGTTATGCCTGATGGCGGCAGAAAAACGGTCTATATGCGGAAGCACTATAATTCGCAGCAACCGCACATTTCAGAGGACTTTGTAAAGCTCAATCAGGCATTTCTCGACTGCAAGGCAGTACGCGAGGTCACATTTGGGAACGCCGCGTGTCTGCTGTGCGATGCGAAACGGATTTTTGAGGTTGTGCGGCACGTGCTTGCGCCGAATCCGCAGTGCCTTGTTACGGAGCCGGCGATTGACTGTGCGCGGTGGAGCGAATTGCGCGGTGTGTGAAATGATGGTGTTTGGGAGTAACAGTTCAGCTCAGAACTTTGCACTTGCTGCAAATTATGGCTAATAAGCCACGTGAAACAGCGTAATGGTTGAGATGCATCAAGCCACGGTATGTGGCTTTGACACCACGAAGGTGGTCAAAAAATCATTTTATGATTTTTGCATGGCTTGATGCTTGTAACAGGAAGCCGAAGGCTGAACTGTTACGTTGGGGAAATTGTAAAATCGGATTGACAAGGGAGGTTTTCAATGAGTAAGTATGACTTTTTTTGGAACACAATGGAACAATGCGACTGGTCGAAGGAGGGTGACGATGGCAAGGTGCTGGCACCTGTTGTTAAATATTTGTCAAAACAGGATGACGCCGCAATCTTCGAATTTGATGATTTAATGTCCGAACTGTTATACCAGCTTGATATGGAAAAGCTCGCGGACCAATGCGAAAAAGAAGAACCATACATGAGTGACGATTCTTTTCTGTATTCAAGATGTGTTGCCTTGATAAATGGTCCCGCATATTATGAAAAAGCCAAAGCCGGAAAAAAGAAAGAAATTTGGACAATGGAATTTGAGGCGCTTTTGTATATTCCGCAAAGAGCATGGGCGAAAAAACATGAAAAACCAGAAGAAGATTATCCGCACATTACACCATTGAGCTATGAAACGGGCAGCAATACGGAAGGCTGGAAATAGGGTAGTAGAAGCAGCATATTTTAAAGAACAGTTGCAGCATGGAGGATAAAAATGAGTATCAAAATATTATCCGCATATCATTTTCCAAAAGAGGTAGGCGCATTGTTTTCCGAATACACCAGTATGTTAATTGAAGGCGATGCGTCCTTTCGGGAATATTTGGAAATTCAAAATTACGATGCGGAATTGGAGCATTTGGAAACAAAGTACGGAGAGCCTTATGGAAGGCTATACATAGCGTACTGCGATGACCAATTGGCAGGCTGTATCGGGTTAAGAAAAATTGATGATGAAAACTGCGAAATGAAACGCCTTTATGTAAGACCTGAATTTCGCGGGAAACGGATAGGAAATCAGCTCATTCAGAAGATTATTGACGATGCAAGAAAAATCGGCTATGCGCATATGCTGTTGGACACACTGCCGTTTTTGCAGAGTGCTATTCATATGTATAAACAATATGGATTTTATGAAATCCCAAGCTACAATGACAGCCCTATGGATACGTCGATTTATATGCGGTTGGATTTGTAAAGAAAAGGGAGATGAATGTGTTGTTCCATTATAAGTCACGTTTATAGCCAAATTTTTGGAATATAGAATTTTGACTTAAATACCGCAGGAAATTGTTATCCTGCGGTATTTGAAATTGCGCAAATGTATTTATTGTATGTTGTGGTTTTAAATTTTATCAGTCTGTAGATTCACCAACATATATCCAGTCACTTTCCCAAGTATCGGTAGAAGCGTTGTAAAGTCGTTTATATATTTTTCCGTTTTCGATTTTATATATCCATTTTTTGATATGTGCTCTTGGGGTAACAGTACCTCCATATTGTTCCGTGGAACAAACATTGTTTGAAGCGGTTACAGTGATTGTAGGTTGCAATGAACATACAGATAGTGATAAAATAAATGTTGCGGTTAAAATAGCTTTTTTAATTTTCATCAATTAGTTCTCCTTTTTTATTATATATTTTTATCCCTTTGGGATAATACTCTAAAGAATTAACAGTTTCAAGATATATACCATTAATGTATACTTCATAATGTAAAGAATTATTTTGAATAAAATAGGTGTTATCTGTATCGGGAACAAATAACGACTCTTCAACAAAATGAGGTCTAGAATAATCAGCTTCCATAATAAAGAAATAGGATGTCAAATAGACACTTGCCATAATCAATATTATTATAATGCTGATTAAGACTTTTTTAGGCATTGCAAAATCCTGTAAAAGCATGATTAAACGTCTTTTAAAATCCTTGTCCTGCGACTGCACTAAATAACAGGATTCCTTTTTGAGAAAATCAAACATTGGTTGTGAAGAATGCTTTATAGAGTTCTTTTTCATATATAGCAGGCACTCTGCATATGTATCTGTAATATCTACTTCGTTATGTGTGATTATATCATCAATATGCATTTCCAATAATGTATTTGTTTGCTTATACAGTATATTAAATGCGGGATTCCACCAATATAAAATTGAAAACAAGCGGACAATGAATTTTACTAAAAAGTCATGATGAAAATGGTGCATTGCTTCATGGCAAAGAACATAGTATAACTGTTCCTCTGAGATGGATAAGTTTTCCGGTAGTATGATGCATGGATTTTTCAGACCATATATTATAGGAATATTCATACCGGGCAATTCCATAATGCGGAAGTGATTCTTTTTGTTGTGATGCTTACAAATAATATCCAAAGTTGTTTTGTATTTTACGTCATTTGTTCGGTCATGCCCGTATTTTAAGATATAATTATAGGCACGGCGATATTCGTTCATATATTGGATAATATTGTATACAATACCAATAATCCATATTAATTCAAACAGGTTCCAAAGAGAAACTGTTGTATGCAAAATCTGTATTTGAGGTTTTTGAAAGAAGGCAACAATCTTAGACAACATTTTGGAAAAAGAAATATTTATAGTAAAAGGAAATTCAAACGGAAAAATTATCCGTATAACTGTCAATCCAACAAAAACACCTAATAATTTATATCCTGCACAAGCCAATGTATTATCATTATGAAACACAATGGCAATCAGACCAACAAGTATACTACTTGTCAATAGAGCCATAAGTACAGTTGAAAATGAAAAGTTCAGCATTACATTCTATCCCTTTTATCTGTTGTAAATCATTCTTTCTTAGTGTTCTTTTTCTCTTTATACTCTTGAAGTAGCTGTTCCATTTCCTGAATATCTTGCAGAGCCTGCTCTGGATTGTTATCGGCTTGTACCATAGCGCTAACCAAAGACTGACTCGATACTAGTTTGCTAAAATGAATATAATCATCTATAAACATTTTTTGTATGATATCAGATGCAGATGCAGTTGGTTTGAACCGTCTAGAAAAAATATTACCGTCTATCGTAATATCCGCCACTTCAACTAATTTTAATTTTATCAGCTTCCGAATAGAGGGCTGAACGATGTTCGCCGTCATGTTAGGATGGAGCTCAATAATTTGCGACACATTCAATGGCTCTTCCGAATGGAGTATTGTAGAAAAAATGTCATATTCTTTAGCATTTAAATATTTATTCAAAATAGAAATCCTTTCTTTCAAAAGCGCAGCATTTTGACGCCGTAAATACAATAATTTTGCTATTTCATATATTAATGTCTTCATTATATATCATTGTGTTAAAATAATCAATGTATAAAATTGGTGAAATGATATATTTATTTAAAACGACAAAAAAATATATATAATAATAAATTATAAATACAATTGACATATTTTTTTTGTATTGTATAATATAAACAAAATGGAGAAAGTTATTTAAAATGACGGATAATCCCGTATTATTAGTTAACTGTTTCAGGTATTAAAAAAACATTTACTTCA
>CAJTSD010000062.1 GCA_910578795.1 uncultured Lachnospiraceae bacterium
AAACTGAATTTCCGAAATCGCAGGAACACCTCCCGCCGCTTCGTATGACGGATGGTATGTTCTTTGATAGGGAAGTCCGTATACGTCATCCATTTCCTGCATGGTTAAAGGCGGCTGCGGTATATTCTGTACGACATACAATCCATTTGGATAAGGCTCAACTAAAACTTTTCCGTTAAACGCGTCTGTATTGTCATACTGTACTTTAAAGCTTTTGGCATATAATGATTTATCCGCGCGCATTTCGTCATAGGACGGCAAAAGTTCATAATCATACAATCCTGAAAGATCTTTCGTCTTATAAACCGTTCCTGAAACAAATGAAATATCATGCACCGCAATCCCGCTGTTGAGCGCGTCCGCAATCTCAATAATGGATTTTTCACCCATTCCATATGAAATTAAATCTGCCTGACTGTCAAGTAGAATGGAGCGCTTAAACGAATCTGACCAGTAATCGTAATGCGCCATTCTACGAAGACTTGCCTCAATACCACCGATAATAATCGGAACATCCTTATATTTTTTGCGAATCAAATTGCCGTACACTACCGTAGCGTGATCGGGACGCTTGTACGCTTCCCCGCCCGGTGTATAGGCATCGCTCTCCCGGTGTTTTTTTGACACATAATAATGGTTTACCATCGAATCCATATTTCCCGACGAAACAAGAAATCCCAGCCGTGGTCTGCCGAGCGCGGCAATACTTTCCCCATTTTTCCAGTCAGGCTGCGCAATCACCCCCACACTGTAGCCGTGTGACTGTAAAAGCCTTGTGATAATGGCATGTCCAAAAGATGGATGATCCACATATGCATCCCCTGAAATATATACAAAATCAAGCTGTTCTAAGCCAAGCTCATGTACCTCGTCCATACTGACGGGAAGAAAACCGTTTGCAAGTGACATTTCATCCTCCTTGTTTATCAAGCTGTTCCATTTCCTCCTGCCGCAAAGCTCTCCACGTCCCTTTTTCAAGCGTTTCGTCCAGCACAAGCCCACCAAAGGAAATTCGTTTTAAATAGGTAACCGTTCCTCCGACTGCACCAATCATTCGCTTTACCTGATGAAAACGTCCTTCCGTAATGGTCAGCAGCATGGAATAGGTGCCGTCAGACTGTTTTACATTGCTTACGCCTGCAGGCAGTGTTCTCTTTTCGTCCCCGATATCAACGCCCTGCTCCAGCATTAAAATCCCCTCTGACGAAAGTGTTCCCTCGCACTCCACATAATACGTTTTTTCCACATGCTTTTTGGGCGAAAGCAGTCTATGGGAAAGCGCACCGTCATTTGTAATAAGAAGCAGTCCCTCTGTATCCTTATCAAGCCTGCCTACGGGAAACAAGTCTTTTCCCACAGCATCCTGCATCAAATCCATTACCGTCCTGTCGCGGTTATCCTTTGTCGCAGTGACAACACCGGAAGGCTTGTTCAGCATATAATAGGTGAATTTCTGGAATTTAAGCGCTTTTCCCATAAAACAAATGTGGTCTTTTTGCTCATCTGCTTTATAATCCGGCTTTTTTACCACCAGTCCGTTTACAGTAATGTTTCCGTTTCTAATGTATTCTTTTACCTGACTTCTTGTGCCAACCTGCATTTGTGAAAGCAATTTATCAAGACGCATAAGTCCTCCAGTTCAGTTCGACTTTGTGATGGACAATATTTTTGTATTAAATACCATTAAAAAAGAATATGTTATAATTAAGAACACTTTTTTGGTGTATCAATGCTTGTCAAAACTTTTGTTTGGTTAATATTAATTATAGCTGTTCTCAGCCATCCTGATGCTACTTTTCAATATGCATATGAAGGCTTGTATCAATGGGCGGTAAAAATGGTCCCCACTCTGTTTCCGTTTATGATGATTAGCTCTATTATGGTGTATAGCGGCGCTGATTTAGAGCTTGGGCGTATGCTGTCCATTCCCCTTAAGCGCATCTATAAATACAGTACATACGGACTGTATGCAATTTTTATGGGCTTTTTCTGTGGATTTCCAATGGGCGCAAAGGTTGTCAGTGAGCTCTGTGAAAATAATAAGCTTTCCAAAGAAGAAGCGGTTTCTCTGCTTGGCTTTTGCAATAATATTGGTCCCGCATACTTTTTGGGAATTATTATTCCAATACTGCATGCCTGTGGATATCCAAACACACTGCCTTTTTTATTTGGAATGTACGGCATTCCTGCTATATATGGCATCTTTTTAAGCCGGCATTTTGCAAAAACACAACCGGACAAATCCTTATACACAAAAACACAGCCGGACAAACTGCGTGAACGGATTTCATTGACAAGCTGCCTCAAAAAAGCCTGTGCGGAAAATACTCAGTCCCTGATTATGCTTGGCGGATATATCACCTTTACAAATGCCTTTCGCATTTTTCTTGATTTTTTTCGGCTATCGGACAATATCAAGCGTGTCCTGTCAAGCTTTTTGGAAATCATGGGCGGTGTGCAGACCGTTTATACCTCTTCACTCCTGCCCCGTAATAAAATCCTGTGGATTATGACAGCGCTCTGCTTTAGCGGGATATCCTGTCTGATTCAGACCAGCAGCTTCCTGGAAAAAGTGCATCTTCCGCTTGCAGCATACCTTAAAAATAAGATGATACTTACGCTGATTTCCTTTGGATATTACGCATTGCTCCTTTATGTCATTTCATGGAACTAAGATTTAATAAATTGGAATTTGTCGCAATATCGTATAAATTCATCACCTTAAATAAAAGTGTGTCTTTTTTGCCATATCCTATATTGACTGTGACAGTCATCTTGTTCTGCTCTTTGTTCCACGGCTGCAGGATTGACCAGGTAAGTCCGTTATCTGTTGAAAATGCATAATACTGCAATGGCGATTCATTATCAAGGGATTCCAGTTCTACTGTCGCATAACGGCTGGTGGTATTGTAATCCAAAAGCTTTGCCTCAAGATATAGGGGGGCAGTCGTGTCATGATATACTCGCCCTTCCGGAACCGGAACGGCAAGCGGGGCATATGTACTGTAATTTGCCGTGCCATCCTTCTTTTCAAGCCCGAAATATCTTGCGACTGCCGTTGCGTCACACATGCCAAGTTCCTTGAGCTTGCTCTGCGACTGGATATTGGCAACATCATTGATATGATCAACATGGCAATGCTCCACAATGATTGCCGGAATGTCCCGCAGCGAACAATGTTTGATGATACCATAATAATCCGTGCCTTTTGAACCGATTCTTGTTTTAATGCCCCTGTTAAACAATCCCATCTGCTCAAACTGCATCAAAAACTCAGTTCCGGCACTGTAACCCTGACTGTACAGTGTTCCTATAGATGGTACCCATACTTCGCTTCCGTAGAGCGCATGGGAAATTGACATATTAAAATGAAGGGAAAACAAAAAGTCCGCATTGACGCTTTTGGCAAATTCCGCCCGCTCCTCTAAGCCCATGTCAGTATCCTGCGTGTGTGTAAGATATACGGTTACATTATTGTATTTTTCAAGCTCCTCCTTCATATACAGTGCTACCTGCATGGTATAAAATTTTTCCGGTATCGGCAGATAATCCGTGCCTAAATTTTCCCCGCCATGCCCCGGATCAATCACAACCACAACCGGATTTGCCGCATAAGCAGTATTTCCCTGCTGAGGAAATGCAAATGTTCCCACTGCAACTGCCAAACTGAAAATCATTGCTATCAATCTTTTTACTCCTCCGTACATAAAACCCTCCATTTTCCGATATACTCTCCATGCCGATAACAAACGAACCCACAGTTTCCTGTGGGTTGTCATCATACAAAACGATACCTGTCATAACACAGCCGGATTTTGGACATCCTCAGCCGTTTCTGCCTCTTCCTCCATTACTTCCGGCGGAACAAGCGCAGCACGATTTGCCGTTACCACACTGTCAATCTCCTGCAAATCACTTACAAGCTTGTTGTAATCCTTTGTAGCAAATTCAATGGACTGTTTAATAATATTTTCAAGATTTGCAAGCATTCCGTCGGAGTATTGCATGATGGAAGTCCTCATTCCGTTTGCCTCCATTGTTGCCCTGTCCAAGATATCCTGTGCCTGTTGTGTGGCAAGCTCCACAATTTCATTTGCCTGTGCATATGCCTGCTGCATAATCTGATGTTCGCTAATCAGCTCCGTTGTCTGTACCGCCGCATTGTCAAGCAGCGCCTGTGCCTTTTGTTTTGCATCGTTTATGATTGCTTCCTTGTTTGATATGATTTTCTGATACCGTTTAATCTCTTCAGGAGTCGTCATCCTAAGGTCCCGAATCATCTCATCAATTTCCGTCTTATTGACAATAATCATATCCGTAGAAAATGGCTTAAACTTGCAATTCTCTATGTACAATTCAAGGTCGTCAATAATCTGCTCAATTCTGCTTGCCATTTGATTTTCCTCCATATGAATCCCCATTCAGGCAAAAGGCTGTGAAATTGGGAATTATTCCTTATTTTTTAAATTTCCGGTACACAAGCTCTTCTACAAAGTCCGGCACACATGGCGATATGTCGCCGTCAAATGCCGCAATTTCTTTTACGCCGGATGAGCTTAAATACGCATATTCAAGGCTTGTAGTCAGAAAAACCGTATCCAGCGTTCCTTTGGAAAGCAGTCTGTTTGTCTGCGCAATCTGCAGCTCATACTCAAAATCAGTAATTGCACGAAGCCCCCTGACTGAAATATGAATATTCTTCTCGCGCGCATAATCCACCAAAAGTCCGCTGAAGGAATCTACTTCTACATTCGGTAAATCCTTTACAGCCTCCTTTAATATACTAACACGTTCTTCCACAGAAAACAACGCATTCTTCGCCTTATTATCCAAAACACTTACAATCAGTCTGTCAAACATCTTTGAAGCGCGCTGAATGACATCAAAATGTCCAAGCGTCATTGGGTCAAAACTTCCGGGATAAATTGCAGCATTCATAATAGAAATCCCCCCTGTTCTTATTCAGCCGTCCAATGCGGCATATTTTTTAATAAATACATGTTTGCTTGTTTTGTAAAGCTTTTCTTTTTCGACGTGAAATCCCAGCGCCTGTGCATAATTAAAATCTGTTTTCAGGGCTGATTCTACAACAATCAGCGTATCTTCATTGACAAAAGAAGCATCTTTTAACAGCTCTAGCGCTTTCCTGTCATATTCCTGATTATAAGGCGGATCCAAAAAGATAATATCTGCCGTATCCCTGATACTGCCGCGTATCGCCGCAAATACATCCTGTTTTAAAATAACAGCCTTGTCCGTAAAATGCGTATGCTCTATATTGTCCGTAATACATGCAATCGCTTTTGGACTGCTCTCCACAAAATATGCCTTCGTCGCGCCGCGGCTCAATGCTTCAATCCCGATACCGCCGCTTCCCGAAAAAAGATCCACAAATACGGCCCCGGACAGATAGGGCATCAGCATATTAAACAATGTTTCTTTGATGCGGTCGGTGGTCGGGCGTGTATCCATCCCTTCCGGCGCTTTTAGCAAAAGGCGTCTTGCACTTCCTGCAATAACTCTCATATAAACCTCCATTGCCCCATAACCTTGCAGGTTATAGGTACGTTCTTTCACTCCTGTTTGATTATACCATGTCTTTCAGACATGGTACGCTTCGCGGTGCACACTCGCTTCGCTCGGCGCGCGTATAATGTCTGTCGACATTATACCTTAATTACTTCGTAATTACGGTATGTTTATGCCCATTCGGGCGCGTATAATGTCTGTCGACATTATACCTTAATTACTTCGTAATTACAGAATGTTTATGCCCATTCGGGCGCGTATAATGTCTGTCAACATTATACCTTAATTTTGATTCCTTTACCATCTCTTTTACCAAGTTTTATTTTGGTAACAGAGATTTTTTTATCATGGAACACAAACTCCTGCTCTTCATCCGGTACAATACAACAGTACACATTTTCAATATAGTCCTTCGTACTAAGCTTCATTCCGCGCACGCCTACAGCCGTTTTTTTCAGTTCAGAAATTTCGTCGGCGGCAATCCGCAGAACATACCCCTGCGCACTCTGAAAAATAACATGCTGATGCTCATTCATGATAGAAACGCATACAACCTCATCCCCCTCATTCAGCTTTGTCGCTGCCACTGTGCGTTTCGTAACGTCAAACTCTCCTCCGCTTACCAGCTTGCACATTGCCTGTTTTGTCACAAACAAAAGCCGATACAAATTCAAATCGGACTGGCTTGCGACTAGCACCGCACTCTCGTTTGCGGAGTTAAAATTACTGATATTGTCAATCGGAAGACCTTTGTCCCGGAATTTTCCAAACGGTACATCTGCCGCCTTTATGGTATGCAGCTGACCGGTATTGGTAAAGACACAGATTTTTCCAATATTTTTGCACCGCACAAGATACTTAAATTCCGACTGCGCGGCTTCCTTATTCCGCTCATACGCAGAAACGTCAATCGTCTTACAGTACCCGAATTTGTCCATCAGAAAGACAATTTCCATCTCTTCTAGCTTTTTCTCCTCATAGACAGCCTCCTCGGCATTTTCGATGCGTGTTCTGCGCTTTTTTGCATACTCCTTCTTAATCGTGTCCAAGTCCTGGATAATTACCTGCGCCATCGCGTCACGCCGTTCCAAAATATCCTCATATTGATAAATGTTCGCGTTGGTTTGGGAATTCTCTTTCATTAACGCCTCAATTTCCAAGCCAATCAGCTTGTACAGGCGCATATCAAGAATTGCATTTGCCTGACGCTCCGTAAAATTCAGCTGCTGCGCCATCACGGACGAGCTCTTGGATCGGAACTTGATGCCGTCCGTGACACCATTTGTCAGACAGTTCTTCACCATCGCCCTGTCCTTGGAGCCGCGCAGGATTTCGATAATCAAATCAATGATATTACAGGCACGGATTAACCCCTCCTGAATTTCACGTTTTTCAAGCTCTTTGTTTAAAAGCGTCGTGTACTTCCTAGTGGCAATCTCATACTGAAACGCCACATTCCTCGCAATAATGTCCCTTAATCCCATTGTTTCAGGTCTGCCGTCCGCAATTGCGATCATATTTACGCCGAAGGTATCCTCAAGGCGCGTCTTTTTGTAGAGTAAATTTTTGAAATTCTCTACATTGGTATCTTTTTTTAACTCAATGACAATACGGATGCCCTCTTTTGAGGACTGGTTGGAAATATCAAGAATTTCCGGTGCTTTTTTCTGTTCGTAGATTGCCGCCACGTCCTGCAGAAACTTGCCGATATTGGCGCCGATCATGGTATAGGGAATTTCCGTAATGACAAGGTTTAGCTTCCCACCTTTTGTCTTTTCGACCTGCACCGTGCCTCTAAGCTTAATTTTCCCCGATCCAGTTTCATAAATCTGCCACAGATCATCTTTGTTGCAGACAATTCCGCCCGTCGGAAAATCCGGTCCTTTGACATATTTCATAAGCTCGCGCGTGGTAATATTCTCATTCATCATATATGCTTTCGTCGCGTCAATGACTTCGCCTAAGTTATGCGGCGGAATGCTGGTAGCCATACCTACGGCAATGCCTTCCGAACCGTTCACCAAAAGATTGGGAAAACGGCATGGCAAAACAGACGGCTCCTTCTCCGTCTCGTCAAAATTCGGCACAAAATCGACCACGTCCTTATCAAGGTCCGCAAGCATTGCCTCCTGCGAAATTTTTTGTAGCCGCGCTTCCGTATAACGCATTGCCGCTGCGCCGTCACCCTCGATATTTCCGAAGTTTCCGTGCCCGTCAATCAGCGGAATGCCTTTTTTAAAATCCTGCGTGAGCACGACAAGCGCCTCGTATATGGAGCTGTCCCCATGCGGGTGGTATTTACCCATCGTATCCCCGACAATACGTGCGCTCTTTCTGTAAGGTCTGTCATAACGGATTCCAAGCTCATGCATATCATACAGTGTACGCCGCTGCACCGGCTTTAAACCGTCGCGCACGTCAGGCAGCGCCCTTGCAATAATGACGCTCATCGCGTAGTTGATAAATGATTTCTGCATGGTCTCGGAATATTCCGTTTTTATAATCTTTTCTTCCATTCCAATAACAACTGCCTTTCCATATTTTATGGAAACGCTGATAAAAGCGTTTCCCTAGATGTCAAGCTCCGCGTCGGTCGCATACTCGTATATAAATTTTCTTCTTGGTGGAACATCAGTTCCCATCAACATCTCCGTCACTTCCGACGCCATGCGCGCGTCCTCAATCTCGATTTGCTTCAAAATCCGCGTTTCAGGATTCAGCGTCGTTTCCCAAAGCTGTTCAGCGTCCATTTCTCCCAACCCTTTGTATCGTTGTAAGGTAAATGGTCCTTTGTGGCGTTTGCGGTACTTTTCAAGCGCCTCGTTGTCGTATAAATATTCTTCTTTTCCCTTTACGGGCATTGCCTTATACAGAGGCGGCATTGCGATATAAACATGCCCCTCATAAATTAGCTCCGGCATAAAGCGGTAAAACAGGGTCAGAAGCAGGTTGCTGATATGCTCGCCGTCAACATCGGCATCTGCCATAATCACGATTTTATCATAGCGAAGCTTCGCAATGTCAAAATCGTTCCCATACCCTTCCGAAAAGCCGCAGCCAAACGCGTTAATCATTGCCTTAATTTCCGCATTTGCAAGCACCTTGTCAATGCTTGCCTTCTCGACGTTTAAAATTTTACCCCGTATCGGAAGGATTGCCTGATACATACGGTTTCTTGCCGTTTTCGCACTTCCCCCCGCAGAATCTCCCTCCACGATAAAAATTTCACATTTGCTGCTATCCTTTGACTCACAATTGGCAAGCTTCCCGTTTGAATCAAAGGAAAACTTCTGTTTTGTGAGCATATTTGTCTTTGCGCGTTCTTCCGTCTTTCTGATTTTTGCTGCCTTTTCCGCACAGGAAATCACATTTTTTAGCACCTCGACATTGCGGTCAAAATATCTCTGAACTTCATCTCCGGTCACCTTGCTGACAGCCTTTGATGCGTCCTGATTGTCAAGCTTTGTTTTTGTCTGCCCCTCAAAGCGCGGGTCCGGGTGCTTGATGGACACAATCGCAGTCATACCGTTTCGGACATCTGCACCTGTAAAGTTCACGTCTTTTTCCTTTAAGATATTCAAATCGCGGGCATAATTATTAATAATCGTGGTAAACATGGTTTTAAAACCCGTCAGGTGCGTTCCGCCCTCCGCATTGTAGATATTGTTGCAAAAACCAAGCACATTTTCGTGGAATTCATTGATATACTGAAACGCGCATTCTACCGTAATATTCTCACTTTCTCCCGTGAAATAAATAATATCATGAAGCGCCTCTTTATTTTTGTTCAAATCCTTGATATAACCGACAATCCCCTCCGGCTCCGTATAAACGATTTTTTCGGGTGCGCTGCTTCGTCGGTCCTCAAAGATAATCGTAAGCTTCGGGTTTAAGTAAGCCGTTTCATGCAGCCTGCTTTTTACATCTTCCGCTTTAAAACGCGTTTTGTCAAAAATCTGCGGGTCCGGTGTAAAATTGATGGTTGTACCCGTTTCTTTCGTCTTTCCGATAACGGGAAGCAGCCCGTCAACCAGCTCCACCACGGGATTTCCGTACGCATACTTGTCCTGGTGAATCAGCCCTTCACTTTTGACTATTACAGTCAATTGCGTGGACAGCGCATTTACCACCGAGGAACCTACACCGTGCAGACCGCCGCTTGTTTTGTATGCGCTGTTGTCAAATTTTCCGCCTGCATGCAGTGTCGTAAAGACAACACGCTCCGCACTTACGCCCTTTTGGTGCATACCGACGGGAATTCCGCGTCCGTTGTCCGAAACGGTCGCCGAGCCGTCCGCCTCAAGCGTCACACGGATTTCACTGCACTCCCCTGCAAGATGCTCATCTACGGAGTTGTCAACAATTTCATATATTAAATGATTTAGACCTTTTGTGGAAACGCTTCCGATATACATTCCAGGGCGTTTCCTGACTGCCTCAAGCCCTTCTAAAACGGTAATGCTTGACGCATCATATGTCGTATGTTCTGTTTTTGCCATCTGAGCAACCATGCCTTTCTGGATTTCACTCGTAACTATTCAGTACCTTCATAGTTACGAGCATCAAGCCATGCAAATCCGCTTCGTGGAGTCAAAGCCACGTATCGTGGCTTGATTCCTAGCGCAATTTACGCTTTCTCACGCACTTCGCAGCAAGTGCGCAGTATTGTACTGAACAGTTACATTCACTTTTCAATCTTATTTAGTATAACATAACTTCCCAACTTTGCAACTGTTTTTGCAAAGTTTTTCGAATATATGTTTTTGTTGGTTTTACATAAAAATTTTCTATGCATTTTTTTCAATGCAACCGTTGCAAATGTAAGAAATTTGTATACAATAATAATTAGAGCGTTTCAAAATCATGTCAAAACCGCAAAATATAACGGTGTAAGCGCTTTCAAAAATTTAACGAAAAGGAAGGATAAAAACTATGGCTATGTATGGATTTGGTCCGATGATCGACCAGTTGAAGAAGAACCCCAAAACAATTGTATTTACGGAAGGCTGCGACCCCCGTATTCTTGAGGCTGCATCACGTCTTCTTGCCAGCAGCTTCCTTACCCCGATCCTTGTAGGAAATGAGGAAGAGGTTTTAAAAGCCGCTGAAGATGCCGGTTACAATATCAGAGGCGCCCAGATTATTGACAGTAA
This sequence comes from uncultured Lachnospiraceae bacterium, assembly GCA_910578795.1. Classification (GTDB taxonomy): domain Bacteria; phylum Bacillota; class Clostridia; order Lachnospirales; family Lachnospiraceae; genus COE1. The sequence continues at coordinate 10,683 of CAJTSD010000062.1, forward strand.
CCATTATGACCGTTTTGATGAAATGGTAGATAAATTCTGCGAACTCAGGGCTGGGAAAAAAGAAGGCACTCCTGAAAAAGCAAGAGAGATTCTGACAAAGCCAAATTACTTCGGCACAATGCTTGTAGCAATGGGCGTAGCGGATGCACTTCTTGGCGGCGCTACATACTCTACTGCCGACACGGTTCGTCCTGCATTACAACTGATCAAGACAAAACCCCACAATAGCATTGTTTCTTCCTGCTTTATTCTTGTACGTCCCGGTGCAACCGGTGAAAACGAAGTTCTTGCCATGAGCGACTGCGCGATTAACATCTCTCCTTCCGAGGACGAGCTTGTTGAAATTTGTGGTGAAACAATTGAGTGCGCTAAGATTTTCGGCATTGACCCGAAGGTTGCTTTCTTGAGCTACTCTACGCTCGGCTCCGGAAAAGGCGATTCCGTTGAAAAGGTACGGAATGCCGCAGCCAAAGCGAAGGCGGAATTTCCTGACACGCCAATTGAGGGTGAACTCCAGTTTGACGCCGCTGTTTCTCCGCGTGTGGCACGTACAAAATGTCCCGACTCTAAGGTTGCAGGACATGCAAATACATTCATCTTCCCGGATATCAACTCTGGTAATATGGGTTATAAGATTGCACAGAGAATGGGTAATTTTGAAGCATACGGTCCGATTCTTCTTGGCTTAAATGCACCGATTAATGACCTTTCCCGTGGATGTAACGCGATTGAGGTTTACTCGATGGCGATTATTACGGCGGCTTTGGTGTAGATTATATAAGTTTTTATAAGAAATAAAGATGAAATAAAAAAGATACCCTGCTGATTTGTGAAATGAGGCAAGGTATCTTTTTTATTATCAATTTAATGTTATTGTTTCCATTCGTTCTATTTTAATATGTTATTTCTTATCAAATATCCCCAAAAAGGTCTGATTCCTTCACAAATCAAACCTTTTCCCAAACCTCTCAAATCAACTTCTTCGTACAGGCAATCGCAAGCGCCCCCGGTCCGATGTGGCACGAAACGCTCAGTGACAAATGGTCAATATAAATCGGATACCCCGGAAACTGCGCCGCAAGCTCTCCCTTTAGCACGTTCGCCGCTTCCTCATTCTCCGTATGCGCAATCTGTAAATAGATCGGATTATCCTCAGAAATGCCGCCAAACCGTTTTTCAATATCATTCTTAATTGCCGTCATCATAATGGACTTCGCCTGATTGACCGTCCTAGCCTTCGCAAAGGCGTCCAGCTTCTCCCCCTGAATCTGCAAAACAGGTTTTAGCTTTAAGAGCGTCCCAAGCGCTGCCGCCGCAGGTGTAATCCTGCCACCCCTTTTGAGATAATACAATGTGTCAATCATAATATAAATACTCGAGTTAAACTTATCCGCCTCAAGCAGTTCCTTAATCTCGCTCCCGCTTTTTCCTTCCTTTGCAAGCGCAAGTGCGTCCAGTGCCGACTGCCGCTGCGTCACGGATATGCGCTGGTTGTTTACCACATGCACCTTACCATCATAATCCTGCGCAAGCATTAATGCGGTCTGACACGAACCGCTCAAACCGCTCGACATTGGAATGTGCACAATCTCATCATGTTCCTTTAAAAGCGTATCCCACAACGCCAAAACGGACTCCGGCGAAGGCTGTGATGTCGAAATATCGGCATTTGCCGCAAGCCGTTCATAAAATTCCTTTCGGCTCAACGTGATTTCCTCATAATATGTTTCCCCGTCAATCATGAACGGCATTGGTATGACACTGATTCCCAGCTCTAAAGCCTGCGCCTGCGTAATCCCGCTATTGCTGTCCGTAACTATTGCAATCTTCGACATTTTGTCAATCCTCCATTCTGTCAACACCTTAATTTATGGGTTGACATCAATTTGCCATATAAAAATCTTCATTTATGTTGTTAATCCAGTAATCAGATATTCACAAAGTCAACATCTGAAGAAATATGATCCTCATAATGTGCCCAAAACACTTCGTGTTCACGAGCAGGCGCCTTACCGTTTGCAAGATATGCCGCGTAAATCTCCTGCGCACAGCCCTGCGCCTCCTGCAAAATCCCCGCATCCTGATAAATGTCGCCAATCGTAAACTGAAATTGTCCGCTCTGCCGGATGCCAAACAAGTCCCCCGGTCCCCGTAGCCGCAAATCCTCCGACGAAATAAAAAAACCGTCGTTGGATTTGTTCAGCACCTGCAAACGCTCCATAGTATCATTTTGACCTGTGGCGGTGATAAATATACAGTAGGACTGCTCTTTGCCTCTGCCCACGCGCCCCCTTAACTGATGAAGCTGCGCAAGCCCGAACCGTTCGGCATTTTCCACAAGCATGACCGTAGCGTTCGGCACATTAATGCCGACCTCAACCACCGTCGTGGAAACCAGCACGTCAATGTTGTGACTGGCAAATTCTTCCATAATAAAATTCTTTGCCTTCGCCTTCATCTGCCCGTGGAGATAGTCAATCCGAACCGACAGCGGCAGCTCTTTTTTGAGCCTGTCCGCATAGTCAACCACGTTTTCAAGCACCGGCTGATCGCCCATGATTTCTTCGTTTGCTTCCACCATCGGACAAATGACATAAACCTGCCTGCCCTTTGCAACCTCGTTTGCAATAAACTGATACGCCTTTTTGCGGTAGTCCGTATTGACCACGCAGTTCTTAATCGGAAGCCTGTTTGCCGGAAGCTCGTCCATCACGGATATGTCAAGCTCCCCATACAAAATAATCGCAAGCGTCCGCGGAATGGGCGTTGCGCTCATCACCAAAATATGCGGCTGCAACCCCTTCTGCGCCAACGTTTCACGCTGTTTCACGCCAAACCGGTGCTGTTCATCAGTAATAACAAGACGTAAATTATAAAAGTCCACATCGTCCTGAAGCAACGCCTGTGTCCCTACGATAACATTGCAGGTGCCAAGCGCAATGCTTTCCTTTGTGCGCCGTTTTTCCCGTGCCGTCAAAGAACCCGTCAGAAGGACCGGCTTAAACGGAAGGTTATATTGTTCGGTAAGTTCCAAGATGGTTTCAAAATGCTGCTTTGCAAGTACCTCTGTCGGCGCCATAAATGCTGCCTGTGCATGGTTCATCACACACATCAGAATCGCAAGAATCGCTACAATCGTTTTTCCCGATCCCACGTCTCCCTGAACGAGCCGGTTCATCAGATGTGCCGAACACATATCTTCCTCAATCTGCGCCCACACACGCCGCTGCGCATTGGTAAGCTGATACGGAAGATTATGAATCAAATCCTGACACGCATCAATACGCATCATCGGACAGTCATTGACCTCGCGCGACGCCATATCCTTCAATACCATCACCGACACGATAAAAAACAGAAATTCTTCAAAAACAAGCCGTGTGCGTGCTGCAAGCAGTTCTTCCTTATTTGCCGGAAAATGAATTCCAAGCATTGCGGACTGCAAATTGCAAAGCCCGTACTTATGGCGCATGGATTCCGGAATATACTCTTCCTCAAAAGAAAGCGCCGAAAGCGCCAGGCGCACTGCTTTCGTGACAGCTGCAATGGTAAGCCCCTTCGTTGTAGGATAAATTGGTGCAAGCCTGTGAAGATTTTTTTCAAATTCCTGCGGGCTGATAATCTTTGGTTGTTCCAAGACCATTCGATTATTTTTTAAGATGGCACGTCCCCGAAAAATATACTGTTTTCCAGCTTGCAGCGTATTTTTCATATAAGGCATATTAAAATAAGTCACATCGCACGCCCCGCTGGCATCCTTAATGCGCACACTTGTAATGGTCATATTCTTTCTGATATGAAGTGTCTGAGGAGCACTGATTATCATTCCACGAACTGCATGGACTTGATTTGCCCGAAGCTCCCCAATCGGTACAAGATCGCGCCATTCCTCATAATCCCGCGGATAATGTGTAATCAGGTCATGTACCGAAAAAATATTTAATTTGTGATACAACGCGGCAGTTTTTTCGCCAATGCCGCTGATAACCGTAATGGGATCATTTAATTGCATCGTTTTCTATTCCGCCGATACAATGTACGAGTAAATCGGCTGACCTCCAAACTGAAGTTCGACATCACAATCCGCAAACACAGTTTTTACTTTATCTGCAAGCTTCTGTGCCTGTATTTCTTCCACATCGTCCCCATAATAAATGCTGATGAGCTTATAATCCTTTTTCATGATCTTTTCAATCATTTCATAAGCAACTGCCTGCAAGTCCAAACCTACCGAAAGAATACCAAAATCGCCGATGCCCATAAAATCCCCCTGATGAATTTCCTTGTCATCAATCATGGTATCACGTACGGCATAGGTTACCTGTCCTGTTGCCACATTGCCCGCTTCCCGCGTCATTACGGCTTCATTTTCCTCTACCGAAATATCCGGCACATAATTGATAATTGCCGTAATTCCCTGTGGAACAGTCTTTGTGGGGATTACAATGATATTTTTATCCGTGGTAAGCTGACTTGCTTGATTTGCCGCCAGCACAATATTTTTGTTGTTAGGGAAAATAAAAATATTGTCAGCATTTATTTTATCAATTGCGTTTAAAATATCCTCCGTGCTTGGATTCATTGTCTGCCCACCCTCAATAATATAGTCTACACCAAGCGAGCGGAAAATCTCATTGATACCATCTCCAACGGATACTGCAATAAAACCTGTGTCCTTATGCTCCATAGAAGCCGGTGCATTTTCCGTTTCAACGGATGACGCAGAAACAGAAGTTCCCTGCATTTCTTTTTCCATCATTTCCGAAACTTTTTCATCGCGCTCTAACCGCATATTTTCAATAATGATTGTTGTCAGCTGCCCGTATTTGAGTGCCTTCTGCATCGCAAGTCCAGGATCATTCGTATGAACATGTACCTTTACAATTTCATCGTCCGCCACGACAACAATGGAGTCCCCGATTGATGAGAGAAACTCTTTAAAATCCATCTCCTGCTTGACATTAAAGGGTTTGCTCAGCATAATCAAAAACTGTGTGCAATAACAGAACTTAATCTCTGCGTTTGCCTGTGCCTCAATGTTTGCACCAAGCGATCCTGCTTTGGAAACCGCAGGGGAAGCCGTTTCCACGGAAAAATCAATCTCTTTGCCAAGAAACGCGTCAAATCCGCCTTTTAAGACTTCAACCAATCCCTGTCCGCCGGAATCGACAACGCCTGCCTGTTTCAACACCGGCAGCATTTCAGGTGTCTGCGCAAGAACTGCCTCCGCTTCCTTAATAACCTCCCTGATAAAAATTTCTAAATCCTTTTCCCCTGACACTGCAAGGTCATCTGCCCTCTTTGCCGCACCCTTTGCAACGGTCAGAATTGTGCCTTCTTTCGGTTTCATAACAGCCTTATATGCAGTTTCTACTGCCTTATCGCAGGCGGAGGCAAGAATTGCAACGTTGATATTGTCATATTCCCGGATTACTTTTGTAAATCCTCTAAAAAGCTGCGAGAGGATGACACCAGAATTTCCTCGTGCACCTCTAAGCGACCCTGATGAAATCGCTTTTGCAAGCGATGCCATATCAGGGTTTTCAATGGCAGCCACCTCTTTTGCCGCAGATAGGATGGTCATTGACATATTGGTACCCGTGTCCCCATCAGGAACCGGAAAAACATTTAATTCATTAATCCACTCTTTTTTATTCTCCAGATTTTTCGCACCGGCTAGAAACATCTTAGCAAGCATCTTCGCGTCGATTGTATTTAAACCCACTTCAAAAATCCTCCTTAATCAATTACTCGAACACCTTCAACATAGATGTTTACTTTTTCGATTTCGAGCCCTGTAAAGTTCTCTACTTTGTATTTCACGCTGCTAATCAGGTTGTCGCATACTGTAACAATGCTGACGCCATAAGAAACAATCACATGAAACTCAAGCGTTAATTTATTATTTACAATGCTCACGGATATTCCATGCGTAATACTGTCCTTCATCAGAAGCTTCACCAAGCCGTCCTTCACATTTACTGATGCCATTCCGACAATACCAAAGCACTCTACGGCAACACTTCCCGCATACTGCGCGATGACTTCGGGATCAATATAGATATTACCCATATGAGTATTCATAGAACCTTTCATAGAAATCCTCCTTAAAACAATAATTATTTTTATTATAACCTCTTTTGGGAAAAAAAGAAATATATATTTTGCCATAATCTGCCATAGCATAATTTGCCATGGCAAAACGGATCGTTTTTCTTTTTATACTTTTTACACTTTTTGCAAAAAAAGCCTTGCCAAATATCCGTTTATTTGATAAGATACTAATGTTGTGAATCAAATGACTTATTTTAGTCGAGGAGGTGCTAACGATGGCAAAGTGTGATATTTGTGGCAAGGGCGTTCATTTTGGAAATAACGTAAGTCATTCTCATAGAAGATCCAATGCAATTTGGCATGCAAACATAAGAAGCGTAAAATGCAAGGTAAACGGAGCTGCTAAGAGAATGCATGTGTGCACAAGATGCTTGCGTTCC
>CAJTSD010000063.1 GCA_910578795.1 uncultured Lachnospiraceae bacterium
TTCAGTTGTCAATCTTCGGTTGGAATCTCATTCATTGAGATTCCGAGAAGTTATTTTTGACTGTAGTATTCCCCTGCCGTATCAGGGAATTAACAAGCCCGTTTCCACTTGTATCTGCCCAATAAGTATCATACTCACCATCATTATCTATAAAAAGCATGCTCATATTCAAAGTCTTGCCAAATCTGCGCGGGCGCGTAATTAAAGTAACTGTAGTACCCGTATCCCACCACTCCCTGATAAAATCCGACTTATCAATATAGAAAGCCTTACGCTCTCTTATTTTTTCAAAACGCTGTTCACCGATATTTACAAAATTATTCCTTCCCATACTTTCATCCCTAAACAAATCAATGACCTTGTTATCATTATACACAATAGAACTCTTTTTCACAATACAAACATATCATTAATAGCAAACACACGTTTGCCACCCGTATGCGATTTTCAGGCAGAGATGGGAACGCTGTGTGCGCTTCGTGTGAAGCCGTAAGATAAGGCGCGGCAGAGCTACCCCTGTAGAAATGAAAAAAGGGCTTTTAAAAACCCTTTTCTCACCAACTTATTCACTCAGGAACAAATCTATACCATTTGCAATACCATCAACGATTTTGTACTGATATTCATCTGTTGCAAGTAGCTTATCTCCCACACTCCCCGGTATCCCCACGCATAATCTCAATCCCGTGCGCGAGCGTCGGCAAAATAAACGAAAGGCTCTCCTTCACCGCTTTCACGCTCCCCGGCAGATTAATAATCAGCGTCTGATTCCGCATCACGCTCACCGCACGGCTAAGCATTGCCCGCGGGGTAATATTTAAGCTATACTGCCTGATTGCCTCCGCAATCCCCGGCGCATTCTTCGTCGCGACGCGCAGCGTCGCCTCCGGCGTACAGTCCCTCGGCGAAAAGCCCGTCCCGCCCGTCGTAAACAACACATCTACGTGGTCCTCATCGCAAAACCGCACCATCTCCTGATAAAGCATCTCCTCCTCATCGGGAAGCACCACCGAACGCACAACCTCATACCCGTTTTGGGCAAGCAGTTCACAAACCGCCGGACCGCTCAAATCCTTGCGTTCCCCGCGGCTGCCCTTATCGCTCGCCGTAATCACACCTGCCAGAAACCGCGGCTTTTCCCGTATCACAAGTTCATCGCCCACGCTGATTGTCCCGCCATGCAACACTCTTGCAAACACGCCCTCGCGCGGCATAATGCAGTCACCCACTTGGTGAAAAATTTCACATTCCGAATGGCACTGCTTCCCAATCTGCGTCATCTCCAAAACAACGTCATTGCAAACAAAAACCGTCCCGACCGGATACGTCTTAAAATCAAACCCTTCCACCAAAAGATTCTCGCCAAACGCGCCGTCCGCCACCTTTGCCCCGCGCGCGCGAAACGCCTCAACCGCATCATACGACAAAAGGCTCACCTGCCTGTGCCAGTTCCCCGCATGCGCGTCATTTTCCAACCCATGGTTTTCAATCACCGCAGACGTCCCGATATTGCGTTTCGCCGTTCCCTTTTTCTCACTGATACATACCGCCTTTATAATTCCCATCTTCTCTACCTCCATATTATCAACAGCCTGCGAATTCCTGACACCGAAAAGCAAAAGCTTTTTGGTGTATGTCAGCCTTTACACAATATTTGCAAAACGAATAAATTCGTTTGTGAAAAATCTCTGATTTTTCAACTTAACCTCCAATCTGTACCATCTTGCGTTTCTCCTCATGTTCCTGCGCCTTCTTGTCCGAAAACGAATGCGCCCGCGGCTTCTCCTTCACTGCCGCTGCAATCCGCTCCCGTATTTCATCATCCTCCGCCCCCTGCCGCAAAAGCGGTTTCAGTGCAAGTCCGTTTTCATAATGCAGACAAAGCTTCAACTGCCCGTCCACCGTCAGCCGCACACGGTTGCACGCCCCGCAGAACTTGTGAGACATCGGACTGATAAACCCGATTTTCCCTTTAAAACAATCAAACACATAATGCTGCGCCGTCTCACTCTTCCTTTCCGGCGGCACATTCTGCGACGCTCCATATTGCAGCTCCAGCCGTCCCAATATCTCCTCCGAGGAAATTCCATGAAAATTCTTTCCGCACCCAATCGGCATCAGCTCAATAAAGCGCACATCCACGGCTTTCTCCCGCGCAAGTCCCGCCAGCTCCTCAATGCCGCCGTCATTAAGCTCCCTGCACGGCACGCAGTTTATCTTCACCTGCATCCCTCTGTCAAGCGCCGCGTCAACTGCCGCAAGCACGCGCGCAAGTCCGTCATCCCCTGTAATCTGCTTAAATACCGACGGCTCAAGCGTATCCAAACTGATGTTTACCCGTTTCAGTCCCGCCTGTTTCAGCGCGTCAATATACCTCTCCAAAAGCAGACCGTTCGTTGTCAACGCAATGTCCGAAATCCCTGCAAGACCGTTTACGTCGCCAATCAGCTTCACAAGATTTTTGCGCACCAGCGGCTCGCCGCCCGTAAACCGGATTTTTTTCACGCCAAGCGACTCCATAATGCGCACCACCCTGAAAATCTCCTCCAGTGTGAGCACCTCCTCATGCGGCAAAACCGCCACGCCTTCCTTCGGCATACAATACCGGCACCGCAAATTACACTTATCCGTCACCGAAATCCGCAAATAATCAATTTCCCTGCCAAATCCGTCCTTCATCGACACACCTTATCCTTCACTGTTTCCATAACTTATTTCTCCATTAATATCACTCTATCCGCCGGAATTTTTAAGTACAACGGCTTCCCCGCAATCCTGCGCCAGTCCTCCTTCGCAAGCTCATACGTCATCACCGCATACCCTGTTTTTTCCTTCGCCGCCCTGTTCGTAAACAGCACGACATAGGAAAACGTATCCTCAATCACGCGCAAAATCTCGCACGCAACCACATTCTCCGCGTCCTTCTCCCGCTCACTTACCAGTTCCAAAAAATGCGCACGCACCCCCGCATACCGAAACGCCTTCCCCGACACTTCCGCAAAATCCGAACAATCCGAAGCATCAAGGCTGCCAGCCGCACCCGAAACCGAGAGCATCATCCCCCAATCCAGCGCATAATACCCATTCCCACGCCACTCCAGCCGCGTAATATTCTTACACCCCGTAAGCAGCGTCGCAGCAAGCGTCTTTGGCGCGTCAAAAATCCCATGCTTGTCCTGAACGTCCACAATGCTGCCATTCTCCATCACCGCAATCCTGTCTGTCAGCCGATACACCTCGTTGCGGTCATGCGAGACAAAAATCCCGCCGTTCCCAAACGTTTCCATAACATTCATCACCTCGCGCTCCAACTGCGTTTTCAGGTAATTGTCAAGCGCGGAAAACGGCTCGTCAAACATCACAAACCGCGGATTTTGCGCCAGCATTCTCGCAAGCGCCACACGCTGCTTCTGTCCGCCCGAAAGCTGCGCGGGATAAAGCCGCTCCTTTCCTTCCAAAAAAAATCTGCCAATCCATTCGCGCGTCTTGTCCTTATCCTTCGCACCGCACATAATATTCTGAAAAACTGTCATGTGCGGAAACAGCGCATAGTCCTGAAACAGGTATCCGATATTGCGTTTTCTCGTCGGAACGTTAATCTTTTTCGCAGCATCAAACAGCACCGTATCGTCCAATTTTATGACACCCGTGTCAGGTTTTTCAATCCCCGCAATACACTTAAGCGTCAGACTTTTCCCGCACCCCGATGCGCCCAAAATCGCAAACAGCTCGTTTTTCGTTTCAAACCGGACACGCAGCAAAAAATCCCCGCACCGCTTTTCAATATCCACATACAACGACATCAGAACCCGTTCCCCCCTTCGCGCGTAGACGCCCTGTTCTGACAGCCTGTCCAGTAATTCATCAGAACAATCGACAAAAACGAAATCACCATGATAATCACCACCCAGCGGTACGCAAGCGCCCTGTCGCCGCTTTGCATTGCCGTATAGACCGCGACCGACATCGTCTGCGTCCGTTTGGGAATGTTGCCCGCAAGCATGATTGTCGCGCCAAATTCTCCCAACGCCCGCGCAAATGCAAGAATCGTCGCCGCCGCAATCCCCGGCAGCGACGAGGGGAGCAGCACCTTAAAAAACAGCGTCCCCTCCGACATCCCAAGTGTCCTTGCCGCATAAATCAAATTTTTATCCACCTGCTCAAATGCCCCAAGCGATGTGCGGTACATAATCGGAAACGAAACCACTGCCGCCGCGATTGCCGCCCCTTGCCACGTAAACAGCACATTTATCCCCATCTGCATCAGAAACCGTCCGACGACGGAATTTTTCCCAAACAAAATCAACAGAAAAAATCCCACCACCGTCGGCGGCAAAACCATCGGCAGTGAAAAAATCCCGTCCACAAAAAGCCGCAGCTTCTTTAAAGAAAGCACAAAGCGCGCCGCCAAAAGCCCCAATACAAACGTGACGCTTGTGGCGGTCAACGCTACCTTCATTGAAATCCACAATGGCGAATAATCCATCAACAAACTCCACACCTCAATTCTGCCATGTCATTCCATGCCCGAATCCCGCGCGTCGGAAAATCCGTACGCCTCAAACAGCTCCATTGACGCATCGCTTTGCAAAAACGCAATCCATGCCGCCGCCTCGTCAGGGTGCGCGCTCGCCGCCACAATTCCAACAGGATAAATCACCCGCTTACACGAGCCTTCAGGCGCCTCGCACACAATCGTAACGTCCTCCGACGTATACGCGTCCGTCGCATAGACAACGCCACAGTCCACCGCCGCAGTTTCCACCCACGAAAGCACCGTGCGCACGTCCGAACCGAAATTTGCTTTCACTTTCACCGCATCAAGAATGCCAAGACTTGTAAAAATCTCCTCCGAATACTGCCCCACCGGCACACTCCCCGGCTCACCCAGTCCAATCATTGTTACCGCGTCCGTCGCCGCGTCCTCAAAAGAACTGACACGCGTGTCACTTTTTTTCGGCACAATCAAAACCACCTTGTTCTCCAAAAGCTGCACAATTGATTCGGAGTTCACCAGCCCCTCCTCCTCCAAAGCCGTCATTTGCTTTGTCGCCGCAGAAATAAACACGTCCGCAGGCGCACCCTCCTCTATCTGCGTCTGTAATGCCCCCGAGCCGCCGTACGAAAGCGTCACGCGAATATTGGGATACTCCGCCTCAAACCGCGTCTTCAATTCATTGCACACATCCGTCAAAGACGCTGCGGCAAGCACTGTCAGCTCCACACACTCCTGTGGGATTTCCTCCTGCGGCGCCTCTTCCATAAAACCACTTGAAACGCCACAGCTTATCCCCGTCGTTTCCTGCGCAGGTTCCGTGTCTCCAGCCGGTGCATCCGCTGCTTTGCTGCCCTGCATATTCACCAATGACACACACGCCGTAATTAACATTGCAACAGCCAGCAAAACTGCTGCCATTTTTAAAAATCCGTTATTCATATTGATAACCTTATTCCTTTCATAACCTGTTTTCAATCCTTATTCAAGAGGACGGTTCCGCAATAAAGTGTCCGCTCTTTCCACCCGTTTTTTCAACTAGATGAATATCCAAAATCCGCATACTCCGGTCCAAAGCCTTACACATATCGTAAATCGTCAAAAGCGCCACACTCACTCCCGTAAGCGCCTCCATCTCCACTCCGGTTTTTCCTGAAAGCTTTGCAGTGCAAATACATTTTATCTGCCGTTTCCCGTCCTCATATGCAAAATCAATCGTTACCTTCGTCAGCATCAGCGGGTGGCACATCGGAATCAAATCGGAAGTCTTTTTCGCCGCCATAATTCCCGCAATCCGCGCCGTCCCAAGCACGTCGCCCTTTTTCGCCGTACCGTCCTTAATTGCCGCATAAACCTCCTCGTTCACGGCAATCCTCCCTGCTGCCACCGCCACGCGCTCCGTAACCTCCTTGTCCGTCACGTCCACCATCACGGCGTTTCCCCTGCTGTCAAAATGCGTTAATTTTCCCATGTTCCTATCCTGTTACTGTTCACTTCGTTCCAGTAACACGTAAAAATCTATGCAAAATCACCTGCGGTGATGGATTTTTACCTAACTACGGTACGTTTTCTTACGGACTTAGCAGTAAATGCTAAGCCCTGTTTGAACAGTAATCCTTTCCTTTCATTCTCAAATCTATTTCCCGAAACTGCAATGCGGAAAACGGCATTCCTCACAGCCAAGGCATAGTCCGCCCTCGCCGTAACGCCACAAATCCGCACCCGTCACATGCTCTCCCGCAACAATCCTTGGCAACACCAAATCAAAAATCGTCCGCTTCGCATACATCACGCACCCCGGAAGTCCCATCATCGGAACCGTACGCCCTTCCTGCGCATAATATCCAAGCAGAAACATCGCCCCCGGAAGCACCGGCGCACCATAGCTTTCTATCTTAGCTCCAAACGCCTTAATCGCCCCCGGCGTACAGTCGTCCGGATCAACACTCATGCCGCCCGTACAGACAAGCAAATCCGCTCCCTGCGCCAAAAATTCCCGCAACGCGCCGATTATCATTTCCTTCCCGTCATCCACAATTTTCTGCCCGATAACCTCAACGCCGTATTCCGCAAGCTTTGTGCGCACCACCGGACCAAACGCATCCTGAATGCGCCCCTTAAAAATTTCGCTTCCCGTCGTCACAATGCCTGCTTTCATCCGCTGAAACGGCATGATTTCCAACAGCGGCTGTTCCCCCGCAAGCACGCGCGCCCTTTCCATTTTCTCCTGCGCAATCACAAGCGGAATAATGCGCGTCGCCGCAATTTTTTCCCCTTTTCGCACCGGAAAGTTCCCGTGCACCGTGGCAATCATCATCTCACCCAAAGAGTTCACCGCGTACAGCCTTTCGGAATGAACCTTTAAAAGTCCGTCCCTGTCGGCAAGAATTTCAATCTTGCCCTCTTTAGGCTGCGTCGCCCTCATGCCCTCATTGATGCAAAGATCCCGCAAAACTTCCGCCGCCTCGTCCTCGTGCAAAATTCCTTCTTTTTTCTCCCAAACATACAAATGCTCTTTCCCGACACTCAAAAGCACCGGAATATCCTCCTGCGTCACAACATGCCCTTTCCGAAAAACTGCGTCCTTGACAACCCCCGGAATAATCTGCGTAATGTCATGACAAAGCACATGTCCCACCGCGTCCTCGGTTTTTATCAGTTTCATCTCTATAACGCCGCTCCTTTCACAGGTTGAAAATTAAAATGTTCAGCCTCACAATCCAAAATACTGTTTTACGCACAAAAAAATCCCTGCAATGTCATCAATGCCATAAACAGGACATTGAACTTCATTTTGGGATAAACAATCCGTAGCAATGCATATCAAATGTTCCGGGCTGCAAACCGAAGCCGTAGAAACCGCCCCCCGCACCACCTCAATTTTCGGATACGGCGCCTGTTTCATGCCCTCGATTAAAATAATATCCGACTTACGGGATTTTTTCACAAGAGCAATCAACTCCTCCGGTGCAATCTCCCCCTGAGCGTTTATCGAAAACTGCGTCGGGGAAAAAATCGCGGCAACCCTCGCCCCCGCACTGCGAAAGCGATCCGTATCCGTGCCCTCGTAATCCATCACATAATCATGCCCGTCATGTTTGATAACACTAACCACGTACCCTTCGACAATAAACTCGTTAATCAGCTTAATAATCAGCCCCGTCTTTCCGCTGTCCTTGATGCCGCTCACGCAAAAGACAACAGGCAGCACAAGCTCCTGATACTCCGCTTTTGTATTAATATTTTTTACAACCTTCTTGTCAAAGGCAGTATATTCCAGCTTAATATATTTCGTGCGCACACTGTTTAACAGCTTCATCAGCCGATAATTTCCGCCCTCAATACAAGCGCGCACCTGCTCCAACATCTTTTTGGAATAAATTCCGCAAAGCGGGTGGATATGCTCCTCATCCGTCAGCACATAGCAATCGTAATCAGAGCATATAAATTCTGTCATATAGGACACAAGTTCTTTTGTGATAAACGGCATATCCGCCGCGCAGATAAAGACATATTCCTGCTGCGCCGCATTCAGAATCTGATAAATTCCCTCAAGCGGTCCGATGTTCTGATGCGCATCATACACCACACGAAGCCCCGTATCCTCGTACACGCCTTTTTCGGCAGCAGAAATAAGCACCTCTGAAAAGCCGCTAAGTTCGTTCGCTATTTTATCAATAAAACGCTGTTCATTGATGGTAAGCAGCGCCTTATTTTTCCCCATGCGCGTGCTCTTCCCGCCCGCAAGGATACCCGTACTGATGTTCATACCCACACTCCACTCTCACAAACTGCGAATTTGCACCCTCATGTGCAAATCTGCCTGCTGAAAAATCTTGTATTTTTCAGCATAACCTCATGTTCCAAACCGTCACCGTATCCCCTACATTCAGCGCCGTTTCCGCCGCAATATCAAGATAGCAGTTACACTGCGTCATATTGGAAATCACACTCGACGCGTGCGTCTGCACGGGAATCGACACCTCCCCGTGTTCCTCATACGCACGCACAAACCGCCTTAAGCGATTAATTTTCAGATAATCACTCTTCAAAACCGCCGTCCTGACAACAGGCTTCAAAGCATTATTTCGCGTCATCGCCGCCGCAATCTCCCAAAAATAAATTTCAAAATTGACAACTGCTGCATACGGATTTCCCGAAAGACTCAAAATCGGCGTCCCATTCAAAACGCTCCCAATCGTCGGCGTCCCCGGCTGAATGTTGGCACGCGCAAAAAGCCGTTTTGCCCCGACTTTATCCAAAACCGCAGGCAGCAAATCCTTCTTTCCCACCGACACGCCGCCCGTGGTAATCACAATGTCTGCACAGTCCGCCGCCTCAGACAGCATTCGCTCCAGCGAAAGCTCCTCGTCCGCGCACACCCTCTCATACGAAACAGCAAATCCCTCCCGTTCCAATGCCGCCTTCAAAATATATAAAATACTATTGTAAATCTTTCCCTTTTCCAATGCCGTCCCAATCGGCGTAAGCTCCGACCCCGTCGAAACAAGCGCCACCCGAAGCTGCCTGTACACCTCTGCATATTCCGCCCCGATACTCGCAAGCAGCCCAACCTGTAACGGCGTAATCCGACTGTCCTTTTCCACCGCAATCTCGCCCGGCTTCATATCCTCACCGACTTTACAGTAATTCGCATAAGGCTTTACCGACGCGTACACCACAGCCTTGTCCATGCCGTAATCCGTATCCTCCTGTCTGATAACCGCATCAAATTCCTCCGGAATATACGCCCCCGTCATCACCCGCACCGCACTGTTTTGCACATAAGAAAACGCATTGCAGTCCCCCGCACAATTCTCCCCTAATACATTCAAAACAACCGGATTATCCTTTGACGCATGCGCAATATCCGCCGCCCGCACCGCATAACCGTCCATCGCAGACTTCGGAAACGCCGGCACAGGCTGCTCCACACAAACCGCCCTTGCCGCCACGCGTCCACATGCCTCCGTGATATGTACACGTTCTGTTTCTGACACCGGTGTCACTTTTTCCAAAAATAAATCAACACATTCTTCAATTTCCATGCAATTCTCCTATACGGCTTCCCAATACACTTCATAGCTGTCCCGCCACGCCTTACAAATCAACGTCAGATTATTACGCTTCGCAAGCTCTACCGCATCAACACTCGGCACCGATTTCGACACCAGTATCGGAACGCCCGCCATCACAGCCTTCTCTACCATATCAACAGGCACACGTCCCGTCGTAAATAAAATACAGTCCTGAAACGTCAAACCGTTTATCAGCGCATACCCTACCGCCTTATCCAAAGCGTTATGCCTGCCAATATCCTCAAACACACCCTGATACATTCCCCTGTAAGAAAGATAACAGCCATGCGTGCCGCTCGTCTGCCGATGCAGCGATGCGTTCTCATGAAATTTCTCTGCAAGAGCGAAAATGTGTTCTTCCAAATATGCCGCACGCGGCAGCGGTTCCAAATCCTTCACGCCGCCAAAATTTCCCAAAGGCTTATTCTGCGTACAACAGGTCGGCTCCGTATAAAGTTCGCCGTCCCCCTCAAAAAGCTCCATGCCCTCTTTCAGATAAACCTTCGCTGCATTTCCCGCTTCACAGATAAAAACACTGTCCACGTCGCCGCATTCCCTGATTAACCCCTCCGTAACAATCCGTCCCAAAACAAGCTCCGCAAGTCTGTTTGGCGTACACATAAGCCGAACAGCAGGTCGCTCATTGATACTTATTTCCATATAATGTTCTTTTATCAGCCCGGAAGCGCTCACGTCCTTTGTCCCATCCGCCCTTACGACACGCACCTTGACTTGCGCGGTCTGCGACGGCTCTGCAAAGCGATTATTAATCGTCATCGTTTCAACCTTTCATCAAAAAATTATTCCAAAATCAAGTATACCATATCTTCCCCGAAAAACCAAATATTTATCAAATGTTCAATATTGTGCCCGCTGTCTTTTAATGATATGATAAGATTAATATGGAAAAACATGGCGAAGGAGAAAACCGTAAATGAACCTGTGCAGTAACGAATTTTTAGACTTTTTTATGGCAATTCCCGACACAGTAGGCTCAATCGAGGAGCTTTCCGGTTACATTGCGAAATCCGTACCTCCCGTATGTGACGCGCTTGGCATCGGAAAAATAGAACTGTGCTTAAATAACCCCGAATCGCCCTACGAGGAGCGCATCAAGGACAATCTTACAATGTTGTACTGCTTTGCGGAGGGTTACGTCAATACTCCCCTGCGCAATCTCTACACCACGCATTCCGGCGGAAC
Source organism: uncultured Lachnospiraceae bacterium (assembly GCA_910578795.1). Taxonomy (GTDB): domain Bacteria; phylum Bacillota; class Clostridia; order Lachnospirales; family Lachnospiraceae; genus COE1. The sequence goes on from CAJTSD010000063.1 coordinate 10,777, forward strand.
CGCCGAGATTTCATTTTACCCGCGCGAACTGATTGTCTGGAATCAGGGCGATTTAGAATACCTCCGGTTTTTTGCATCCATTATCAATGTCCTGTGTGGAAAGGCAGGGCTTGCGAAGCTTGCAGACATTTCATCCGTCACCGATGCCGTCACAGGAATCGCAAACACGGAAGGGCTCAACGCATTTATTGCCGACTGCTGCGCACGCGGCGTGGAAACCTCCTACGCCGCGCTTTACACAAACATTAAAAATTTCCGTTATTTTAACCGCCAGCTCGGCGCAAAATACGGCGAAATTATATTGAAAAAATACGCGGAACGACTGCGTGATTTTCTGCGCAGGGATGAAGTCTGCGGCAGACTTGGCGACGATACCTACCTTGCCGTCATCAAAAACGAACGCATTAATAAGTTTTTGGAATACATTTCCGACATCCGCCTGCGGCTCAACATCGGCGACATGGTAAACACGTTCAATATCCAGTCAAAAACCTGTGTCTACCCGATTGCCAAAGGAGATAACGCAAGCACGATTTTATACAATATCTCCATTGCAATCAACCAGTCAAAGGGAATGCCCGACAGTAACCATATATGCTTCAAACCGCATATGCTGGACACGCTAAAACGCGAACAGGAAATTGCAGGCAGCTTCTCCAAGGCAATCGCCCTAAAAGAATTTGATGTCTACTACCAGCCAAAACTGGATTTGAACACCAGTTCCCTATGCGGATGTGAGGCGCTGGTGCGGTGGAGCAGGACAGACGGAATGCTCGCGCCTCCCGACTTTTTACACGTGCTTGAAAAGGACGGCACCATCTGCGCCCTCGACCTTTATGTGCTTGAGGAGGTCTGCATAAAACTGCGCGCATGGCTTGACTTAGGGCTGACACCCGTGCGCATTTCCACAAATTTTTCAAAGGTGCACCTGCACAACCGTTTTCTTGCGGAGGATATTATGGGCATCATCAATAAATATGCCATTCCTCCCGAATATATCGAAATAGAGTTGACCGAAAGCAGCGGATACGAGGATTTTGCTTCGCTTTCCGATTTCATAAACAGAATTAAAAACTACGGTGTTTATACGTCCATTGACAATTTCGGCACGGGATATTCTTCCCTAAAGCTAATGAGCGACCTTGAAATCGACGTGATAAAGCTCGACAAGTCTTTTCTTGCTGCCCCGTCCGCTCTTGCTGATGAACAAAGCAACGCGTCACCCGCAAACGGCAGGGCATCCCTAAAGCGTACACAGAATAACACGGTTGTCATCAAGGCAATTATTGAAATGGCGCACGCGCTCGGCATTCGGGTTATCTGCGCCGGGGTTGAGAACGATGAGCAGAAGAATTTACTGACGCAGCTCGGCTGCGATATGATACAGGGATTTCTGTATGACAAACCGCTTCCGCATAGTGAATTTCAGAAACGTTTACAGGGCATTTCATAACGAAATGCCCTGTTTCTATGCCCATTCGGGCAGTTATAACGTCTGACGGCGTCGTACCTTCTATGATCTTAAAAATGCCGTATAGCCTCTTACCGCTTCATAGATATCCGCCTTACTGCTGCCCTCATACGGCGCGTGCATATTGAGCACCGCGACACCGCTGTCAATTACGTTCATTCCGTAATTTGCCATAATGTAGGCAATTGTACCGCCCCCGCCAACGTCAACTTTTCCAAGCTCCGCAAACTGATATTTCACGCCCGCTTCATCCATGACCTTGCGAAGCTGCGCAATGTACTCCGCATTCGCGTCATTTGAGCCGCTCTTTCCACGCGAGCCTGTAAATTTGTTGAATGTAAGCCCATGCGCCAAAAATGCCGCGTTGTTTTTCTCAAATGCACTCGCATATAACGGGTCATAGCCCGCGCTTACATCCGATGAAAGCATATTGGAATTGGCAAGCGCCCTGCGCACCAAGCGCTGTGAATCCTGCTCAGTAGCCGCAACCAGCTCCGCAACCGCATTTTCAAAAAACAGCGACTGCATTCCCGTAGCGCCCACGCTGCCAATCTCCTCCTTGTCCACCAAAAGACAGCAAAGCGCCCTGTCCGTAACATCCGAAGCCAAATCAAGCATTGCAAAAAGCGAAGTAAACGCACATATCCTGTCATCCTGTCCGTACGCCAAAATCATGCTCCTGTCAAAGCCCAAATCCCTTGCCTTTCCTGCCGGAACAATCTCAAGCTCCGCCGACAAGAAATCCTCCTCCTCAATATCATACGTTTCTTTCAAAAGTTTCAACACATTCGCCTTGAGCGCATCCTTCTCTTCCTTTTCCAGCTCCTCATTTTCCTCAAGCGGACAGTTTCCAATCAGCAGATCCAAGTTCTCCCCTGTCACAACCTCTGTCGCTTTCTTCGCCATCTGTTCCCCTGCAAGATGCACGAGCAAGTCCGTAATCACAAACACCGGATCCTCATCCTTCTCACCAATACAGATTTTTATCGTTGTGCCGTCCTTCTTTGCGACCACACCGTGAAGCGCCAAAGGAATTGCCGTCCATTGGTATTTCTTAATTCCGCCGTAATAATGGGTATCAAAATATGCAAATCCGTCCTTTTCATAAAGCGGATTTTGCTTGACATCAATCCTCGGCGAGTCAATATGTGCACCCAAAATATTCATTCCCTCTGACAGTGGTTTTTTCCCTAACTGAAAGAGCGCCACGCTCTTATTCATCTGAACCACATAAAGCTTATCGCCTGCTTTTGGCGTTTCACCTGCCCCAAGCGTTGCATAAAGCTCCCGATATCCTTTTTCCTGCGCCATTTTTACGATAACCTCTACACATTCCCGCTCTGTCTTCCCCTCGTCCATACAGGTTTTATAAAGGCTGCACACCTTCTCAAGCTCTTTTTTATCCTCGTCCTGATACCCAAGCCACAAATTTTCTTTTTTCATGTTCCATATCTCCTTGCTTTCATAATAAAATATGATGCCACAATATCAGCGCCATATCACTACCATATCACAAATAAATTACAAATTACAATATTTTTATGCAATTTGTATCAAATATGGCTTGTTTTTTTATTTTACTTTGATAAAATAGTATGTATAGTTGTAAAATTCAGGAATTATATGTGAATTTTTTCACATTTTGTTTTAACAGGGAGGGATTTTTTTGGCATCCGAATTTACAGGTCTCACTGTTGCCCAAATCTGCGAGGCGATTGACACACTCAGCCCATGTATGGATGATTTTGTTTATGTCTATGATCTGGTCAATGACTTTTATTATATCTCAAAGCTGGCAGTAGAGCGCTTCTGTCTGCCTTCCAATCAATTTCATAACGTAATCGAAAATCATGCAAAATTTGTTTACCCCGCAGATATCCCCATGCTTCAGCAGGACCTTGAAGAGCTTGTCGCCGGAAAAAAAGCCTTTCACGATCTGCTCTACCGCTGGATATCCGTAGATAATGACCCTATATGGATTAACTGCCGCGGTTTTGTCGTCCGCCATAACAATAAGCCTCTTTATATGCTTGGCTGCATCAACGAAATCGGCGCCCGTCAAAAGGCTGACAATGTCAGCGGGCTTTTGGGCGTCACAAGTCTGCAAAACTGCTTTTTAACAGATCCCACTGTGCCCGCTTACGGTTACCTGTTGCGCCTTGGACTGGATGATTTTAAGGAAATTAACGAAAAATTGGGCAGCGACTATGGGGATTTAATCTTAAAGCGCACCGCGGAATGTATTACCGCCTGCCTTTTGCCGGATCAAAAACTGTTCCGTGCCGTGGCTGATGAATATCTGATTATTAATTTTTCAAACCGAAGCACGGAAGAAGCCATTGAACAGTATAAACACATACGCCAGACAATTGATACTTTTATCAGAGAAAATAATTATGAAGTAATCTATACCATCTCCGGCGGAATTCTGAAAAATGACCAGCTTAGCGGTTCTTCCTTCTCCGACGCCATGAAATTTTCCGAGTTTTCACTGAACGAGGCAAAGCGGCACGGTAAAAACTGCTGCTATATATTCTGTAGGGACGATTATGATAAATTTTTAAGGCGGCGCAAGCTTTCACAGCTTCTAAAGCGTGCCGTCACCCATAACTTTGATGGTTTTGAAGCCTATCTGCAGCCGCTGATTAATACGGACAGCAATACGATTTACGGCGCAGAGACCCTGATGCGGTTCCATACTGAAGAATTTGGCATGGTATCCCCAGGGGAATTTATTCCGCTGTTGGAAGAAACAGGACTTATCATCCCAGTTGGAAAATGGATGCTCAATGAAGCCCTGAAATTCTGCCATAAGATTCAAACTATTATACCTGATTTTAAAATCAGCATCAATATTTCTTATGTACAGGTCATAAAAAGCAACATTATTGTGGAAATCCTCAATGCTGTCGAATATTATCAGGTTCCGCCTTCTACCGTAATCATTGAGCTGACAGAAAGCGGACTGCTTGTTCTTGATAACCGCATAACAAAGCTTTGGGCGCGCCTTAAGGAAAAAGGAATTCACCTTGCACTTGATGATTTCGGTACAGGCTACTCCAATTTCCAATACCTCAACGAGCTAAAACCTGACATCATAAAAATTGACCGGACTTTTACCATAAAAGCGGTTACAAATGACTATGAATTTAAGCTGCTGTCCTTAATGAGCAATATGGCACATAGTCTGAATTTACAAATCTGCGTGGAAGGCGTGGAAAACACCAGTGAACTTACACGCATGAAGGAAGTCCTGCCCGATTATTATCAGGGATACTATTTTGGGAAACCTTGTCCGTTCCATGAATTTCAGGAAAAGTTCATAAAATAGCATAAAGCAAAAAGGCAAAGCGTACAAAGCTTTGCCTTTTGTTTGTTCATTATTATGTATCTTACCGAAAACAGTACCATACAGATTCTTTAAGCGAACGGATTTTCCGTAGGATACGGAAGCGACTTCGGCTGATTGTAATTTAAGTCCTCTACCGGTACGCCGATATACTTAAATACCTCATACAACGCCTTTCCGAAATGTCCGAATGCCACCGCTCCATGGTGCGGATAATTCTTTTCAATCAATACATGTCTGTAAAAACGCTGCATTTCGGGAATCGCAAATACACCGATGCTGCCGAATGACTTTGTTGCCACCGGAAGAACCTCGCCCTGTGCGATATAAGCACGCAGCTTGCAGTCCGCTGTTGACTGTAAACGGTAGAATGTAATGTTGCCCGGAATAATGTCCCCCTCAAGCGTACCCTGTGTAACCTCTTCCGGAAGCGTTCTCGCCATAATCATCTGATACTTCATGTTGCAGAAGCTAAGCTTCTTCGTATTTGTATTTCCACAGTGGAAGCCCATAAAGGTATCGTTGTGTGTATACTGGAATTTATCCTTAATTGACTCCTGATACATATCCGCCGGAACTGTATTGTTAATATCAAGAAGCGTAACCGCATCCTGGCTGACACAGGTACCGATAAACTCGCTGAGGCAGCCGTAAATATCAACCTCACAGGAAACAGGAATGCCCATACCTGTCAGTCGGCTGTTTACATAACAAGGGACAAATCCAAACTGTGTCTGGAATGCAGGCCAGCACTTTCCGGCAATTGCCACATATTTTCTGTATCCCTTATGCGCCTCTACCCAGTCAAGGAGTGTCAGCTCATACTGTGCAAGCTTCGGAAGCACCTCAGGCTTTAAGTTGCCCTCACCAAGCTCTTCCTCCATCTCCTTAATCTTCGCAGGAATTCTCTCATCACCCTCATGCTTTTTAAATGCCTCAAAAAGGTCAAGCTCCGAATTTTCTTCGATTTCAATGCCAAGATTGTAAAGCTGCTTAATCGGCGCATTACATGCAAGGAAGTTTAATGGTCTTGGACCAAATGAAATAATCTTTAAATCGGAAAGACCGATAATTGCCCTTGCAATCGGCAAAAACTCATGAACCATGTCCGCACATTCCTCAGCCGTACCGACAGGATACTCAGGAATATATGCCTTAATATTGCGCAGCTTCAGATTATAGCTTGCATTTAACATTCCACAGTAAGCATCGCCACGTCCACCGACAAGATTTCCCTGTGTTTCTTCCGCCGCCGCAATAAACATTGCGGGACCGTCGAAATGCTTTGCAAGAAGCGTTTCTGAAATCTCGGGGCCAAAGTTTCCAAGATATACGCAGAGTGCATTGCAGCCTGCCTTCTTGATGTCCTCAAGCGCCTGTACCATATGGATTTCACTCTCCACGATGCAGACCGGACACTCATAGATACCATCCATGCCGTACTTATCCGCATATGCCTTGACCAGTGCCTTTCTCCTGTTCACGGACAAACT
>CAJTSD010000064.1 GCA_910578795.1 uncultured Lachnospiraceae bacterium
AGCTAATCAGATATGGTTTTTTGAGGAAGCACAATGGCCGGAAACATCGGAGCCGGAGCATTCAACAGAACCGGAGCATTCGTCCGATTCAGAGAATGCATCTAACTTAGAGGATTCGTCTGCTTCCGTGCCAAAAGAAACGGCATCCACTGTCACGAAGGGCGAAACGCCGACAGCTGGCAACATCTATTATATTAAAAATAAAAACAGCGGAATGTATCTGACTGTCGAGAATGATTCCGCATCGAACGGCGCGAATGTCATACAGGCAACCGGAACGGGAAGCCTTGGTCAGCGTTGGATACCGGAGATTTGCTCTGACGGAACCTACAGACTTCATCCTGCAACGGACATGACAGGCGGTATTTCGCTTGACGTGGCATACGGCAGTGCAGACAATGGCACAAATATTCAGATTTGGGAGAATAACGGCTATTCCGCACAGCAGTTTGGTTTTGTAAAGTCAGGGGACGGTTATGCGATTACCACAAAGGTGACAAATCAGGAAAGCTGTCTTGATGTGGAAAGGAAGAGCACGCAAAGCGGTGCAAATGTTCTTCAATATACGAACAGGGGAGCGGATAATCAGATTTGGTATTTCGAGACTGCCCAGTGGCCTGGTTCCAATCCGGACAATCCAGGGACATCCGACACGACCGTTTCCTGCGATACGACCTATGCAATGCAGCGAATACAGTTTATGAGTACATACAACAATAAGCTTATTACTGCGCCCGAAGGCAAAGGAACAGTCTCACTCAACGGCACGTCATCGACATTGAATCAGTGGGTGCTTATGAATGACGGAAGCGGCAAATACATGATCGTAAATGCAAAGACCGGATATGTCCTTGCACCTGCGGATAACAATGCAGCGTCAGGCGCGGCAATTGTAGCAACAGGCAAAACAGGAGCCGCTGCACAATATTGGAAGGTGGATGCCGTAAATACGGACTGCAACGGAAGCGGGCTTTCATACAGGATTTCAAACTGTGCGAATACAAATTTGTCTATTATCGTAAATAACGAAAAACTTGTTCTCGGCGCATATTCCGGTGCATCGGCACATATATTTTATATCAATTCATATGGTGCGGAAGGATTTGCCGGTAAGTGCTATAACATGAATAAAAACATGAAGGCTTCCATTACGGGAGGACTGTTCGGTTCAACCATTACGGTTTCGGATTTTGACAGCCTTTCCAAATATTGCGGAGGCTCAACGCCTTATACAATTGTTATCAACGGTAATATTTCAAAATCAGACCTGACAAAGATTTTTGTAGGGTCAAATAAGACAATCATTGGCTCCTTTACAGCCAATACCTTAAATAACATTCATTTCAGATGTACAAGCAATACGGGAAATGTTATCTTCAAAAATATCACGTTTCAGCATGATGCCGATAAGAATGCAAACGATGATATTCAAATGTATATCAGCAGCGGCAACAACTTTTGGCTTGATCACTGTTCCTTCATGGGACATAGCGCATTGACATCAAGCGATGTTGATAAGCACCTTTATGTGGGGCTTAAGGCGGACTATGTTTCCGTAACAGGCTGTGTTTTTATGAACCATAAATACGGGCTGATTCTCGGATATCCGGAGGAAGACGGTGTCGGCACGTACGACGGCTATCCCCGTATGACGATTTGCAACAACTATTTCCACGGTGTACTCACAAGAGCGCCGGGACTTATGCGGTATGGTTATTTTCATGCATACAACAACTATGTCTATGATTTTAATTTAGGTTATACGCCGTACACGGGAGCAAATATCTACTCTGAAAATAACTACTTTGCGGCAGGCAGTCATACAGGCGCCGTTGTGGACGACAAGGGTGTCGGCGGTTTTACAGATGTGGGCTCTGTTCTCTCATATGATATATCTTCTTTGAAAACAGGCGCTACTTCCTTTAGACCGTCTAACAATTATTCTTATAATGTAAGAAACGCTCAGGATGCAAAGACATGGTGCAGTAAGTATGCAGGCGTTACGAACGGCAGTATTCATTATGCAATTGACTGATACAAAAAGGCTGAACTATCACTTTAATTAATAATTTAATATTAAAAGCACGGATACTGCAAAGCAGAATTTTAAACAACCCCGCCGAAAACTATAAATGTCAGTTGAACATTGGTTTTTGAGGGGTTGTTTTTGTTTGGGGGTGGCAGGAAAGCGTTGGTTTCGGATAGTGCAACTGCCGGTTGACGGTATGGAAGCATTGTTTGGTAGTGTGCAACCGTCAGGATATGGTACTCTTTTTCTGAACCGGGAAATGGTTTGGTTTCGAAAAGGAGGAATGGAAACGATGAAGAAACGAGAAGAGAAAAACGGTGAAGAAAAGCGAATGGCGTTTCTTGAGCTTGCGGGATATGTTCTTTTTATGGTATGGTGTACTTATGTGGTATCTTTGATTGATACAGGGGGGCTTTTGCTTGGCGCTTTGGCGTATTTTTTCCAGCTTGCGGTTACCGTTTTTTGGGTGGTGAAAGCGGACAAACAGCGGATTTGGGATATTGGGCTGAAACAGCCTGTGTTTTGGGATATCCCGAAAGGATTGCTGCTGGGTTGCTGCATGTTTGCGGCGCAGCAGATTCCGTTGCTTCTTATGGGAATGGATTATTCCGCATTTGCAATGGCGCCTGACCGGGGTTTTATGATTGGGATGTCGCTATACTGTTTTCTGTGCGTAGGTGTCGTGGAAGAGTTGATGTTTCGCGGGTTTATCCTGCATAAGACGCAGGCGCTGTGCAAATCGCGGGTCGTTTGCGTGGGGATGAATGGTTTGCTGTTTTATGCGGTGCATTTGTTTCCACTGCGGTTTGTGTTTGGCGAGTTTTACAGTATTGCGGTAAATACGGCGCTGTTGTGCCTGTATTTTTATAAATCAAAAAATAAGAGTCTTGTTCCGCTGATGATTGCGCATGGGTTTTATGATGTATTGACATCTGTGGCACTGCCTGTTTTTGTTTTTTATGCAGGTGGGTGACATTATGCCCGCGCCAAGCGAAGCGAGTGTGCAGCGGTACGTGAAAAAGAGTCCGTTTCTTTCAGATATTTTGGAGGAAGCGGACTCTTTTTCGGTTTAATATAGAAAAAATCAGTCTTTTTGCAAAATTAACAGTTTAAAATACAAAATTGACCTTTTTGGGCCGAAAAAAGTATGATATAATAAAAATTTTATAAATTTTTCAGAAGAAGTGAAGCATATGAGGATTGCCGTCTGCAATGACAATCGGCAGGATACCTGCGCAATCCGTGATCTTTTGGACGGGCAGGACTTAAAACTGTATCATGATGCCGAAAGCCTGCTCGCGGATGTCAGACAGGGCGGGGTGGAGTATGACCTGTACCTGTTGGACATCTTTATGGAAAACTCCATGAGCGGACTGGAACTGGCACAGGAACTTAGAGCCGCCAATGAGGAGGCAGTCTTATGTTTTGTGTCGACAAGCGATGATTTTTACAGGGAGGCATACACTGAAAAAATAACTGTTGCTTATGGGCTTTAGAAGATAGTGCAGGGCGTCCGTGTTATAGGATTCCACCGCAAAATCAGGGTAGGAAGTCAGATAGATAATAAAACCGTTGTCGCCATGTTCCCGCAGGGCAGAGCCTAACTGTATGCCGTTTATATCGGGCATAATAATATCCAGTATGTAGATGTCAAAGGCTGCATTTTCTTCGATGTAATTCAAAAGATTTTTTGCGGAAGTAAAGCAGGAAAGCGAAAAAGAGACAGAAGCAGTTTTCTGTCTGTAATCTGCTAGAAGTTTTTTAGTTATCTCATGACATGCCGTTTCGTCATCGCACAAGGCAACATAAATCTGCAATTGTCAATTCCCCCTTTTTACCAATTTTACAAAAAATGATACCATATTTACAATCTCGCCCAAAAAGGAAAAAATTTGTGGTAAAATGCTGAAAATCAGTATAACAAAAAACATATATGCGTTAATTATCAATTCGGGTTCGTATGCAAAGTGTACCCCAAAAAGCGCAAACTGTTCCGGAGTAAAGAAGTTTGCCTTTATCATGTGGTACAATGATTATATGGCAGGAAGGCTGGCATGCCTGCAGCTTGATCAGAACGCTGCATGCGCCTTGATCGCAGTAAACTGCTTTGGTAAGTAGGAGGTATATGATGGATGAACAAAAAGCATGGTTAAGAGCAAGAAGAAAGAGACGTCTGCGCATACTGGCGGTGATACTGTGTGTCTGTGTGCTGTTTACGACCTATCCCGATATTCTGGCAACGTTTTCTGTCTTTGCATCGGAGGTATCAGAGCAGTCCGAAGGGCGGTATATCTTTGGTTTTACTGCGCTGTCTGATGAGATCAGGGAGCAGACTGTCCCGGTGGGAACAGCGCTTACGGAACTGTCGCTCCCCGATACACTGGAGGCAGTTATAACAGAAGAGAAACAGCCTTCCGAAGATACGGACGGGGACACAATCGGTACGGAGGATATGGACGGCAGTATGGAGGAGACGGAAGAGGACGAGACGTCTGATACCGAGCATGAAGATACGGAAACAGGCGGTGGGACCGAAGATAATGATACAGAAACCGGGGACGAACAGGATACGCAGCCGGAAGAAGATGGAGAACCCGAGGAAACAGGCGAGTCAACGGAAACAGACAATGAGGACGAAGCTGACGCGGAAAACGAGGAAGGCGGCGAAGGGGAAAGTGCGCCCGCAGAGGAACAGGACGGAAGTGAGAACGGGCAGGAAAATGCGCCCGCAGAAGAACAGCAGGAAAGCGCACCCGCACAGGAAACCCATACCGTCACCATGCAGGAATATCTAGCGGAGAATGTGATTCCCGTGCAGACCTTGGAGGACACACAGACAGAAAAGCGGGAAGAAACCGTTACGATAGACGGTGTGACATGGCAGTCTGAGCCAGAATATGACGGAAGTATGGAGGGAACATATACCTTTACCGCTGTTTTGCCCGATGGCTATACACTGGCGGAGGGTGTCAGCCTGCCGGAGATTACGGTAACGGTAAAAGAAAGCGAGAGTGGCACAGATACTGTTATACAGACGTTGCTTGACAGGATAGCGGCATTGCCGGAAGTGGAGGATTACCTTTCTTCTGAGCCTGATATGGATGATGAGGATGCCTATGCGGAATGGGAAGAAAAGTTATATGAGTATGTGGAGGAAGTGTTTGCTATTTGGGAGGAATACGAGGCGCTGACAGAGGAACAGCAGGCACAGATGCCGGAGGAAGAACTGGCAAAGCTGACAGCGTGGATGGAACTTGAGGAAATGCTTTCGGATCATGCGGTTATGGTGGCGGATAATAGTGAGCATCATGGGGAATCGGATTGGACGGCGCTTACTGCCAGTGATACGACATTAACCAATGGGAAATATTATTTATCTGGCGATATAGAAATGGGTACGATTACCATTAACGGCGGAGATGTTACGCTATGTCTGAATGGACATAAATTGCAGCATGATGGTACGGATGGCAGCGTCATTGTAGTGGGGAGTGGTACATTTACTCTTTGTGACTGTCAGGATCATTGGGGATATACATCTTCTTTTGATGAGGATACGAAAGCATATTCTTGTGGTGTTACAGGTATAGGAGGTTGTATAACTGGCGGTAATGGCAATAATTTTCAAGGTGGAGGTGTTTATGTAGGTTCTAACGCTACTTTTAATATGAACAGTGGAAGGATTACAAACTGTGATGTTGGAACGGATGCCAATCATGTAGGCGGTGGCGTTTATGTATCGGGCGGTATATTTAATATGTCGGGCGGTGTTATTGATGGGAATACAGCTGTCTCTGGCGGAGGCGTTTATTTAACAAAAAAGGCGCAATTTGCCATGTCTGGAAATGCAGTTATTATAAATAATACGGGAATTGAAAATGGAGGAGTAGCTGCCTTACAAAGCGAGCAAGTTGTATTTAATATGAATTCTGGAGCAATTATAGGGAATAAAGCCAGTGGTAATGGTGCTGGTATTTTTCTTGGTACGACATCTACATTTATTATGAAGGGTGGTACGATAGAAGGAAATAGTACAACATCTACTAATGATAAAGCCAGTGCGGGCGGCATATATTGTGTGGCTTCAACCATTAGTTTATCAGGAGATTGTTTAATCCGGTATAATACAGCTAGTGCCGGTAGTGGTGGAATACGCGTACTTACAACGAGTACAATTTCAGTATCGGGTAATGTCTATATTCAAAATAATTATGGCAATGGAAACAAATCGGAGAATAATGTTTCTCTTTGCGTTGGTCGCACTATTCTAGTAACAGGGGAATTACGAAATGATATAGGTGTTACATATAAGCTTATGAATAATAACCCTGTCAGTTATCCTGTGAAGGTAGTAACAGGTACAGACTCCTATTCAATTTCAGATGCTGACTGGAGCCATTTCAGCAGTGATAACAAAGACTATGAGATTCAGAAGAAAGAAACGACGGATACTGGCAATGAGTTATATCTAGCTGAACCGGGAAGTTGTGACCTTTTTACCCTTTCGGTAAGTGGAGCAACACTATCTTCGCCTTTTGATCCGAACACTACATATTATACCTCAACGGTTGCCAACAGTGTCGATCAGGTCGGCATCACGGCAACATTGGCAAGTACGGCGTCAGGGGCAGACATTACAATCAAAATTAACGATGGTACGGCAGAAGAAATGGAAAGCGGAGTGTCGAAAACGGTTAATCTTGTCGAGGGAGAGAATACGATTGTAATTACTGTAACTTCCGGAGAAATGTCGAAAGCATATACCATTAAGATTACAAGGGAAGAAGCAAAGGGCAATCCTGTAACCATAACTACTTACAAGGATGGTGTGGAGTGGACAGGAGCGCCATCAGACTATAGACTTACTTCTGATGGCGGAAGCACTTTCCTTCCAGGCCTTGCTGCGCCTGATGGTACATATAAGATTTACATTGGCGATACCGATACCGGCGTGGAAGTAACCGTGGCGGGAGCAGGAACCTTCGCCAGAGTGGACTACTATACGGTTACGTTCTATGACGGAACTACCGAACTGACAGTTCCGGCACAGCAGATCGTCCTGAAGGGCGCTGCGGCATCTGCCCCGACAAATCCCACAAAAACTGGCTATACCTTTGACAAGTGGGTAACGATAGACGGCGGCAGTACGGAATATAACTTTGCTAATGAGACAGTCACAGGAAAAACTTCGGTTTATGCGAGCTGGACGCCTGTCACCTACACGATCACATATGATCTGGCAGGAGGCACACTTCCGGCAGGGAAAACGAATCCTGCAGATTATACCATAGAGACAGAAGACATTACCCTGCAGAACCCAGAATGCGCCGGATATACCTTTGCCGGATGGAGCGGTACGGGACTGGCTGCTGACAGCACAACCGTTACCATATCAAAAGGAAGCACAGGAAACAGAGAGTATGCCGCCAACTGGACTGCAAAAACATATGGCATTACACTGAACGGCAACGGCGGTACCGGAGATGACCTTACAGACTATACCTATGGACAAGGGGCAGCCCTGCCTGCGAACTGGACGAAAACAGGTTATATCTTTGCGGGCTGGTACGATAATAAGGATTGTACGGGGACTCCGGTAACGGAAGTTTCAGCCACGGACACCGGGGATAAAACATTCTGGGCGAAGTGGACGCCCCAAAACTATCAAGTATCATTTGAATACTACGGTGCGGATGGCGGAGATACCACCGCAAGCAAAAATGTGACCTACGCGGGCAAATATGGCACACTTCCCGTACCGTCCAGAACCGGCTACACCTTCAAAGGTTGGTACACCGAAGCGGACGGGCAGGGCACTGAGGTCAACGCGGAAACCACTGTAACAACGGCGTCTGCCCATACCCTTCATGCCCGCTGGAAAGACGAAACCGCGCCCGATCAGCCCGTACTGCAGGATGGCGTAACCCTGCCCACAGGCTGGACGAATAAACAGACCTCGATTCCACTGAAGCTGTATGACGGCGTAGGTGTGACTGAATTGTGGGTGAGTGTTGACGGAAAAGACTATACAAAAATAGACAGTTTCATACCCGGCACAGGCAGCATGACCTATGATTACCCCTCTGTTACGGAGGGAGAGCATACCTATCGCTTCAAAGCGGTAGATGCGGCAGGCAATTTTTCTGAGAGCGACACATTTACGGTAAAACTGGATCAGACAAAACCCGTGATCGGCACACTTACCTATGAGAATGCGGTGCATCTAAACCTTTGGAACTGGATCATCGGTAAAACGAGCATGGTAATCCATGTGCCTGTTACGGATACCGGCAGCGGCGTGACGGAGATCCGTTACACCCTGACGACTAAAGATGCAGCAGGAAATCCTGATACGAGTCAAGCGGTGGAAAAGACGACAACAGTTAGAGACGGTGAGGCAAAGATTACCTTTGATAAGGATTTCCGGGGAACCATTGCGATTACCTGTACGGATGCGGCGGGCAATACCGCAGCCGGCGTGACAATCGGCACGGCAGGTACAGGCGGTGTGATCGTGGAAGACCATGCGCCGGACATCACCGTACTGGCTGACCGCAATCCATCTGATATGCAGGGGACACAACAGGGCGGTGTGGCTGTCTCAGAAGGATATTATACTTCCGCGCCTGCACTGCTTGTAACGGTCAAGGACGATACGGGCAATGCAATCACGGCAGGGATTGCCACCGTGACTTATCAGGTCGAGGGCAGCGAAGAAGAAACTGTTACTGTTGATGGAAGTGCATTGCAGGAACAGGTTTCCTTTACTATTCCTGCGGCGCAGATACCCACGAGTGTTACGCAGATAAAGGTCACAGCCACCGACAATGCAGGAAATATCGCAGAAAAAATCATTACCATCAAAGTGAAGGGACCGGAAAAACAGCCTGCGGCGCAGATTGATTACAGACAGGAAGAGCTGACAGGGCTTGTGCCGGGTGGGGAATACCTGATAGACGGAGAAACCTATACGGCGGATCAGGAAGGACATATTCCGATAAAGGAAGGCTGGATTGACAGCAATCTCAATATTATAAAAAAAGGCAACGGCAGCGAGACCAGTGACAGCACGGCACAGAGCCTTTCTGTTCCGGCAAGACCTGCGGCGCCGAATGCCCCGGAGCTGAATACCCGCACGGAAAACAGCATTACATTAAAGACCATCACCGGCGCACAGTACCGCCGCACGGATGGGACGGGGAACTGGCAGGACAGCACCGCATTTGAAGGGCTGAATCCTAAAACCGCTTATTCCTTCAGGGCGTACTATCCGGCAACGGATACCAGCTTTGCATCTAAGGAGAGCGGGGAGACGAGGATTGGCACCGTGCCGACGCCGCCCACGCCGGATAAACTGGGGATTGACTATGAGGCGGAAACCTTTGCACCCGCAGGCGATATTGAAGCCTTCAGTGACGCAGGCTGTACCACGCTTGTCACGGCGGGCAGTGCGGAAGACTATATGGGGCAGACGGTCTATATCCGATACCCCGCTTCCTGAATCTTCCCGGAGAGCCGGACCACGGCAGTAACCATTCCGGAACGACCGGCAGCGCCTGTGCCCGGAGCAGCAGACGCTTCCTATCCGGGAGCAATGAATGGAGCGATTACCGGTTTATCTGCCGGTACGGTTTATGAGTACAGGAAACAGAATGACGATGGCACATGGGAGGATAACTGGACATCTGCTGCGGTGGCGGACGGGCAGATTGGCAGTTTGGGGAAAGGAACCTATGAAGTGCGCGTCAAGGCGGTGGATACTGTCAGCTTCCGCAGTGAAGCAGCCGCCGTCAGCATCAGTGAAAAACCGGCAACCAAGCTGGATACACCGGACATACGGATAAATTATACGGAGGAAACGCTGACGGGATTTAAGCCGGGCGAGGAATATATCATAAACGGTAAGACGGCAGTGGTAAGTGCGGACGGAACCATAAAGCTTGATGAAGACCAGCTTGGAACTACCCTGTCCATTCTGTGCAAAGGCAACGGGCAGGATAAGCTCGACAGTGATGCACAAAGCCTGCCGATTCCCACAAGACCGGCAAAACCCACACCCGCAGGCGTAGATGTGAGTACGGCAGGCGGTAAGGGCAAACTGACCGGACTGACGGCAGGCACTACATACGAAATATCCACAGACGGTGGCAAAACATGGCAAACACAGCCCAAAACGGCAAACGGAAGCGGCGAGATTACAGGGCTTGAACCCGGAACCTATACCGTGCGTGTAAAGGCCGGAACCTCCAATTTTGCCAGTGAACCAAGCGAACCGACAGCGATAGGCGCCTATCAGATTAAAGTAACCTTTATGGTAGACGGGCAGAAATACAGAGAGGTATCCGTGGATTATGGTACGTCCTTAACGGACATCCCGTCCGTACCGGCGAAGGAAAATGCGGTAGGCGCATGGTGTATGGATGAACAGGGGACAACACCCGCCGTATTCACAAACATCACGGCGGACATGACCGTCTATGCGGTCTACGCCACATCCTACACCGTCACCTTACAGACAGGCACAGGCTATACCCTGTCTGCGGAGGCAGGCAGCCAAAGCCCCGTGAAGGAGGGCGGCAGCTTCACCTTCCGCTTCACGCTGGGTAACGGCTACCAGAAAACTGCTGATTTTGCAGTCACGGTAAATGGCGCGAAGGTGGAATTAACAAATGATACCTATACCATTACGGACATAAGGGCAGATCAGACAGTAGCAGTAGCGGGTGTCAAGAAGAAAGCGAATAACCCGCCGAGTGGCGGTGGAGATAATAATGGCGATGATGGAGGCGGTTCAGAACCGACGCCAACGCCGCCGCCCACACAACCACCGACCAAAACAACGACACCAACGCCGACACCGCAGCCTGCACCAACGCCGGGAACTACGCCCCCGGTGACAGAGAACGAGCCGGAGGGCAGGAAACCGGAAACCACGCCGGAACCGGAAGAAACGCCTGGATCGGAAGAACCGGAAAACAATGAAACACAGCCGACGTCAGAGCCTGCACAGACGCAGATGCAGACACCGGATACAACGCCGGAAAGTCAGACTTACACAGTAGGAAAAGGCGCGGTGATCGTTACCTTGAACAATGTGGATGAAACAGTCTGCACAGCAAGGGTGGCGGATGCTGCCGCCGTAGCGCATGCGGTCCTTTCCGAAGAAGAATTGGCAGAGGCAGAACAGGGACAGGTCATCGAAATCCGTATTGATGTGGAACGCCTTGAAGTCGTGCCACAAGAAGATGCGGAGGTAATCGGAAAGGGAATTGAAGACTGCCAGGAGCAGATACCCGGTCTTGTCATGGGTATGTATGTTGATATATCCATGTATATGCGGATCGGCAGCGGGGACTGGAACGCGATCCATGCCACCAATGAGTCGGTAGAGATCATCCTTGATATACCTGACGAGCTTGCGGGGCTTACCGCAGACTTCTACATCATGCGGGCGCACGAAGGCGAATACCTGCTCATGGAAGATTTGGATGAGACGCCGGAAACCATCACCATACAGACACAAGCCTTCTCCACTTACGCAATCCTGTATCAGATGCGGGAAGGTGCCGGAGGGAAACCGGCAGCAAAATGCAGCCTGTGCCATATCTGCCCGACATTTTTGGGAATATGCTACTTTATATGGCTGGCAATAATCATTGCACTGGCGCTGGTGATATATCTCATCATTCGGCGCAAGCGTAAGGGAGAAGAAAGCGAAGAATAGTAAAACAGCCTAAAGAAAACAGTACCAACAACAATAATAATAGCAATTCCAAGAAAGCACTCGTTTCCCGCCTTGTCAGATGGGCGAAACGGGGCGGAAGGCTCAGAAAATGCCTTGCGCTCGCTGCAGTCTTCGTTCTGCTGGTATATTATCATGGTACAAGGGCTTTGCACCGCATAATCGGCAGGAAAACCTGCGCAGAATGGGAAAACGCTATGGGGAATAAGATTACGTTCTAAAAATTTGGAAAACGCAAATGAATAGCAGGAAAAGGCAGCGAAAAAACTGATTTTTCAGATGATTTCTCTGCCTTTTTTTGTACAGGGAAGCTTGTAAAGAGGAGAAGTCTATGGTAGTATAGAAACGTATTTTGGGTTGATGGCGGAAGCAGAAAAGAGAGGCATAAGGAATTTGCAGGTTCAACAGAAATGGAGTGGGGACTATGAAAATCATTACATATGAGCAGTTTCCGGATTGTGTGAAGGAAATCCGTGAGGCGGTATTTGTAAAGGAACAAGGGTTTCGGGACGAGTTTGATGAAACGGACGCGGCGGCGGTGCACATTGTGATGTTTGACGACGCAGGGACGCCTGTGGGAACGTGCCGTGTGTTTTGGGACGCGGAGCGCGCATCTTATATTCTTGGAAGGCTTGCGGTTGTAAAGGAGCGCCGTGGGGAACAGCTTGGCTCTGCGATTTTGCGGGAGGCGGAGCGGTATGTGCAAAAAATGGGACAGGCACAGCTTGCGTTGCATGCGCAGTGTACGGCGTCAGGGTTTTATGAGAAACTAGGGTATGTGGCGTTTGGGGAGGTTGCGCCGGAGCAGGGGTGTCCTCATGTTTGGATGAAGAAAGCGGTTTGAGAGATATGTAAGAAGATTAAAAAAAGAAACGGTGATGATGCCGTTTCTTTTTGATAGTTTAAGTATACCACAAAAACCGCCAAATTTCAAGACTTGTATCCCCTTCCATAAGAAGGTATACTAACAATTCTAAGGGAGGGATGTGCGTATGGAAAAAAACTGGTTAGAGCTTATGAGTAACCGCGCGTGGTTGAAAGAGGTTCGGGAAACCAACCAATACACGCAGCAGTTTGGGCTTGTTTTGTCCGAAGAGGATACGCAGCTGTTGCTTGCCGAAAAGAATGCCATACTGAAAACACAGCGCAGGGTTGAGTTCGGGCAGGGGATTTTGCCGCAGATTATTTATGTGTTCTGTGATTCGGCGTTTATCTCGCAGGGGGATTACGTGGATACGCTGAATCGGCTGCAGGAGATTTTTTATCTGTATAAGAATGAAATGCAGGACGAAATCACGGACGAGGAGCTTTTAAACTTTATGAAGGAGCAGTTTGAAACGGTGTGTTACGGGGATTTGAATTACCTTGAGAGCACCTGTTTGGATATTTTTGCGCAGGCGGTCAGGGCTGGCTACAGAGGGTATCAGGAAACGCAGGGAAAGGGGGAATTTGAAAAACTGGATATTGTTGAGCGGTGGGACAAGGAGTTGTATTTGGAGGCATTGCGGGAGCTTTGCTGGCGGTAGAAAAGACGGTTGCTGCAGGTTTTATAACGAATGGAGGATTTTATGGATTATGAAATGGAAGAACTGTTCCCGATTGTTTCCAGGTTGTCAAAGAAATATACACATAATGAGAGCACATCCGTGACGTATGAACGGGCGCAGGAACTGCTTGCGGCTGTTTTATACTGCTTGGAGGAGTGTTATCAGGAGCAGGGAGTGGTACCTGTACGAAAAGCGATGTCCGCAGAAGAGCAGTATCAGGCTGGGGTAAGGCTTTTGACGCAAAAGGTGACGGAGATTGCAAGCATATTTAATGTGCTATCGGAACGGTTTGAGGATTTTGGCGTTTGCTGTCTGCATGACACGGTACAAAAAGGGATTCCCAAGTTTTTGGAGCGGTACGATGTCCAATTTTGTCCGCAGGATACAATTTTGACATTGGATTATCCCGTGCTTACGGATTGGAGCAGGTATACGGGGGCGGATGCCGTTTATGTGTATCTTTGTGCGATACAAAAAGAACAACAGTTCCTGCAAAGATTTGACAGAGAATACGTTCTTTCGGTTTTGCACAAATACAATATAGAATACCGGGAGATGTTCGATAATCTGTGCAGCGTTGTGCTTGGAAATACGGTCGGGCATCTTGCGATACAAAAGCCGCTTGGTGCGCAGGGATTTCAGGAAGCGGACTATTTGCGGCTGACAGAGGTGTTTCGTGGAAAATCAGTGACGGAGATTACGGATATGGTAAGACAGTTTATTCGCGGAATGGTTCGGCAGCTTTATGAAAATGATATGGAACTGGCAGAGTATTTGTGTAATGACGCGAAAAATTTGGCGGTACGGATTGATACAGCGGTGTGTTATGGGCAGTTGGATAAGATTTTTCTGCTATAGCTTTTTGCGTGAAAGGACACGGACCTTTACAAGATTGCAGGGGAACGATATAATTGTTTCATAAAACAGACGTGGAAAGGGGAATTGATATGTGGTTTATCTTTGCGCTGTTGTCGGCAGTGTTTGCGGCGCTTACTTCAATTCTTGCAAAAGTCGGCATTGAGGGTGTAAATTCCAATTTGGCAACGGCAATCCGGACGGTTGTGGTTGTTTTCATGGCGTGGGGCATGGTGTTTTTGACAAATGCGCAATCAGGACTTTTTGGTATCGGAAGAAAAAGCTGGCTGTTTTTGATTTTGTCGGGGCTTGCGACGGGAGCCTCGTGGCTGTGTTATTATAAGGCATTGCAGATTGGGGAGGCGTCCAAGGTCGTTCCGGTGGACAAGCTGAGCGTGGTTATTACGATTGTGCTTGCATTTGTTTTTCTGCACGAGCGGTTTACGGTAAAATCGGCTATAGGGTGTGTTTTGATTGGTGCGGGAACGTTGGTTATGGTTTTGTAGGAAGGGATTTTGATGAAGACGATATTTTTACACGGGTTAGGACAGGACTGCAAGAGTTGGGAGCGGACGGCAGCGGCGATGGGGAACGGGGGTGACGTGTATTGCCCGAGCTTACCGGATATGCTTTTGGGAAAAGAGGTCTGTTATGCAAATCTGTATCAGGCGTTGGAGGAATATTGTGAACCGTTTAACGAGCCGTTTTGTCTGTGCGGGCTTTCCTTGGGCGGAATACTTGCCCTTCAGTACGCGATTGCCCACAGTGACAGGGTTGCGGCTTTGGTGCTGATTGGCACGCAGTATCAGATGCCAAAAAGGCTGCTGAAACTGCAGAATATCCTTTTTCGCTATATGCCCAATGCTGCGTTTCAAGGTATGGGATTTGGGAAAGCGGACGTTATAAAGCTTTCCAAGTCAATGATGCATTTGGATTTTGGGCAGGATTTGCGAAGGGTGCACTGTTGGACGCTTGTGGTCTGCGGAGAGAAGGACAGGGCGAACCGCGCGGCGGCGTTGAAATTGAAGGAGCGGATTCCGCGGGCGCAGCTTGCAATCCTTCCGCGGGCAGGGCATGAAGTGAATACAGAATGTCCGGAGGCGTTGGGGGATGTATTGCAGGCGTTTTTGGGGAAGAAAGGTTGAATGCAGAAAGGAGCAGAAGATTTTATGGAGAACGAGCAATTTTTGTTTCGCACAATCCGGCAGGAGGAGGCGGAGCAGGCTGCCGACATTGAGCGGATTTGCTTTCCGCCGCATGAGGCGTGCTCTAAAGAGCATATGTTGGCGCGCATCGCAAAAGCCCCGGAGCTGTTTTTGGTTGCAGTGGATAAAAAAACGGGAAAAATAGCAGGCTTTTTAAACGGGATTGCGACAGACGAGCAGGTTTTCCGAGATGAATTTTTTACGGACGAGGGGTTGCATGTGTCAAATGGCAGCAATATCATGATATTAGGTCTTGATGTCCTTTTGCAGTATCGGCATCAGGGATTGGCAAGGGAAATTGTGCAGCGCTATCTTTGTATGGAGAAAGAAAAGGGACGCAAGCAGGCGATTCTGACCTGTCTGCCCGATAAGATAGAGATGTATCGGAAAATGGGATTTTCTGACAGAGGACTGGCGAACTCCACGTGGGGCGGGGAGCAGTGGCATGAGATGTGTTATACGCTAAATTTATAATTGGAGAAATGCCAGTATCAGGCAATGGATGAAATTTACACAGGAGGAAACGGTGATGATGAGGCTAAGACCTTATAAGGCATGTGATGCCAAAACAATTGTTTCATGGATAAAGGACGAAACGGCGTTTCGCATGTGGAGTGCGGACCGTTTTGAGCGGTATCCGATGACGCAGGAGGATTTGAACGCGCATTACGACGCATTGGCATATACCGATCATTTTTTTGAAATGACGGCGTATGACGAGACGGGAATTGTGGGTCACCTGATTATGCGTTTTACGGACGAGGAGAAAAATGTCCTTCGTTTTGGGTTTGTGATTGTCGATGACACCAAACGGGGAATAGGATATGGAAAGCAACTGCTGCAATTGGCGATACAGTATGCGTTTTCGTTGTTAAAGGTGGAAACGATAACGCTTGGCGTGTTTGAGAAGAATGCGTCCGCGTATTATTGTTATAAATCTGTCGGCTTTCGGGAAACGGGGCAGATAGAGGAGTACGTGATTGCGGGGGACGCGTGGAAGTGTGTTGAAATGGAACTGCGAAAATCTTGGGTTTGTTAGGACTTTACACTTTTTGCATAATCCGCTATAATAAATACAGAAGCACCTAATAGTTACTTCATATAAAAAGTGGTGATGATATGGCACAAGAAGAAATTGTAAATGCAACGATTGATACGTATATGAATTTGCAGCGCATTAAAAAGGCAAACGGCGGACATGACAATGCAGAACTTGATTATCAGATAAAGGGCGTGATTTCCAAATTGTCCTCAATGGGGGTGAATGTTGAGGATATTACGCTCTAATACAGGAATTGCAGACAGATATGCAGTGGAGAACCAAAAACAAGTAAGCGTTTTACCTCATGGTAGGACGCTTATTTTGGTTGCATCATACCCAATGAAGCGATACGGAATGTGAAAAAAATAACAATAAAATTTTTTTAAAACCTGCAACCATTTCATAAAATTTCCTTCATA
>CAJTSD010000065.1 GCA_910578795.1 uncultured Lachnospiraceae bacterium
CCCAATTAGACGAGGGGTGCGATATGCCTTTTGAAAATGTTGACTTATATGAGGTTGCAACGGATGTGGCTGCGGGGCTGGCGGATATAGCAGCGATAAAGGATATTGAAATTGCTGTGACAGGGGAAACAGTCAGGATAAAAAGTGTCCGGCGGTTATTGACAGAAATTATATTTAATCTTTGCGATAATGCTGTCAAATATAATAAAGATGGCGGCATGGTGGAGATTTCTGTAAACAGAGAGGAAAATCAAGCTGTAATCTCTGTAAAGGATTCAGGAATTGGTATTCCGGCGGAACATCAGGCAAGGATATTCGAGCGTTTTTACAGAGTGGATAAGAGCCGTTCTAAAGAGTCGGGTGGAACGGGGTTAGGGCTTTCTATTGTAAAACACGCCGTACAGTATTTGAATGGTCAGATTGATTTGCAGAGCAGTCCTGGAGAGGGAACAATCATACAGATTTTTTTACAAGAGGATAAAAATGATGTGATGCAGATTTCCTAAGAAATTCAAATTTTACAAAAATTATACAAAATATAGCTTTTAGATTTTACAAAGAAGTCATAAGATTTGCTTTATATACTCAATACAAACGCTAATGGTGGTTGATAATGCAATCTTTATGACATAAATATGCAATTCGTAAATTAGGGAATAGTGGTTTTATTTGAGTATAAAACGCTGTTCTCTTTTTTTGTAAAAATGGTAGAGAGGGATAGGTCATGTTTACAAAAACTGTAAGTGCAGTATTGGAAGTCTCTGATTTTATAAGTGTTTTGGGATTGATATGGCTACAGAAAGTGTAAATACGCCGTTGATTTAGGCAAAACACGCACATATAGGAAATAGTAACAGAGAACGCATATATAGATAGGGGGCTTATTGGTATGGGCGGCTATGGTTCGGGCGGACACAATAAGACGCACAAACAGCTTGAAAACTTCCGCAGGATTGACAGCTTTTCTTTTCATGATTACCTCAAAGGCGATAAATACCTTTTCTGCAAAGAAACTGTAAAATATCCGTTGTTCAGGGGTGATATTATCTACTATGTGGGAGAGGAAATGGCAGAGATCAGGGAGGGGGACTCTTACACTGATTTGCTTTTATCCAGTGTGCCGGGGATTGATGGAAAGTCCACAAGGCTGTATTTCCACTGTCCGCATTGTGGAAAGCGCGTCAGATACCTTTACAGACGGCAGGAACATTATATGTGCCGGAGCTGTGCAAAGCTGAATTATGCGAGCCAGCAGAAAAGCGGCATGGACGGAATGCGGCTGAAAATGGAACGCATTGTTGAAAAGAAATTAGGATATACGCATTGGTGGAAAGATTATCCCGATACGCCTATACAGGACTTATGGTATATCCCGAAGCCGCCCTATATGCGGTGGGCGAAATACGAAAGACTTATGCAGGAGTTCCGGCAGCTTCAAAAGGATTATGAGCGTGAATTTTGGGTAGGACTTTCCAAGATTTGCTATGCTAGGGATATTGCGGAAATGGCGGTGCGGCAGCTTGATCGCTTGCGGAAATAGGCGCAGGGCGGCGCTGCTGCCAAAACAGCATATTATAATTGCCTGACAAAGAAATGTGTGCTATACTTTGCATGGGAAACCATAGAGCCGGGCGGCTACCCTCTATTTCGGAGGGGCTAACCCTCCAGACGAAAGAAAGGAGGGCGTTGCCAATGATGATTACATATTCTGACTTAGTTCAGACTGGAATATTCATTGTTGCCCTTATTGGATTGTGTTACACAGTTTTTAAGGGAAAACGAAAATAGCCGCCACTACTGCCAATAGTGACGGCTGACCTTGTAAAAGGTTACTGCTAAAACTTATTCGGAGGGTAGAGCCGCTTCTATGGCTTTCCCTTTTTCTGTCTTTACTATAGCACATTTGGCAGCAGTGCGCAAGGGAAAATGTGCCGCTTCGTGACATCTGCTGCCAGTTCTGTTTCACAAATATTCCGGTTATGTCTCATGCCCTGTCAATAAACACCCCCGTCAGAGCCACCACAAGCCCCGTATTTCGATTTTCCAGGCAGAACTATGGCGCTCCGAAAATAACTGTAGAACTGCGTAAAACCGGTGAAGTCATTTCGGAAAGAACAGTTGGTACCTATATGCGTCAAATGGGAATCCGCGCCCAATGGAGCAAGCCATGGACTATCACCACAAAAGATTCCGATTTCAGCACTGAATTACAAAATATCCTTGATGAACAGTTTAATCCTGACCGCCCGAATGCTGTCTGGTGCTCGGACATTACCTATATCTGGACAATAGATGGTTTTGTCTATCTGACCAGCATAATGGATTTATTTTCCAGAAAAATCATTGCCTGGACGCTTTCAGAAACACTGGAAGTATCCTGTGTGATTGATACTATAAACAAAGCCAAAGCCCGACGAGATATTGATCGGCCCCTGATAATCCACTCGGATCGTGGCAGCCAGTATGTTGCAAAGGAATATAAAAAAGCAACCGAAAATATGCAGCGTAGTTATTCAAAGAAAGCGTTTCCGTGGGATAATGCCTGCATCGAATCCTTCCATTCGATTATTAAACGTGAATGGCTGAACCGTTTTAAAATCCGTGATTACAAACAGGCATACCGACTGATTTTCGAATATCTTGAAGCTTTCTACAATACCAAGAGAATCCATAGTCATTGTGATTATACGTCACCAGATGAATTCGAACGAGTATATGAAAGAACACACAGGGAAGCAGAGCTTTTGGCAGGTTAAAATGGGGAAAAATTTCTCATTTTAACTTGTACTAAATCTTGACATAGAACCAGGGCGGCACAAAAAGCCGCCTTTTTCCATACCCCAATTTTACCCCAATTTCTACCCCAAATTTATAGGATATAAAGTTAAATACAGACAAAATATGATAAACAATGTAGACATGAATAACATTGGACAAACTTAGTAAAATTAAGGGTTTAAAAGTATTATCACAAACAAAGACAAAATATGAGAAATTTTATCAAATTAGATTATAAGTTTAATGCATTTTGCAAAATTATGTGATATGATAATAAAACAAATGTACGAAATAGAAAAATATGTGAAAAACGGGGGATATGTGTGAAGTACAGACCGGAGTATGATAAGGAATTAATCGGGAAAAATTTAAGACGCTGTCGGCAGGCGAAAAATCTTTCTGCGGAACAGGTAAAGGAATATCTTTGCCTTGGTTCGATTCAGGCGATTTATAAATGGGAAGAGGGGAAAAGTTATCCGCAGACGGATACCATGTTTGCGCTAATGGAATTATATTGTTATTTTTGGTGGATTATGATCTTGCAACGACTGGATGTATTTTTGAGATATGCAAGCTGTGTAAAACAGGGAAAAATGCGTTGGATTTTTATATTGCCTCTAAGCTTGGAGAGCTCTTTGGCGGCGGTCAGGAAGGGATTGCTGTGATTGTCAGTAATGACAGCGGTTTTCAGACTGTACGGGATTATTGGGATAAAAGGGCAGCACATAGGAGAAAGGTGCTGTTGTCCTCCTGCGTAGAGGACGGGATTGTTGGCGGTGGCGAGAATAATGAGCGGACGCAGGAATTGAAACGGTTGCGCAAAAACCTTACTATTGGAGGATACCATGCCGCTTACATGGAGAGAATGCGGATAAAAACCGTTATACAAAAGCTGTTTGAGGGTACGGAATATGAGAGCAGCACGGAGGAAATTTGATTGAGGGGAAGGAAAAAACTCCTAAAGTGATATATTTGAACTGTCTGCACTTGTTTGGCAGAAGCAATGGGCTGGCGATTTATAACAGGGTGAAAGCTTGTGATGAATTATATAAGATACATTTTTAGCAGGAAGAAAGGGAAAAGAAAAAGAGTACAATGCAAATACAAAAGGAAAAAAATACAGATGCCCTGAAAATTTTGAAAACATATTTTGGATATGATTCGTTTCGAAATGGTCAGAAAGAAATCATTGATTCTGTTTTGGAGGGATGCGCTTGCAATTATGCCGACAGGTGCCGGGAAATTCGTGTGCTATCAGGTACCGGCATTGCTGCTTTCGGGAATCACACTGGTAATATCACCGTTGATTTCGCTGATGCAGGATCAAGTTCAGGCATTGAATGATGTAGGGATAGCCCCGGCATTTATCAACTCCTCATTGACGGAAGCGCAGATATCAAAAGCGCTTGATATGGCATTAAAAGGTACTTATAAGATTTTGTATGTAGCGCCTGAACGCTTGGAAAATGCTGGATTTTTACAGTTTGCACTCCATGCGGAGATTTCCATGGTTACGGTCGACGAAGCGCACTGCATTTCGCAATGGGGGCAGAACTTTCGTCCGAGTTATCTTAAAATTGTTGATTTTTTAGAGCAGCTGCCAAGCAGACCGATTGTCAGTGCGTTTACGGCGACGGCTACAAAAGAGGTAAAAGCGGATATCGAATGTATTTTAAAGCTGGACTGTCCGAAAGTTGTGGTAACAGGCTTTGACAGGGAAAATCTGTATTACAGTGTGGAGCATATTACGGGAAAGCACAAAGATGATTTTATCATATGCTTATGGTTTCAGGTGTTGGTGAAAACAAATTTAACAAATATGGTGAACGTTTTATTGCGTTAATCTCGGTATTCCTTTCTGAAAACCCAAATGCTGTATTTAGTGCGTCCGCTGAAGCAGATGAAGAACCAATTATCCGAGAAAACAAAAATAATGCAGGCGCTTCATGGACAGAGGAAGAAGATAACGGCTTAATAGGGGAATTTCAATCAGGAATGAAAATTTCCGAAATTGCGAAGGCACATAGTAGAACAAATGGTGCAATCAGGTCCAGACTAAAAAAATATGCGTATATTTAATATTCCCGTATCTCGATTGCAGTGTAGGCATGACTGTAATGGTAGCCAAGCTTTTTCGCCAAGGAAACAGAATGTTTGTTCTGCGCATCCCAGCTGGGATATAGGTTTCGCCGTAAGCATTCTAAAATTAATTTTGCGCCGCATATATAGGCGAGTCCTTTTCTGCGATATGCTTCTTTCGTATCAATTTCAATCTCGATTCCTTCACGGTATCTAGAATAAGAGGAGGCGCCGGAAACAATGGTATTGTTTTGGCATATAACCACACCTAAACCAAGTTTTTGGTACAGTTCATAAGTGGGGAATTGCGAAACCAAATCCGTGCTCCATGCTTCGGATTTACAAAGTGTATAGAGCGGCTCGTCAATCATGCAAAGCTCATATTCTTTTGGCAAAGAGGAAACGGCATGCTTTAGTTTTTCCTTGTTGAAAATATCAGGCTCTTTTTTTATCGCATATCGTGAAACAATTTTGACTTTACTGCCGTAATGGTTTATGATTGCATTTTGCCATTCTTCATTTTGCGGAACCATAATCATAAAATTTTGATGGCACCAATCGGGCTTGTAGGATACAAGCTCCATGTCCGGTTTTCCGGCAAAAAAGGTGAAATCACCAAGAATAGCCATGCCTGCTGTCGGATTCTTCAAATCATTCGCATAAAGTTTGCCCATGATTCCTTGTAAACAAGACCATATCAGTGTTTCTTCCCAATTGCCAAATAAAGCGGAAATATTTTTGCCGGGGGGAATTTCATATATCATTGTATTACTCCTTTGCATGAACTTGCAGGAATTTGACAGCCATGAAGCTTTTATGCTGCCTGCTACCTGCTGGAACACTGAGTTTATATGCTTACGTATGCTTATTTTAGCATAAGTAAAGTGGAAAGTCACGAGGATTTTCAGTTGTGGTAAGATAAAAATTAGGAAAATGTTACAACATACCATTGCTTAAAAATCGTATATATGGTAAATTTAAATAAATATAATATTAAAATGTAAAGGAGTGTAAGCGTATGGCAAACAGATTTGTATTAAATGAAACATCTTATCATGGAGCAGGTGCGGTGAAAGAGATTGTACCGGAGGCAAAAGGGAGAGGTTTCAAAAAAGCATTTGTGTGCTCTGATCCGGATTTGGTAAAATTCGGGGTAACAAAAAAGGTATTGGAAATCCTTGACGGTGAGAAAATGGAATATGAATTGTATTCTGAAATCAAACCAAATCCTACGGTTGAGAACGTGCAGACAGGTGTCGCTGCGTTCAAGAAATCCGGCGCGGATTATTTGATTGCAATCGGCGGCGGATCTTCCATGGACACGGCAAAGGCAATCGGCATTATCATTAACAATCCGGAATTTGAGGATGTGATAAGCCTTGAGGGTGTTGCACCGACAAAGAACAAATCTGTGCCTATTTTTGCAGTACCGACCACGGCAGGAACGGCAGCAGAGGTAACAATCAACTACGTTATTACAGACGCGGCAAAGAACCGTAAAATGGTTTGCGTTGACCCGAAAGATATTCCGGTTGTTGCATTTGTCGATTCGGAAATGATGGCAACCATGCCAAAGGGCTTGACAGCAGCGACAGGTATGGATGCGCTTACACATGCAATTGAAGGATATATTACGGCGGGCGCTTGGGAATTGTCGGACATGTTCCACTTAAAGGCAATTGAGATTATTTCGCGTTCGTTGAGAGGCGCAGTAGATAATACGCCGGAAGGCAGAGAAGATATGGCGCTTGGTCAGTATGTTGCCGGAATGGGATTTTCGAATGTAGGTCTTGGTATTGTACACTCTATGGCACACCCGCTTGGCGCATTGTATGATACGCCGCACGGTGTTGCAAATGCAATTATTCTTCCTACGGTTATGGAATACAATGCGGAAGCAACAGGCGAGAAGTATCGTGAAATTGCACGGGCAATGGGTGTACAGGGCGTGGACAGTATGTCACAGGAGGAGTACCGTAAGGCTGCGATTGACGCGGTGAAGAAACTTTCGCAGGACGTCGGCATTCCTGAAAATCTTAAGGAGATTGTCAAGAGAGAGGATATTCCGTTCCTTGCACAGTCCGCTTATGACGATGCATGCAGACCGGGCAATCCGAAGGAAACAAGCGTTGCGGATATTACCAAGCTTTATGAATCCTTGATTTAGAGATGAATGTTTTAGATAAAACTGCATAAATTGCGGGAAAACATATGTGGCAGGGCGCTATTAATCGTGCGGAAGGATAGCACCCTGCTGTTATTATGTCGTTGCTTTCTGTGGTTGAAGCGTTTTCTTCGCAGGCAATGAGTCAACTAACGAGTCAGGTGATGAGATTTATCTTGTGATAAGCGAGAAAAAAAGTTATAATGCGTTTAGATTTACAAGCGGTATTACTTAGATACTTTTGGCGTTTGGGAGGGTTATATACCGCGCAGTATTTTGGAGGAAAGAGGGGGACGGGCAGTATGATACAGATACATAGAATCAAGTGCGGAAACGGTAATTGTTATGTGTTGGAAGAAAATAAAAATGCGGATTATTTTTCAAAGCTGTTTCAAGTGCCGATAGCAATGAATGCAAATGATGTTGATTTAATACGGAATCAAATGAAAGAGAAATTATTTGCGAAAACCGTTCTTGGAAAAGTGATTCTAAAAGCATCTCTTGCCTCGTTCAAAAAAGTGGAAATGGATTTTACGCCTTCTGTATTTTTAGAGGAAGGAAAAAGTTTACATAACTATGGAATCGGTGCGGAGATAATTAGTCTGCCCGGACACACCAAGGGCTCTATTGGAATCGACTGTAAAAGAGCAGGGATTCTTGTTGGAGATGCGTTGATGAATATGTTTTATCCGACCACCGCAATGCTTTATGAGGATTGGGAAATGGTTTTGCAAAGTGCGGATAAAATCACAGGCTTCGGAACTGTGCCGATTTATTTCGGACATGGCAAATCGGTTCCGAATCGGAAATGGGTATCAAAATAATTGTGAAATAATAGAAACGGATAAGATAAAACTGTAATAGGTGACAAATAGATATATTCTGCAACAGGAAAGGAAACCGGAAATGGATTTCAAAAAACGGATGGATTCAACCGAGTATGATTTTTTGCGAACCAATCCCCGGCTTGGAAACCGGATTATTCTGATGGGACTTGGCGGAAGCCATGCTTATGGGACAAACAACGAGAACAGTGACATTGATTTTCGGGGGATTACGTTAAACCTGCCGTCTGATTTACTGGGATTGACAAAGTTTGAACAATATGAGGATACCAATACGGATACGGTTATTTATGCGTTTAATAAGGTGATAAGACTCCTTTTGGAATGTAATCCTAATACAATAGAATTGTTGGGGCTGAACGAGGAGCAGTATTTGATAAAGACAGCGTTAGGGCAGGAACTGTTGGATAATAAGCATTTGTTTTTGTCAAAGCGGGCGGCAAAGTCATTCGGCGGATATGCAAGTGCGCAGCTTAGGCGGCTTCAAAATGCGGTTGCAAGGGATTCCATGCCGCAGCAGGAGCGGGAACAGCATATTTATGATTCTGTGCGGAATGCGCTGGAGGATTTCCGGCGTAAAAACGAGATGTTTGATAAGGGAAAATTGGAAATTTATATCGATAAATCCGATAACCCGGAATTGGAAACGGAAATTTTTATTGATGCGCAGTACCGGCATTTGCCGCTGCGGGATTATGAAAATATGTTAGGTGCCATGAACAACGTCATCAGGGATTATGACAAGCTTGGCAAGCGTAACCGCAAAAAGGACGACAATCATTTGAATAAGCACGCAATGCATTTAATCCGTCTGTTTATGATGGCGATTGATATTTTGGAAAAAGGCGAAATAAGAACCCATAGGACAGATGATTTGGAGCTGCTTAAAAGCATTCGGCGCGGTGATTTTCAGAAGGAGGACAGAACGTTTTCGGACGAATTTTATAAACTGCTGTCCGAGTATGAGAGGCGGTTGGAGATTGCAATAAAAAATACCGCTCTTCCGGATAATCCGGATATGGAGAAGGTTGAGCGTTTTGTCGAGTATGTAAATCGAAAAGCGATAGAAAGTGACGGAAATGGGGTTATGTAATGAGAGATATTAGAAAGGAAATATCAGACAAGCTTACGCAACTGGAAGAAAAAGAGAAGGTAAAGGTGCTTTACGCAGTGGAATCAGGAAGCCGGGCATGGGGCGTGGAGTCGCCGGACAGCGATTATGATGTGCGGTTTGTCTATGTGCGGCAACCGGAGGATTATCTGTGCCTTGAGCCAAAAAAGGACGTGATAGAATGGCAGCTTGATGAGGTATTGGATATGAACGGTTGGGATTTAAGAAAGACGCTGATACAGTTTCATCGGGGAAACGCCACACTTTTTGAGTGGGCAAATTCTCCGGTTGTATACAGGACAACGCAGGAATGGGAAAAAATTTACGAAAACAGCCGGCGGTATTTTTCTGAAAAAGCGGCGCTTTACCATTATTACGGAACGGCAAACAGCACTTATAATCAGTATTTGCAGGCAGATACAGTAAAATACAAAAAGTATATTTACGCGTTAAGACCGCTGTTGGCATGCCGGTATATTGAATCGAATCATGCAGTTCCTCCAGTGCGCTTTGAGGATTTACTGCGTCAGGATTTACCGAAGGAATTGTCGGAAGAGATTGGGCAGATGCTTGCAGTTAAGGCACACAGCAACGAAAGAGAGCAAAATCCCAAGATGCCCGTAATCCAACGGTTTATCGAGGAAAACATCGGGAAGTACGGGCTGCTTTCAAAGCAAATGGCTGATGACAGAACGCCCGAATGGGAACCGTTGGATAAGACGTTTTTAGATATTTTGGGAAAGTAAGGTGCTGCGCTTTAATTTTGATGCTTCGCAGCCTGCTGGGGGGGATTTGACTGTTTCCGGATTTCCAAGCGTTTATTTGCCGCCTGACCAAGCAAAGTGTAGGCAGTTGCTGCAAGGGGAATAAAGAATATCATTCCGATAATGCCAAACAGCTTCCCGCCAATCAGCACGGCGATGAGTGTCCAAAGCGCGGAAAGTCCGACTGCGCCGCCAATAACGCGCGGATAAATAAACTGGTTTTTGATAAACTGAACCACTTGGAATACGATAATGGAAACAACCGCTTTTACAGGGTTTATCATAAAAATAATAAACGCTCCGACTGCGCAGGAAACAAAGCTGCCAACATAGGGATAAATGACAGCAGTCCTGTCAGTACCGCGACAAGTCCGGCATAGGGAAGCCCGCACAGGACAAAAGCGAGCCACATCAGACCGCCTAAAATCACGGCTTCTAAACATTGTCCGCTTAAAAAGCTCGCATAAATTTCGCACAAAAGCGTTCCGGCATGAATCAAATATCCGGATACTTTCGGCGGCAGATAGCTTCAAACAATTTCTGAAACTTCCGTTTTACGTTATCTTTGTCAAGCAGAAGGTAGGACATGATGACAAATGCCATAAGGAGGTTAATTAGAATGTCGGCAAATGAACCGATGCTGCTTGCGATGGAGCCAAGCATGGAGCTGACATTGCTGCCGATTATGGCATAGAGATCTTCGCTTACTAAAAGTTCTTCAATATATTCGAGTAACGCTGTTGTCTCCGGATATTGCGTAAGTTGGGACAGCCACACAGGAATTTTTTCCTGTAAAATCGTTCCGATGCTGATTAGGGAAATAGAGTGCCAGTTATAGGTACATTAAACAAAATACAGGGCAGGAATACACTGGAAAAGGGATTGCGAGATGCGGTCCTTTTTTGATAGGAGAAAAAGACTTCCCCAATCTCCCTGTCGTTCAGACCGACGATATAATACATCAGGACAATCTGTCTGTGTCCGTCCGGTAGTTCCCTCAACGCCTGTGCCAAGTCACCATCCACTATGCCGATTTCATGCCCATGACCCAAAAATAGTCAGCATGGAATGTATCAAAAAACCTGCCCGCCATGCCAAGCTGCCTTGCGGTCAGTATGTCAATGTGGGTTTCCCGTTCCGCCCTGTGCTTCCGTTCATTGTAATAATTCAGTTTTTCATATTTCAGGGCAGTGCGGCAGAACAATATAAATTGCCGTACCGCTTTATCCTCTCTATCTTCCTTTTCTGTAAATGTCCTGTTTGTTATTCCTACAAAATCACTGTATCTAAAACGCAGAATAGACTGATGGGAAACGGCAATGCATTCTCAAACATTTTTAAGGTATCACAGAAAAATCAAACGCCTCCGCAAATAATTCCTGTTTTTCATCATTCACATCTGAAAAATCTGACAAATCGCCAAACCCGCTGATTACAACAAAAGACTTATCCCGATCTGCAATAATGTTTGGATTGATCTCCTCATGGCACAAAAAAATACCTCATCACCGACCTTAGTGATGTACTTTCGCACGCTATATTTGGACAAATCCCCTAAATTCAGATACGAGGCGTTAAAAGTGCCTTTTACGGAACGTGAAAGCTGATAGCCTATGTCATAAAGTGTTTTCGTATCCGTTGAACCGGAAAGCAAAAGGTTGCCTTCAAAAAGGAACGAGCCGTCATCATACAAAATCCGCTCAATTTGACCAGTCCATATGATGCACAAATCTCATCTACCTTATCTCTCATCTCGTCTGTATAGCAGACATAATCTTCATATTCATCTGCCTGCTCCGATTTGTTTTCTTCCTGTTCCGTTACTTCCATATGAATTGTATTATCCGAGTCATATCCATCGAGGAAATCCCACCATTCCCTGCATGCCTGGACTTCCGGACTAGCTGAAAAAGAATTTAAGGACGTGTCAGTTCCCTGCTATACTGTTTCCTGCCCATCCTCGGAAGGCTTATCCGCATCCTCCCTTTCCTCTGACACTGCTTCCACAAGTCTGCTGTCCATTTCTGTTTCTTCCTCTTTTTTCTGACATGCTGTTAAGCCTAGTATCATCCCATTAATAAAATAACATTTATTCTTTTTCTTTTCATTTTATGGTTTTCTCCTTAAATGCAATACTCTGCCAACCAGTTTCCTTCATTTACCGTCATCCGCCTCGTAAATCCCAGCATATTCGCCGTCTGAAATCTCAAGATGTGCCGGCGTTCCCGGATAGTAAATAACGGTTGTTCCATCATCACAGCTATAAATTCTCCAGTCATTTTCTGTCTGAAAATCATTTGCCATAGTGTTGTACAGGGAAAGACCGTCAACCGCGAACTGAATCGTGCCTTCATCATCAAAAAATACCTCCAGTCTGTGTCCGTTTTCATCAACATATACGCTGCCCGACTTGTACCATACATCATCCGTAGCATTGGCTTCTGACTCTGCGTCAAGATCCTCGCCTGACTGTGCGCCCTTGGGACCATCTTGCCCTTCAGACACTTCGGCTGTTTTCGGCGTGTCTTTATCCGTGGGTATGTCTGCCGTCTGCGTATCAGCATTTGTGTATACGGATTCCTGTATTACAGGATTCTCTACCTTGCTTACCGACTCTTCTGTATCCTCTCGCCCCCCACATCCGTTGCATAAAAGCAGGATTGCATAAAAAACAATAACCCATTCAGCCTTTCTTTTTTTCATTTTCATCTTTACCTCCTGATCAACTAAGTTTTTTGCGCTAAGCCGCACTCCTTATTATCATCGCCTGAAATACAATTGCAACCCATTTTGCATGAAACGACATTTTTTGTCCTATTTTGGGTGATAACAACCCAAGAATGACAGATAAATGTCTTTTTATGCAGATTTTCTATATTTTATTCTCTCTGTGTTGTATACTATAAATCGAACAAGGTGCCTAAACGATAAAATAGAAGAAAAGTGAGACCGGCAATATGCGAATACTAATCTGCGATGACGATATCCTGATGTGTGGACAACTGCAAAAATATATCGAAAGCTACTTTGAGAAAATCTGTGTAAAATGCCCTGAAATTATCTGTTTTTCCGACGGAGAATCCCTGCTGGCAGATCAGGGTGAGAAAGATATCCTTTTTCTTGATATCGAAATTCCGGGGATCAATGGCATCTATGTGGGAACCGAATTAAAAAAAGCAAATGAACAGATCATTATTTTTGTTGTCACCTCATACTCTGAATATTTGGACGACGCCATGCGGTTCCATGTTTTCCGCTATTTATCCAAGCCTGTAGACAAACGCCGGCTTTTCCGCAATATGAAAGACGCCCTTGACCTGTATAACACTAGAACCATCAAAATTCCCATTGAAACCAGACAGGGAATACATACGCTCCCAGCATCTTCAATCATTGCACTGGAAACGCGGGGCAGGAAAGTGTTCGTCCACACTGCCATGTGTGATTTTGAAACTGTCCATAACATGCAGTATTATCTGGATTTACTGCCGAAAAACTGTTTTTTTCAGACACACCGCAGCTTTATTGTCAACTTTGAGCATATTACCGATTTTGACCACTCCCTTGTCCACATGGCAGGCGACCAGTTCCATGCCTACCTGACCAAGCGAAAGTATACCGCCTTTAAAGACGCTTATCTTCTTTATCTGGAAAGTACGAGGTAACCTTTATGGAAAATATAATCTGTTATTTTTTCAGCTTTTTAGTGGAGGCAATTATCCTTCACCAGTATGCTTCCACACTTTTTATTCCCAAACGGAAAACGCGGACGATACTTGCCGTATTGTGTGCCTTTTACTCTCTGCTATTTGCAGTCTCCATGTTCGCTTCTACATGGCTGAATATTGTTATGTATCTGTTTGTCAATTTTTCTTTCCTGATTACCCAGTATCAGTTAAAATGGCGCTCAGCCTTTTTTCACGCTGCCATACTGACAGCAGT
Organism: uncultured Lachnospiraceae bacterium; assembly: GCA_910578795.1. Taxonomy (GTDB): domain Bacteria; phylum Bacillota; class Clostridia; order Lachnospirales; family Lachnospiraceae; genus COE1. Next base: position 13,684 of record CAJTSD010000065.1, read on the forward strand.
CATGGCGCTGTGTGAATTGGCTATATACAGCATTGTCCAGCATTCTGTACCACATTTCTTTACAGAGACGGCGCATTTTCATAGCAGGATTATTTTTGTCATTTTCAGCAAAATGATCTATTTTACCATCGTTTATATTTTGGTGCACTTTTTGAAAGAAAGACCGAAAATCAGCGGACAACACGAGCACGTTGTACTACTGTTTATTTTTATTCCACTGGCTTCCTGTTTTATGATGTTTACCCTGCTGACGGTCAATGACATGTACGCACTCTCTGATGGCATGACCGCTGCCATGACCCTGAATGCTGTTTTCCTGCTGGCTATAAATCTGATTGTTTTTGCTATGAATCTGTATAACCAGAAAAAGAATGCAGAATTTACGGAAATGCAGCTGCTACTTCAAAAAGAAGCAAACTCTGCCGAATACTATCAAATGCTGTTTTCCCAAAGCGAAAACCAAAACATTCTCATCCATGACATAAAAAAACACCTGCAGTCCATTGATTTGTTAAATAAAGTCCATGAACATGATAAAATCGAAGCTTACATCCGGCAGCTTATGCTTTCCTCTGATTTAAAAGAAAACGCCCGGTTATGCAGCCATGAAATGCTGAATACTATTTTATGCCGCTACAAACGACAATGCGATAACAGCCGAATTGCATTTCTCGTGGATATACGGCATGGAATCATTGACTTTATTGCTGACAGCGATCTATCTTCCTTGTTTGGCAACCTTTTGGACAATGCCTTGGAAGCTGCCCTTGGCATTCCGGAAGCATACATTGAAGTAAATGCAGTGAGAAAAACGAAAACTCCGTTTATTGTTATAACCGTTATCAACTCCAGCAGAAAAAATCCCTTTGAGGATTCCCATAACAGCCTTATTACCAGCAAACCGGATCAACGCAGACATGGCTTTGGTATCAAAAGCATCAAAAAGACTGTGAGCAAGTATCATGGTGATATCCAGATGTACTATCATACTGATACCTATACCTTCCACGCAATCATTACGTTAAAAATGCCACCCATATACTGAATGTCCTTTGCCTGAACTTAATCATGCCTTTTTATTTTCATTAAAATCCATATCAAACTGTCATGTAATAAACATGAGCCTGCACACAAGTCTTTCGAACGGGTAGAAAAGCGTTCATTGGTTTTCTTCCAATAAACGATTTCCCGCCTTAACGCAGTATAAGTCCACTAAATCCTATACGTTATATCAGTCTAATAGTTTTTTCATCCATGACATCAAACCTCTAAGTTCGGCTCCGACCTTTTCAAGCTCATGCTCTGATTCAATATGCTTTTTCGCATTGAAATAAGTTCTCCCTGCCTGATTCTCAAGAAGCCAGTCTTTTGCAAATTTTCCTTCCTGAACATCTTTGAGAATATTTTTCATGGCTTTCCTTGTTCCGTCAGTGATAATCTCCTCACCGGTTATGTAGTCACCAGACTCCGCAGTATCACTGACAGAATATCTCATCATTGTCAGACCGCCTCTATTGATAAGGTCAACAATCAGTTTCATTTCATGGCAGCATTCAAAATATGCCATTTCCGGTTGATAGCCAGCTTCAACCAACGTTTCAAATCCTGCTTTGATTAAAGCTGAAACACCACCGCAGAGTACAGCCTGATCTCCAAAAAGATCTGTTTCCGTTTCCTCTTTGAATGAAGTTTCTATCACTCCGGCTCTTGCCCCGCCAATTCCAAGTGCATAGGCAAGTGCTGTTTCCCTTGCTTTTCCAGAAGCATCCTGATGAATTGTTTCAATTCCCTCTATTGGGTTTTTAATGTCATGACTGATTCCCAAAACATTACATCCACGTTCTTTACATTCTTCCAGCTCAGGTAAGCGGAAGTGTTTTTTGAAAAATTCGAAAATATTTTTTCGGGGATTTTTCAAGCGGCGCAAGCGGGGATTTTGGCAAAGCTGAGCGGTATTTCTCCCCCTACTACCTACAACACCACACAAAGCAAAAATGACGGTGATTTGCGGAAATTTCCTTCTATCCCCTTTGCATGGCATAATACTGACGATTTTTGAAAATGCCAAAAATAGGCGCAAAAAAACAGGAAACCTTTTCTTAATTTCCTGTCTTGGCGTACCGTTTCTATTTAGCGGCGGTTATTCAGTTTTTAGCTGACTACAATTCTGCAAACTGGAATTCTGATAAGACACTTTTTATAGCATTTATTAACTGTTATATCTTATCTTCAAAAAGTCCGCAAACCCTTGAAAACACTAAATTTATAGCAAGTGAGTTTGCCCTTATGCTTTCCCTTGTGTTATATCCTTTTCCCTCATGTTACGAACTCTCATAAGGGCAAAAATAAGGGAAAGAAAAACCTGTAACAAATTATAACACAATATAGACAAGACATGAAGAATTGATTGAAATGCTTTCACAATATTTTAGGGAAAGGGCAGCGACAATGAATATTATATATGCAAAATACAACATAAACCACAACAGCATAGACATAGCAACTTCTGCCGGGTATCATCTTAGGATTAACTTCAAGGCGGCAAGCCCCGCTATGGTGGCTCGCACTTCTTGGGAGAGGGAGTTATAAGGTGCGCCGTATTTATTGCCAAACAGGAGAGGGATTCAGTTATTAGCTTACTCTTTTATAATTCAGAGGTGCGGCATACTTTTTGCTGCCACCCCTTGATTACTCACCAGCAAGGACAGATGGGGCTGTCAACGGTGGACGCAACCTAACACCACCCATTTACTTGCCGTTGACTGGCTCGACTTGGTTTGCTGCTTCACTTAAAATTCTTTCCTTTTAAAATAGAAATGGTTAATGGATAAGACACAGCAAAAAGCATTAAGGCACAAGTAATAATAATGGCATTTCCAAACAAAGGGATATTA
>CAJTSD010000066.1:0-971 GCA_910578795.1 uncultured Lachnospiraceae bacterium
GGAATGGACGGTTCCGCTTTTGGAGAATTGTTATATTAGACGGCACGATGAGGGGAACATTATTGATGCATACAAGGCACTTTATGAATTGATAAAGGATAAGGATTATTTTATTGTTACGACGTGTATTGATGGGAACATTGAAAAGGTGGATTTTGATAAGGAACGGATTGTAGAGCCATGTGGCAGTTATAAAGCATTGCAGTGCAGTCAGAAATGCAATGACGATTTGATTTCATCGGAAGATTTTACGGAATTGGTATGTCAGGCAATTATGGACGGGGTAGGGCTTGACTCATTGGAGCGGCCTGTATGCCGTTTATGTGGTGCGCCAATGGCGTTTAATAATATATTGTGTGAAAGGAATTATATGGAGGAAGGCTATATGCCGCGGTGGAAAAAATATACGGACTGGCTGCAGCATACACTCCATAAAAAAGTATGTATTTTAGAGCTTGGCGTGGGGATGAATTTGCCGGGAATTATTAGGTGGCCATTTGAGAAGGCTGCGTTTTATAATGAAAAGGCAAGTTTTTTCAGAGTAAATGAGCAATTGTATCATATGACAAAAGAGCTTGAAAATAAAGGAGTCAGTATCGCAATGAATGCGGCAGACTTTTTGACGGGAATAAAATAAGCATAGAATAAAGACGGAGGGATTATCATGGGTACGGAAGAAAATTACTTAGATAATTTACTGAAATCAATATCAGAGCCTGATGGGGTACAGGATGCCGGGGCAGAAGAACCGGCGCCTGAGCAAATGCCTGTAATAGAAGAGGAAGAGAGTGCAAAGGGTGGACAAATGGACGAGAACATGGAATTAATACCTGAGCCGGATGATATGAAGGATACCGTATTAAACGCAGAAGAGATATTAAAGACAGATCCTGTAATAACTGAAGCACCAGAAGAAACAGAGATGGAGGATATTCCGGCAGAACTGGAAATAGCGGATATTCCGGAAATGA
>CAJTSD010000066.1:1069-15978 GCA_910578795.1 uncultured Lachnospiraceae bacterium
GATAGAAGCGCCGGCAGAACTGGAAATAGCGGATATTCCGGAAATGATAGAAGCGCCGGCAGAACTGGAAATAGCGGATATTCCGGAAATGATAGAAGCGCCAGAGGAATTGGAAATAGCGGATATTTCGGAAATGATAGAAGCGCCAGAGGAATTGGAAATAGCGGATATTCCGGAAATGATAGAAGCGCCGGGGGAATTCAGTATATCAGATGCAGCAACGGATTCGGATATTTTAGAGGCAACAGAAACACTGGCTGATTTGGAACTGGCAGAAATATCCAATGAATTGAATATTTCTGAAATACCGGAAGTGTCTGATACGATAGAAATAGCAGAATTGCCAGAAGAACTTGAAGTACCGGAGCTGATAGACCTGCCTGACCAGTTGGAAACAAAAGAAACTTCGGAACTTGAAGCACTGGATATAACAGAAGCTCAGGAAATGCCGGAGCAGTTTGATATTTCAGACTTTGACAGTGAAGACAGTAAATCGGATGCAGAAGTTGTAGAGCAGAGTGATGAAACAGATGCCAGTCTAGAACTTGATATTGAGGATATTGACAGTTTGGATATGCCTGAAATACCGGATGCTGGTCTTACGGAGAAAGCGGATGCTGAGGCGGATATAGAGGATTTTGATATGTCAGGAATATTGGATTCTGATCTTACGGGGGAAGCGGATGTTGAACCGGATATTGATGGACTGGAGTTGGAGAAATCTTCCCAGTCAGAAATGGAGTTTGGAATGTCAGACGAATTAAATCTTGACGAATTAGATTTAGACTCATCAGAGTTAGATACACTAGATACGGATGATGATTTGGGAATCCTTGACGGCATGGATGAGGATATAAAGGACAGTAGTGCATCAGGAGTAGACGATGGACTAGATGATGTGTTAAGTATGCTTGATGACGATGCAGATTTGGCTGAAATTAATGATATTTTGAAAAAGTCTGACAGTAATGAGCCGATTCAGGATGAAATGATGGATCTTTTGAATCAAATGGCAGATGATGAAGCGGCTTTGGTAAATGCCGGAGTAAAAAACATTGAGGAGGATGGCGGGGTTCCTATTCCTGATATGCCACCTGAAACGCAAAACGCTGATAGTGACAGTGAAGAAGAGATATCAACCAAAAAGAGGAAGAAGGGCGGAAACGGTAAGAAGAAGCCGGGAGCTATGGGCAAGCTGTTTAATTTGCTGACAGAGGAGCTACCTGGACCTACGGAAGCAGATTATGCTGCCGAGGAGGAAAAAAAGGCAGCTAAAAAGCAGGAAGCCTTAACCAAAAAAGAAGAGGAAAAACTTGCCAAGGAGGAGGCAAAGCAGGCTAAGGCGGAAGAAAAGGAAGCAGCCAAAAAGGCAAAGGCAGAAGTTGCTGCGCAGAAGAAGAAAGAAAAAGATGAAGCAAAAGCTAAAAAAGCAGCACAAAAGCAGGCTAAGCAAGCGGCGGGGGCCGGAAAAAGAGCAAAACGTATTCCGCCTAAAAAAATTGTGGCGGTGACTTTGTTTGGTGCATCTGTATTTGGAAGTGTAATTGTAGCAACAAACGTACTTTCAAATCAGGGATACATGAATGTTGCCAAAAAAGCTTTTTATGACGGCAATTATAAGGAAGTATATTTGGCAACATATGGAATGAATCTTAAGGGTTCCGATGCCCTGATTAAGGAAAAAAGCGAGGTAATCCTAAAAATGCAGCGCTGGTATGATTCCTACCAAAATAATTTAAAGCTTGGACGGGAGAGGGAAGCGTTAGATGCTTTGCTCAGAAGCATTGAGTCATATGATTATATTAATGCAGAGGCAGAGGAGTATGGTGTTCTGAGCGAGGTTGATAGTATTAAAGGAACGATTCTTGGCGTGCTGCAGTCAGAGTATGGACTAAGTGAAGAACAGGCAAGGGAGCTGCTGAATTATGAGGACGCATTCGAATACACAGTGGCGCTCAATAATATTATAACAGGCATACAATAGGGTCCACGCTTTGCGGGTATTTTATTGTCATGAATAAAAGGATGTGGGATTTGCACAATTGTGCGATCCCACGTTTTAGAAAGAACGAAAGGTTAAAGATATGGTAGCAGTTATTGATTATGATGCAGGCAATATTAAAAGTGTTGAAAAGGCATTGATTGCACTTGGAGAACCGGCAGTGATTACACGGGATTGCGATACGGTATTAAAGGCTGACAGAGTTATATTACCGGGAGTCGGGGCGTTTGGGGATGCGATGAAAAAGCTGCATGCTTACGGACTTGTAGAGGTAATAAAGGAGGTCGTCAGTAGAGGGACTCCTTTTCTTGGTGTTTGTTTGGGACTTCAGCTGTTATTTGAATCGAGTGAAGAAGCTCCGAATGTGGAGGGGCTGGGTATTTTAAAAGGGAAAATTGTGAAAATTCCGGATAATAGCGGGTTGAAAGTGCCACAGATTGGTTGGAATTCTCTCAGGTTTCCAAACAAAGGCAGGCTTTTTGAGGGGATTTCGGAGGATGCATATGTCTATTTTGTGCATTCCTATTACCTGCAGGCGAAAGATCCGGATATTGTCACTGCCACGACAGAATATGCAGTGAAGATCCATGCTTCGGTTGAAAGGGGAAATGTGTTTGCATGCCAATTCCATCCGGAAAAAAGTTCGGACGTGGGATTGCAAATACTAAAGAATTTTTTGTGTATTTGAATAGCTGGAGGTAGTATATGATTACAAAAAGAATTATTCCCTGTCTTGATGTCAACAATGGACGGGTGGTCAAAGGGGTTAACTTTGTCAATTTGATTGACGCCGGAGATCCTGTAGAAATTGCGGCGGCTTATGACAGGGCAGGAGCTGATGAGGTGGTGTTTCTTGATATTACTGCGTCATCTGATAATCGTGCAACAACAGTTGATATGGTTCGAAGAGTGGCGGAAAAGGTCTTTATTCCGTTCACGGTGGGCGGCGGTATTCGAACGGTCGACGATTTTAAAGCGATTTTGCGTGAGGGCGCTGATAAAGTATCGGTAAACAGCGCTGCAATTATGAATCCGTCGCTGATCAGTGAGGCGGCAGACAAATTTGGAAGCCAGTGCGTGGTTGTGGCGATTGACGCAAAGCGGCGTGCCGATGGCAGCGGGTGGAATATTTATAAAAACGGTGGGCGTATTGATATGGGCATTGATGCCGTGGAGTGGGCAATGAAGGCGGACCGGCTTGGGGCAGGTGAACTTCTTGTCACAAGTATGGATTGCGATGGCACAAAGAGCGGATATGATATTGAGCTTACGCGATTGATATCCGAAAATGTGTCTATTCCGGTAATCGCCTCAGGAGGGGCGGGAAAACAGGAGCATTTTTATGATGCATTTGATGCCGGAAAGGCAGACGCAGCGCTTGCAGCATCACTGTTTCATTTTAAGGAACTGGAAATTTGTGAGGTAAAGCAGTATCTTAGAAACAGAGGAGTTTCTGTTAGACTTTAAAATGCAAAAGAAAGGTTGGAGAAGCTATATGGCAATGATAGAAAATGATTGGCTGGATTCGATTAGGGGAGAGTTTGGAAAGCCGTATTATAAGGATTTGTTTACCTTTGTAAAGGATGAATATAGTAAGGCAGTTGTTTATCCGCCTGCGGATGACATTTTTAATGCGTTTCATTATACGCCACTGAGCAAAGTTAAGGTGCTGCTTTTGGGACAAGACCCGTATCATAATGTAAATCAGGCGCATGGTCTTAGTTTTTCCGTGCTTCCCAGTCAGCCGGAAATACCGCCATCTCTCCAAAATATATATAAAGAGCTTGAGGATGATTTGGGATGCTATATACCAAATAACGGCTACTTGAAAAAGTGGGCAGACCAGGGTGTGCTTCTTTTGAATACGGTTTTAACCGTGCGTGCCCATCAGGCAAATTCGCATCAGGGACATGGATGGGAGCAGTTTACGGATGCGGTAATACAGGCAGTCAATGCGCAGGAGCGTCCGATTGTATATTTTTTGTGGGGCAGACCGGCACAGAATAAAGCGCCTATGCTCACAAATCCGAAGCATTTAATCTTAAAAGCGCCGCATCCAAGTCCTTTATCGGCATACCGCGGATTTTTTGGTTGCAGGCATTTTAGCCATGCAAATGCATTTTTGGAAGCTAACGGAGTGGAGCCGATTGACTGGCAGATTGAAAATAGATAGGACAGTTAAAATGCACGGATGAGAGGAATGTGATTATCAATGAAGCTTTTAAAGGAACGGATATTAAAGGATGCCGCAGTAAGGGCAGGAAATGTGCTTAAGGTTGACAGTTTTTTAAATCATCAGATGGATGTCAGGCTTTTTCATGAAATGGCAAAGGAGTGGAAAAGCCGTTTTGCCGATAAGAAGATTAACAAAATTCTAACAATTGAAGCAAGTGGAATTGGGATTGCAGCGATTGCGGCGGAAGTATTTGACGTTCCTGTAGTGTTTGCCAAAAAGGCGAAAAGCATCAATTTGGACAATGATAATTATTCTACAAAAATACAATCCTATACACATGTCAATATGTATGATGTAATTATTTCAAAAAAGTTTTTAACACAGGATGATCATGTGTTAATTATTGATGATTTTCTTGCAAACGGATGTGCGTTGATGGGACTTTTAGAGCTGGCGGATAAGGCAGGAGCTACGGTGGAAGGTATCGGAATTGCAATAGAGAAAGGCTTTCAAAAGGGCGGAATGGAAATCCGGGCAAGAGGAATACAACTGGAGTCGCTTGCCATCGTGGAATCAATGGATTGTCTGACAGGGGAAATTGTGTTTCGGTAGTCATTTTATGTAATCTTATGGTCAAATGATGCAGACGGTATTAAAAATATATTGTTTTGTCCGAAATATATAATGTAAGCAGGTTATAACCAAAGTTGAGGGATTTGAGTATAAGATGACAAAAACAGGAGGAACAGACAATGAGAGTCACAACACAAATGTTAAATGAAACCGCAAGAAAGACAGGAATCTCTGTCAATCATTCGTCACTATTGAATTATATTAATAAAAAAGACAATACTTCTTTGTTAGACAGTCTGCAGAACAGCATGACGCAGAAATCAGATATGGCAAAGAAAAAGTCTTATGAGAAGCTGGACGATGCGGCAAGTTCGCTTGAGGAAGCAGCGAAGGCACTCATGAGTGAAAAAGAAGATAATCTTTTTGCAAAAGCAAAAGAAAGCGGAAGTACGGAGGACGTTATTAAGGCTGTAAAGGCTTTAATTGAGAAGTACAATGAAACGAGAAAGCAGCTTGACAATAATCCGTCAAACATTAATATGTATTATAATCAGTTATTGGGTTCGCTTGCTTCTAAGAATAGTGAGGAATTAAGCAAGCTGGGTATTACGGTAGGAAAGGACGGAAGCATCTCAGTTGATGAGGATCAGATAAAGGATGCTAAAATAGAGGATCTTGAATCCATGTTTGGTGCGAAGAGTGAGTTTGTACAGAAATTGCAGTTTTTGGGATCACATGTGTCAGACAGTGTTGCAGCTGAGCTGGAAAGTATGGGAATGCAGTACGGTCAGGATGCAAATTCGTTTTCTTCTTTTATTAGCAATAAGTATGATTTTTGGAGTTAAGATCGTTTCTTAATTGTTCCTACGCATAAAAAACTGACAGCAGTGTCATAAAACAGCTGTCAGTTTTTTTATTCTCGAAATATGTAGAAAAATGCTGCCAAAGAGGGGATTATAAATAGATCGTTATCGTGCCAGCCATCCGCCGTCAACGGCGAGTGTAAAGCCGTGAACATAAGATGATGCCTCTGATGCAAGGAAAATGGCAGCGCCTGCAATGTCCTCAGGAGTTCCCCAACGACCGGCGGGAATTCGTCCAAGAATTTCTTCGCTTCGCTGTTCGTCTTTTCTAAGGTTTTCCGTATTGTTTGTTTCCATGTATCCTGGTGCAATGGCATTTACATTGATATGATGTTTTGACCATTCATTGGCAAGCTCTCTCGTAAGACCGATTATTGCACTTTTGCTGGCGGTGTATGCCGGAACGCGGATTCCGCCCTGATAACTCAGCATGGATGCAATGTTAATAATTTTTCCGCCTTTTTTGTCATTCAGCCAACCTTTTGCGAATGCTTGGGAGAGGAAAAATACCATTTTTTCATTGATGTTAATAACAGAATCCCAATCCTCAATAGATACATCTACGGCATCGCACCGTTTAATAATTCCTGCATTGTTTACAAGAATATCAACACGCCCATAAGCATTTTGCGCCTGTTCAACAATTTGAGGAATAACAGAAATATCTGACAAATCAGCGATAATTTCCTGAAAGCTTCCGCCAATATCAGCGATTTTAGCGGCAGTGTCCTCACAGCTTCGTCGTGCCACGCCAATTACATTTGCCCCGGCTTTGGAATAGGCAATACATATTCCCTGCCCCAAACCCGTATTAGCACCTGTCACGAGAGCAGTTTTCCCTTCCAGTGAAAACATATTTAAATTTGGTATCATAAGTTATCCATTCCTTTCTATATTGTATAACAAATTTTATTTATATTATAATTATAACGGTAAAAACCGGATAAGACAAGCGGATTTAAGAGAATTGTATTATCCGGTATCAATGTTATGCTTCAATATAGAATAGGATAAAAGTGTGTCAGGTTTCGTTTTTTTGTTCTATAAAGTTTAAAATACCGTAGATTAACATGGCAATTACACATAGAATTGCAATGCTTAAAATTACCATATCCAGTTTAAATACCTGACTTCCATAGATAATAAGGTATCCAAGTCCGCGTCTCCCCGCCAGAAATTCACCGATAATCACACCGACAAGCGCAAGTCCGATATTCACTTTGGAAAGCGAGATAAACGTTGGAATATTCCCTGGAAAAACCACTTTGGTAAACGCCTGCATTTTTGTTCCGCCAAGTGTCTCAATCAGTTTTAACCGTTCGGGGTCTGTCTGCGAAAATGACTGGTATAAATTTAAAATACACCCGAAAATGCCAACCGACATGCCGCATAAAATAATCGTGCGCAGTCCCGTGCCAAGCCAAACAATGATTAGTGGCGCAAGCGCTGACTTTGGAAGACTGTTCAATATAATCAAAAACGGCTCAAACAGTTTTCCGAGCGACGGATAAAACCAAAAAAACGTGGCAATCAGCAGCGAGAATAAAATAATCAGCAAAAAGCTGACGCCCGACTCAAACAGTGTAATCCCGATATGGCTTAACAGCGATTTATCTTTGATGTCGTGCACAAACAGTGCGCCGATTTCACTTGGGGAACTAAAGTAAAATTTATCAATCCAGCCAAGGTTTGCGGAAATCTGCCAAAGCGCCAAAAAAGCGATAAATAGGAGAATGCGGCTCCAAAAGATGGTCTGTCTGGTGCGCTTTTGGTGCTTGATATATTGCTGCTGCCCGAGTGTTTCTGTTGCTGCGATGATACTGTAGCTATGTTTATGATTATTACGTTTCCGTGTTTTCATCCTGCATTTCCCTCCATATCCTGTCAAAATATTCCTGAAACAGCTTAGAAGTACGTATTTCACTTCTGTCGATACCATTCTTCTCAAATTCTATCGGAATAATATCCTTTACGGTGCAAGGCGGTTTTGTGAGCAAAATCACGGTATCCGCCATTGAAACAGCTTCTGATATATCGTGTGTCACCAGGATTGCCGTCTTTTTTTCCGACTTGATAATATTGCGTACATCGGCGGATATGCGAAGGCGTGTCTGATAGTCGAGGGCGCTGAACGGTTCGTCTAAGAGCAGCAGGTCAGGACGCGTGGCAAGCGTACGGATTAAGGCAATGCGCTGGCGCATACCGCCTGAGAGTGCGGAGGGCTTTTTGCTTTTCGTGTCGGAAAGCTTATATTTTTCAAGCAATTCATCGACAAGCGCAAGGTTTTCGGGTGTTTTTGTTTTTTGGATTTCCAGTCCGAGCATGATATTGTGGTAAACGTCGCGCCATTCCAGCAGGTGGTCATGCTGGAGCATGTATCCGACCTTGGGCGCGCAAAAATCATCGGAATAGAACGTGATATACCCGCCGACCGGTTTCAACAGACCGGAAATCAGGGACAAAATGGTAGACTTGCCGCAGCCGCTTGGTCCGACCAATGCTACAAATGCGCCTTTTTCCACGTGGAAATTAATATTGTTTAAAACGGAAACCTCTCCGAGGACACTATAATAGGAAAAGGATACATGTTCTAAACGCAGAAAGGATTTATTCGAATGGTTGCTTTGCATTGCGACCGCCGCCTTTCGGAAACAATCAAATTATAAAATATTATATGAAAGAGTATAACAAAAGTGCGCGTCGTTTTACTTCTTTTTTAGAATGACAGTTGGAAAAATATATTAGTAACAGATGCAAAGTTCCTGGCAGAATGGTTGGAAGGGGTTGGTAAGTACCTTTATGCCCTATAACCTGTATTTGGAAGAGGCGCAGGATATTGGCACACTTGTTAATAATATAACAAACTTCGATTGTTGGTGTGCAACCAGGGTCAGATTTGCAGGTGCTCTATAAAAGGGATTCAAGAATATGCCATCATTTCCATGGAAACATTTGAGGTCTATGCGCTCAATCATGGGAAAAGTGTAAAAAAGTGATTCTTTTCTTGGATAAACACAACGTGGGTTTTTCTTGGTGGGTTTTTCTTGGTGCTTTTTCCTTGAAACTCTCCAAAAGGTATGTTATTATAAGGAAGATTTTATTGCACGATATTACGTTTTAGTACAAAAACGATTACGAAAAATTTAGGGAGGCGGCTTAAAATGGCACAGCTATGGGGCGGCAGATTTACGAAGGAAACGGATAAACTGGTTTATAATTTCAATGCGTCGATTTCCTTTGATCAAAAATTTTACCGGCAGGACATTGAGGGCAGCATGGCGCACGTAAAAATGCTTGCCAAGCAAAAAATCTTGACGGAAGACGAAAAAAATCAGATTTTGACAGGCTTGGAGGGCATTTTAAACGATGTCGAGGCAGGAACACTGGCAATCACGGGCGAATACGAGGACATTCACAGCTTTGTGGAAGCAAATCTGATTGACCGTATTGGTGACGCAGGCAAAAAGCTCCACACAGGCAGGAGCAGAAACGATCAGGTTGCGCTTGACATGAAGCTTTACACGCGGCACGAAATTACGGAAATCAATGACCTTATGAAAAAGCTGCTTGAGGCGGTTCTTGTGATTATGGAGGACAATATCGAAACGTATATGCCGGGCTTTACACATCTGCAAAAGGCACAGCCGATTACGCTTGCGCATCATATGGGTGCGTACTTTGAGATGTTTAAGCGCGACAGGCAGCGTCTTTGTGATATTTATAAAAGAATGAATTACTGTCCGCTTGGTTCGGGCGCGCTTGCGGGTACGACGTATCCTTTGGACAGGGAATACACGGCGCAGCTTCTTGAGTTTGACGGTCCGACGCTCAACAGCATGGATTCGGTTGCTGACAGGGATTACGTGATTGAACTGCTCTCGGCGCTTTCCACAATTATGATGCATCTGAGCCGTTTCAGCGAAGAGATTATCATATGGAATTCCAATGAGTACCGCTTTGTGGAGATTGACGATGCGTATTCTACGGGCAGCAGCATTATGCCGCAGAAGAAAAATCCCGACATTGCGGAGCTTGTGCGCGGTAAGACGGGGCGTGTGTATGGCGCATTGATGTCGATTTTAACGACGATGAAAGGCATTCCGCTTGCATATAATAAGGATATGCAGGAGGATAAAGAACTGACGTTTGATGCGATTGACACGACAAAAGGCTGTGTGGCGCTGTTTACGGGAATGCTCGAAACGTTGAAATTCCGCAAGGACGTGATGCGGGAGAGCGCGATGAAAGGCTTTACGAACGCGACGGATGCGGCGGATTATCTCGTCAATCATGGCGTGCCGTTTCGGGACGCGCATGGCATTATCGGGCGGCTCGTGCTTTACTGCATTGAACAGGATAAGGCGATTGATGAGTTGTCGCTCGACGAGTTAAAGGCAATCAGTCCCGTATTTGAGCAGGACGTGTTTGAAGCGGTCAGCCTTGAAACGTGTGTCAACAAGCGCATGACAATCGGCGCACCGGGACCGGAGGCAATGCGGGAGGTTATCCGTTTCAATAAGGAATATTTAAATCAGTAAACATATTAGGAAAGATTTGTGATAGCAGGAGGAAAAAACAATGAGTGAAAAATTAAAGGTAGGTATTTTAGGCGGTACAGGTATGGTGGGACAGAGGTTTATTTCCCTTTTGGAGAACCACCCGTGGTTTGAGGTGACGACGATTGCGGCGAGTCCGCGTTCCGCAGGAAAAACATATGAGGAGGCAGTCGGCGGACGCTGGAAAATGACAACACCGATGCCTGAGGCAGTAAAAAAGATTGTCGTAATGAATGTCAATGAGGTGGAAAAGGTTGCCTCAGAAGTCGATTTTGTATTTTCGGCAGTGGACATGACAAAGGAAGAAATCAAGAAAATCGAGGAGGAGTACGCAAAGACGGAAACTCCCGTTGTCAGCAACAATTCCGCACACCGATGGACACCCGACGTTCCGATGGTCGTGCCCGAAATCAATCCAGAGCATATGAAGGTCATTGATTTTCAGAAGAAGCGTCTTGGAACGACAAGAGGCTTTGTTGCAGTAAAACCGAACTGTTCGATTCAAAGCTATGCGCCCGTTCTGACCGCATGGAAAGAATTTGAGCCGTATGAGGTCGTTGCGACAACATATCAGGCGATTTCCGGTGCGGGAAAGACGTTTCAGGACTGGCCGGAAATGGAAGGGAATATTATTCCGTATATTGGCGGCGAGGAGGAGAAGAGCGAGAAGGAGCCGCTGCGTATTTGGGGTGAGATTAAGGACGGCGTGATTGTGCCTGCGACTTCTCCCGTAATTACCTGCCAGTGTATCCGTGTTCCGGTGTTAAACGGACATACGGCAGCGGTGTTTGTGAAATTCAGAAAGCAGCCGACAAAGGAGCAGTTGATTGAGAAGCTGGTAAACTTTAAGGGAGTACCGCAGGAGTTAAATCTGCCGAGTGCGCCCAAGCAGTTTATCCAGTATCTTGAGGACGACAACAGACCGCAGGTTGCGCTCGATGTGGATTATGAGAACGGCATGGGCGTTTCGGTAGGACGAATCCGCGAGGACAGCGTTTATGACTGGAAATTCGTAGGACTTTCTCACAATACGGTCAGAGGCGCGGCAGGCGGCGCGGTGCTTTGCGCGGAATTATTGAAAGCGCAGGGGTATATTGCGAAAAAATAAATGATGGAAAATGATAACAATATAATAATGCCGAAGCTCATTATCTTAAGGGGAAATTCGGGCAGTGGAAAAACGACGGTGTCAAAAATACTGCAGAAAAAATTTGGGCGAAACACGATGTTAATTGCACATGATATGGTGCGAAGAGAAATCTTGTACGCGAAAGATGTGCAGGCATTGCCTCTGATGATGCAGCTGCTTAAGTATGGCAGACAAAATGCAGGCGTTACGATTTTAGAGGGTATCCTTCCAACGGAGATTTATATGCCTTTGTTTGAACTGGCTATACAGGAATATGGGAACGGGATATTTGCGTTCTATTATGATTTAACATTTGAAGAAACCTTACAAAGACATGCAACAAAACCGAATAGGGCAGATTTTGGAGAACAGGACATGAGAAGGTGGTGGAAGGAAAAAGATTTCATTCCTCTTATCACTGAAAAGATTATCACGGAAAGCTTCAGTGTTTCGGATACGGTTGACATGATTTACAATTCCGTGTTGTAATTGCAGTGTTTCCTGCATTTTGGCAAGGGAAAAGGTGTTTTCGGATACGGTTGGAATGGTTGATTTGTTATGAAACAGTTACTGGAGGATGAAGATGGGTTTTGATTATGAAAAACTGGAAAAGAATTTATTAGAAGCTGTTGAGGAATACGCAGCGTCGCAATTGGATCAGAAAGATGATATGTACATTATGTCAATCGAGTATTTTCCCGAGTTTACAACGTTTATCGCAATCAGGGCGAACACCTATTCTTATCTGAAGGAACAGGTGGATGAGGACGATGAGAGTTATACATACTATAAGTATTGCGAAGAAGAGTGGGACCTCTATGAGGACGTCAAGGAAATTTCCAGTGCCCTGCAGGCGGAATATAACGAGATGGAAGAAAAATACGATGATGATGCGTTTGAGGAAGCACAGGAAAAACATGCGGAAAAGGTAATTGACATTTGTATGAATGTGATGAAAAAGTTCAAGGAAACAGATACCTTCAAAAAGTTTAAAAAGCTGTATCTCAATGTTTACCTTCGGGAATATTTTGACGAGGAAGAGATTCTTCGGATTTTTGCGGAGCTGAACGGGGATGACTGCATAGAGGAGTATGCGTCGTGGCTATAGACGAGTCGAAGGATGCAAAAGTATGTTCTTGGGTGAAAAATTCATTTGAACCGTATTCGGAAATGGAAAAAGAATGAGCGGAGGCTTGTATTATGTACATTAGTTCCACACAATTGAAGCCGCTTGGCGGGCAGGAGCTTGCGGCATTGGAGCAGCAGGGGCAGTTTCGATTTCCGCAGCCATACCGCGATTTTATGAAAACCTACGGCAGTGGGACTTATGGTGGTGCAATCTGCATCAACTGCCCTGATTTTACGCTGCTCAAGCAGTATGCCGAAGAAGATTTTTGGGAGTATGATAACAGCCCGATTAGGCAAGAGCAGATGAAAGAATGTGTCGTGATTGGGAACAGCATTGACGGGGATTATATTACAATTCACTCTGCTGTCCGCGGATACATCCTGCTGCCAAGGGGCTCGGAGCAGATTGAACTCTTTCCAAATGAAACGCTTTAATGTGTCATCAACACGAATTTTTACTGTTGCCATATTGCATCTCCAATGAGTTTGTATGATAATTGTACTATATTTGCAGTACAAAGGCGATCAAAATCTTATGGATTGGAATTGGTGCAGACTTTGGTTGGAAAGGGGAATTATCGTAAAATTAATCCGATTAGGGGAAAGGAATGCTGGAATGCGCAGGAACAATCTCAAACGAATTTGCTGTATGATGTATGTAATCGGTGCGCTGCTCGGATTGGCAGGGTGTGGGAGTATGTCGTCCGAATCGGTTAGGCAGGAAGAAAACGCAACCGTCTTTTATGATGAGAAGGTTACTGATAAGAATATTAATATAAAAGAGACTGTGGAAACGAACACGCAGGAAACAGAGACGGTCTTTGAAACAGGGAAACAAGATGCGGAAATGGAAGTACAAAATGCAGCCGCATATGGGAACCCAAAAGAAGTGTTGGATAATATCGTCATTGTGTCAAATGTTGAAGTCATAAAATCGGAAACGGACGAATTGCAAATTAACTTTGAAATCGAGAATCTTGGTGTCTGTACCTTTGTTGCCGGTAAAGGAAAGGAACTGGCTCTGCCAAATGAAGTTTTTGTGGAGGATACTAAAATCGAGTGGACGGCGCCAACCGCAAACGGTGAATATATTTTTCCACATATGAAGGCGAATGAAACTGGGGACCAGTTTCTAATTGATTGGGAATATAACGAATATCGCTTTGCCATTTATGGAAAAGCACCGCAAAAAACAAGTGACAGGGATATGGCAGGAAAGGTTGCGTTGGCAATTATTCGGAATTTGGGCGCAGAAGAGATTAAGGAGTGAACGATAGGGCAGATATTGAAATGAAAACGATTTCTGTGAAAAATAAAAATAATGATTATCAAAGATTTGAAGCATTGAAGAATAATCGGAATAAAAGATATAAATATAATCAATTTATTGTTGAAGGCGTGAGAAGTCTGAATGAAGCAGTGAAAAATAATTGGAGCCGGGATGTATTGGAACATCAGATTGAAAGCGGATTATATGAGCGTAAGGGAAAAGCAATTATGACGCTTACACTATAGTTGTTTCCTTCTAATCTTTATTTAAAACTATTTGATAATACAGTATTAAAAAAGTTGAATAAAAATGTATATTCATCTTTTGAACTAATTGCGTATCACAGTGCGCAGGTAGGTATAAAATGAGAAAACGAAAGATTATTTTTTTTATGGCAGTAACGCTCGTATTCATTTTATTTGGGAGTTGGTATTATTTTTTTGCAATTAACAAAGATATAAACGGATTAACAAAAAAAGACGTTTGGCAGGCAGAAAAGACGTTGATTTCCTATATTGATACTTTAAATTTACAAGAACATGATAAAGGGTTAACTCTTTTATCTAAGTTTTATGTAGATAAAAAAGAAGACATGCAGAAAATGTTTGAATTGGGTTCAGGAATAATATATGATGCTTTTCAAGCAGACTATATAGAACAAAGTTGTAAAATTAATTTAGGATATATGCAAGAGAGAGAACAGTATGCTGAATATATACCAGGTGCTAAAATTGTGTATTTTGTTTGCTCCTTTACTGCTGTCGCAAGGCAGGAAGGATCTGAACTCGGTTCAGGATATACTGCAAATATGAAATATGAAGAATTTGGCTATTATCTAGTGAAAGAACAAGGACAGTGGAAGATTTTATCTTGGGGTTATTAGTTCAGAGGTTTTGTCAAATGTAGTTGAAAGACATATATTAAGTCGTTCCTGAATTTGAAAGTCGAATTGCTGCCGGATTAGTGTTAAATTATATTACATTTGCACTTTTGTTGCCAGTAAAGGAAAGGAAAGGAAAGGAATTGGCGCTGCCGGATGAAAATTTCGTGGAGGAAACCAAAATCGAGTGGACGGCGCCAACCGCAGATGGCGGATATATTTTTCCATATATGAGGGCAAGAGAATATCATTGGAACAGTTGTGGTAATTTTATGTACAATACAATGTCTGGTTTTGTATTCGCTATTTTCCCGACAGAACAAGCTCTAAAA
>CAJTSD010000067.1 GCA_910578795.1 uncultured Lachnospiraceae bacterium
CGGCGTATGCGATGCTGCAATTGGGTGCAGGAAACAGTGAAATGAGTGTCGGACTTACGACATTGATTCTTTCGATTTTTTCGATTACATCCATCACATATGATGAGTACGAGAACGGAATGCCGTTTTTGTTTACGCTGCCGATTACGCGCAGAGAATATGTGCGGGAAAAATATGTTTTTGGATTTGCGCTTGCGACGATAACGTGGGTGGTTATGAGTGTCATCTGCTTTTCCTTTGAGTACTTTGTGTGGACGGAATCTGTAAATGCTTTGCCGGAAAAACTGGCTTTTACGGTGGCGTATCTGTTGGTGGTTTATTTTATGGTGGCATTTGAAATCGCAATGAAATTAAAGTTTGCGGAGCGCAGCGGGCTTGCAACAATGATTATTATGGCGGTTATGGGCGCGCTGATTGTGTTGGTTTATTCGACGTTTGATTTGGGTACAAAGCTGATAGACACAAAGTTTTTGGAGGCGAAGCTGTTCATCGGAATGGCAGTTGTTTTTGCGACGATGATTTATGGGTTTTACCGCTGGGCGGTTCGGATTATGGAGGGGCGGGAGTTGTAAGTGCTGTTTCAATGGTATCGCGGCTTGGAAGAGTTTTATGCGGAAGAATCGCAACATGTTACGGCGGAGAACAACAGTTTGGGTTTCAGGCTGAGGCAAAGGCTGTTTTGCGGAGAAAATGGAGGATTTTTATGAAAGGGTTACTGATAAAAGACTTGAAGCTGATAAAAACATGCGGACTTTTTCCAATGCTTGCCCTTGCGGTTTTTGTGATACTGCAATTGGGCGCAGGAAACGGTGAAATGGGTGTTGGGCTTACGATATTGATTCTTTCCATATTTTCGATTACATCAATTACATATGACGAGTACGACAACGGAATGCCGTTTCTGCTTACGCTGCCGATTACGCGCAAGAAATATGTGCAGGAAAAATATGTTCTTGGATTTGGACTGATAACGGTGGCGTGGGTTACTATGAGTGTAATTTGTTTTGCTTATGAATACTTTACGCAGGCGAATTTCGTAAATGCTTTTTCGCAAAAACTGGTTGTTACGGTGACGTATCTGTTTGCGGTTTATTTTATGATAGCATTTGAAATTGCAATGAAATTAAAGTTCGCGGAGCGCAGCGGGCTTGCGACAATATTGATTATGGCAGTTATGGGCACGCTGGCTGTGCTGCTTCAGGTAACGTTTGACTTCAGCTTGGAGATGGTGATTGCGGAGTATTTGGGGGTAGAACTGCTGATTGCGGCAGCAGTCGTTTTTGCGGCAGTGATTTATGGGCTTTATTGGTGGTCGGTTCGGATTATGGAGAGGCGGGAGTTGTAATTGGGATTTATTCATAAATGTAAAAATTCACGGAGCATGGAAAGCGTGATATAATGGGGGATTCATTTTTATGAAAGGTTTATTCATCAAAGACCTTAAATTATTGAAAAAGCGAGGGATTTTTATACTGGTATTGATTGCGGGTTATATGGTTTTTTATTTGGGGACTGTCAGCATGGAACTGGCTGTTGGGTTTGCAACATTGATGATTTCGGCTTTTTCGCTCACAACATTTACGTATGACGAATACGAGAACGGAATGCCGTTTTTATTCACCCTGCCAATCCGTAGAATTGATTATGTGCGTGAAAAATATATACTTGGTTTTCTTATGGCTACGGTTACATGGATTATTGCGGGGACGGAATGCTTCCTTTTTGACAGTTTTATTTGGACAGATCATGCTAGGGATTTTTGGGATAAACTGGCGGTTTGTGCGGTATATTTAGTTGCTGTATATTTTATAATAGCGCTCTATATAGCGTTGAAGCTAAGGTTTGTGGAAAGAAGCTTGATTGTTATAACGATTGTTTCGACAATGATTCTTGTGTTTTGGACAGTTGTATTTATTGAATTTGAGTATGGGGTAAGCTTTTTGGAATTGGGCTTTAATTGGAATTTTGTAGGGATAGCTGCAGTGATTGTACTGTTTACACTGACAGTTATTTTGTACTGGTGGTCGGTACGGATTATGGAGATGCGGGAGTTGTAATTGCAAATTTAGACAGCGGAGCAGCGGTGTCCATTATAGGATTGGAACGGTTTGGCAGGGAATTGCAGGAAGCAATATCGCAGAATTAGCCTGCAAATACTATCTGTCAGAAAAAAGCATACAACGTATCCTGAGAAAACAAAAGTATTCTTGAAAAATAGACAAACAATAGGAATATCTTTTCGTGAAAATGTGAGTTGATACCGGGGGACTGCCGCAAAATATGGTAGTTGCTTAGTAGAGGCTCATATTTTTTTATAAAAAAGCGTGGGGTGGAAGGTGGGATTAAAATATGTTACGCTATAAAACGAAAAAAATAACAGCTTGATTACAATGAAGCTGTTGCATGGCAATGCAGCGATTATTATAGCCAACAAAGGAGACGGATTTATGGATTATAGCAGAAAAATATCGGAGCGTTTGTGGAATATGCCGGATAAAGGTGAATTGGAAAGCCACCGAAAGGAAACCTTTATTGATGACATTATTCAAAAAAGTCATATAGAAAAGGAACTGCTCTCCCATTTAGATGGAATAAAGAAGGTGTTTGACGGCGGTGCAGAATGCGGAAGATTTTCCATTCTCCTTGCAAAAAAAGGCTGTGAGGTTACACATTTTGATATATCACAGTCTATGATAGATAAGGCAATGGAATTGGCGGAAAAAGAAGGAGTTCTTGATAAAATAACCTTTGTGAAGGGCGCATTGGAAGATTTGAAAGATTTCAATGATAAATCCTTTGATATGGTGATTTCCTTTGATGCTCCTATTTCGTATACTTATCCCAATCAGAAAAAAGTTATTGGTGAACTCATACGAATATGCCGCAAACGAATTATGATAAGTGTATCAAGTCGTTTGGGCTATCTTCCATATTTGGCAAATCCGATACAAAAAAATCAATTCATATTAGATGAAACCTGTGACGATCCGTTTGTAAAATGGTGCATTGGTAATAAGGCAAATGCAATTGAAGCCTTCCATTTCAGCAAAGCTTCCGTTATAAATCTGTATAAGGAAGGGCTTATGGGAGGGGACAGTGAGATTGCCAAGTATGAAGATGGAGGTACACCGTGGTGTATCACATACACTTTTATGCCCGATGAATTGGAGGATATACTCAAAACTTACGGAGTAAAGAATATTAAACTGGCAGGTCCCGGCGCATATGCAAGAACGATTCCAAATGAATTGCTTGTAAAGATCATGAATGATTCAAAACAGCGTTCTGATTTTTTGGATTTTTGCCATTTATATGACTCTAATCCGTTTGTATGCGGCATGGGAAAAGATAACCTGTTTGCCCAAGGCGAACTATGATTCTTTAGGCAGATTTGCATAGAAAACAGAAGAGAGGAGAACGTTTTTTAATGACCACACCCGTTTATTTTGCATAGCATGGCTATTGCATACAACGATCGAAAATAAAGTAAAATAAACCAATGTAATAGCCCATGCATCATGACATAAAATGAACAGGAGATGCATATGTGCTATTTAATAAAAATTGAATATGAAATGATACTGGAGGATTCCCTTTGGATTATCAGGAATTGCCCTAAATGCGGCGGAAAGACACATTATAAAAACACAAAAAAGTTTCGTATCAATGCGAATGGGAATAAACTGGATATTTGGTTAATCTATCAATGTGCGGAATGCAAACATATGTTTAAGCTTACAATTTATGAACGCAGGAAGGCTTCTTCTATATCAAAAGAAGAATATCAGCGTTTTTTAGATAATGATGAACGGCTTGCGGAACTGTATGGTAAAAATATGCAGTTGTTTGGGACAAATAAAGCGAACATTGATTTTGACAGACTGCACTATGATTTTGTTAAGCTGCATGAAACCACAGAAAGCAGCAGATTGGAAGAGCAGATTATTATCACGATAAAGAATCCTTGTCAAATAAAGATTCGTTCAGAAAAACAGATTGCTATGGTTTTAGGGCCATCCCGAAATCAGGTTAAAGGTCTGTTGGCAAATGGTGAGATAGAAATAAAGCTGGAATTACGACAGTCCCTTTCTTTCGGTATCAGCCCTTGTCTGTTTCCTATGGTTCTATAAATGGCATTTGCTGTTTTTCTGAAAATGTTAAATTGCGTTGCTTGTGGCAACGGGCAGTTTTGCCTACAATAAGAGTGAAAATCGAAAGGAGGTTATCACGAATGCTCAACGAAAATATTAAAACAATCAGAAAATCAAAGGGACTTTCACAACAGGAGCTTGCTGTCAGGCTGAATGTTGTGCGGCAGACCGTTTCGAAATGGGAACAAGGACTGTCCGTTCCCGATTCTGATATGTTAATTTCCTTATCGGAAGCGCTTGAAACACCCGTAAGTACGCTGTTGGGAGAAACTGTTGTCAAAACGGAAGCTGATACTTTAAAAGCCATTTCAGAAAAACTGGAGGTGATAAACCTGCAACTGGCACAAAGGAAAAGCACAAGAAGAAAAATGATTCAGTGGTCGCTTATTTCATTATGCGCAATCATAGTAATTGTTTTTCTAATCTTACTGAAGTTAGAAAGTCCTTACTTGGGGTGGAATTATAGTGATCCCGAAACCGCTGTCCTTGGAGTGGCATTTCACTCATTGGAATGGCTGTTTGTCAGAGCAGCGCCGATTATCCTTATTGGTGCAACCATTGGAATTTTCTTAACATGGAAGAAAGAATAAAAGGGTTTTATTTTTGGGGAAAAGTTCGGGCTTTAAGATTTTAAAACGGATTGACTAATATTAGAAATAGGGTATTATATTATTAATGGTAAGCTTTACCGCAAAGAGGGCTGTCAAAAGCGTTAATGGAATTACTACACAAATGGTTATGTAGAAACGCATAGCCATTTTTCACGAGGAGATGAGTTTCACAGTTTTTAAAATCGAAGTAAATGGAAAGTTATTAGGTGTTTCGAATTTTAATTTGATGATACCTGTTGAAGAAGCAGATTAAATTACAATCGGAAATGGGAGAGATAAAGATATGATTATCAGGGTGGCAAATACGAACGACATTGAACAGCTAAGACATTTGTACGCTGAATTAGAGAATGACGCCGTAAAATATCAACCACAACATTTTGTAGTAGGCTTTCGCAGCGATGACTTTTTTCAAGCGATATTCGAAAGCAGCAATCAGGATATTCTTGTGGCAGAAATTGACGGAACAGTTGTAGGGTTTTCCCATGTTATGATATTGAAACAGAAAAATATAGCGTGTTTAAAACCGCAGACCGCAGTTTATATACAGGATATGGACGTTTTGAAGTATGAGAGAAGCAAAGGAATCGGAACGCTTCTCATAAATGCCAGTAAAGAATATGGAAAAAGAAGAGGGGCGGATTTTATCCGAACGGAGGTTTTTCCACAAAATATTGACGGAATAAGATTTTATGAAAGAAATGGTTTTTGTGAAATGATGAAAACGATTGAGTGTCAATTGTAATTGACAACTTTCCAATGATAAAATTTTTAGTTTGTCTGTTTCAAGATAATTGTTATAAATCAAACAGCCCGATGCAGAGGAAATATGCCACTGAAGTAGCGCATGGCGAGTAGGGAAGATTTCTTTCCTGCCCGATTTCAAAAAAATGGATACATCTTTGTGAACCAGTTAATTGTATGCTATAATTTCAATATCGCATGGAGCGCATATTAAAAACAATATCAAATATATGTCGAAATAAAGTAATCAAAGGCGGCAATTACATAAACGTAGAAGAATTATTGAGGGTAATCAGCCGATATGGGTGGAAGGCGACGAACTTGGCGAGGACGAATGGGTAATGTGGAGGTTGCTTCTCGCACCAGGTTTCCGATGAGGAAATCGCGAAACTGGAGAATGCCTTGGATGGGAAAGTTATCTGAGGATAAGCAAGTGCGCTGAATATGTTTCCTATTCTTGGCAGGGTGATGCAGGAGGATACTGATGTGAGCCAGTTTATGATGTGTAAATCAAAATCCGATTTAAAGCAATATGGAGGAAAGCAAATTAATTATGAAAAGGAAAATAGAGGACTATATCAATCCGCATTAAATAAGCATTATCCAAACGCAGAATATTCTGACATTTGGGTAATAGAAGGCATTCATGATTTATGCAATGAGGTATTGGATTATAATAGATTTATAAGTTCGAACTTATATCATATCTTGAATGAGTTATATGATTTATGTGAATGGATAATCATGTGGTACGGGGGAGAATTTGACAATTTGCAAGAAGTATGTACAAAAGAGGAATTGATGGATATTGTTAAGCATTGTATCGGAGCTCCTTGTTGTGAGATTTATGTCAGGGCAAAATGATTATCAGCAATGAACCAAAATCAGGATTCGAAAAGTGTGAAAATGAGGATAGGAGAAAGAGGCATGGATAACGAACAGTATTTTGCAAAAAAACGGGCGGAATATAAGGAATTTATTCTCGACAAAATCAATACGCGTTCCGGGCAGTTTGGGGACTTTGGTGATTTGGAAACGAGAAGTATGTATCTTATCAGTATGCAGCCCTTGTATTTTAACCCTTCGGAATTTCAGGAAGGATTTTATGACGCAGTCCGCGGGCAGGACTGGCAGTCGGTGAATGATTATCTTTATCAGGAAATGTGCTATTGGCTCATTCCGTGCAGTGACGGAGGGGGCGGCTATGACCATTGCTTTCGTTTTTATCAGGCGTTGGAGGCGTTTGCGTGCGGAGCAGAGCGCGTTTTGGAACAGGTTTATCCGCTGGAATTGGGACTAACGGAAAATGGTTACCGTTTTTATGTAGCCGGATCAAATCTTGTGATTGCCCAATATTATCATGACGAGGAATTGCTGAAACAGGCGGTGGAAACTGCAAATAAATTTGTTGGCAGCAGGGCTTCCAAATGGGAGCGCTATGCGATTGCGTTTTTGCTGAATCTTATCAATAAAGAGCTTGAGGCGGCGAATGACAATCTGCTGAACGTCTGCAAAGGCTATGGCAGGGTTGAAAAACCGATGTTGGCGGCAGAGGACGTCTGCGTTCCTGCGCATGGACTTTACTGCATTGCCAAAAGCTGGCTCACCGCGGAAGA
Source organism: uncultured Lachnospiraceae bacterium (assembly GCA_910578795.1). Lineage (GTDB taxonomy): Bacteria > Bacillota > Clostridia > Lachnospirales > Lachnospiraceae > COE1. Next base: position 7,123 of record CAJTSD010000067.1, read on the forward strand.
ATTTGCAAAGCTCACGATGCCAAAGCATAAAGCATTTTTGCAGGAATATGCGCAGTGGCGGCTCGAAAATGCCGCGCCTACGCTAAAACCATATATGGTCTATCCTAAGGATATGGATATTTTCAATCGAATTTATGCAATGCCGACGGCAAAAACAATTCTTACGCAGGAGCGTTTTACCGAGCGCGCTAAGCTTCAGCCGGTGATTGACTGCAGGAAAATGCACGGGATTTTCGTGGACGCTTTGCGCAACGGCGCGGAAGGAGAGCAGCATTGAATCAAAAAGGTCATTATGCATGGGACTGCATCGGGGAATTGGCTGGGAAGCGGTTGTTGAATATGGACGAAAAAGCGGCAGTGTGTAGGAAAATCAGATCTTCCATGTACAAGCCTTCTTTTGCTGTCACATTTGCGGTAAAAATCATGCCGTTCCTTGCAGTGCTGACACTTCTCGTTGGAATGAAATATATCTTGCAAGCCTCGTCTACATTGACCGTTGTGTGCGGCATTATTATCTTTGCTGTTTCGGTCGTTTATATCACATCCGCATTGTTCTTTTATCTTGTAAAGGAAATATGGGTATACGACAGGTGGAAGACGCAGGAAAAAGAGGTTATGAAAAAAGACGTGTACTGCGTGCCTGTCATAATTGGGGAAACCTTTCGGGCAGGCGGTAAAAAGAAACACTGCTATGCAACGCTCAAATATACGCAGGACGAGGACTTTCTTGATACCTATCAAATTACGGAATATTTATATAATCATATAAATGAGAAAACGCCATATTGCTGTTATTACGAAGGCAAACCCGAAAAGTACAATGCGGGAAAGTATAAATTGTTTTTTATTTCTGCGGACAACGAATTAGAAGAATAAATTACTACGGACTTCGCAGTAAATGTGAATACCTGTCTGAACAGGAACTTTTTCATTCCCGAAAAACAACCATTTCGTGCCATTTTGGTTGAAAGCAGAAAACTTTGCCGATATAATATAGAAAAGTTAACATAAAATAGCTGGCAAGGTATGAATCCATAAGAAAATCCATATGCAGAAAGGCGCGAAATATGAATATTAATGCAATTTTATCCAAAGCAGATATTCCCGCAAATTTATCGGGCAGCAGCATCAAATGCGGAAATGAATTTGACATCATGTTACAACAGCTCAAGGACGAAACGGCTTTTGATGAGATGAAGCAGTTTTTAGAAGAAAAGTTCAATGTAGAAATTTTTTTAACAGACTACAGTTGCGAAAAAACAGATACCAAAGCGCAGAACCATGACCTCTCAATGCTGGAACGCTGCAATATGACAGGCGGGCGAAACGTCATTATCTCCAAGAAAACCTTATTAAGAATGAAAGACGACAGCAGCTTTCGGCGGAAAGTCTACCAGTCAATTGAAGACATTCCGTGGTCAGGTAAGGCAACAGGCGGCTGCGTTAAGAGCAATGGCGTATTTATTCATGAAGACGGGACAGGCGGTTATTACTTGGAATTTGACTGGGGAGATGCAGATGAGGGGACAAAGCCCCAAAAAGAAAAGACAGCATATTCCGACAATCTGAACAAAATACCTGACGTGATGCCCGATGGACAAAAAGACACGGGATTTCAGACAGAAGTGTTTAGCTCTTTTATGGGTGCGGACTTGAGCGGTATAAGACATTGTACCAAAAGGATATAGACGCAACAGAGGACACACGGAATATTGTAACGATAGACATTGTTTGGCAGATATATGAGCGCGATAAGGACAATAAGTGTATTACACTATCCATTTAATGAATGAAAAGAAATAGAGGGGCATATCATCAGTTGACAGCCCCTTTTCGCAACCTATTCCAAAACACCAGCCGTTTCTCCCCAATATTTCATAATTGTCAGATGCTGTGGGCAGTGCTGTTCACACTGACCGCATTTGATGCAGGAAGAAGCCTTTCCCATTCCGAGATTTCCCGTAAAATGGTTATAGTAGTTCTTTGCCGCCGGAATTTGCTGTTCCCCAAATTTGCTGATGTCATTCATCAGCATGAAATAATCAGGGATCCCAATTTTCTGCGGACAGCCGTCCACACAATAGCGGCACTCTGTACAGGCAATGCTTTCCCTCGAAAGAATAATCTGCGCAACCTTTTCCACAAGCTGCTTTTCCTGCGCCGTCAGAGGCTTGAAATTCGTCATGTAAGAAAGATTATCCTCCATTTGCTCCATATTGCTCATGCCCGAAAGCACCATTACCACGTTTTCAAGCGAAGCCAAATAGCGAACTGCCCATGAAGCAACGGACAGATTCGGATTCGCCTCCTTTAGCAGCCGTTTTGCCTCCGCTGGAACATTTGCAAGCAGTCCGCCCTTAACAGGCTCCATAACCAGTACAGGCTTATTATGCTTTACTGCCACCTCATAGCACTTTCGGGGCTGTACGTCAAAGTTCTCCCAGTCGGCATAGTTTAGCTGAAGCTGTACATATTCCATTTCAGGGTGGCGCGTCAGAAATTCGTCCAACACATCTGCTTTGTCATGAAACGAAAATCCAATATGACGGATTTTTCCCTCAGCCTTCTTTTGGACGACAAATTCAAAGGCGCCGATTTCCTCCGCCATGATAAGGAACCGCCGTATCATAATAGTTGAAGCCAGCTGCCATAAGCGGTCCGCCATTTTGCACAGCGTATCATAATCCACCTTTGTGGCGTCAGCCGAATCCATGAGCGGCAGGCGCATAAGCCCGAAACCAAGTTTTTTTGTGTTCATTCTGTAAAATCCTCCTTGTTTTTTTCCCGCGGGCATACTTGCCTTCTCCAACCATTCTGTGTATAATGACTTTACTGTAAAGCTTTGGTTGTTGGTAAAGCAAACTTTACTGTAAATAATAATATACATTGCAATTCACAGAGATACAGGAAATGCTTTTGACATTGCTTCCGTTATGGAATTACCGCATTGCCAAACCATTCAAACAGCTTTTAGAGGAAGGAATCAGTCTTGAAATGTATTACTGCATCAGGACACTGCAATGGGGAGGCGGAATCATGACCATGTCCGAGCTTGCGCAATATACCAAAATGCAGAAGCAGCAGATGACTCAGATGGTCAACCGCCTTGTGGAGCAGGGGCTTGTGGAGCGAATCTATGAGCCTTCCAACCGCAGGATTATCAAAATCCATCTTACGGACAAGGCAGCCGAATATTTGGAACAGTTTTTGGAACATGACGCAGGGTGTTTTCGTCCGCTTTTAGAGGAAATGACGCCGCAAGACATCGCTGACTTTAAAAAGGGGCTGGAACTTCTGATTAACGTATTCTCCAGCATGTCCTGCAACTGCCATGACCAGCATGATGTTGTGACGTCTATGAAAGAAAACGCAGTATTGCAGGACAAATAAGCACATGGCGTTTCACAATAAAAATTGAAAGAGGCTTCTGACAAAAAAGTTACACTGGACAAAAGTATTTTCACGGATTGGCGGATAAATCAGAAGTTGATATAACAAATTTTTCAACAATTAATATGGAAGAGTTATTTTCACGGATTGAGGCATGGAAGGAGGAAATTCTGCATGATTGACGCGCATGTTCATCTGGAAAAAGGCGATTATTCGGTAGAATGGATTAGCCAGTTTGGAACATATTCATATCTTCAAAGAATGCCGTAATCTCTATAATGAAATGTCTGTATATAATGAATATCAGAAGAATTGGTATCAGAAAAGATGGGAACAGGCACGTCCTCTAAAGGATTATATAGATTACATAGAAAAATTAAAACAAATAGATTTCCCGATACGATTAAAATTTGGCCTTGAAGTATGTTATTCTCCTGAGCATGAAATTGACATTGCACAAATGAAACAAATGTATTCCTTTGAGTTTTTAGTAGGCTCAATCCATTTTATTGATGGATGGGCATTCAGTCATCGGAAACAGCGGTGGAACAAGAACGATTATGATATGGATGAACTGTACGAAAGGTATTACGCACGTATGCTGTCATTAATTAACAGCCGATTATTTTCAGGATTGGCACATCCACAGTCATTACAATGTTATGGGGCATACCCGCAAAAGGATTTTAGACATATTTATTTATAGCTTGCACAAGCGCTTTGTTTAAATGATATGTATATTGAGCAAAGCAGCGGATTGCGATTAATTATGGCGATAAGCAGCTGGGAATGAATGCAGATATGTTGGAGTGCATGGTAAGGTGTAATGTGCCAATTCTGACAGCATCAGATGCACACTCGCCACAAAATGTTGGCTTATATATTAAAGAAATGAACGAATTGATTCAATCTGTCTAATGGAATGTTACAAATGTAATTATGGTGTGAAATTTTCAAATAACGTAAAGGAATGGTTATTGGTATGAAAGATATTATAGAAAAGTATAGAGGAAATTATATAGCAGAGATGCGTAAAGTAGTAGGACATGCGCCGCTTAGGACAATAGGGTGCGGAGTTATTATTGAAAACGACAAAGGGGAAATATTACTTCAAAAGCGACGCGATAATGGACTTTGGGCAATCATTGGCGGTTCTATGGAGATTGGGGAAAAATTTATAGAAACGGTAAAAAGAGAAGCATTTGAGGAAGCTGGAATTGAAATAAAAGAACTGACATTGTTTGGCATTTATTCAGGTGAGGATAGAATTATCACTTATCCGAATGGAGATATTTGCTGTGGGACGGGTATTATTTTTAAAGCAACTGCTTATAGTGGGGAAATACAAAATAATACAGAAGAAGCACTGGAGCATAGATTTTTTGATAAAACAAATCTACCCGATAATATAAATAAATACGATAAACAAATAATTATTGATTGGACAAAAAATTTTCAGCAAGTTATTGTTGATTGATTTCCGGAGGCTGTATATATGATATTTTATCATAAATACAGAGAATCCTCCGTATCCACCCACATCTGCATATTCCCTTCAAGATACAATAAATCCATCGACGCGTCGATGGATTGCGTATATCAAGCGGCTCATCTATTGCCAAAGCCTTTAAGGCACATGTCCTCTTTTTATTGATTTTTTGAAAGCATTTCAATCAGTTTACCAATTCCCGTATATTTTGTGTTATAATGTTTAATGTGATTTTGTTGTCTCCGCTCTGCTTCGGTCGGCACAGAGCAGATGTCCACTGGACATCTTGTGCCCTCATTTTTTTCCATGATGCGCAGCTTCGTTTATCTGAGTTCGTAACGTCCTATTGGGAAGATATAACACAAGGGAAACTTTAAGGGAAAGCTTACCTGCGATAAACTTAGTATTTTCAAGGGTTAGCGGAGAATTTAACAACAAAATATAACAGCAATGTTTCCCTTAAAAATCATCAAATTACAATCAGGAGTTGGAGGGATAAAATGAACAGACCTGTTACAACATTATTTATGCTCATGTCTGTTGACGGCAAAATCAACACGGGTGCGTCGGATATTTTGGACGTGGATAAGGACTTTCCTAAAATTGTCGGAGTGAAAGAAGGATTACATCAATATTATGAAATTGAGCAGACAACAGATTTGTGGTCGCTTAATTCGGGAAAGGTGCAAGCCAAAATCGGTATTAACACAGCGGACATGCCAAATAAAACGCCCGTATCCTTTGTTATTATTGACAATAAACATTTAAAGGAACATGGTATCCGTTATTTTTGTGCCTTATCAAAACAATTTGTGTTAGTTACATCTAACGAAAAGCACCCGGTGTTTGAAGTGGAAGAAGAGAATCTTCATATCATTTATCAAAAGGAGTTATCGTTAGAAGATGCGCTTACGAAACTCAAATCCGAATATGGCTGTGAGCGGATAACGATACAAACTGGCGGGACATTAAACGGACTGTTTCTTCGGGAAAAGCTGATAGATTATATTGATATTGTCGTAGCGCCTGTATTGATTGGCGGTAAAGATACGCCTACTTTAATTGATGGGAAATCGTTATTGTCGGAAAGTGAATTGACGAAATTAGGTGTGTTGAAATTGCAGGAGTGCGTTGTTTTAGAGAACTCTTATCTTAGGTTACGCTATGAGGTGATTCATTGACAGTTTTTTGTTCTTTTACAATAGAAAAAAGCGTATAGACTTTTTCCTATACGTTCTGAAGTAGTGTCATTGAGTTTGTCATTCAAACCCCATAGCCGATTTCACCGTATGCATTTTCTCTGCGCCAACAAGACATTCTAAAAGCATAAATGCAACATCAGGTGCAGTTTGAGGGCAATATGACGTAATAATATTGTCTGTTTTGACAACAGGCTCATTGACGACTTCAACACCATATTTTGCAAGTTGCTTCTGCCTGACAGCATTGTTCAGGTGATAAGTCGTAGCCCTTTTTCCCGTTAAAATGCCGCTATGGGCAAGCGCAAGAGCAGCAACGCAAATGGTTGCGATTAATTTGTGTTGGTAATTGAATTTGTTGATAACGTCAGATAATTTATCAGAAAAGGCTTCTTCATAAAATCCAAATTCCTCAAAACCGCCCGGAATTGCTAACGCATCATATTCGTCCACACAAATATCTTCTAATAATACGTCAACGATTACAGGTACGCCAAAAGTACTGACCACCGTTTTTTGGAATCCGCAAGTGACAACTTCAACATCATAGTGATAATCGTTTCTTGCCCAACCCATAACATCGATAAACACGCTTGCTTCCATTGTTTCAAAACCTTTTGCAAGGAATAAAAGTATCTTCATTATTAAATACACCAACCTCCGACTAACATTGTCAATATTATATCATAATTTTATCGCACCTGCCACAGTTCAATTATACAAAAAATTGCGTATCTTTACAATAATAATCACATTAAACTTCCACTTCTCTCCTTTCCGCCAATACCGCATAAAGGCGATGCTTATATTTTAAAACACCGCCGACCAGTCCCAATCTGACTGAAATGGAAAAACGCTAACGGAATAAACCAAAATACATTAATGTATGTCATTTCATGCAAAGGATATTGTAAAAAAGAAACATGAATTATAATTTGAATAACATTGATGATATATGAAACAATTTGTTTTTGGTATAAAATCGAATACCCTTCTGAAAATGACGAGCCTGACAAACATGAAGAATGTGTATGCGGCCGTTTAAGAGCGTGAAACGGATAGCGAACCGGAACATTGGATTTATCTTATTATCCATATGAAGGAGGAGTTTACAATATAATCACTAAGACGCATACCCACACGCCCTCAAAGCTGCCGACTTCGGGTTTCACACTAAAAGAAAGGACAAGCCTATTATGCCAGTATTCAGAGTAGAAAAAGTCAAAAATTATACGATTATGCCAAACACTCACTTACGCAACCGCCAGTTATCCCTACGGGCAAAAGGATTGCTCTGTCAAATGCTCTCATTGCCCCCGGAATGGAATTTTACCCTGCAACGGTTAGCTTATATCAACAAAGAAGGCTTAGACGCTATAACAACGGTTATACACGAACTGGAGCAGGCAGAATCTATTACCCGCAACAGAATACGATATGAAAAGGGATTGCTTCGGGAAATGGAATGTACAGTTTATTCTTCTCCAAAACTGAATGTCAGCTATGGCAATAATCCAATCGTGGAAAACCCTACACCGGAAAATCCAACGCAATAAAATATAGATTTATAAAATGCTAAAGTATAAATTACAGAATGATAAATTATCTATTTTTTAGGTATTGCTTTTCAATTTGTTTTGGTATATAATATCATACTGGAAACAACGTTGCTTTTTGCCACCGGGTAAAGAGATTATGCGTCAGACTTTCTATCGTTAGGTCAGAGAAGATAGAAAGTTCTGACGCTTTTATATTTTAAGGAGATCTCTATGGAAACCAAAACGCTACTGAAAGAATTTTCGCAATATGTAATATTAAATATATGCGGCATGATTGGCTTATCATGTTATATACTCGCTGATACCTTTTTCGTTTCAAACGGTTTAGGTGCAAATGGTCTGACCGCACTTAATTTAGCTATTCCGATATATAGCTTTGTTCATGGAAGCGGTCTGATGTTTGGAATGGGAGGTGCAACAAAATATTCCATTTACAGAGGGCAAAAAGAATATCAAAATGCAGATAAATCCTTTTCAAGCACAATATATATTATGTCTGCATTGGCTGTCATTTTTATGCTGACAGGCATTCTCTTTTCCGGACAACTGACAAGATTATTAGGCGCTGATAAAAATGTCTATCATATGACAAAAATATATTTACAGGTTATTTTACTTTTTGCCCCGGCATTT
>CAJTSD010000068.1 GCA_910578795.1 uncultured Lachnospiraceae bacterium
CATAAGCTGGGAGCAGCGCTTTGCATATGATGTCGAGTATGTGAAAAAAATATCATTTAAAATGGATTTAAAAATATTGTTCCAGACAGTCGCCGTCGTCTTTCGCCACAGTGACATCAACAGCGCGAACGACGCCACAATGGAGGCGTTTACCGGAACAAAAACCGAACCGAAAACGGAGGAACAGCCATGAACATTTTATTCTGCAGCGTAGGACGCCGCTGCGAGCTGCTAAAGGATTTCAGAAAAACGCTCGGCGATAAGGTGCGCCTGATTGTGACGGACAACAGCCCATACGCGCCGGCTCTTGCGTTTGCCGATGTCAGCTATCAAGTGCCGTTAATCCATGACAAGGCATATATTCCGATGATTTTGGATATATGTAAGAAGGAAGGCATCAACGCAGTCACCACCTTAATTGATCCCGAGATTGCCATTTTGGCGGAGCACAGGGAAGAATTTGAGGCGCTTGGCGTGACTGTGCTTGCCCCGTATGAAAAGACCGCAAGGCTGTGCTTTGATAAATATGAGATGTCCAAATACCTTGCGGAGAACGGAATTAATACGGTAAAAACGTACGGCTGTTTTGCCGATTTTTGGAAAGCATACAACAACAAGGAAATCGATTTTCCCGTGTTTGTAAAACCCCGCACCGGAAGCGGGAGCGTCGGTGCAAGAAAGGTGGACACCTTTGAGCTTTTGGAAGAGCTGACGGGACAGGACGACACGCTGATTATTCAGGAGCTGATGACAGGCGAGGACATGGACGCGGACATTTATGTGGACACCATCAGCCATCAGCCCGTTGCCATTTTTTCCAAAAAGAAACTGTCAACCACAATCGGCGGGGCCAATAAAACCATTTCCTTTCAGGACGAAAATCTGTTTGCGTTCGTGCAGAATGCGCTTGCGGCATTTGAATTTAATGGTCCTTTAGACATGGATTTGTTTTATCAGGACGGAGCATATTATCTTTCGGAAATCAATCCGCGTTTTGGCGGCGCATATCTGCACGCATATGGTGCAGGCGTTGACTTCCCGAAGCTGATTTACACAAACGTAGTGGAGAAAACAGAAAATGCGCCCCGTATTGGCGATTATGAGGAAGATATTGTCATGATGATGTATGACAGTGTCGTAATTCAAACACTTGATGAAATTCAGAATAACATGGTAAGCATATGAAAATACTGATTTTAACTAATTACGCAAACGGTCTGTATCTGTTTCGCAAGGAGCTGCTGCAGACCTTTGCAAAGGACGGGCACAAGGTATATGTTTCCTTGCCGCCCGATGAAAACATGGACAAGCTTAAAGACCTGTGCCGTGTGATAAAAACCCCTTTTGACCGGCGCGGAATGAATCCGTTTCAGGACTTTAAGTTATTGCTTTCCTATTTAAGACTTTTACGCAAAAAAAAGCCCGATGTGGTGCTTACGTACACGATAAAGCCCAATCTTTACGGCGCGCTTGCCTGCCGCATCAAAAAAGTGCCGTATTTATGCAATGTCACGGGACTTGGAACGGCGATTGAAAGCGGCGGTGTGTTAAGCAAGATGCTGCTGTTCTTTTACAGGATTTCCATGAAGGATGCGCGACGGGTATTTTTCCAAAATATGCGCAATCGGGATTTTATGAATAAAAACGGAATTGCGGTGGAGAATCATGCACTTTTGCCAGGATCCGGCGTGAATTTGACGGAACATCCACTGCGTGATTATCCGCCGCAGGACAAGCATATCCGTTTTCTTGCGGTAATCCGTATTATGAAGGATAAGGGGATTGAAGAATACCTTGAGGCTGCGCGGATTATGAAGAAACGGCATAAAAACGTGAAGTTTTATCTTGTAGGCGAATACGAGGAGGAAACAAGGGAATTGTATGAGCCGCAAATTGAGAAGCTTGCTGAGGAAAAGATAATCAAATATTACGGACATATTGATAATGTGGAGGAGGTTATGGCACGCAGCCATGTCATTGTCCATCCTTCCTATCATGAAGGGTTATCAAACGTCCTGCTTGAGGCGGCAGCGTGCGGTCGTCCCGTGCTTGCAAGCGATGTCAGCGGCTGTGTCGAAACCTTTGTGGCTGGCGAGAGCGGTTTTGCCTTTGAGAGCAAAAGCACAGATGCGCTTGTTCGTGCGATGGAAAAAATCCTTGCACTTTCTCATGAGGAACGCCGTCAAATGGGCATTGCAGGCAGGGCATGGGTTGAGAACAATTTTGATCGGAATATCATTATTCAAACATATGAAGATGAACTAAAAAAGATAAAGGAGAGAAAGTGAAAATTAAAATTTTCACTTGGCAAGTTTGTGCATGAGGGCACAAACTCGCAGAAAGGAGAATTGTTGTGAAATTATACGAAGATCTTGTAAGCGGAAAGGAAAAGCTGTCCCTTGTCGGACTTGGATATGTGGGAATGCCGATTGCCGTTGCTTTTGCAAAAAAAATACAAGTAATTGGGTTTGATCTGAACGAGGCAAAAATTAATCTTTATCAATCAGGCGTTGACCCTACAAATGAGGTGGGAAATGATGTCATTAAAAATACCACTGTTGCATTCACCGCGGATGCGTCAAAATTAAAAGAGGCAAAATTCCATATTGTCGCAGTGCCAACGCCTGTCAACGATGACCACACTCCGGATTTATCGCCGGTTGAAGGCGCAAGCCGCATTTTGGGACAAAACCTGGTAAAGGGATCCATTGTCGTGTTTGAGTCAACCGTTTATCCAGGTGTGACAGAGGATATCTGTGTGCCGATTTTGGAAAAAGAGTCCGGATTAAAATGTGGCGTCGATTTTAAGATTGGCTATTCTCCCGAGCGCATCAACCCCGGTGACAAGGTGCATCGTTTGGAAACAATTACAAAGATTGTTTCCGGTATGGATGAGGATGCACTGGATGAAATCGCACATGTGTACGAACTTGTTGTGGAGGCCGGCGTTTACCGCGCGGAATCCATTAAGGTTGCCGAGGCTGCAAAGGTTATTGAGAACAGCCAAAGAGACATCAACATCGCGTTTATGAATGAGCTTTCCATTATTTTCAACAAGATGGGAATTGACACAAAATCCGTTCTTGCGGCAGCAGGAACAAAGTGGAATTTCTTAAATTTCCAGCCGGGGCTTGTCGGCGGTCACTGTATCGGCGTCGATCCGTATTACCTCACCTACAAGGCGGAGGAGCTTGGTTATCACTCGCAGATTATCCTCTCGGGCAGACGCATTAATGACGACATGGGAAAATATGTGGCGGAAAATCTTGTGAAAAACCTGATTAAGGCTGACATTCCCGTAAAGAGCGCAAGCGTGGCAATATTGGGCTTTACCTTCAAGGAAAACTGTCCGGATACAAGAAATACAAAGATTATTGATATTTATAAAGAACTGAAGGAATATGGGATTACGGCAGTGGTTGCGGACGACAATGCGGATGCGGACGAGGCAAAGCGGCTTTACGGTATTACCTTTACGCCGATGAAGGACATTAAAAACTGCGACGCAGTTATTTTAGCAGTGGCGCATGAGTCATATAAAAAGCTTGGAATGGGTGATTTGGATGCGCTTTATGCGGATAACGGCAAGGCGAAGGTGCTTACGGACTTAAAAGGCATTCTTGACAGAAAAGAATATGAGGACGCAGGCTATTTATATTGGAGGTTATAACATGGGTTACAAGGAGTTAAAATTTGACAAAGACAGCGTCTTTCTCGTAACTGGCGGTGCGGGATTTATTGGCTCGAACCTCTGCGAGGCGATTACGGACATGGGCTGTCAGGTACGCTGCCTTGACGATCTTTCGACAGGCAGGGAAGAGAACGTCAAGATGTTTATGGATCGCCCAAATTACACATTTATCAAGGGGGATATCAAGGATTTGGACACCTGCATGAAGGCGTGTGAGGGCGTGGATTACGTGCTCAATCAGGCGGCGTGGGGCTCTGTGCCAAGAAGTATTGAAATGCCGCTGTTTTATGAGCAGAATAACATTATGGGAACGCTCAATATGATGGAGGCGGCAAGACAAAACGGTGTCAAAAAATTTGTCTATGCGTCAAGCTCGTCCGTATACGGCGACCATCCCGTACTTCCCAAAAAAGAAGGGCAGGAGGGCAATCTGCTTTCGCCCTACGCACTCACGAAACGCACCAATGAGGAGTACGGAAAGCTTTATAAAAAACTCTACGGTCTTGACACTTATGGAATGCGTTATTTTAACGTATTCGGGCGTAGACAGGATCCGAACGGCGCATACGCGGCAGTAATCCCCAAATTTATCAAACAGCTCCTTGATGGGGAGGTACCGACCATTAACGGCGATGGAAAGCAGTCAAGGGATTTCACGTATATCGACAACGTGATTGAGGCAAATTTCAAGGCATGCCTTGCGCCAAGCGACGCGGCAGGACAGGCGTTCAACATCGCTTACGGCGGTCGGGAATACCTGATTGATATTTACTATGACCTCTGCAAGGCGCTAGGAAAGAATGTTGAGCCAAACTTCGGACCGGACCGCGCAGGCGACATTAAGCATTCCAACGCTGATATTTCCAAGGCAAGGGAACTTTTGGGCTACAATCCGGAGTTCGATTTTGAAAAGGGAATTGCGCTTGCCATCGACTGGTACAAAGAAAATCTTTGACAAAGAGAATGGATAAGAGGACAACTTATGAAAAATACCGGAATGAAAATCTGCATAAGAATGGACGATATCACACCTGATATGGATTGGGCAAAGTTCCTGCGCTTTAAGGAGCTTTGCGATCGGTATCAGGTGAAGCCGCTTATAGGGATTGTGCCCAAAAATGAGGACAAAACCCTTAGCATTGATGCACCGCGGGAGGATTTTTGGGAGTATATCAAACAGCTTCAAAAGGAAGGATGGCTGCTTGCGCAGCATGGATACACACATGTTTATACGACAAAGGAGCCGGGGCTGTTTCCGCTTAATAATTTTTCCGAGTTTGCAGGTGTGGAGTACAGTGATCAGTATGAGGCAATCAAATTAGGACAGGATATTTTTCGGGAGCACGGCATTGAAACGGATATTTTTATGGCTCCCGGACATTCTTATGACAAACATACGTTCAAGGCACTGCAAAACTTAAATTACTGGCGGATAACAGACGGGTTCGGAACAAGACCGTATTTCAGGCATGGCATGGTGTTTTATCCGATTTCCCACAGTCAGAAAAGCGCATTGAAAGCAAAAAGCGGCTACACAACATTTGTTGTTCACACAAATACAATGAACGAGAACGATTTTAAGCGGTATCAGCGTCTGTTCCAAAAATACAAGGGAAGAGTGGTGTCCTATTCGGAGCTGTTTCAGGTAGAACCGGTGTACCGGGGATTTTTGAAAGCAGCGGGAGAATACCTGATGGCGTATACAAAGCAGAACATTGTAAAAAGGAAAGCAAAAAACAGGAAATAACGATTTTATGAAAAATGACAAAAGGAAACGACAAGCGAAGGTAATCGGAATCGTGCTTGTGAGTGTTTTATTTTATCTGATATGGTACTGGCACGACGGCGTGATTCTCACGCCGGATTCGGATTCTTATATTACCATGCAGGCAGACAGGGAACCGGGATACTGCTTTTATCTATGGTTTTTGCGGCTGATTTTTGGAAAGAAAAGCTACTTAGATATAGCGGTTGTGCTGCAATGCATCATTGCCGGAATTTCGACGGCTGTGTTTACATTATCGCTCAAAAAACGCTTTCAGCTAAGCAATATCATAAGCTTTGGCGTGTGGGGGATCCAGTGCGGTCTTACGCTCTTAAACCGTTTTGTGGCACAAAGAGGATACAGTTATTTCAACAGCATCCGGACGGAGGCGCTGGCATACTCTTTTTACCTGTTTCTCATCCTCGGACTGTTGGCAATCCTGTATGACAATCGAGTAGAGGAATGTCCTTTGCACGGGTCTGTGCATAAAGGCATTGTGACAAGCCTTTTTTGGGCAGTGGTGCTCACTTCCATCCGAAAACAGATGCTTGTGTCGTTTGGATTGATTTTCCTTGCTGTCATTTATGCATGGTGGAAGGAAAAAGGCTGGAAAAAGGCGGTTTTGTATTCCGCCGTCATTGTGCTTTTGGGATTTGGCAGTACAAGGCTGATTGACTGCACGTACAATTTTGCATTCCGGGGCATTTTTACGGCACATACGGGGGATTCGAGCTTTATTCTCGGAAATGAGCTTTATGTCGCAAATAAGGAGATGGCAAAAAATCTTACCTCTGACGAAAACCGTGCCATTTTCCTTGAAATTCTGGCACGCTGCGACGAAGACGAATACAATATCCGATATGCAGGGGACGGCTGGTACGGACTTCAGGACCACTACAGTATGTCCTATGACAGGATTAAGTTTGATGTGGCCATGCCCGTTATCAGGGAATATCAGGACAGCATTGGTATGGCGGAAACGGACAGGGAGGACAGCTACAATGCGATTGCAGGGGCAATTATGAAAGAAATCCTGGTGCCTTGTGTGCCGGATTTGCTTCGGATTTTTGCAGTGAATGTGATTGGCGGTCTGATTACAACCGTTTTAAAAGTACATCCTGTACTCAATGCTGCGGCACTGTTTCTGTATTTGGCATATATCGGACTTTTTCTATGGCTTGCGGCAAAGGGCTCTTATCAACAGAAGTGTACATCCCTTTTATTTGCGGCATTGGTGATGACTGCACTTCTTGCGACAATCGTACTTACATCCGCAACAATTTACTGTCAGATGCGCTACATGTTGTATAATACAGGGCTGTTTTATCAGGCGGGGCTGATTATGCTATACGAAGCCTGTAAGAAGAAGGGATAAAAACGATGACAACAGAAAAACCGATACGCGTCCTTCATGTGTTAGGTACGACAAACTTAGGCGGCGCGGAGAGCAGAATCATGGAACTGTACCGCAATATGGACCGGAACAAGGTGCAGTTTGATTTTTTGGTGCATACGGACAAGGAAGGGCATTACAACGCAGAAATCAGGGAGCTTGGCGGAAAAATATACAGTGTCCCACGGTTCAATGTAAAAAATTATCATGCGTACCGTAATGCACTTGTCCGTTTTTTTGCAGAACATAACGATTATGCCGCGATACAGGGACATATGACAAGCACTGCGTCCATTTATCTGCCGCTTGCCAAAAAGGCGGGAATCCCCGTGACAATCGCCCATGCAAGAAGCGCAGGCGTTGACAAGGGCGTAAAAGGGCTTGTGACAAAAATAATACGGTATCCGCTGAAAAACCGCGCCGACTATCTGTTTACCTGTTCTGAGGAAGCAGGCGTGGCGGTATACGGAAAAAAAGCAGTACGGCAGGGGAAAGTGTGGACAATCCCGAATGCCATAGACACGGAGCGTTTTCGCTTTAACAGCAGTGTCAAGGAAAAAATGCTTGCCGAACTGGGATTATCCGATAAATTTGTTATAGGACACGTGGGACGTTTCGGCTTTATGAAAAACCATGCCTATTTAATAAAAGTCTTTTATGAACTCTGCATTATGCATGATGATGTTGCGTTAGTCCTGATTGGAAAGGGCGAGCTGGAGGAAGAAATCAAGCAGAAGGTGCAGGACTTAGGGGTGGGCGAAAAAGTGTTTTTTTTGGGAACACGCGCCAATGTGGAGGACTATTATCAGGCGTTTGACTATTTCGTTTTCCCATCCGTTTTTGAGGGACTCCCCGGAAGCGTGGCGGAGGCGCAGGCAGCAGGGCTTCACTGCCTGGTTTCCGACAAAGTAACGCGCGAGGCGGCGCTGACCGATTTGGCAGTCTACCGAAGCATCGACGAGCCGCCAATCGAGTGGGCAAAGGAAATTCAGAAAAACGCCAAAGACGCCAAGATTCGCAGGGATATGCGGCAGGAGATTATCGATAAAGGGTTCGACGTGAGAATACAGGCAAAGCAGATGGCGGAATTTTATCTGACCGGCAAAAATCCGCCCGGACACCGTTGTACCATTTCGCAATCCTAAAAGGTTATCCTAAAAAGTTGTAGAATATCCGAAGGACGGAGGACAAACTGTATGCAGCGCAAAAAAGTTCTGCTGATTACACCAATGCTCCACCAAGGCGGCTTTGAGCGGATTTGCGCCATGACGGCAAAGCTGCTGAATGCTTCGTGTGAGGTTCACATTGCTGTGTTCACGAAAAAAGATTTGTTTTATGACGTTTCAGGAATTGACCTGATTGATTTGGAGCTTCCCGCAAAACGTGGTAAAATCAATAAAATTGTAAATATTATAAAGAGGACAATACGCCTTAGGGCGCTCAAAAAACGGTTGGATATTGAGATCAGCTATAGCTTTGGGACAACTGCCAATATTGTTAATGTTTTATCAAAGACAAAGGATACAACATGGGCTGGAATCCGCGGCTACGGTGCGCTGACAGACAGCGGCATTGGATTGATTTGCAAACGCGCAGACCGTGTCGTCAGCTGCACAAAGACAATGGAGCAGGACATCAACCGTCAGTTTGCCCCCAAAGCGTCCGCAACGCTCTACAATCCATGCGATACGAAAGAAATCCAAAAACGTGCCAAAGAGGAAAGCAGTATCAGCCCGATGCATTTGGCGTTTATCCGTAAAAAGGGGGCACTGATTGCTTCCATGGGCAGGGAGGACGACTTAAAAGGTTTTTGGCATTTAATCAAAAGCTTTTCCATGATTAAAAAAGCACTGCCTGACGCAAAGCTGATGATTATCGGCGACGGTGCGTACACCGAATACAGAGAGCTTGCGAAGGCGCTGGGAATTGAACAGTCCATTCTGTTTACAGGCGTTCTTGCAAATCCGTTTGCGTTGTTGCGCTATGCCAATTTATATGCGCTGACCTCTGAAACGGAAGGGTTTCCCAACGCATTAATCGAGGCGATGGCGTGCGGCGTGCCCTGTATCAGTGTCAACTGTATGACAGGACCAAATGAAATCCTGACGGATGATTTTGCAAAGTACACGGACAGGCATACCGTATATGAATCGGATTACGGCATTCTGACCGGAATTTTCACAGGCGGAAAAAATCTCAAAGCAGACGAAATCACAGAGGAAGAAAAGGCATTTGCAGATACGGCAATCCGTCTTTTAAAGGACAAAACGCGTTTGGACGCTTACCGGAAAAAGGCACTGAAAAGGGCAGAGGATTTTAGTTTGGAAATGTATGTTGAACGGATTCAAAAGCTGATAAGCATTGAGGAATAAAGATGAGAACAATTGTGTTTCACTTAAACTGTTTGGAGCGCGGCGGCGCGGAGCGTGTCGTGGCTAATCTCTCAGGGCAGTTTGCACAAAACGGCTATAAGGTATGGATTGCCACGGAATGGCAGGGCGAAGATGAGTATGAAATCGATTCGCGTATTTCGCGTGTGCATGTGGGATTAAACAAAAAACAGGAGCATCACGGCAGAATCGGAAAGTTTATCGACCGTATTTGGAATTTGCGCAGATTTATCAAAAAGGTGAATCCCGATATTGTGATTGCCTTTGCAAGACGTGCCAATTACCGCGCGTTAACTGCAACAATCGGAATGAAAACACCAGTTCTGATTTCAATCCGCATTAACCCGATTGGGTTTTACGATTTTTTGTCGGACAAAATACAGATTCCGGTTTTGTTTCGCCGTGCGGCGGGCTGTGTGTTTCAAACGCAGGAGCAGCGGGAGTTTTTCCCGGAGTTTATCCAAAAAAAATCACGGATTATCTTAAATCCGATTAACGAAAAGTTCATCGGCAACCCAATACCGGATGATAAAGACCGTGAAAAGGCAGTCGTCCATTCCGGAAGGCTTGTGGATTTTAAAAACCAGCTTCTGCTCATTCGTGCGTTCGTGCGGGTACACGAGAAGCATCCGGACTATGTACTGAAAATTTATGGACCGGACTCATTTGACGGGACAAGGGAACAGCTTGAGGCGTTGATTGAGGAAACGGATTCGGAACACTATGTGTTTTTGATGGGCGGAAGCTCCCAACTGGAAAAAGACCTGATAGACGGGGCGGTTGCAGCATTTTCTTCCGATTATGAGGGAATGCCGAATGCAATGCTTGAAGCGATGGCGCTGGGACTTCCCGTAGTGGCGACCGACTGTCCGCCTGGGGGACCGCGAATGGTTATCCGGCATGAAAAAAACGGACTTTTGGTTCCGATTCGGGACGAAATGGCGCTGGCGGACGCAATCAATCGGCTGATTGAGGACAGAAGGCTTGCCGCACGGCTTGGCGCGGAGGCGGCAAAAATTGGTGAGGCAGCAGGACCGCAGTGTATTTTTGAACAGTGGAAGAACTATATCGAAGAAATTATTGCGAAGTGAAAGGAACGGAAGGAGGCGCAGGAAATGTGCGGAATATGCGGTTTTATCTCAAAGAAGTGCATCACAAAGGACCAGCTGAAGACAATGAACGATACAATGGTTCACAGAGGTCCAAACGACAGCGGAGAAACTATCTTTGACGCGGCAGGCGGCTACTATGTAGGAATGGCGCACAGACGCCTTTCCATACTGGATTTGTCAATGCTTGGACATCAGCCGATGCATTCCTGCGATGACCGGCTTGTCATTGTATATAACGGGGAAATTTACAATTTTTTGGAGCTTCGGGAAGAACTGAGCGACTATCCGTTTCGCTCAAACTGCGACACGGAAGTCATCCTTGCGGCTTATTTAAAGTGGGGCATTTCCTGTGTCAGTCATTTTCAGGGAATGTTTGCGATTGCACTATACGATAAAAAGACGGATGATTTGTACCTGGTGCGGGACAGAATCGGAAAAAAACCGTTATATTACTGGCTTGACGGGGAGAATCTTGTCTTTGCGTCGGAGCTAAAGCCGATAATGGGCTATCCGGATTTCCCAAGGAACATCAACAAGTCCATTATCAAGCGTTACCTGTATCAGCAATGTGTGAATGAGCCGTACTCTATTTTTGAAAATGTATACAAGGTGGAGCCGGGGCAGATGATCCGCTTTCACCAGGGAAAAATAAAAAAGCGTAAATACTGGGATATTGCAAAAGTCTATGCTGAAAAAAAACAGGAACGTGTCGGCACATATGAGGAGGCAAAGGATGAGCTCAAAGAGATTTTAAAGGACTCTGTGCGCAAACGGATGATTGCCGATGTGCCCTTAGGAGCTTTTTTAAGCGGCGGCTATGATTCCTCGCTTGTGACGGCGCTTGCACAGGATATCAGCGGAAAGACGCCGGTTAAGACCTACTCGATTGGTTTTCAGGAAGAGCGTTACAATGAGGCAAAGTACGCAAAAGAAGTGGCAAAGCATTTAGGGACAGACCATACGGAGCTTTATATTGATGAAAGCGCGATGTATGAAATGGTAGACAGTATCCCGAAGTATTATGACGAGCCGTTTGCCGACAGCTCCCAAATTCCTTCTATGCTTGTGGCAGGACTTGCAGCAAAGGACGTGACAGTGGTGCTTTCTGGGGACGGCGGCGATGAGTTTTTCTGCGGTTATAACATTTATGACAATGTGGCGCAGGCGCAAAAGCTTGATTTTCTTGGCAGACTGACCTATGGGATTTGTGAAATACCGCTTTTTCGAGTTATGGGACTGTTTGACAGGCTTCCGTTCCGCGTTCAGGTTGTGGCGGGAAATCATGATAAAGAAACAAAGACGCAGCTTGGCGGAAGAACCTATATCAACGCAATCGACAAAATGCTTGCAGTTGATAGACGGCATGCAGTTGATAAACTGCATGAAGAGGGCGATGTGCCGTTTAAATTCCCGATTGAGGCAAAATATGGCGAGCGCAACTGGCAGGAGCTCAGAATGCTCCTGGATGAGGAAACCTACCTGCCGGGGGACATTCTCTGCAAAGTTGACAGGGCGTCGATGAAATATTCAATTGAGGCAAGATGCCCGATACTGGACGTGAATGTCATGGAATATTCGTACCGTCTGCCGCACAAATACAAATATGCGGGTGGTGTCAAAAAGCGCATCTTAAAGGATATTGCCTATGATTACATTCCAAAAGAACTTTTAGACCGCCCGAAGGTTGGGTTCGGCGTGCCGCTTGACAAATGGATGCGGGGACCTCTAAAGGCGCAGCTTGAGGAAATGTGCAGCGTAGATTATCTGAAAAAACAGGGAATCTTTGATGCCGCATACGTGAACGGATTTATCGGTGAATATTTAAAAACGGGAGATAAAGGACCTGCGTCAGGCGCAAATTATTCAAAGGTTGCATGGTCATTTTTTGCCTTCCAGCAGTGGTATAACGAATATATGCGCTAACAGTTCAGCCATGCAGAAATGATTATACAAAATGACCGTGGGAGCTTGCTCACAAAGGGCAGTTTGCATAATCATTTCTATAGGGCAGACGCCCGACATTCATAAGTTGTCGTTCATAACAGAAGCGATTGTGTAAAATGTACAGACGACAACTTATGAATGTCATGGATGAATTGTTACAAATGAGGATTAAAAACAGCATGAAACGAATTGCACTTTTCATCAACTCCCTGCAAAAGGGAGGTTCGGAGCGGGTTATGGTAAACCTTGCCGAGTATTTTCATAGTCAGAACTATGATGTGATTCTGGTAACACAATATCAGCGCGAAAACGAATATGCGCTTTCGCCGAACATACGGAGAATTTTTTCAGAACCAAAGCCTGAGGAGCTTACGGGAAGCAGAATCCAAAATTTCTGTATGCGTTTTCGCTGCTTAAGGGACATTTGGAAGAACTACAAGCCGGATATCATCCTTTCCTTTTTGGGAAAAAATAATCTGATGGCAATTGCGACAGCCGCTTTTTTACCTGCTAAAGTGGCAGTTTCCGTGCGCGGTGAGCCGACGATGGAGTATGAGGGGCGCCTGATGCGCTTTTTGGCAAAGCGAATGTTCCGGTTTGCCGACGGCGTGATTTTACAGACGGAACGCGCAAAAGCGTTTTTCCCGAAGACAGTACAGAGAAAGAGCGTCATTTTAAAAAACCCGCTTAATCCGATGTTTCTTACCCAAAAACAGGCATTGCAGCGCGACAATGTGATTGTGGCGGCAGGGAGGCTTGACGAAAATAAAAACCATGCTATGCTTATCCATGCGTTTGCAAAAATTGCGGGCGAGTATCCGGAGATGAAGCTTGTCATCTACGGAGAGGGCGAACTGCGGGAGAGCCTTATGCAGCTTGTCGCGGAAAAAGAGCTTACGGAGCGGATCACACTTCCGGGAAGCATTGACAATGTTGCTGAAAAAATCGGAAGTGCAAAAATCTTTGCACTGACATCCAATACCGAAGGAATGCCAAACTCGATTATTGAGGCAATGGTATTAGGAACACCTGTCATTTCTACGGACTGTCCCTGCGGAGGACCTGCCACGTTGATTGAAGACGGGAAAAACGGTCTGCTTGTTCCGGTAGGAGATGCCTATGCGCTTGCGGATGCCTTGCGCAAGCTTCTTTCCGACGAAGAGCTTGCACGTAAAATCAGCGAAAATGCGTTAAAGATTGCCGATGAGCTTGATCCCCAAAAGGTGGATCGGGAATGGCTGCTATACTTGGTTGAGAGGCTATAGGGCAGGGTGTTTTTTACGTTGTTCCACATTTTTACGGAGTGGTTTCCTTCCGATTCTCTAAAAAACAATTGTCATTTTCGTTAAAAGATGTTAGAATAATGACGATATATAGTTATGTAGACAAAAAATAGTTTATATTTACTAAACTTGTCCCAAAGAACAGCGTAATATTATGTGAAAAACCGACAAATAGGGTAAGTTTAGCGGATTTCTTAGGCTACGATAATCCTTATGATAAATATATAAAACAAACAGTGAAAGATGAATCTTTCGCGTAAAGATCTGTAGTTAATTGGAGATTGACAATGAGAAAAACACAAAAAAAGCAGGCAGAAGAACTGATTCGGCAGATAGAAGAAGCACATAATCAGATAAAAGAATACGTAGAACAAGGCAGCGTACAACCTGCAATGGAGCTCTTAAAAGATTGTCAGGATGCAGGCATTACCTTAGGGACTCTGATT
>CAJTSD010000069.1 GCA_910578795.1 uncultured Lachnospiraceae bacterium
TTATCTAAAGAATATTTTTGATAATGATACCCCTGCATGGAGTTCTTACTTTGAATTATTTTCAAAAAAATTATTGGATACAGATACGCAGGACTATTATATCACATCGTTTGCACAATTCCTTCATATTGGACTGTCTATTATGATGTCCGGTGAAATGGTGATTAGGAAATGTAAATTATGTAATGGATATTTTCAGGCAAAACACTCCTCCGATCAGATGTATTGCAGCCGTATTTATAAAAATACCTCCGCAACCTGCAGTGAAGTCGGTGTAAGAAAAACTTATAAAGAAAAACTGTTCCAACACCCAATCCATCAGGAATTTACGAAGTCCTATAATAAACTCTATGGACGCATCCGGCGCGGCAAGGTTCCAAATGATACTCCTTTAATGGATCAGTTAAAGAAACTGCATGATGAATATACCGAAAAATACGAGAACACACACAAGAAAGACCGAGAAGCGGTCTGGAAAGAATATATTCAGAAAAATAAGGAATTACTAGGGTAATTCAAAAATTACACCCGTGTTATATTATTGACTTTGTAGCATAGTATAAAACCATTATAAAAATTCTATTAAATGAAATTTTAGGATTGACAATCATCGAAAATATGCTATTCTATAGTAATACAATCATTAAGGTTGTATGGAGGCATGGGCGAAAGGAGATATCAATATGTATGAATATGTTAAAAAATCCGAGTATGCCCCTGTTAGAAAAGAACTTGAACAAATTATTAAACGTACTCAAATTGAAATGCGTAAAAACTATGGAATAACATTTCAATTCCATCTAATCGGTAGTGGAAAAAGACATCTTATAACCAGAATCCAAGGTGGAAACAGCGGATACGATTTCGATTATAATTTAATTCTTTCGCCGCCTAGCAACGGCAATCATTATGATGCCAAAATTATCAAGCAAAATTTTATGACAGCTTTAAAGGCAGCTTTACGAGGAACAAAATACTCATTTCCAAAGGATTCAACATCTTCTATTACCCTAAAGATGATCGACAAAGGAAAAAAGAAAATACACCACAGTTGCGATTTTGCTATTATCTATTACGGAAGCAACGGTAGCAGTGATGGCTATTATTATCTAAGAAACAATAAAACACAGCAATCTTATCAATTTGTTTTTCGTTCATTATCATCTGTTATAAATGAAAAGGTTTATAATATCATTGAAGATAATGGGTGGTCTTACATCAAAGAAGAATATCTCTATCTGAAAAATATCAATGAGGGAAATAAAAAACATTCGTTTTCCCTTTATGCCGAAGCAGTAAATAACGTGTATAATCAAATGTACTTACAATAACTCAATACAACGAGGAAATTAATTATGAATTCTACAACTAATTAATTTCTAAATATTTTAGAAGCATTATAGAAGCACAGGCAACCCACTAAGTTATTTTTCATGTAAAAAGGCTTTCGGAGAAATCCCCGAAAGCCTTGATTTTACTGAATAAATTGTAATTACTCAATGATTGTAGCAACACGGCCTGATCCAACAGTCCTACCACCCTCACGGATAGCGAACGTAAGTCCCTGCTCCATAGCGATCGGGTGAATCAACTCAATCGTCATCTCAACGTTATCGCCAGGCATACACATCTCTGTACCCTCAGGAAGGTTACAAACACCTGTAACGTCCGTTGTTCTGAAATAGAACTGCGGTCTGTAGTTGTTGAAGAACGGTGTATGACGTCCACCCTCGTCCTTTGTCAATACGTAAACCTGAGCTGTGAACTTTCTGTGGCATGTAACCGTACCCGGTTTTGCAAGAACCTGTCCTCTCTGGATTTCTGTTCTCTGAATACCACGGAGAAGCGCACCAATGTTATCACCAGCCTGAGCCTCGTCAAGAAGCTTACGGAACATCTCGATACCTGTACAAACAGTCTTCTTTGTCTCCTCGCTGATACCAACGATTTCAACTTCCTCGTTAACATGGAGCGTACCACGCTCAACTCTACCTGTAGCAACCGTACCACGACCTGTGATTGTGAAAATGTCCTCGATCGGCATCAGGAACGGCTTATCTGTCTCACGTACAGGATCAGGAATATGCTCATCAACTGTATTCATCAGCTCGATAATCTTGTCGCCCCACTCGCTGCTGGGATCTTCAAGAGCCTTCAAAGCAGAACCCTTGATAATCGGGCAATCCGTGAACTCATACTCCTCAAGCTGCTCTGTGATTTCCATCTCAACAAGCTCAAGTAACTCAGGATCGTCAACCATATCACACTTGTTCATGAATACAACAATCTTAGGTACACCTACCTGACGAGAAAGAAGGATATGCTCCTTTGTCTGTGCCATAACACCATCTGTTGCAGCAACAACAAGGATTGCGCCGTCCATCTGTGCAGCGCCTGTAATCATGTTCTTTACATAGTCAGCATGTCCCGGGCAGTCAACGTGTGCATAATGTCTCTTGTCTGTTTCATACTCAACGTGTGCTGTATTGATTGTGATACCAC
Source organism: uncultured Lachnospiraceae bacterium (assembly GCA_910578795.1). Classification (GTDB taxonomy): domain Bacteria; phylum Bacillota; class Clostridia; order Lachnospirales; family Lachnospiraceae; genus COE1. The sequence continues at coordinate 2,503 of CAJTSD010000069.1, forward strand.
GCTCTCTCTCTTCCGGAGCCTTATCGATGTTCTCAAAATCTGTTGCTACGTTACCTGCAACTCTCTCAGCCAAAACCTTTGTGATTGCTGCTGTTAAAGTTGTCTTGCCGTGGTCAACGTGTCCAATTGTACCAATGTTACAATGGGGTTTACTTCTTTCAAATTTAGCCTTTGCCATTTTAAAAGTCCTCCTTAAAATAGTTATTAATAAATTAATTCAGTTTCATTCTACATAAAACCTTACCCAACTAAGCCTAATTATATTAGAAAATACTGGGATTTTCAAGTATTATTTATAAAATACTGCTGTTTCAAACGATTTTATCAGCCCTTCTTAGCAGCAAGCACCTTATCCTGAACATTCTTTGGAACCTGCTCATACTTCTCAAAGAACATTGAGTAGTTTCCACGCCCCTGCGTCTTAGAACGTAAATCCGTAGAATAGCCGAACATCTCAGCAAGAGGAACATAACCTCTAACGATTTTTCCGCCGCCAAGATCGTCCATACCCTCAATACGTCCACGACGTGAGTTAATGTCACCGATAACATCACCCATATACTCCTCAGGCATTGTTACCTCAACCTTCATAATCGGCTCAAGAAGCACGGGAGCTGCCTTCTGCATCGCTTCCTTAAATGCAAGTGAACCTGCAATGTGGAATGCCATTTCTGAAGAGTCCACTTCATGGTATGAACCATCATATACGTTCGCATATACGCCCACAACAGGGAATCCACCAAGGATACCTGCCTTTGTCGCCTCTTCGATACCTTCGCCGACTGCCGGAATGTATTCCTTCGGAATCGCACCGCCGACAACGGAAGACTCGAATTTGAAAAGCTCTTCGCCGTTTGCATCCATCGGTGCAAACTTAACTTTACAGTGACCGTATTGTCCACGTCCACCGGACTGCTTTGCATACTTCGAATCAATATCCACTTCTTTCGTAATTGCTTCCTTGTATGCAACCTGAGGCGCACCAACGTTTGCTTCCACCTTAAACTCACGAAGAAGTCTGTCTACAATAATCTCAAGATGCAGCTCGCCCATACCTGCGATAATGGTCTGCCCTGTTTCCGGATTTGTATGTGCACGGAATGTCGGGTCCTCCTCCGCAAGCTTTGCAAGCGCTTCGCCCATCTTGCCCTGTCCTGCCTTCGTCTTCGGCTCAATTGCCAGCTCGATAACCGGTTCAGGGAATTCCATTGACTCAAGGATTACTGGATGCTGCTCATCACAGATTGTATCACCGGTCGTTGTAAATTTAAATCCAACCGCTGCCGCAATATCACCGGAATAAACCTTGTCCAACTCCTGTCTCTTGTTTGCGTGCATCTGTAAAATACGTCCTACACGCTCTTTCTTGTCCTTCGTCGCATTTAATACATAAGAACCTGAATTCATTGTACCAGAGTAAACTCTGAAGAATGCAAGCTTACCAACAAACGGATCTGCCATAATCTTAAATGCAAGTGCTGAGAACGGTTCATCATCCGAAGAATGACGCTCTACTTCGTTGCCGTCCAAATCCGTACCCTTAATCGCCGGAATGTCTGTCGGAGCCGGCATAAAGTCAAGGATTGCGTCAAGAAGCTTCTGAACGCCCTTGTTTCTGTATGCAGAACCGCAGCAAACGGGAACTGCCGTACATTCACATGTACCTTTTCTAAGAACCGCCTTTAGCTGCTCTACGGAAGGCTCCTCACCCTCAAGATACATCATGGTCAAATCATCATCCAATTCACAGATTTTCTCTATCATTTCCGAATGATAAAGCTCCGCGTCGTCTGCCATATCAGCAGGAATCTCCACAATGGAAATATCCTCGCCCTTATCATCGTTGTAGATGTAAGCCTTCATTTCCATTAAATCGATAATCCCTTTAAAATCATCTTCTTTACCAATTGGTATCTGAAGAATAATTGCATTTTTACCTAATCTTGTTCTAATCTGGTCTACCGCACCATAGAAATTAGCGCCCAAGATATCCATCTTGTTGATAAATGCCATTCTAGGTACATTGTAGGTATCAGCCTGACGCCATACATTCTCTGACTGCGGTTCAACACCGCCCTTTGCACAGAAAACACCTACGGCACCGTCAAGTACACGAAGCGAACGCTCAACTTCCACAGTGAAGTCTACGTGACCCGGTGTATCAATAATGTTGATACGATGCTCCAAAGCACCTTCCTGAACCTTCGCGTTCTCCTGATGTGTCCAATGACATGTAGTAGCGGCTGATGTAATCGTGATACCTCTTTCCTGTTCCTGCTCCATCCAGTCCATTGTAGCAGTACCTTCATGTGTATCACCAATCTTATAATTAACACCGGTATAGTATAAGATACGCTCTGTTAGAGTAGTCTTACCAGCATCGATATGAGCCATAATACCAATGTTTCTGGTCCTGTCTAAAGGATATTCTCTTCCAGCCAATGTTCTTCCTCCTTAATAATAAACACAGAAAATTAGAATCAGTAATATGCAAAAGCCGAGGATTTTGCACATCACATCTCACTATGCACTTAAAAACGATAATGTGCAAAAGCCTTGTTTGCCTCTGCCATCTTGTGCATATCTTCTTTTCTCTTTACAGATGCACCCGTATTATTTGATGCATCCAAAATCTCGTTCGCAAGCCTCTCTTCCATTGTCTTTTCGCCTCTCTTACGTGCGAAAAACACCAGCCAACGAAGACCTAATGTCTGACGACGCTCAGGCTTTACCTCAAGGGGTACCTGATACGTAGCGCCACCGATACGTCTTGCCTTACACTCAAGCAACGGCATAATATTGTTCATTGCTGCCTCAAATACATCCACCGCAGGCTTCTGCGCCTTTTCTTCTACTCTGGCAAATGCCCCATATACGATTTTCTGAGCTACACCCTTCTTACCATCCAACATTACGTTATTGATGAGCTTTGTAACTACCTTGTTCCCGTAAATAGGATCTGCCAATACATCTCTTTTTTGAATATGTCCTTTACGTGGCACGGTTCTTCCCTCCTTAATTATGAATAGCGAAATCCTTTTAATTCAATTTTAATACGGATTTTACGCCACTTGATTAAATCAACGGTACTCACATGAATAAAACTTTGTGTTCGCGCGGTTTTCTATTTTAACATTTCTTTATTCCAAAGGTATTAAATCAGAACCCCAACACTAATTAGTTTTTTGTGGTACATGACAGACAATTACTTGCCTGCTTTCGGTCTCTTAGCTCCATACTTAGAGCGAGCCTGCTTTCTGTTAGCAACTCCTGCAGTATCAAGCGTACCTCTGATAATGTGGTATCTTGTACCAGGTAAGTCCTTAACACGTCCGCCTCTGATCAGAACAACACTATGCTCCTGTAAGTTGTGACCTTCTCCAGGGATGTAGCTTGTCACTTCCATTCCGTTTGAAAGACGAACTCTAGCAATTTTTCTAAGCGCTGAATTAGGCTTCTTAGGTGTTGCTGTCTTAACTGCCGTACAAACGCCTCTCTTCTGAGGAGCAGATGTATCAGTAGCTTTCTTCCTCAAAGAGTTATACCCTCTCTGAAGTGCCGGTGCAGTAGACTTCTTAACTGTTTCCTGACGTCCTTTTCTTACTAATTGGTTAAATGTTGGCATTCTTTTTCACCTCCTATATAATCTCACTAAATGCCAAGTCAATTAGGCACATTACATGCATACTTTTACACGCATGCTTTATTATTATACTTTCCGTTCCTAATATTGTCAATTATTTTTTTAGTTTTTTTGTCACTTTGAAAATGTCAACATTAAATGCGAAAATTTTTTTGATTTTTTCGCTTTCAGCAATACGCACAATAAATAGTGTGGTTTGTTGTGTAATTTTCACATAATAAAAGTTTTGGTTATGGTGCGATGCAGATCCGGATCCGGATCGCTTTCTGCGATGCCTAAAAATGGGCGCACGAAATAAAGGTTGCTTGCGTAACAAACATTCGTTCTATGCTGCAATCTTTTCCAGTTCCTTATTATATAATTCCTCTGCCGTCTTATACTCATGCAGGCGGCGCGGGTAGTTATTGATCCATTCCGCTATGTCGTCAATATCCCCCTGCGTCTTATCATCAAAATTTACGCCCTTTGGAATGTGACGGCGTACTAATTTGTTTTGGTTCTCATTGCTGCCACGCTCCCAACTGCTATATGGGTGACAGTAATATATTTTTGTCCTTTTCTTCTTGCTGCGCTTGGATCGCTCCATGCCTTCCCAATCCGCAAATTCCGATCCATTGTCTACGGTTATACTTTTAAAGATTTCCCTAAATTTCTTTCCTAACTTCCTTTCCAACCGGTCTAATGCCTTTACAACTGCTGCCGATGTATGCTCTTTCAGTAAAAAAATAATTTCCTTGCGCGTTTTTCTCTCTGTCAGTACCAATAAAGATTTTTTAGAAACTCCCCGCGCCCCTACAACGGTATCCATTTCCCAATGCCCAAATTCCTCCCGCGTGTCTATTTCGTCCGGTCTGTTCTCGATGCTCTCCCCTTTTGTTGCCCGCTTTTGTGTGGTTTTCCGCTTATGTTTCTTTTTCCCTTTCCTCTTTTCCGGCAGGTGTTTCATTGTCAAATTCAGAAAAACGCCCTTATCAATGTAACTGTATAGAGTGGTTACGCATATTGAAAAATCATATCCTTCAGCTTTCACTTTTGCCAGTGCCGCCGCAGGACTGTACCCCTCATTGATTATGATTTCCTCTATCCGGTCAGCAAATGCCTGCTCATTCCCGATTTTCAGATCCGCGCCCTTTGCAGCTAAAACCTCCTCTTTATGCTGCTGCGCTATGTCGGGGCTATATCTCATTTCTTTTGTAAGATCCGAATTTAACGCCTCAAACTGCCCTCGGTCTAATTCCCTATAAATCGTGCTTATATGGAAATGTAGAATTTCCGCAATCTCTTTTGGTGTATGCTTTGCCTTAACCAATACCTCCAACCGCAACCGGTCATTATATGTAAATTGTTTAAAAGATTTCATAAAATTGTATCATCTTCCTTTCTGCACACGCCGAAGGGCGGCGGGTAATAGTCTACCTGCCGCCCTTTACACGCGCCAAACCTTTTTATTTCATATCATCATCAATTAAGCTGTTTATATATTCGTTTACGCTCTTTCCCGCTGCTGCTGCCCTTCTCTTTATTTCCTCCTTTCTGCCCTTTGGCACCGTTAAATTGATCCGGTCGTACTTTTCTTTGATATAGTCGTTTTGGTATGCAATTTGGTTAAACTCATTGTTGGATCGCAATTTCAGCCCTCCCTTCTTGACTTTTCCGGCTCCCATGATATAATGTAAATCAGTTAAGGGGCTTTGGTTACTTAGTTACTACTGCTCTTTATCGTCTTTAGGGTTGTCGGTTTGGTCGCTGTCAACCCTATTTTTTATGTCCTTGATTATCTCTAAGACAATGACCGTTACTATTGCTATTTCTGCCAAAACTTCTATTAACTTTATCATGGGGCTTGTTTCCTTTCCTTTGTGTCGCCCCTTAACTGTTTACATGAATATTATAACGCATATTACGCAATATGTCAATACATATTGCGTAATATTTTCAAATTTTATAAAACTGCCTGCATCGCCTCTTTTGCCTCATCGTCCAAATACCAATACCGCCCGAAACCCCTTGTATATGGTTTATCAGAATTTACTTTATATACTCTGTTTTCGCTTGTTACTTTTCCGTCAACCCTTATTTGCTGCCAAATCGCGCCGCCGCGCTTTATGTATTCCGTTTCCAGTAGCCGCCCTTCGTATATTTCCGAAACTGTGGCTTTCTTCCTTTGCTCTGCCGCCGTCTGCTGTGCCTCTTTGATTGCGGCTTGTACCAATACGCTATACTCTGCCATTTTCCTGCCCTCCTATTCTTTTATACCGGCTCAATGATATAGCAACAATTTTCATCATCGTCATTATCATCTGTTTTTATTGCTTTCCATTTTCCATACACTGTATAAGTACGCGGATTATCTTCTATAACTGTTTTAATTCCTGTTCTTTTAAATTTGCCTTCTTCAACGGATCCCGATAAATAATAATAGCTGCCGTCTTTATATTCAACATAAAGGCTGCTATCATCGTCAAGATAATCCTTGTTTTCAATATAGCAATCTTTCATAAATTCGATTGTGTCTTTTAAATTTTTAAGGACTTCCACAATCTGTCCGTTTGATAATTCAATACTTTTCATTCCGTCTATATACATTCCTATATCCTCCGTTTCTTTATTTGATATATTCATTATATTACATATTACGCAATATGTCAATACATATTGCGTAATATTTTAAAAAATATTTCCGCGCACAAAAATAAAGGGGTACAGCCTGCGCCATACCCCAACATTGCAATTACATTTTCTTTACTGTTCGGAAACCTCGGCTTTTACCTTTTTCGCCTCGATTGCCTTTTTTGCCGCCTCTGCCTCTGCTTTCGTCATGCCCTCGGCATAAAGCAGGCTATACTCCGTCTTGCAGATTGTCAGCGACACATGAACGCCCGCCCTGCTTGCCTCTGCTGCCCTCTGCAACGCCTCATTTCGGGCTTTAAATGTGCCGCAGGTAACTTTATATGCCTTTTCCTTTTTGGGCGGCTCCTGCGCCTCTCCTGCCGCCCTGCTTGCCTTGTTTTCTGCCATGTGTGCCTCCTTATCTCAACTTTAAAACCTGCCCCACGTTGATAACATTTACATTTTTAATGTTATTCAGCTTTGCAAGGGCGGCAACCGTTGTATTATGTTTCTTTGCGATCGCGCTCAACGTATCGCCTTTCTTTACGGTGTATGTTGCCGCTCCGGATCCGTTCATAAGGGCATTAACCGCCGCCTGCACTTCGGCGTAATTATAGCCCGCTGCCTCTAACCGTTTCTTTCTGTCGGGATTGTTACCCCATTTACCGTCTTTTACTTCCCGCGCCACTTCCGCAACGCTCTTTTTCGCCGGTGCTGCCGGTTTCTCCGGTTCTGCTGCCGTTGCCATGCTCTTATAGTCCGGCAATCCGTAACCCCTGATGTACCTGCCGTTTACCGGCAAATCGCGGTATTCCACCGCATCATTTTTATTTCCCTCGATCACTTTAATAGTGCTGCCGGAAACGCCGCACACCAAACCAACGTGATCCGGATAGCCGGTATTGTCGCCCTTGCCGGTGTCCTGCCAGTCATAAAAAACCACATCGCCCGCGCTCGGCACATAAGCATCATTTTCCTGCCAACGCCCCGCCGCCTTGTAGAGATCGATCATTGCGCCGCACCCACATTCACGCAGGATAATTCTTGACAATCCCGCCGCGATGCCTACCGCGCTAACAAATGTCGCGCACCACGCATCATTATACTTTACCGCATACCCGCGCGGCAGGGGCTTTACAGAATTGTAAAGGTCAATGATCTTTTTATGCGTTCCGTTGCTCTCCTTGCAGCCCGCCCACGCTTTCGCGGTATTTACTGCCTTTTCCCTTAACTGTTTTTCCGTCATGGTGTCCTCCTTTTCCTGCATCGCCGCCACCTTTTCATATACCTTTTTGCGGCGTGTCAGATATTTATTTGTGTGTTTTATGGTTGCCTCATACATTGCCCGCACATCGCCCGCGCCCTTTAACGCCTCTGCCGCGATCTTTTTCCATAACGCGGAGGCGGTTCCGTACTGGTTTACGCCGTCCGCGAAATAGATCAGTGCGCCCGCATCGGTCAAGCCGTAACTCTGCCCCTTTTTGATGTAGCTTTCCACATCTGCGATCGCCTGCTCGTCCTGCGCCGCTTTCCCCGCTTTGGTTGTTAAAATCGCTTTCAGCTTTGCCGCCTCTGCTGCGGTAACGATACGCGCCGCCCAATTTGCGCCTCCGGTAATTTCCCCATAAAGCGCACCGCCTAAAATGCTTTTTGCGTCCGGCTCCGCGCTTATGATCTTTTTAAGCAGGGCGGCGGCTCTGCCGCCATGCCATTGCAGCCTTCCGACTGAAACCGCCCCATTGTCATTTTTATTTACGCTGCCATAGTTTCCTTCATTGTCAAAAATGATGCCCGCCGCCTTTGCTGCCAACTCGTTAATTTTCATCTGCCGCGCCTCCCTCTTTTTTCAGATTGCAGCGATCTTTTAATTCGCAGGTTTCGCAATTCTGATTTTTGCAAACCAAATCATTGATCTTGCCCTCGATCTTTTCATCTGCAATCTTTAATGTTTTTATCAGCCAAACCGGCACCTTCTCCGGCATGATTACATAAAGGTTTTCTAAAATGCTTGTAAACTCATTCACAAGCATAACAGCGGTAACATACCAACCGATCAGCATAGCAAAATCTAAATTCAACCCTGCGCCCGCTCCCATTTCCTTAATGCCCCACCCGATCAAAAAGGCGGTTCCGATCATCACGAAATACATAACTTTCTTGATGATGCCCTGCAATCCGGTTTTAGAGTTCCAATCCCGCAAAAAATACTTTGCCTTGATCCAACCGGTCACATAATCAATCACAACCGCCGCCATGAATAAGATCAGAATAACCGGTATCTTTCCCAATGCCGCCGCTACCGCCGTAAAAAATGCCGACACGCTCAAACCTGCCGCGTCCGGTGTCCTCATTGCTGCAAAAAATTCTTTCATTGTCTGCCTCCTTTTCTTTGCAAAAAAATAAAGCCTATCGGCTTTCCAGTGCTTTAGCCCGCGCCGCATCGGTGCAATGCAGCACAAAACCGTTTATGATGTTTTCTTTCAGCCCCGCATTTGTGCAATGCTTTAGCAGCCCGAAATAGCTTTGCATGGTTGCGTTCACTTCCTTTAAAGTCATTTCTCCGCGCTCGTATGCTTTCACAATGTACTTTATGCGGGATCTCATTCTTTTAACTGTCGCGGATCTTAGCCGTATTTCGTCTTTGTTTATCACATACCCCACAAAATCAACATTGCAGCTTGCCGGTCTTATGGCGGTTTTGCTGTTCAGATTTAGCCGCAATTTTTCAAGCAGGAAAGTTTCTATTTTCCCTAACGCCCAATGCGCCTTCTCTTTGCTCTCCACCAAAATAACCGTATCATCTGCATACCGGATCAAATGCTTTATGCGTAATTCATGCTTGATGTACTGATCCATTTCGTTCATGTAGATATTTGCAAACATCTGACTTGTCAGATTACCGATCGGCATACCCTTATCAAATAGCATTTCGCGCGGATCTACTTCACAAGGATCCACGCCCAACGGCAACCCGAAGGCTCTTTTCTCCGAATTTATAATGATACTGAATAGATTTATCAGCCTCGGATCCTTGATCCGGCGTTTCAAAATCTCTAACAGTATTTCGTGATCCACTCGGTAAAAGAATTTCGATATGTCAAGTTTCAAGTAATAGTATTGTTCCGGCTTTCTGTCTACCTGCCGTAACCAATATTGCAGCCTTGCCGCCGCCTTTTCTCTGCCTCTGTCCTTGATACAAGCGTAACTGTCTTTTATGTAGGTTTTCTCATAAAGTGGATTGAGTACCCTATAAATAGCCCATTGCAGAACACGATCCCGAAACTGTAACGCCATAATAAGCCGTTTCTTTGGCACATAAATATAAATAATTCTGTACCCGCCTACTTTGTAACGCCCTTCCTCCAGTTCCTTGTATAAGCTGTTTAAATTGCTGTCAAGTTCTACTGAAAAGCGCATAATTTCATTGCGTTCACTTTTTCCTTTTCGTGCATCTAAATAAGCTGCATAAATATTTGTATAGCTTGTAATCTGTTCATAGGTTACATTAAATTTTTTCATACTTTTATTGCCTTAATACTCCATGCGTTACGCCTTTCGCTTTTGCTACTAACCGTATTCATGGAAATTTTTGTTTTGCCCGCACCCCTGCAGGCAGGGAAATATGCCCCTTTTCTTCTCTCTGTACGCTGCGCCGCCCGCGTGTTGCGGCGCAATCTGACTATATGAGAAAAGCGGAAAACAGCCCCACATTCACATTGGAGTTAGAACGCGGGTTGTTGAAATTGCCGTTAGCCTCTCCTGCGTTGCCGCCATTACCATAATTACCGCCACGAATAAGCAACCGTTACGGCATATTCCCCATAGTTTGCTTTATGAATTTAGCTTTTTAAGCCAACTACCTAAAATTTTACCCATTTCCTCCAACATTTCGCACCACTTTCTTTGACTGTCAAGCGGTATTAAAACGGCGGCGGTATTCATTTTCGGATCCACCGCCGTAATTAAAAGCTGCCGCAAATACAGTATTTTGTGATCTACCTGCGTCAATGCCGTTTTCTTGTGTTCCTTTGTCGCCGCCTCTGTCAGTCCGTCCAAAATGTCATACATCGCCCTTTCGATCTGCGCTCCGATCGCGTTTCCAACGCGATACTTGCGCGGGAATTGTTTGTTATACAGACAATCATTGCCGTATGCAATCATTTCCCGCGCTTTCTTGAAAATCAGCAGATCCACCTTCGGATCGGGCGGCTTTGCCGTTGCCCTAAAATTTCTCTGCATCTTTTTAGCCTCTCAAAAAAATAGGCGTATGCTGCCGCATACGCCACAAGGATCAAGCATAAAGCGCAGGATCCACATAAGCGGAAAACAGCCCCACATGCACATCGGAGCTAGAACGCGGGTCGGCGAAATTGCCGAAAGCCTCCCCTGCGAAGCCGCCATCACCATAAGAACCGCCACGAAGAAGCAACCGCTCCCCATTGTTGCGGAAATACATAAACCCTCTGCCGGTCTTGTCGCTGTTCGGGAAAAATGCAAGGGCTTTTAACAGATCGGGGATCGTTACGCCGGTTTTTGCTGTCAGCGTTCCAAAATCCTTTGCGCCATATCCGGCGTTATCGTCTGCCTGCTGATGCTCTAATGTGGTTGTAATATGAAATGCCGCCGTACCGTTGGCGGGATTGCCGGTATAGTCAAATTTCAGCGTTCCTGCCGTCCCCGGCGCAACCAATGTACCGTTTGGCATGATTGCCCGCCATGCTGCGCTATTCGCGCTTAAATCGGTATTATGGATCGCTGCGTTGTTGTTCGGCACGATCTGAATTTCCCCATTTACCAAACGCGCCACAACCCATTTATGCACGTTTCCGACAATATCATTTACGCCCAACGCCTCCCAATTCTTGCCTCCAGTGCCGGTCAATGTCCGGTATACGTTTGTAGGGTTCTGCGGGCTTAATACGCCCCTTTCATACGCCTTTATATGTGACTTTCCCTGCGCCGTATTGCCGCGCGGCTCTAATCCTGCTGCCGTAATGAGATTATGCAATACGCCCCATTCTGCCGCCGTCATAAGATGCCACCCTGCGCCCTTGTTATAGCAAACCTCAACCGCCCGATCGAACGTGATACAGTTTGCCGGATCCTGATTAGGCAGGGAATAGGCGCGGTTGTTCTTAACTACATTGATGTACTTGGAAACATAAATATA
>CAJTSD010000070.1 GCA_910578795.1 uncultured Lachnospiraceae bacterium
TGTTCCTGCCGCAAGATACTGTAAACGCTCTTTCTGATATTCTCCGCTTCTTTCACTTCCTCTTTCAATGCAAGATACCGCTGATTGAGCGTTTTCCTCTCGGCAATCAGCATGGTGTATTCTTCTTTCCATGCCTTTGCCGGGATTGTAGTCTTGCCGTTCATCACGTCTTTGAGATATGTCCAAGCAGGACTCGAGCTTGACAAATGCCACGCGGGGCTTCATGATGTGCTTAGTAAGGTATCATGAAGGGTAAGCTATAAATATATAGAAGGAACAAAAAAATGGAGGCAAAAATGAAATACCAATTCAACCAATATCAAAAATCCCCCCTTTTGACAAACCACCTTAACATGGGCGGCAAAAACCCAAACGGGGAAACCATCAACGTGACAAGCCAATATTTTACACGCGCAGGAAAGCCGTGGATTGGCGTGATGGGCGAATATCATTTTGTGCGCGACGCACGCGAAAACTGGTACAGGGAACTTTGCAAAATGAAAGCAGGCGGCATCACCGTCGTCGCGACATACTTGTTTTGGATATACCACGAGGAAACTGAGGGACAGTTTGACTTTACAGGCGATAGGGATGTTCGCCAATTTATCATGGAAACGCAGCGCGCAGACTTGGACGTGGTTCTGCGCATCGGTCCGTGGGCGCACGGCGAATGCAGAAACGGTGCATTCCCTGACTGGCTCCTGCAAAAGCCCTACAAGCTGCGCGACAACAACAAGGACTACATGGAAAAAGTACGGATTTGGTATGAGGAGATTTATGAACAGGTACAAGGCTTGTTTTATCAGGACGGCGGAAACATTATCGGCATTCAGTTTGAAAACGAACTGACCGACAATGCAGAACATTTATTCGAACTCAAAAAGCTGGCACTTGCAATAGGCTTTCACGCGCCAATTTACACAGTGACAGGCTGGAACAGCGCCTACGGCGCCAAAATCCCCGTGGACGAGGTCGTTCCCGTGTTCGGTGCATACCCTGAGGCACCATGGACAGAGCACACCGACAGGCTGCCGCTTTCCCCGCATTACGTGTTTGACACGACGCGCAATGACGCGGCGATTGGCAGGGATTTGATTGCAAAGACGGACGCGGACGGGTGGTGTCTGCCGTACGAGAACTATCCGTTTGCAACCTGTGAATTGGGCGGCGGAATGCAGGTGACGCACCACAGACGACCGCGGATTAGCGGCATGGACATTTATGCGCTTTCGCTGGTAAAGCTTGGCTCTGGCAACAATCTTGTCGGGTATTATATGTACAAGGGCGGCACCAACAAAATCGGCAGCTTATCGACATTAAACGAGTCCAAGGCGACGAGGTATCCGAACGATTATTCGATTTTGTCGTACGATTTTCAGGCGCCGATTTCGGAATACGGCGAAATTCGCGAGCAGTACCGTTTGACCAATCTGCTTCATCTGTTTGTGAACGACTTTGGGGATGTGCTTGCGCCAATGAAGACGGTGGATGCGCGCACGGCAGTTGCTGCGGAGGATTTGGCGTCGCTGCGGTACTGTATGCGCACGGACGGAAAGAGCGGGTTTGTGTTTGTCAATCATTATCAGCGTTTGGCGAAGCTTTCTGATGTGAAAGGGGCTGTCATTGATACAGGCGTTGTGGAATTTCCGCCGATTGACGTGTGCGGTGAGGTCAGTTTTTTCCTGCCGTTTCGCATGGATTTGTCGGGAAATCTGTTGGAATATGCGACGGCGCAGCCGCTTTGCAGGCTCGAAAATACTTGGTTTTTTGCCGCGATTGACGGCGTGGAAGCAGAGTTTTGCTTTGCGCAGGACCCGTGTTTCCGACCAAAAACAGACAGTGTTGTCAGGGTGAATGACATACAGCTTGTGGCGCTTTCGTGGGATCGTGCGCGCTTTGCCCGCAAGCTTTCGGGCAGGCTTTATATCGGGGATAACTGCGACCTTTATATGTGTGAGGACGGAATCCATGCGGTGCAAGATGGTGATTTTTCGTATGACGTGTGGAACGGTTCGGCGTTTGAGCATGTTGTTGTAGAGCGTTCGTTTACACAGGCAAAGGCGGTATTTGAGACAGTGAAAGAGCCCTTTGCGCCGCCCTATGCCGGGGAACTTTGTCTTGGCGGCGCGCGGAAGCGAACATGGAAAAAGATTACGGCTTTAGGCGCGGGCGGGTTTGTGGAAATTCCCGACCAATATGATGTGGCGCAGATTTATGCGGACGGAGTGCTCGCGGCAGACAATTTTTATTACGGGGAGCCATGGCGTGTTCCTGCGAAATTGCTTTATGGGAAAACGTGTTATTTGGTAATGTCCGAACTGCGGGACGATTTTTACCGGGAGGTTTGACGGGGGGCTGTTTTTCATTTTTTTAAGGATTGATTAGGCAACAGGAATAAAAAACAGCGGTAAAATTGTATGATGGTTTTACCGCTGTTTCGCTTATCAAAAATTCTGATTTGGGTTTTGCCATAACTAATAGGTACGCCAAAATGTATTGCTTTCCGGATAAATCATATGCAGAATAAGGGAAACTGCCGCAACGAGGCATATCAAAATACAACTGCCCACGATAAACCATGCTACCCCTTTTAAAATGTTTTTCAGTGTTTTGTTTTGAAGTATCGAATCCACGTTTTGGGAAACTCGATAAATAGAATCTATTTTCTCACTTGTAAGCGAATTTTCTCTTACTTCCTGCACGTCAATATCTTTCACAAGTTCATCTAAGGTCATATCAAAAAAATCACTTAACATAACTAACCTGGTAAAATCAGGATATGACTGTCCTGCCTCCCACTTTGAAACCGTCTGCCTTGACACCTGCATTTCCATTCCCAGTTCTTCCTGCGAAAGTCCCTTTTCTTTTCTGAGCTTTAATAGTTTTTCGTTGAATTTCATGTTACCTTGCCTCCTTTTTTTCAGCCTACAATAAAATTTCTTTGGATTCAAGCAATTTAGATTGTCAATTTGTCAACCTTGGCATACATTTTGCAGGTTTCTGAAAATTAACATCGTGTTTTTGTCATTTTGCGGCAGGCATGTTAGCTGTGGCTAACGCAGGATTGCCGTAAAGTATACGGCATACTCCGCCAATAACAGCGCACCATGCAGACGCTTGAGCGTTTTATCCGTTGCCTTTTCTCGCGACAGTAACGGATGTCACGAGTTCGGGCAAAGAAGTACTAAGCGCGACAAGCTTTCATTTAACAAGCTAAATGGCGTGATGGAACGGGAAGGTGATATGAATGCATTTCCGATAGAAGATATGGGAAAAACAGATCTTGATAAAGACCGTTTATACCACGTATTTGGCGACAGCGTTCAATATCAATGGCAGGAAATGATGATAAAACAGTAATTCCCGATGTTTCTATGTATTTGTTACTATTACAGATTAACTATAAATCATTAACTGCAAATCAAGGAAAAAACGCTTGCAAGTTATATATAGGTACCGTATAATATGAATTGAATATAGGCTGTGATGCAGTACAGCTTTGATTTGGGCGATGGCTCTTTGGATTATTGCAGGCGGGAAGCATTTCCCGCCATTTCTATATAGAAGGAGATAATGCATATGGTGCTTTTGGTGGTTGATACGCAAAAGTTGATTACAAATACGGACTTATATGAGTTTCCGCTTTTTGAAAGCCATATTAAAGAATTGATAAGGGCGGCTCGGGAGCGAAAGATTGAGGTCATCTACGTCAGACATGATGACGGAAGCGGGAGTGCATTCACAAAGGGAACGGACGGATTTGAAATATATCAGGAATTTGAGCCTGCTGACGGAGAATTGATTTTTGACAAAAATGTGAATAGTCCTTTTAACAAAACGGGATTATTGGAATACCTAAAAAAGAAAGAGGAGAATACGATTATTGTTGTTGGTCTGCAAACGGATTATTGTATTGATGCAGCCGTAAAATGCGGTTTTGAACATGGATTTAAAATGATTGTTCCAGCGAATGCAAACAGCACATTTGATAATACGTTTATGACTGCTGAAATGACGTATCACTATTATAATGATTTTATATGGAACGGGAGATATGCAGATTGTATCTCTTTTGAAGAAACGCTTACATTGATGAACGGGTAAATGACGCGACTGCGTGCATTACATATAAGAAAGGAGATTATTTTTATGGAAAAAATAACAAGCTTTACAATTGACCACATCAAATTGCAGCCGGGGGTGTATGTATCGCGCAAGGACAAGGTGGGCGATAACATGGTTACGACGTTTGACCTTAGAATGACCTCACCGAACGAGGAGCCTGTTATGAATACGGCGGAGGTGCACACGATTGAGCATTTGGCGGCGACATTTTTGCGAAATCACAAGGAGTATGGTGAGAAGACAATTTACTTTGGACCGATGGGGTGCCGGACGGGATTTTATCTGTTGCTCGCGGGGGATTATGAGTCGAAAGATATTGTGCCTCTTATGACAGAACTGTATGAGTTTATCCGTGACTTTAAGGACGAGGTGCCGGGTGCAAGCCCGAAGGACTGCGGGAATTATTTGGACATGAACCTTGGCATGGCAAATTATCTTGCAAAGCGGTATTTGGACAATGTGCTTTATGATATTAAGGAAGACCGGCTGGTCTATCCGCGATAACAATGAGCAGTGCCGAAAGCTTTTCGAGCGCACTGCGGAATATTAATTTTTAAAATCATAAACGAAAGGAAAAAAGGGTATGAATAAAATAGGAATTATCGGTGCAATGGAGCTTGAGGTTGCAGAATTAAAATCTAAAACGGATGTAAAAAATGTTGTCGAAAAGGCAGGAATGAAATTCCATGAGGGCGTTTTAAACGGGAAAGACGTGGTGATTGTCCAGTGCGGTATCGGAAAGGTAAACGCAGGAATGTGCGTACAGATTTTGGCGGATTTATTCAATGTGGATGCAGTGATTAACACAGGCGTGGCAGGCTCGCTGCGCGCAGAAATCAATATCGGTGACATTGTTGTTTCGACAGATGCGTGCGAGCATGATATGGACGTGACGGCGCTTGGCTATGAGCCGGGCATTATTCCGCAGATGGAAACTTCGTTTTTTAAAGCGGACAGAACGCTTGCACAGCAGGCAAAAGCGGTATGCGCGGAAGTTAATCCGGAAATTGATGTATACGAGGGACGTGTTGTCAGCGGTGACCGGTTCGTTTCGGACGGGGATACAAAAGACAGGCTGATTACGCTTTTTAATGCTTCGTGTACAGAAATGGAAGGCGCTGCGATTGCACATGCAGCATTTTTAAACAAGATTCCATATGTAGTGCTTCGTGCCATTTCAGACAAGGCGGACGGCAGTGCGCATATGGATTATCCCGAGTTTGAGCGTGCGGCGGCGGCACATTGCGCGAAACTTGTTGAGAATTTAGTGATGAAAATCTGAAATACTTATTAACAGTAACAAATGCAGACAGTGAGAGGGATTAATATAAAAAATGAGCACTCTGATAGAGAAATTAAATAAATTTAAGAAATCCGCATTAATAGGACTAGTGGGGAGCGTGGCGGTAACGCTTATATGGTTTATTCTGTTTCGCAATCAAAATGTGCGGACACTTGGAATTTCTATTTTGGGCGCTGCGGCTGTGATATTTGCTCTCAAAATAATATATGATTTTGTAATTCAAAAAGTAGGATTTACAAAAAAGCTTTTGGCAAACGAATTGTTTATTCTGTTTGCCCTGATTGCATTTTTGGCAACTACAATCTGTGCCTTTGCGCCTGTGATGCTTTTTGCGCCTGTGCATAATGAGCGTGCGGAAAAACGTCTGAAGGCATATGCGGCAAACGGAACTGTTGAGGAGCTTCGTTTTGAGACGGCAAACGGCACGCTTCACGGCTGGTTTCTGCATAATGCGCAGGGGAATGCTCCTACGGTGCTCTATTTTAGTGGAAATGGCGAGGATGCGGCAGGAAGAGTGCTTCAGCTTTTTGAGAATGAAAACATACGTTCTGCATTTGACGGTTATCATTTTGCATGTATTGATTATCCTGGCTATGGAATTAGTGAGGGTGTTTCCTCGGAGGACAGCTTTAAGCGCATGGGGCTTAGTGCGTACGATTGTCTGATGAACAGGGAAGATGTGAGCAAAATAACGTTGATGGGATACAGCCTTGGAACAGGTGTAGCTAATTATGTGGCGAGCCAAAGGCAGCCCGCGGGCTTGATTTTGATGGCGCCATATGCGGACGGCTATGATTTGTATAACAGCTATGCGGATATTTTTCATGGTCCGTTGAAGGCGCTTGTCAGCTTTAAAATGAGGTCGGTAAAATTTGCGGAAAATGTAAACGTAAAACCGTTGCTTTTGGCGTCAAATATGGATGAGGAAGTGCCATATGAAAGCTCTGTAAGACTTTTTGAACAGTATAAGAAAGGCTGCAATTTTGTGACAATTGACGAAATCGGACATAATGATTTTTGGGGGACACAGGAGGTTTTAGACGAAATTGAAAAATATCTTACGCAATAAAATTTATCCTGCGGCGGTTATTGCACTTTTGGGTGCGGCAATCAGTCTGCTTATATGTACAATTGTGGGTGAAAAAGGAGTAGTAAAGGGATTTTTGCCGCTGTGGCTGTTTTTGTTTTTCGGGCTTCTCGATATTGTGCTTGATAAGGTGCCCCACACGGCGCGCTGGAAGTGGTTTAAGCCTGCGGTGTTTGCGGCAGCAGCAGTCGTGATTCTTTTGCTGCTTGCGCTTTTTGCATAGTTTCAGTATATGCAGACTTTGGAGGATGCAAGGTAATGTTGGGAAAGGAGTATGGTTATTGAAATGAGCATACATTTTGGCGTCGATTATTACCCTGAGCATTGGCCCCGGGAACGTTGGGAAACAGACGCGCAGTTAATGAAGGATATGGGTGTGCAGGTTGTGCGCATGGCTGAGTTTTCGTGGTTTAAAATGGAGCCGCAGGAGGGCGTGTTTCATTTTGCATGGCTTGAGGAGGCAGTAAATCTGCTGAATCAATATGGAATTAAGACCATACTTGGTACGCCTACAGCGGCTCCCCCTGCTTGGATTATAGAAAAAAATCCGGAAATACAACCCATAGACAGAGAGGGCAGGCGCAGGTTTTTTGGCGGAAGGCACCATTGCTGTCAGTCAAACAAAACGTATCGTGAGCACATTAAACGATTTGTGACAGCAATGTCAGAAAAATTTGCGGATAATCCGGGTGTTATCGGGTGGCAGATTGATAATGAACTGGGAAATTCACATGCAGATTTGTGTATGTGCGGTTCCTGCCGGCTGAATTTCCAAAAATGGCTTTTGCAGAAATACGGAAAAATAGAACGTCTAAATGATGCATGGGGTACGGCATTTTGGAGCCAGGGTTATAATAAGTTTGCCCAAATAAGAACGCCGCTGATTACGGCGGCAGGAGAAAACCCATCGGCGATGCTTGACTGGAAATGCTTTTGCTCTGATCTGATTGTGGATTTTGCAAAATGGCAGGCTGATATTATTCGCAGAAATTGTCCGAATCATTTTATCACGCATAATTATATGTGCTTTGATGATAAGGTGAATTACTACGATTTAGGTGCGCTCTTGGATTTCGTGTCGAATGATGTCTATCCGGGCGGACATTGGCAGAATCAGCCAAACCAGCCGGAGTATGAGACAGCGGCGGCGCATGATGTGGTGCGCAGTTATAAAAAGCAGCCGTTTTGGATTATGGAGCAGCAGTCGGGAATAGCAGGCTGGGAGATTATGGGAAGACTGCCAAAGCCGGGGCAGGTGTCAGCGCGGGCAATGCAGTCAGTAGCACATGGCGCGGATGCAGTCGTTTTTTTCCGGTGGCGTACTTGTGCCGTGGGAACAGAACAATTTTGGCATGGTATTTTGGGACACAGCGGAAAACCGGGGCGTATTTACGATGAGTTAAAGCATTTGACGGAAACGTTTTCAAAACATATGGATGTATTGGAGGGAAGTATTCCGAAGCCTGAGGTGGCGATTGTGCATAGTTTCCGGCAGAATTATGCTTTTCAGATTCAGCCGCATCATCCAAAGCTTACATATGTGAAGGAGCTTTATAAATATTACAGGGCGTTTTTTGAGAAGAAAGTTCCTGTCGATTTTGTGCAGGATATGGATGATTTGTCGGGATATAAGCTGGTAATTGCGCCGCTTCAGTATTTGATGACGCCGCAGCTTGAGCAGCATTATTTTGATTATGTGGAAAACGGCGGGCATTTGGTGCTGACGATGCGTACGGGAGTGAAGGACGCGACGAATTTGTGTATGACAGACCGGGAGCTTCCCGGGCGGCTTGGCGATCTTTGCGGGATTACAATACCGGAGTATGACTGTCTGCTGGGAACAACGGGCGGTGTGCTTTATGGAAAAAAGGAATATGTGGTTAAAAAATGGTGCGATATTATTGAACTTAGGGACGCTAAGGCACTGGCAGAGTATTCCACAGGTTTCTACAGGCAGTCCCCCGCGATTACGGAAAATGAATATGGCAACGGCATTGCGTGGTATGTTGGAACGGAACCGGGCGAAGAGCTTATGGAGGATTTGCTGGCGTATTTTAAACGGCGCAGCAATGTCGAAACACTGGGAACAGCGGCGGATGGAGTAGAGATGATGACGCGCGAAACACAGGATCAGGTTTGGTTGTTTGTGATTAATCATACGGATGACGAGCAGGTGTATCATCTGCATGATTGGTATGAAATGATTGAGGGCGAGCGGGAAGAGTATTTGAATCCGTATGAGGTACAGCTGTTTGTGAAACGCAAAAAGTAGGTTGATTACTACCGAAAATACGACTTTAGAAGTATGGAATATACAGTACGGGAATGCTAAAATCAGATAACAAGCTTGTTAATTTTTCATGATAAGGTAAAAAGGAGGAAGGATTATGTATTTATTATCTATTTTAGTGTTCTTGGCATTGTGTATTCTTTTTATGGGTTTCTGCACGGGCGGCGGGCTTAGCAATATTGTTTATTTTATTGATATGCCGACAATTACCACACTTGCTTTGCTTGTACTGCCGATGATGATAATCGCAGGGGAGATGAAGGATTTCAACAATGCGTTCCGGCTTGGTGCAAAGATGAAGAAACCTGTGAAACGTGCGGAGCTTCTGCGTGCGATGGAAGCGGTGTCGTTTGCAATGAAGGCTTTTTGGACCGCGGGAATTTTTGGCTTTTTGGTACCGACAATGAATACTTTTTTGAATTTTCCGGGTGAGTTGGACGTGTTGCTGGCAATGAAGTATATTGCTGTCGGTTCAATTCCCTTGTGCTATGCGTCGATGGTAACGGTTGTTTTACTGCCGCTGCGGGCAAGGCTTAAGAGGCGGTTTCACGAACTTTGTGAAGAAAATAACAACATAGCGGACAGTGTGGAGCAGGAGAGCATGAATTTTGATGTAAAGCAGTCAGAATAAGGTGACATATTGAAATGGAGGGTAATGATGAAGAGAAAATGGCAGGTTTCCCTTTCGATTATTCTGTACATCCTTATTCTTGCTGCGGCGCTTGATTTTAATCTGCTGAAGCTGATCGACCTTAGGCTTTTTCTTCTTTTCGTGCTTGGCACGGCGGTTTTGACGGTTCCGTTTTACGAGAAGGGGATTGACCGCAGGGAATTTTGGTATATTTTTGGCAGAAAGGCGATAGAGGCGGGGCTGATACAGACGCTTTTACTGATGTTTGTGGGATTGCAGAACAGTGCGGGCAGTGAAACGTTTTTGAGCGATATTGCGATGAGTTTTCGACCGCTGCTATATGGTTTTTGTCTGCAGATTGTTTTTTCAGAGAAGTTCGAGAAATCCGCGGTGGTGCAGGATACGCAGACAGGTGTGGCGGCGCGGGGGGACTTGGATTTTGCAAAGCGGTTTCAGGAGTTTGGATTGACGAAGCGTGAGCTTGAGATTGCAGGGCTGGTTGCGGAGGGGAAATCCAACGGGGAAATCGCGCAGATGCTGTATATTTCTGAAACAACAGTGAAAAAACATGTTTCTAATATTTTTGAAAAGACAGGGGTTAGCAGGCGTGAGGAGCTGGTGCGGATTGCGCTTGGCATAAAGAAGAAAGCGTTAATTGAGTAGGGGAATAAAAAGGGCAGTGCGTTTTGCACTGCCCTTTAAAATTGGAAATTTGCATCGGCATGTGCTGTTCTTTTTCTTCTTATATATTCGTAGAATCTTTCTTTTCAGGTTATATGATAATGCGTATGTAAATGTTTTTTTAGTGAAAAATAAACAGTATAAAACAGTTGACAACAGTAGCGTACTGTTATATACTGTTTATATCAAGAGAGGAGGTTTGCAATGAACCTGATTATCAATCACAATGCCATGCAGCCGATTTATGAGCAGATTGTGGAGCGGATTAAAGATAAAATCGTGCATGGCGAGCTTTTGGAGGAAGCAATGCTGCCGTCGGTCAGGACGCTGGCAAAGGATTTAAAGGTGAGTGCGCTGACGGTGAAAAAGGCGTATGACCAGCTTGAGGCAGAGGGCTTTATCGTCACGGTGCATGGAAAGGGCAGCTTTGTTACCTGCGCAAATCAGGCGCAGCTTTTGGAGGAAAGGAAAAAGGAAGTGGAGGCGGAGCTTGAGGGCGCGATTCGGAAGGCACGAAGCTGCGGACTTGGAAATGAGGACATCAGGGAGATGTTTGAGATTATTCTTTCCGACAGTTAGTGTACTGACCGCTGGTATTTTTTCAGGTATAAACAATCGCCGTAAACGTAAAGGCGGAGAAAGTCAGACTGTCAAACCTGCGCATTTTAACAGGAAAATAAAACAAAACGACAGGGTTCTATAAGAATGGGGGATTATCATGGTAAAACTGGAAAATGTAAAAAAACAATATAAAGATTTTTGTTTGGAATGTTCGTTCGAAATACCAACAGGACAGGTCACAGGGATTATCGGCAGAAACGGAGCAGGAAAAACGACGGCGTTTAAGGCAATGCTTGGACTGATAAAAACAGACGGCGGCGTTGTGGAGTTGTTTGGGAAAAATATACGTGACCTGACGGTGAAGGACAGGGAACGGATTGGCGTGGTGCTTGCGGATTCAGGATTTGGCGGGTATCTGACGATAAAGGATTATGTGCCGATGCTTGCCGCAATGTATCATGATTTTTCGAAGGAAAAATTTGTGTCGGAGTGTGAGCGTATGGGATTGCCGTTAAAGAAAAAAATCAAGGAATTTTCGACGGGAATGAAGCGCAAGCTGCAAATCCTGACAGCACTGTCACATAATGCGGATTTGCTGGTGCTCGACGAGCCGACGGCGGGACTCGACGTGATTGTGCGCGATGAGATTTTGGAAATGCTGCAGGAATATATGGAAACGGAGGAGCGCAGT
Source organism: uncultured Lachnospiraceae bacterium (assembly GCA_910578795.1). Taxonomy (GTDB): domain Bacteria; phylum Bacillota; class Clostridia; order Lachnospirales; family Lachnospiraceae; genus COE1. Next base: position 11,370 of record CAJTSD010000070.1, read on the forward strand.
ATCTTGATTAGTTCCCATATTTCAAGCGATTTGGAGGGGATTTGCGACGACGTTTACATGATTGACAAGGGCAGGATTGTCATGCATGAGGATACGGATGTGATTTTGGGCAGCTATGGGTTGATTAAAGCGACACGCAGTCAGTTTGAGAAGCTTGACAAGACGTATATTATAGACAGCTTTGAGGAGGAGTTTGGGTATAACTGCATTACGAATCAGAAGCAGTTTTATGTGGAAAATTATCCGGATGTTGTGGTTGAGAATTGCGGTTTGGATTTGATGATGCGTATTCAAAACATTAAGAAACACTAAAGCTGTAAATCAAATAAAATTCGATTTAGACACAGCTTAAGAGTTTCTTAATGTTTAAGAGAATGTAATACCATATATGGCATTACATTTCCTGTGCAGACTTGACAGTTATTATGGAAAAATATTTTTTTTGGAGGGTTTTCGATATGAAGGGTTTATTGATAAAAGATATAAAGCTGATAAAAACACGCGGGATTTTTATACTGTTTGTGGTTGCGGCGTATGCAATGCTGCAATTGGGTTCGGGAAACGGTGAAAT
>CAJTSD010000071.1 GCA_910578795.1 uncultured Lachnospiraceae bacterium
GGGTCGGAGAAGGGAACACCAATTTCAATCAAATCCGCCCCCGCCTCCTGCATTGCTATCAGCAGCTTCTCGCTTGTCTCCAAATCCGGGTCGCCGCCCGTCACAAATGGTATAAATGCTTTTCCGTTTAAAAATGCCTGCGCTATCCTACTCATAAATCTGCACCCCCCTGTATCTTGCAATTGCTGCCACATCCTTATCGCCGCGCCCTGAAATATTGACCACGATAATTTGGTCTTTATCGAATGTATGTGCGTTTTTCTTTGCATATGCAACCGCGTGTGCACTCTCAATCGCCGGAATAATGCCTTCCGTCCGCGACAAATACGCAAACGCCTCCACCGCCTCGTCGTCCGTCACAGGCACATACTGCGCACGTCCCGTTTCATTCAAGCTTGCGTGCTCTGGTCCGATACCCGGATAGTCAAGTCCTGCCGAAATGGAATACACCGGTGCAATCTGTCCGTATTCGTCCTGACAGAAAATGGATTTCATGCCATGAAAAATACCGACGCTTCCGTTTGTGACCGTCGCCGCGTTCTTCGGGTTGTCAACACCAAGCCCCGCCGCCTCGCAGCCGATTAATCTGACACTCGTGTCAGGTATGAACTCATAAAAAGCGCCCATCGCGTTGCTTCCGCCGCCCACGCAGGCAATCACCGCGTCGGGGAGCCTCCCCTCCGCCGCAAAAAGCTGCTGCTTAATCTCCTCTCCGATTACCTTTTGAAAATCCCGCACCATCATCGGAAACGGGTGCGGTCCCATCACGGAGCCCAGCACATAAAACGTATCGTCCATTCTTGATGCCCACTCCCGCATCGTCTCATTCACCGCGTCCTTCAGCGTCATCGTTCCCGATGTGACCGGGTGCACCTTTGCCCCCAAAAGCTCCATTCGGTAACAGTTGAGCGCCTGTCTGTCCGTGTCCTCTTTTCCCATGAAAATCTCGCATTCCAGTCCCATAAGCGCTGCTGCCGTCGCCGTCGCAACGCCGTGCTGTCCCGCTCCGGTTTCTGCAATCACGCGCTTTTTGCCCATTTTTTTTGCCAAAAGCGTCTGCCCAAGCACGTTGTTGATTTTATGTGAACCCGTATGATTCAGGTCCTCTCTTTTTAAATAAATTTTTGCGCCGCCCAAATCCCTTGTCATCTTCTCGGCATAATACAAAAGTGATGGTCTGCCTGCGTACTTTTCAAGCAAATCCTGCAATTCCTTTTGAAATGCCGGATCGTTTTTGTAATGCTCATACGCCCGCTCCACCTCCTGCACCGCGGGGACAAGCGTTTCCGGTATGTACTGTCCGCCGTATTCGCCGTATCTGCCCTTTCGTTTTTCCATATCCATTTTCTACCTTTCCTTACCTCTGACTTTTTCAATAAACTGCTTTATTTTTTGCTCCTCTTTTTTGCCGTTCGTTTCCACGCCGCTGCTCACGTCCACGGCAAAGCACTTGGTTCTTCCAATCACCTCTAATACATTGTCACAGTCAAGACCGCCTGCGACAAAAAACGGTTTATGCATATCCGGCAGGCACTGTTCCAGTATTTCCAGCGAAAACCGCTCTCCCGTTCCTCCAGGCTCTCCTTTTTTATACGTATCAAACAGCATATAGTCCGCCTCATCGGACATCACTTGTAAAACCTGCCGCGGCGACTGAACCCGCGTTGCCTTTATGACACAGATGTCAGTTTTTTGTTTTAATTCCCTGATATACGCCTCGCTCTCCGAGCCGTGGAGCTGCGCGGCATCAATTATTCCATTTTTGCACAAACTGACAACATGTGCAAGTGGTTCATCTACAAAAACGCCAACGGATTTGATTTTTTTATCGAGTGCCTTCTTCATTAAAAATGCCTGCTCATCTGTCACAAAGCGTCTTGTGTCTGCAAATACAAATCCCACGTATTCCGGCAGATACCGGTTTACCGCCTCCACGTCCGCAAGCGTTCTCAGACCGCATATCTTTACTTTCGTCATATTGATAACCCTGCTCCTTTCCCGCCTCTAAGCTCCTTTAGCATCGCCTTTTTGTCACTGCTTCGCATAAGCGTTTCACCAATCAGCACGCCATTTGCCCCCGCCTTTCGCAAAGTTTCAATATCATCTGCCGTTTTGATGCCGCTCTCCGCCACAAACAAGATGTCCTTTGGCACCAGCTCCCTAAGCCGGAGGCTGTTATGAATGTCCACCGTAAAGGTCCTCAAATCGCGGTTATTGACGCCAACCATGCGCGCGCCCGCCCTTAATGCGCTTGCAAGCTCTGCCTCGTCATGCGCCTCCACCAGTGCGGAAAGACCAAGCGCGTCGCAGACTGCCTGATACTCCCGTATGGTATCCGTATCCAGCAGCGCCGCAATCAAAAGCACACACGAAGCGCCCAGACACTTTGCCTCGTAAATCATATACGAATCAATAATAAAATCCTTCCTAATTGTGGGAGTGGATACAATATTGTTGATCTCCCGTAAAAATCTGTCTTCTCCCTGAAAATAATCCGGTTCCGTAAGCACTGATATGCAGTCCGCTCCTGCCAGCTCATAATCACGCGCAATTTCAAGATATGGAAAGTCCTCTGCAATCATTCCCTTTGAGGGCGACGCCTTTTTTACTTCACAGATAAAACCAATTCCATTTTTTTGCGATGCTGTCAGTATTGCTTTTTCAAACGGAAAATCAAACACATTTTCACGTTCTGCAATCTGTATTGCACTCTTTTTTATCTCCTCAAACGAAACCACGCATTTCTTCTGTTCCACCCTTGCCCTTGCCGCTGCCGCCAAATTATCCAGTATCATTTAACCCCTCCATTCCTAATCAAGTAGAGCGCCCATGTGCATATAAGCTTTAACTTGCATTGGTAAGCCTTACAAAGTTTTGCAATGTCTCATACGCCTTACCGCTCTCAAGCGTTTTGCGCGCCTTCTCAACGCCCTCCTGAACAGATTTTGCGCCATTCATCAGGTAAATTGCAGCTCCCGCATTGAGCAGAACCGCTTCCGTTTTTGCGCCGGTATCCTCATTTTTTAAAATACGCTCCGCAATTCTTGCATTCTCCGCACCGTCGCCGCCCGTCAATTCCTCTTTCCTGCATCTTGTGAATCCGAACTGTTCCGGCGTGATTTCATATTTTTTCAGCGTACCGTTGTCAATCTCCACACACGTTGTCGGCGCACTTAATGAAATCTCATCTAACCGGTCCTGCCCGTAGACAACCATGCCACGCTTTACGCCAAGGTTACACAAAACCTGCGCAAGCGGTTCCACAAGCTCTTCACTATATACCCCCATCAGTTCAACCGTAGCATGTGCGGGGTTGGTAAGCGGTCCCAAAATATTAAAGATTGTGCGCAGCCCCGTCCCTTTTCTGACAGGCGCCACAAAACGCATTGCCGGGTGGTATTTCGGTGCGTGCATATAGCAGAAATTCCCTTCCTCCAAAATCCGTGCATTCTGCTCCGGCTCCATCTCAAGCCTTGCACCAAGCGCTTCCAGGCAGTCCGCCGCGCCGCTCTTGCTTGACACGCTTCTGTTTCCGTGCTTTGCCACCTTATAACCTGCCGCTGCCACGATAATACTTGCAATGGTGCTGATGTTAATTGAATTGGACTGATCGCCGCCCGTTCCGACAATCTCAAGCACATCGCCGTCCACAGGCACTGCCGTACCGTGGTTTCTCATGCTTTTTGCACATGCCGTAATTTCCTCAATCGTCTCGCCCTTCATGCGAAGCGCTGTGAGAAATGCCGCCATATTGACCTCCTGCGCCTCTCCGCTCATAATTTCGTCCATGACCTGCTGTGCCTCTGCCGCTGTTAAATCTTCCCGTTCCACCAGTTTCTTTGTCGCTTCTATAATCATATCAAATGCTTCCTTTCTATATTCATACTATTTATCATCGCATTAAATCCTCTCAGTTACCTTCCTGCATTTATGACACATGTGTCATTTTTATCCCAGTGTGCCGCGTATCACAAAGCAGAAAGTTCTGTAACATGCGCCCCCCGTTTGGTGTCATAATCGACTCGGGGTGAAACTGTACACCATAAACCGCACATGTTTTATGCTGCACTGCCATAACCTCGCCCGCCTCGTCAACTGCCGTTACCTCAAGGCAGTCCGGCAGCTGCTCCTTTGCCGCCACAAGGGAATGATACCTCGCCACCTCAAGCTCCTCTGCAAGCCCCCGAAATATCTGGCTTTCGTTGTCTACCCTCACACGGCTTTTCTTTCCATGCATTAATTGCGGCGCGTAGGTGATTTTCCCGCCAAACACCTCGCAGATTGCCTGATGTCCTAAGCACACGCCAAGAATTGGTATCTTTCCCGCCGCTTCCGTTATCAGCGCCTCGCACACCCCCGCGTCGCAAGGCTTTCCCGGTCCCGGGGACAAAACGATACGGGACGGTGCAAGCGCCATGATTTCTGATGCGTCAAGCGCATCATTGCGGATTACCCGAAGCTCCTCTTTTCCCCCAGGCAATGTGCCAAGCATCTGTACCAGATTAAAGGAAAAGCTGTCATAATTATCAACCAAAAGTATCATGTTACCGCTCCTTTCCGCAGACTACCTGCAAAGCGTTTCTGCCATGCAGACCGCCTCAATCACAGCCCCCGCCTTGTTCGCGCATTCCTGATATTCGTTCTCGGGTACGGAGTCCGCCACAATTCCTGCACCTGCCTGCACGTAAACCTTTTTTCCTTTCTTTACCGCCGTCCGGATTGCAATGCATACATCAAGGTTTCCGCTAAAATCAAGGTATCCGATTGCTCCGCCGTACACCCCCCTTGCCACAGGCTCCAGTTCATCGATAATCTCACATGCCCTGAATTTCGGCGCGCCGGAAAGCGTTCCAGCCGGAAGCAGCGCTTCTATCGTATCCGTTGGTGTTTTTCCCTGCGCAAGTGTTCCTGTCACGGTACTTGCAATATGCATGACCTTGGAAAACCGATGAATTGCCATATAATCCTCAACCTTTACACTGCCGTACGCTGCAATCCTTCCAATATCGTTTCTTGCCAAATCCACAAGCATGTTATGCTCCGCACACTCCTTCTCGTCCGCAAGCAGCTCCCGTTCCAAATGGAAGTCCTCTTCTTTGTCTGCGCCGCGTTTTCTTGTACCCGCCACCGGAAATGTCATAAGCCTTTTGTCTGTAAGCTTCACCATTGTTTCCGGGGAAGTTCCCGCAATCTGCATATCCTTTATCTGCATGTAATACATGTACGGCGACGGGTTCGTTGTTCGCAGCACGCGGTACGCATTCAAAAGGCTTCCGTCATAGTCCGCCTCAAACCGCCTTGAAATCACGCCCTGAAAAATATCGCCCTCTCTGATATAATGCTTTGTTTTCTCAACCATTTTGCAATAGTCCTCTTTTGAGAGGTTACAGGTAAACTTTGGCGCCGGAAGCGGCGGCTCATAGGCAACCGGTTCCGTAAGCCGTATCGTTTCCACAAATGCCTCAAGCTCCTGCACGGCTTTTTGGTAGCCTTCCTCTTTTTCCGCGGTCTGCATATTTGTAATAAAGCAGAGCTTGTGGCAAAGCTGGTCAAAGACAATAAGCTTATCAAACATCATCAGCTCACAATCGTTGATGTCGCTTTGTTTGATTTTGAGCTTCGGCTCTGCGTACTGTATCATCTCATATGCAAAATATCCGACAAGACCGCCCGTAAATGTCGGAAGCCCTTCCATCTGCGGTGAGCGGTACTGTGCAAGAATGCTCTCCAGCGCCTCTTTCGGCGTCCCCGGCACAATCCGTACCATGCCGTTTTCCCTGACCTTTGTGACGCCGTCCTTGCAGGAAACGGAAAGCTTCGGGTGATAGCCTAAGAAGGAATAGCGTCCAAGACTTCCGCCCTCCACGCTCTCAAGCAGGAAATATTGCTCATCAAGCGCCGCGAGCTTCCGAAGCATTAAGATTGGCGTTATGTCATCTGCCAAAATCTCCTTGCAGACTGGGACGTATGTGTAATCTGTTTCGTATTGCTTTACCTGTTCGTATGTCGGTTTTATCATAGCCTCACCCTCCCTGTTAAAACGCAAAAAAGCTTTTATCCTAATATTGCTACTAGGACAAAAGCTTAAACCTTCTGCGGTACCACCTAATTTGGCACATAAAAATGCACCCTCTCTCCACACGTACTATCATACGCTTTCCCTTGATAACGGGCGGAAATCCCGTTGGGCATTACTAAAGCCGTCGGCTCGTTGCTCCCACCTTCTCAAGTCCATTCCATACCTCTTTGACTGCCGCAATCACACCGCCTGCGGCTCTCTGAAAATCTCCCAAAGTATGTACTCCTCTTGATCACCAGTTTTTAACCATGTTCGTTTTTATTTATCATAATCACTTTTATTTCATCTGTCAATCATTTTTTTCATTTTTTGCGTCATTTTTTGCTTCCCGTCCAAATCCTTCCACAAAAACACGCCGTTTTCCAGCGTCATATACCCATGCCATGAGTCCTCCTTCGGGATAGACACCGAACCCGGATTCATATAAATATAGTTGTCATATTCTATGCATTTTGGCACATGTGTGTGACCGTTTATCAAAATATCACCGTCACAAAGCGGAGGCAGGTTTTTGGGATTGTAAACATGTCCGTGCGTGGCGTACATTGTGATGCTATCCACGGATAAAAGCGCATAATCAGCGAGAATCGGGAAGTCCAAAACCATTTGGTCCACCTCCGTATCGCAATTTCCCCGCACGCACAAAAGGCTGTTTTTGCGCGCATTCAGCAGCGCGATCACTTCCTTTGGCGCATAGTCCCTTGGCAAATCATTTCTCGGTCCGTGATAAAGCAAATCCCCCAAAAGCAGCAGCCTGTCCGCCTGCTCCCTGTCGTATGCCTCCAGCAAAAGACGGCAATAATACGCCGAACCGTGTATATCTGACGCAATCATCAATTTCATAAGCCTGCCGCCCCCTCCTTTTGCAGATAATCTTTCAACCTGTCCAGCAGTACGCCTGCGTCTTTTACGCCAAGGTCATACATGCTTTGCAGCGTTTCGGGATTTTTTTCAATCCTGCTCATTTTAATCCGCGTGGACGGACGGATTACGAAAAGACCGCCCTCTTTTTCCAACGCGTTCAACCGCTGCACACAACTGTTGTAATTGCTGTGCCGTTCGCGCAGCTTTTTTTCAAAGCGGGCATATTTTTTGCCGTAAACCGCCTTTGTCATAAACGGGGAAACCGGACCTTTTATATAGTCCGCGTCCTTTGTTAAAACAACCACAAGCCTGTCATATCCCATCTCCAAAAACTTCTCAAACGGAATGCTGTCCGCGACCGCTCCGTCCATGTAACGCCTGCCGTCAATTTCCACCGGTCTTGCCACAAACGGCATGGACGCCGACGCGCGCAGCGTTTCCATCTGCGCAAACGCGTCCGTTATCCGGATATACTCGGCGTCGCCTGTCTCAAGGTTTGTCACCACCGCATAAAACGGAACCTTTGACGCCATAAACGTCTCATTGTCAAACACGTCAAGCTTAGATGGCACGGTATAATATGCGTACTGCGTGTCAATAATGTTTCCCGTCTTTAAGAGCGGCCGAAACCCCATATAATTCTTATCACCGTTAAATTTCTTATTATAGCGTATCACGCGCCCTTTCTGTTTGGACAACAGATTAATGCCAAACAGCGCCCCCGCCGACACGCCGATTACCCCGTCAAAGCCGATGTCATGATCCATAAATACATCCAAAACGCCTGCCGTGTACACCCCGCGCATGGCGCCGCCCTCGAGTACCAGTCCTGTTTTCATGCCGCATTGCTCCTATTTGTTTTTCCTTATATATCTTAACGAAAATCCGAATTTTATGCAAGATGAAACAAAGAACTTTTTATATTTCGGCTGTTTGCGTTTCAGATGAAACGCTTAGAAATCAAAGGCTTCAAAAGCGTTAAATGCATCAAAGGCATTAAAGGCATTAAAATTATCAAATTCATTCAAATTATCAAATTCATTCAATTTGTCCCCCAAAACAGCAGCGAATGATATTTTTTTATCCGACTGTGCCCGTAAAAGCCACTCCTTTTGCTCCTCTCTTGTCAAATGCGACACAACAATGGAAAATTTGGCAATATCACCCTGCTCATAACTGCTGTTCGCAAAGGTCTGAAGCTGTTCTGTACCTATCCGGTCACACAGAATGGCAAAAAACGCGATTTTATTATCCTCATACGCCTGATCGGCATAAAGCGCAAGCTGCTCCGCGCTCATCGCATCTGCGGCTACGGAAAAAAACGCAACCTGATCCGTACGGTAAATCTTATCATAGCACTGCGTCCGCACTGTCTCATCTACCGCGGCAAGCACGGCGGAAAATCCCAAAAGATCCTCTTTTTCGTAGCATTCCTGCACATACTCCGTTACACGGTTTTCTTCCACGTAATCAATCCGCCGGACAAGCGTCATCTTGATCTGCATGCCGCTATTGCGGGTGTCTATCTGGTGAAGCAGCGTTCCGACTGCCGCATATGCCTCCTGATGTGCCTGACACACCTGCTCCGCCTCCTGCGTGAAATAGACAGTCCGCTTCGAATCGTCCGCAAGCGTGATTTCCTTCTGATACGCAGAGTTTGGATCTTCTCCCAAGTCCTGCATAATGTTGCGTGTGCCCGTGCTCTGTGCCAACACAATCACAAACGGCTTTTCATAATATGCGCTCTGCATAAAGGTATACTCGCCCGCCTGATTTTGCTTTTGATTTTCCTTTTCCCTCCGCCAACCGTCGGACAGTTCAATTTGTCTTGCGGCTTTTAGCGCAATATCCATCTCCCTCTGCGTATAATACCCCTTTGCCATTCCTACGTCTAACTGCTGTTTTACCTGTGCAGCTAAATTTTGCCCTTCCGTAAACGGTCCCAATGACGTATAACCGTCCGCTCTCACAAGAACAATGCCGATTGTCCCGTCTGAAAATGAGGAATCCGGTACGTCAATCATCTGCGCGCCGTCATATAAAATATAGAAGGCGTTGTCGTTCTCATCGTACAAAACACTGTCATACAACGACTTTTCGCCGTTCTCATCCGCTTTCTGTTCCTCTGTCAAAGCCTCGTCCGCCAGTTCTTCCCCTAACAGCTTCTCCTCAGCCGTTTTCTCTTTGAAATCCGCCTTTTTCCCCCGTCCCTGCATGGCATAGACGCCAAGCGACTGAAAGCAGACGCAAACCAGTATTGTCATGGCAACTGTTACCGTCGTCACCGCTTTCGACCTTTTATGAAACATCATAATTGCACCCAACCTTTCCTTTAACTCTTTTGCCCCCTCCGTCAGCGTAACCGAGGCGAGCGAACTTTTGTACGCATCATCCGTTTTCAGAAACAACAACAGCGTATCGCCGTACGCTTTCTTTTCCGTGTCATCCAGCGTGTGTATCACCGCCTCGTCGCAGGACAGCTCACACGCCCTTGTAACCTCCCGCTCCAAAAGATATACAAACGGATTAAACCAGTGCATGCAGACCGCAATCTGAACAATCCATTTATACACAAGATCCCATCGTTTTAAGTGCGTCAGCTCATGTGTAAAAATGTAGCGCAATTCCTGTGCGCCTGCTGCCCGCTTTGGTAAAATGATACGCGGATGAAAAAAACCGACCGCCATCGGTGATGCAATCAGCGGATTTTTGTATAATCCGACTGTACGTCTGTTTTGCAGGTTTTCCATGCAGTCCGATAAGAGATTCAACGTTTCTAAATCCGACACCTCCTGACTTCCGGCTCTAACATAGCGCAGAAAGCCTTGGTATATCGTCACCTTTCGGATCATAAGCGTCAGGGCAATCGCAGACCATACAAAGAAAGCATATAACCAAATATCATCCGAAGGCTGCACGGTCCCGCTGTCCGAAAACGCAGGATTCCCATTTGAGACCGGCTGACTACCCACAATTACCGGACTGTCCGCATTCATCACGTCGTTATGTTCCACTCCTATGCCTGTACGTCCCATTCCCGTATCTGCCGCAGCATTTACCGACGCATTTTTCACTGCATTTTGCGCAGTCTCAAACAAAAATCCGACAATCGTCGTATCCGGTGAAAACGGAACAAGAAACCGCAGCGCGACAGCTAATAAAATATAATACTGCCAGCATTTACTGACACGCTTACCGTATAACCGTTTCAATGCAAGCAGCACGAGAAACAGCAGCGTTCCGGACAGCGACAGGGACAGCACTACTTTTAACCATTCACCCATTTCCATAATCACACTCCTTCCAAACCAGCCTGTTAATCCGTTTCTTTCCCGCTTTGGCTTTCCCAAAACGTTTCAATTTCCTTTAAATCCTCCGTCGAGAGCATTTCCTGCTGCACCAAGGCCGACACCAAATGCTTAACGTCCCCTCCATACACCTTGTCCAAAAAGCTGTGCGTCTGCATTGTCTGATATTCCTGCTGTGTCACAACCGCGGCGTACTCGTTTCGCCTGCCGATTTTTTTCGTCTTTAAAAACTTTTTTTCAATCAGGCGGGAAAGCAGCGTCAGCACTGTATTTTTCTTCCACTCATTGCTGTCTTTTTCCAATTCTTCCATAATATAAGAATATAATGCTGTTCCCCCGTTTTTCCAAATAATTTTCATCAGTACCAGTTCCGACTCCGAAATCTGCTGCATCCAATCGTCCTCCTTTTATCTTAACATTTTGTAGGCATATCTATATTAACATATTGTAGGCTATAATGCAATCTATTTTTGATAATTTCATTGCAAAACATATTACCTTTGTACAACTCAACGGATAAAATCGTAATCTACCATCGAAACTAATCCAAATCCGGTTAGTTTCTCTTTTGTTACAACCATGTTCATGGCACCTCTCTGACATACATAGGCAATCCTTGTCCCTGTGTATGCCGTAGACCATGCATATTTTCGGCTGATTCCAAGTTTTATCCAGTTCTCCGCCCGGTTCTTCGGCGCTTTGCAATGCTTCCAAATGCATATCCATTGGCAAGGGTTGTAAAGTGTAGATGTGGATTATTGGGGTTGTTGCTCGTTTTTGGTTTCTGCCATATTCTCTGCTGCTTTACAATAAAATAGAGCGCATAGATTAGTTTCTATACACTCTGATGCTGTGTTACTTATTCTGTTGTAATTGTGATAATGGTTATTTAGGCAAGCCGAAATTTATAGATTAACTTTTTATTGGTTATCTAGTTTATACCTCAAGTGTAATTGTACTCCAATAGTTTTGGACAACCTTTTTCTTCCAAGCAAAAAAACACAACTAACCAAAAGTGCAATCGCACCCAACACCACTATCCAAGGAGCTATACTAGAAGATACTATAAACTTTGTCACATCATCTCCTGCGGGTGCCCTGTCAAACAAATATAATATAGGAACAAAAATCCATGAACCGATAGCCCTTATTGGCATAAGCAAAGCGATCCCTTGTGTTATATCCTCCCACAAGGCATTACAAACCCTGATAAGAGAAACAAAATCACATAAAACATTATAACACAAAATATACGGGAATTGGTATACTGATTGAAATGCTTTCAA
>CAJTSD010000072.1 GCA_910578795.1 uncultured Lachnospiraceae bacterium
CCCGTTTCGTAATTGATCCGGCGCCTAATGCCACGATGGTCTGCACTTCCTCCATTATGAGAATATTATAAATCCCGTACTTCCCTTCCCTCGCATAGCCGACATTTTCAAAATTACCCGACATATTTTTCTGCCGGTAAAGATAATAGGGATTCATACCAAGCCGGTCCGCACCAATCCTTGCAATCTCCATGGTACTATCCGTATTTTTCAACGAAGCAATACCGTTTTCCACAATCCACTGACTAAGCCTTGACGCTCTCTTGATTGCCAGGGAATGAACCGTAAGGCTGTCCGGATTCAGTTTCGCAATCTCATCCATGGTATACTGTACATCCGCCTCAAGCTCCCCTGGAAGCCCTAAAATAATATCCATATTAATATTGTCAAATCCGACTTCCCTTGCAAGTAAAAATGCCTCCTTTACCTGTTCTACGGTATGCTGCCTGCCTATCATTTTAAGCGTTTCATCCCGCATGGTCTGCGGATTTACCGAAATACGCGTAACGCCATATTTTTTTAAAACCTCCAGCTTATCCCTTGTAATGCTGTCAGCCCGTCCCGCCTCTACCGTAAATTCCACCACATGACGAAAATCAAACTGCTCCCGAATCCGCGAAAGCAACCGCTCAAGAGCAGCCGCATCTAATGTTGTCGGCGTGCCGCCGCCAATATAAACCGTGTCAAGAATCTTATCCCGATATCCCTTTGACACAAAATCAATTTCCCGAAAAAGCGCTTCCAAATAATTGTCGATACGCTCTCTCCACTGGGCAATCGGATAGGATGTAAACGAACAATAAAGGCACGTTGTCGGACAGAACGGAATCCCGATATACAGACTATATCCGTTCTCATAATGAATTTTATCAAGAATCCTCTTTTCCCGTTTTGCAATGTCCAAACTAAGCCACGCCTTTTCGTTACTGACCGCATGTTCCGCTTTCATCCACGCAATGATTTCATCATCACATGCTCCCTCTGCCAGCATTCCCATTGCAAGTTTCGTTGGACGAATCCCCGTCAGATTCCCCCAAGGAAGCGTTCTTCCCGTATAATCACATAAATCCTCATAAACAGAAAGCTTCTGTCCTTTTTTTGTGACACACATGTCATTTTCATACACATTCGTGTAATGTTTTTTCCCGTCAATATCAAGCATGACTTCTATCCGGCTATCCTCAAAATGTATGGCAGCCATTTTGTCACCGTTCTCTATACCGCAAAATTCGTCCTCGCCGTATACCCGCACCTCTTGTTCCGGATAAAATGCTTTAAACAGCGCATGTAAATCATACTGATAATTTTCCCTGTTCGTATATATTTTGATCATTGCATTCCCAAACCTTTTCCTCTTCCCTATTCGCTGCGCGACCCGTGCACCGCCTAAGCGGCATATTTCCTCTGCACGGGTCTGCGCATAATAGAAATCCATGCCTATCCAAGGCATGGATTATACTTTCTCTCATATCCTACCGTTGTCGCATCACCGTGTCCTGAATAAAGCTTCACCTCATCAGGAAGCGTCATAATCCTCTCACGAATCGAATCACCAAGCGCTCTCATGGAACCCGAATACAAATCTGTTCTTCCCACCGATCCGTTAAAAATCGTATCTCCGCAAAACAGCGTCAAATCATCTTTCACGTAAAAACAACAGCCACCCTTTGTATGTCCCGGCGTATGGATCACCTCAAATTCCACGCCCGCCATTGTAAACATCTGCTTATCATGCAGGTACACGTCCGCCTCAAATCCGTAACCCTTCCCAAACCACTGTGAAACGTTCTTTTCCGGATCCTTTAAAATCTCCGCCTCGTCTTCATACGCGTACACCTTTGCGCCGCTGAGCTGTTTCAACTCCAATACGCCGCCTGTATGGTCACCGTGTCCGTGCGTCAAAAGGATGCCTGCTATTTTTTCAAAGCCTAAGCTCTTTACATCCGCAAACACCACGTCACCGTTATCGCCCGGATCGATGATTACAATCTCATCCGCACCCTCTCTATAGACATAATAACAGTTTGTCTGGCAGGCGCCAAGTACCCTTCTTTTTACCTTTAAATCCGCCATAGCAATAACCATACTCCTCTCATAGCCTGCGAATTTGTGCCTTTGCACAAATTTGCCAATGTAAAAATCTTTGATTTTTACATTATCCCGTAGTCCTTTCAATATCAATCACATTATCAATCATCTTCAATTTTTCGATAATCATCCGAAGCTCATCGCGTCCGCCAATCTCAAATGACATCGCCAGTGTGGCAATTCCCTGCTTACTCGTTCTTGTATTCATGGAAATCACATCAATATTTTTCTCCATCAGCGTCTTTGAAATGTCCGCAATCAAACCGCTTCTGTTATGCGCATAAATTGCGATTTCCGTAAGATATTTCTCATTCTCATTTTCCGTTTCGTGCTGCCACTCGGCACTGATTAACCTTGCACGCTCAATCTCGGACAGACAGATAATGTTGACACAATCCGTCCGGTGAATCGACACGCCGCGTCCCCTTGTGACAAAGCCTACGATTTCGTCACCCGGCACCGGTGCACAACAGCGGGAAAACCGCACTGCCACATCATGTGTTCCCTTAACGACAATACCGCCCTTCCCCTTCGGACGCATCTTATTGGCACCACTTTCCTGGATAGATGCCAAAAGCTCACTGTCCGTAATCTCCTTTTTATGCATTCTGGAATAAAGTTCCTGCAGGCGGTTGATTACCTGCCCTTCCTTTAACGCGCCGTGTCCGACTGCCGCAAGCAGTGCATCCCAGTCATTGAATCCATACTTGTGCATAACCTCATTTTGATAATCCGGTACAAGCAGTTCCTGGGCATTGATACTCTTTGACTTACAGTAATTTGCCAAAAGCTCACGTCCCCTGACGACATTCTCTTCCTTAAATTCATTCTTAAACCACTGGGAAATCTTATTCTTCGCCTGTGAAGATTTCACAATATTGAGCCAGTCACGGCTCGGTCCTTTGGAATTCTGTGAGGTAATAATCTCAATACAGTCTCCGTTATTAATCTTATAATCAATCGTAACAAGCTTGCTGTTTACCCGCGCTCCAATCATCCTGTTGCCAACGGCACTGTGAATACTGTACGCAAAATCAATCGGCGTCGAACCCGCCGGAAGATTTTTGACCTCTCCAGACGGCGTAAAACAATAAACATGATCAGAAAATAAATCCAAATCACTCTTTAACAATTTCACAAATTCCTTATTATCTGACGTATCACGCTGCCATTCGAGAATCTGACTTAGCCACGCAAGCTTCTCCTCCTCACCGCCTTTGGATACCTTTCCGTCGCTTTCTTCCTTATATTTCCAATGCGCAGCAATACCATACTCCGCTACCCTATGCATCTCATAGGTCCGAATCTGTATCTCAAAAGGCGTACCCGTAGGACCAATCAGCGTCGTGTGAAGCGACTGGTACATATTGGTCTTTGGCATCGCGATAAAGTCCTTGAAGCGTCCCGGCATCGGCTTATACATCTCATGAATCACGCCAAGCGCCGCATAACAGTCCTTTAATGACTTAACGATAATCCGTACCGCAAATAAATCATAAATCTGATCGATTGTCTTATTTTGGTTCTTCATTTTTTTATATATACTGAAAAAGTGCTTCACCCGCCCGTCAATCTGCGCCTCAATTCCTGCACCTACGATATGGTCCGTAACCTCGTCAACCAACTCCTGCACATACTTTTCACGCGCATCTTTTCTCAGGGCAATTTTTTCCACCAAATCATAATAAGCCTCCGGCTCAAGATATTTGAGCGAAAGATCATCAAGCTCTATCTTTATTTTTGAAATACCAAGTCTCTCCGCAAGCGGCGAATAAATGTCAAGCGTTTCTCTCGCAATCCGCTTCTGACTCTCAGGGGACTTATATTTTAACGTTCGCATATTGTGAAGACGGTCGGCAAGTTTAATCAAAATAACACGAATATCTTTTGCCATTGCAAGAAACATTTTCCTTAAATTTTCCGCCTGTAATTCCTCTCTGCTTGTAGGGCGGTCAGGGGCAGAATCTCCCGTATACTGCAGCTGCTCCAGCTTTGTCACACCATCCACTAAAAGTTCCACATCAGGACCAAACTGTTCCTGCAGTTCCTCATTTGTCATAATGGTGTCCTCGACCACATCATGCAAAAGACCTGCTATAATCGTTTCTTTATCCAGCTCCAAATCCGCAAGGATAATTGCCACGCAGAGCGGATGGATAATATACGGTTCCCCTGATTTTCTTACCTGATCCTTATGCGCTTCGCACGCCGTGGCATACGCTTTATCAATCAGCGAAATATCATCAGAAGGGTGATATTTCTGCACACGCCGAATAAGCCCCTGATAAAGGGTATCGGGGCTTTGGAATTCTTTGATATATTCAATTCTGCGCTCATCTGTCCTCCGGGGACCTGACTTGCTTCCGCTTATGATTAAGGAATCCTCATACGTCCCCGTCTTTAACTGCTTTTCATCTGCCACTACATATCACCAAACCAATTCTAATCCTTTATTCTATTTTCCTTCATAAACGATCGCTGAATCAAGCCTGTAACCTGCAAGCCTCTCGCGTCCCTTTAACCCTGCAAGCTCCATCATAACAACAACGCCGACAACTTCCCCTCCAAGTGATTCAATCAGCTTTATCATCGCTTCTGTCGTTCCGCCCGTAGCAATCAGATCGTCAACAACAAGCACCTTTTGACCTGCTTTTATAGAATCCTTGTGCATCTCAATCGTCGCTTTTCCATACTCAAGATCATAATCGACTGATACCGTTTCTGACGGAAGTTTTCCTTTTTTCCGGATAAGAACAAACGGCTTATGATTATTGTAAGCAATCGGTGTGCCAAAAATAAATCCTCTTGACTCTGCTCCCACTACTACGTCATAATCCAAATCCTTTACCATATCCTGCATTGTATCAATTGCAAGATGGAGTCCGTCCGCATCCTGTAAAACACTCGTCACATCCCTGAACATAACGCCCGGCTCTGGAAAATCAGGGATTGTTCTTACGTATTCCTCAAGCTTTTTCATCCTGTACCTCTCCAATCTATTAATTACTGATATTTTTTTAACCCAGTGTTATTATTATAATCGCATTTTGCGGATTCGTCAATCCGTTACAAAACTCAGTTGTCCGTCCTCATTCTCCCGCAGCTGTGCATATGATGATTTTACAGACTGCTGTCTGTTTTTTGCATCTGCCCGCACTCCAAAGCTCGCCGCATATCCTTTTTCTTTTAAAAAAGCTGCTACCGTCTTATAAGTTTCTTTCATTTCTTTCTCGCCGCCTTCATAAATTACAATCGGCACACCACTTTCATACACTACTGTTAACCCTTTTTTCTCCAGCAGTTTTACCGCCTCTTCCTTTTCCACAAATGATGTCCTCCTATCCGTATTCATAACATGCCTTCTATCGGTGCCTCCAAGCTGCGCCCGAAAACAGAATAAAAATCGGAAATATTTCCAATCGTCCTGCCAGCATGTCAATTATCAGCACCAGCTTTGAAAAATATCCAAATGCTGCAAAATTGCAGGTAGCGCCCACCGCCTCAAAACCTGGACCTACGTTGTTGAAGCAGGCAATGACGGCAGAAATATTGGTTGTCATGGAGAATCCGTCTACCGCTACCAATATGCAGCTTACAACAATTATAATCACATAAATCGCAAGATATGCATTTGTATTATCCAAAATTTTCTCATCCACAGGCTGTCCGTTTACCCGCACCACCTGTATTTTCTGCGGTTGTAAAACCTGACGTACATTTCTTTTAATACTCTTTAAAATTAAAAGAAGCCTTGCAAACTTAAAACCGCCTCCCGTACTTCCCGCACAGGCGCCAACCAGCATCAGCGCGAGCAGAATCATTTTTGAAAGCGCCGGCCATATGTCAAAATCCGTTGTGGCAAATCCCGTAGTCGTCACAATACTTGCCACTTGAAATGCCGCATGTCTTACCGTTTCCTCAATCGTACCGTAAAGCCCCCTAATATTCCATGCAATGACAACAATACTTGCCAAAACCATTCCAACATAAAAACGCAGCTCTTCATCCTTCCACACACTTTTCAGCTGTTTGATTAAAAGCATATAATAGCAGCTGAAATTGACGCCAAACAATAGCATAAATACCGTACATACATTCTGCAAATAGGGGCTATAGCTTGCAATACTGTCGTTTTTAATCCCAAATCCGCCCGTTCCTGCCGTTCCAAATGCCGTACAGACCGCATCAAACAACGGCATTTTTCCAGCCAGCAGAAACAAAATATTCAGCACAGTGAGAATGATGTAAATCGCATATAAAATCTCCGCCGTCGTTTTCATTTTCGGCACAAGCTTTCCAACCTTTGGTCCTGGGCTTTCCGCCCGAAGAAGGTGCATTGTAAAACCGCTTTTGCTGTCACCTACGGAGCTAATCGCAAGCACGAACACCAGTACTCCCATTCCGCCAAGCCAATGCGTAAAGCTGCGCCAATAAAGCATTCCACATGCCATATCTTCAATTTCACTCATCACAGTAGCGCCTGTCGTCGTAAAGCCAGAAACCGTTTCAAACAGCGCATCCATAAAATTGGGGATTTCTCCGGATATAAAAAACGGCAAACAGCCCAAAAGGCTCATCACAATCCAGCTCATTCCCACGCACACAAGTCCTTCCCTTGCGTAGAATCCCTTCGATGAATTGCCGCACAATAGCAGTAAAATCCCTGCAAGCGCTAAAATAATCACAATACTGGAAACAAATCCGATAACGCTTTTTATTTCCTCATTAAAAATGCTGATCAGCAGTGCCGGTATCATAAAGACAGCTTCCACCAGCAAAATCCTGCTGATAAATTTCCCCATCATTTTATAGTTCATAATCGTATCCCATTATCCTTGTCATTATCGCATTTTATTCAAATATATCGTTTAAGCTGTATATGACCTGCTTTGCACTCGTAACAATCAGCACGATATTGCCCTTTTCAAACACAGAGTCACCGTTTGGTATGATGGTCTGCCGAAAGCCGCTTGTGATAGACGCTACCAGCACATTTTTCTTGATATGAAGCTGTTTTAAGGGTTCTCCGCAATGCATGGTGCCCTCATCCACAAGAAATTCAATCGCCTCCGCCTGCCCGTCCGCAATATAATGAATGGCACGCGCGGCTCCTGTCTGATTGCGCAGCGCACGCACGTAGCGCACAATCGCGTTGCTGCAAAGCGACTTCGGACTGATAATACTGCCTATCGGAAGCGAATTTAAAAGCGTGCTGTTTTCCATACGCCCTATTTTTGTGATAATCTGCGGTACTTTGCAACTGTGCCCATACAGAGAAACCATGGTGTTCATTTCGTCCACGCCCGTCAACGTCACAAGCACATCGCACTTTGCAATGCCCTCACTTTCAAGCAAAAACTCATTGCTTGCGTCACCGTGAATAATATCTGCCTCGGGAAGCAGCGTCGCAATCTGCACACACCGTTCCTTGTCGCTTTCAATAATCTTGACCGCAATGCCGCTGCCAATCAGTGCCTTTGCCAAATAATAGCTTACCCTGCCGCCTCCGCAAATCATGACCTGTTTCGCCTTGTGCGTGATAATGCCTAAATTTTTTAATAAAATCGTAAGGTTTTGAGGTGACGCCGTCACGAAAATCCTGTCATTTTCCTTAAGCGTAAAAAATCCGTTCGGCGCAATTGCCTTTCCGTCGCGCAAAACAGCACAAACCAAAATATTACACTTAATCACGCTCTCCAAATCATTCAGCGTCAAATCGCACAGCTTCGAACCGCTCTCAATCCGCAGCTCCACAATCTCCACTCTTCCTTTTGCAAACGTGTCGCGCTTTAAAAAGCCGGGGTATTTGATAAGCCGCTCAATCTCAAGCGCCGCGCTTCCCTCCGGATTGATTACCATGGAAATACCAAACAGTTCGCGCATATCGTACACCTGTTTGGTGTATTCCGGATTGCGTACACGTGCAATCGTATGTATTTTCGGGTTCATGCCATGTGCAAGCAGACAGCACAGAAGGTTGACCTCGTCAGCGTTTGTGACCGCAATCAAAAGGTCGCTCTCCTTCACGTTTGCATTGTTAAGCGTCTCCATCGTCGCACAGTTTCCCTGTACCGCCATCACGTCATAGCGCTCCTCACTCATCTCAAGCACTTTTGCCTTTGCGTCAATCAGCGTCAAATCATATCCTTCAGCGGAAAGCTGCTTTGCCAGCGTCGAACCGACCTTTCCGTCTCCTGCTATGATGATTTTCATATGTGTCAGACCTCTCTCTCAAAAATCGTTACCAAAGCTTTATAGATACGATTATAACACCTTTTCTTATTTGTGCAAGTTCGCGCACGAAAAAAGTCGGGTGATGACACACCCGGCTTTTATTCTATGCCGCTTCCACCGCCGCTTTCATCTCCTTAATATAATCACAGACCGGAGAGATGCAGTTTTTCCCATATTTGGCAATAATTTTCACAATCGCGCTCCCGACAATCGCGCCGTCCGACACCGCCGCCATCTCCCTCGCCTGCTTTGGCGTGGAAATGCCAAAACCGACTGCACACGGAATATCGGACACCTTTTTCACCTGACGGACCATTTCCCTGATATTTGATGTAATGTTGTTTCTGACACCCGTAACGCCAAGCGACGAAACGCAATAGAGAAAGCCCCTGGCTTCCTTTGCAATCATATTGATGCGTTCCTTTGAGGTCGGCGCAATCATGGAAATCAGCTCTACGCCCTGCGCGTCACAGGCTTCTTTTATCTCCTGTCTTTCCTCAAACGGCACATCCGGCACAATCACACCGTCAATTCCGCACTCCGCGCACTTTTTCATAAATTTTTCCGTGCCGTAGGTGTAAATCGGATTGATGTAGGTCATAAACACAAGCGGAACGTCCACCTGCCCGCGCACCCGCTTTACCATGTCAAACAGCTTGTCGGTCGTTGTCTGTGCCCGAAGCGCCCGCTCATCTGCCTGCTGAATGACAACACCCTCCGCAATCGGGTCGGAAAACGGAATGCCGATTTCGATGATGTCCGCGCCCGCCTGCGCCATCTGCGGAATCAGCGCCTCCGTCGTCTCAAGGTCAGGATCTCCTCCCGTCACAAATGCGATAAATGCCTTCTTGTTTTCAAATGCCTGTTTTATTCTGCTCATTTTGTTCAATGCTCCTCTCTTTCTGAAATCGTAAAGAACGCTCGTCTTTAGCGTTCTTTGAAACAAAACTTAGAAATTCTTAGGCAGTGTCTTTTACTGTCTTAGAATTTCTTTTTGTTTTTTAATCAAAAATTTCCACGCCTCTGTACCGC
>CAJTSD010000073.1 GCA_910578795.1 uncultured Lachnospiraceae bacterium
GAAGAGGACGCAATGTCACTGTTAATCAGGCACACCGTCTTTGCGGAAACACTGCCTGCCACCTTGCCGCCCCGTTTTTCAATCAAGTCCTTAAGCGCATTCCTGCTGTCAAAATGCGCAAGACTTCCCGTAACCACAAATGTTTTTCCCGCAAGCGTCTGCGCCTGGGCGTCCGTTTCTTCCTTCTTAATCGTAAGCTCTTTTAAAAGATTGTCAAACCGTTCCCGATTTTGCCCAACGGCGAAATAATCCTCAAACGCTCTTCCAATCACCTCACCAATACCGTCAATTGCGCTTAATTCCTCCGCTCCTGCTTTCCGCATGGCATCCAAATCATAATCATAAAATCTGCAAATGACCTTTGCGTTCGCAAGACCGATATTGGGAATTCCAAGACTGTATATCAGTTTGGGAAGCTCTACTGTTCTCGCCGCATCAATGCTTTCTATCAGCCGGTTATAAGACTTTTCACCAAACCCCTCCATCGCGATAATCGCATCACAGTGCTCCTCAAGATGGAAAATATCACGGTACTGATGAATAAACCCCTTGGCAATGAATTTTTCGAGCGTCGCCTCCGAAAGTCCGTCAATATTCATGGCATCACGCCCCACAAAATGCGTGAACGACTTGATTTTTTTTGCCTCGCAGTCAGGATTTGTGCAGTAAAGCGACTGTACCTCTCCCACCGCGCGCAGCTGTGTATCCCCTCCGCACACCGGACAATGTTCGGGTATCTCAATCGTGTCACTGTTTGTTAAATTTTCATCAATCTGCGGAATAATCATATTCGCCTTATAGACTGTTATCCTGTCGCCAATCCCAAGCCTTAGCCCTTTTAAAATGCTGATATTGTGAACAGAGGCACGGCTTACCGTCGTTCCCTCCAGCTCCACGGGTTCAAAAATGGCAATCGGATTAATCAGCCCCGTACGGCTCGGACTCCACTCAATCTCCTTTAACACAGTCTCCCTGACTTCGTCCGCCCACTTAAACGCAATCGAATCCCGCGGAAACTTAGCCGTACGCCCAAGCGACCGCCCGTATTCAATATCATCATAAATAAGCACCAAACCGTCGGAAGGCACCTCGTATGTTTCCACACGGTTCTCGTAATCCGCTACCGCCTCAACAACAGTATCCTGATTCACCCGCACATACTGCACCACGTCAAAGCCTTGTTTTTCAAGAAATGCAAACTGCTTTTCCCTCGAATTTTCAAAATCGACGGACACCCCGTTCTCCTGTGCCTGCACAAGGGAAAACGCATAAAACCGCACATTCCGCTCGGCTGTTATCTGATTATTCAACTGCCTGACGGAACCAGAACACAGGTTTCTGGGGTTTTTATACCTTGCCTCCGCATCCGCAATGCGACTGTTAATCGCCTCGAAATCACCATATGTGATAACAGCCTCGCCGCGGAGAATCAGTTCCCCCTGATACGCTATTTTCAGTGGAATATTTTGAAAAACACGCGCGTTATTTGTAATGACCTCGCCGACCTCGCCGTTTCCACGCGTGACCGCCTTTGCAAGCGTGCCGTTCTGATACGTCAGCACAATCGTCAGTCCGTCAAGTTTCCAGCTTAAAAGCCCTTCCTTATCACCAAGCCAGCTTTTCAGTTCCTCCCGCTCCTTCGTCTTTCCAAGAGAAAGCATCGGACTTTCGTGCGCCTCTTTGGGCAGCTCATCTACCGCCTCATATCCCACACGCATGGTAGGGCTTCCCGCAAGCACCATGCCGGTTTCCTGCTCCAAAGACTCCAACTCCTCATAGAGCGCGTCATATTCACGGTTGCTCATAATCTCCCGGTCCTGCGCATAATATGCCTTTGATGCCTCATTCAGCTTTTGTGAAAGTTCCTGCATTCTATGTATTGTTTCCTTATTCACAGCCATTTTGTCCCATGCTCCTTTCGCCGCCGGTCTGTCCTATTTCAGTTTGCAAAGCCTGTACAACTCCATCAGCTCCCCGCCCTGAATCTCCCTGTACGCTCCTGTTTTTAACGCGCCCAGCTCAATATTCATAATCCGCACACGAACCAGACGCTTTATATGATAGCCAAACTGCCCGCACATCCTTCTAATCTGCCTGTTCAAGCCCTGTGTGAGTATAATTTTAAAGGTATATTTTCCCGTCCGTTCAATCCTGCATGGTCTTGTCGTTTCGTCCAGTTCCTTTAAATATACGCCGTTTGCCATCGCCGCAAGAAAGCCGTCCGTAATCTCCTTATCAACCTTTACGATATACTCCTTCTCATGGCAGTTTGCCCCTTTCATCATTCTCTGAATCAGGGCGCCATCATTTGTCATAATCATCAGCCCTTCCGACTCCTTATCAAGACGCCCGGCATATGTCAGCCGTACCGGATATTTCACGGCTTCAATAATCGTCTTTTCAGCGTGCCTATCCTTCTCAGTGCAGGTCACGCCCACAGGCTTATTGTATGCCAGCACCACTTTTGCCGACAAAGGCTTGACGTTTTTTTTGTCCACCTCCACAAGGTCTTCATCTGACACCTGCATACCGCTTACGGCAGTCTGTCCGTTCACGCACACCCTGCCGCCTCCTATCAGCTTATCTGCCTCCCTGCGGGAACAAATGCCGCACGCTGCAATATATTGATTCAACCTCATTCCAAGCATTCCTTTCGTTCTGTTCCGGCAGCTTTGACAGACTTTACAGAAATTTTTTCAGCCGTGCAATTGTTTTCTCCTCAAACGTCATAAATTCCTTTGCAATTTCCATTGACGTATTACCGTAATTCTGATGATGATTAATTGATTTCCACATCCCCGTCAGTCCGCGGCTGCTGTTTTGTATCACCACCTCCGCAAGTTTTCCGGTGCTGCAGTCCGCAAGCGTACTCATATGAATGCCGCCCGCAAGAAACAAATCGTTCGCAGCGCTCGGATGATAACTGTCCACCTGCTCGTTGTTGAGCCTGTCTGTCGCTTTATTCTGTATCACGGAATACATCAGTTTTTCCTTCGCAAGTTCGCGCGAAAGCGCCGTACTGTTTGTTTTCTCCGCCACAACGCCAATCGTCTTAATTGCCATATCGGCATTCTTCTGCACTGCCTTCAAAATTTCCCTGTCATCTTGATTCATTCTGGTAACCATTCCTTTCCATAATCTGAAAACCGTTCGTTATTCCTATTATTTCCACCTTATGAAAAGGATATACAAAGCCCATGCAGTCATTTCGACCGCATGGGTTTCTTTTACAACACGTTACTCAAAAAATTCCGCCTTCACATAACCTGTGATGCCGTTATATTTAATCCGGTACCATTCTCCCAAATCCTGCAAAAGCTCATACGAAGTATCCGCCTGTGCTACACCAAGCTTCTCTGAATCCTGGCTTGCCGCGCTTCTGACATTAACGTTCGTGGTCGCTTTCACAGATCCGATCACTTCGCCCGCCTCTTCAGAAGAAATGACTTCAAGATAATCACTCTTTATGTATGCCTCACTGCCCTCGTAAATAACTTTACTCCAACCGTTGATTCGCTCTTCAATACGCGTCAGCTCCGTTCCCGGCGATACTTTGCCGATGCGGTCCGCTTCCTCACTGTCGGACTTGCGGACATTGACCGTATCGGTCGCACGCACAAGCTGGTTGACCGCCTGATTTTGCGGCTGCTCTTCCTCAGGCTGCGGCTCTTGTGTTGACTCTGCCTCGCCTGCCTCACTCTCCTGTGCAGTGGCAGTTTCTTCATTCTGTCCTTCAAGCTGCGCAAGCGCTTCCCCAACTGATGTCGTCACCTTACCGGGCAGCTCTTCCATAAACGTATTGAGTGCTTCATCCGATGCAACAGCAGTATTGTAATCTACATCAATCCTGTTATAAAGATCCACTACGTCATCCTGATTGGTTACCAGTTTAAATGCTGCATCCACATTACTTTCCATATCGCCGTCAATTTTCAGATTGCCGTCCTCGGAAGTATAGACGTAAAACGCATTCAATCCCGGTGCCATTGTATCAATATCCTTAATCTTTACATCATAAGAAACATATACAAAAAAGGAATTTTCCTCAAGTCCCGGTTTTGTATAACAAGTAACATTTGTATATTCCTCAATATACTCACTTCGCTTTTCATATGTAATCAGCGATGTATCGTCATTATAATCCCTCAATGCAACAATCGTGTCCATATCGCCTTCAGCCAGTGCCTTGAAAAACCTGCCCATAAGCTCATTTACACCTTCGTAAGCATTTTC
The DNA here is from genome assembly GCA_910578795.1 of uncultured Lachnospiraceae bacterium. Classification (GTDB taxonomy): domain Bacteria; phylum Bacillota; class Clostridia; order Lachnospirales; family Lachnospiraceae; genus COE1. The sequence goes on from CAJTSD010000073.1 coordinate 4,234, forward strand.
CTGCAATGGCTCGTCCGTATACTGCACAGTCTCTGAATTCTTATCAAGATTCGCCACACTGTCTGCATCCTCCGAACCGGTCGAACTGACAATTGATATAATAAAAGCAATCACGATTGCACATGCCGCCACTGGAAGCAGAACTTTAAGTGCACTGATTGCAATTGTTTTTACCTGCTCCGATGATACGGAGGTAATTTCCTTTCCTTTTAAAACTGTACCGATAGTATCCGGTTTTCTTTCCGCCTTCTTCAAGGGTTCCTTTTTAGGTGCAACGGTCTGCGTTGTGACAGAAGCTGTTTTTTCTTTCCTGTCATTATCCACAACTGTATTATTAATATCTCTATCCATTGTTTCTTTATCTATTATATCTTCAGCAGCTTTGAGTTCTGCGTCATTTTGCTTCATTGTTTCATTTATATTGGCACTCTGTTGGATTTTATTCTTCTTAGGCTTTTTTTTCTTTGTCATATGTCCTCCTTTTCGTAATTCTTCATCCACGTCCAAAATATTTACGCATACAAATGCACCCGACAGGAATCGAACCTGCATTAAAGGCGTCGGAGGCCTCCGTTCTATCCATTAGACTACGGGTGCAATTTTTGTAATGATAACACAATTCTTTTGTTTTGTCTAGCAAGTCAGTGAAGTAATTTTTGGTATTTATGCCTGATATTTTTCTGTAAGCGCGTCAATTAAGGATACTTGCGTCTGCAGCCCTGCAAAAGATGCCTTATCATTTTTTTCCAGTTCATCAAGAAAAACGAACAGCTTGTCACGCAGCTTAAAATGCTCACGTGCATCCACGCGATAAGAATTTGCAATACGCGCAATCTTCTCATAGTACTTCGCAATCTGCCTGTCATTTCCCTTATTTAAAGCATTCTGTAAAAGCTCTATATTATCAGTTTCTGGTGAATCCGTAATTTTTGCAAAGGTATTTGCACCAATGGCATAATAATCCTCTCCGATCTGATAAATAAAGCTCTTTTTCTCATAAAGGCTTTCTTTAAAGGAATTCATGGCAATCCTCCCGTCCGCTTTTTATAACTGATAAACGAAACAAATTAATTTTACCATTGTTTTCCTGATTTGTCACGGCTTTTTATAGTTTTTCATATATTTTTTTATAGGTTTGACAAATTTTTGCAAAAATTAGAAAAATTATGTTGATTATCTGACAAAAATGCGATAACATATATTATATAGCATCTTTTTAGCTAATTCTTATAAAATTCAAGGGGGAACTGAGTGTGGAGGGTTTAAAAAATATTATGGAGGAGGACGTAGAACGACAGCTGGAGCAACTGCTACCTACCATGCCAAATATTTGCAGTTGTGATATTTGCAAGCTGGATATGGCTACCTATGCGCTCAACCGTTTAAAACCTAACTACGTGCGCTCTAACAAGGGAGAGCTTTTTCATAAGGTAAACACCTCGTCCACACAAGCCAAGACCGAAATTTTAACCGCAGTCGTCACTGCTATCAATGTAATAGGTGCGCGCCCCAGTCATGACTAGAAAAAGGCTTTAAACTTCGAAAGGTCTTAGAAGCATTTATTAAATACCCGGCAGAGGAAAGCATTACCTAAATCATAATGCTTTCCTCTGCCACGTTTCCGCAATGCAATGCTGCAGGCTTCCTTTCCTGCTTCATAAATATAATCCATGATTCTTTTATCTTATCAATCTCCCCTCACCCATATGTATAAAACACCAAATTACTTCACCCACTCCGTATTAAGCAAAGTATCAGGGCACAAATGCCCCACTATACCAAACATAAAGCCCGCTGCCTTTGTGATATTCATAGACTTCACTTTAAACATCAGGAGCGCCACACACTACCTAAAAAAATTAAATCACCTTGTTTTTCCATACAATTTATTGTAAGATAGTATGGATTACGATTACAGGAAAAAAGCGGAGGATTACCATGATTTTATCATGCAGCAACATTGACAAGACATTTGTTGACAACCATGTCATAAAAAATGCATCGTTTCATATAGAAGACTACGAAAAAGCGGCAATTGTCGGCATCAACGGCGCAGGGAAAACCACCCTGCTTAAAATCATTGTCGGCGAACTGCCTGCGGACTCGGGGCTTGTAACCTTTGCAAAAGACAAAAGCTTCGGCTACCTGGCGCAGCATCAGGCGGTAGACAGCGAAAACACCCTCTTTGACGAGCTTCTGACCGTCAAACAGGAAGTATTGGATTTGGAATCCGCAATACGCCAATGTGAGCTTGACATGAAAAACGCTAACGAGAATACGCTTGAACTTTTGCTCAAAAAATACACCAGCCTGACACACCGCTTTGAGGACATCAACGGATACGCCTACAAGAGCGAAATTACAGGCATCTTAAAAGGACTCGGATTCGCAGAGAACGAATTTGGCAAAAAAGTAGCAACCCTCTCCGGCGGTCAGAAAACGCGCATTGCACTCGGAAAGCTGCTGCTGCAAAAGCCCGATTTGATTATGCTTGACGAGCCGACAAACCATTTGGATCTAAATTCGATTGCATGGCTTGAAACATATCTCCTGAATTATAAGGGCGCTGTCATCATCGTTTCCCATGACCGCTATTTTTTGGACAAGATTGCCACAAAAATCATTGAGCTTGACAACGGCATCTTGTCTTCTTTCAAAGGAAACTACTCTGATTACGCACTGCAAAAAGAGCATCTGCGCACAGAGCAGATGAATGCCTATTTAAATCAGCAGCGCGAAATCAAGCATCAGGAAGCAGTCATCGATAAGCTGAAGCAGTTTAACCGCGAAAAATCCATACGGCGCGCGGAAAGCCGCGAAAAAATGCTCGATAAAATCGATCGGCTTGAAAAGCCCGTCGAAGTCAATGCCGACATGAAATTAAAGCTTACGCCGCACCAAACAAGCGGAAATGACGTCATTCAGATACAGGAACTGTCCAAAAGCTTTGGGCAAAACAAACTTTTTGAGCATGTTTCCTTTGAACTCAAACGCGGCGAACATGTCGCCATTATCGGAGACAACGGCACCGGAAAGACGACACTGTTAAAAATCATCAACGAACTCATTCCTGCCGACACAGGAGAAATTAAACTTGGCGCAAACGTGGAAATCGGCTACTATGACCAGGAACATCACGTGCTCCACATGGACAAGACATTGTTTGACGAAATTAGCGACGACTACCCGTACCTGACCAACACGGAAATCCGAAACACCCTTGCGGCATTTTTGTTTACAGGAGAAGATGTTTTCAAGAAAATCAGCGCACTCAGCGGCGGAGAGCGCGGGCGCGTGTCCCTTGCAAAGCTGATGCTCTCCGAGGCAAATTTCCTAATCCTTGACGAGCCGACAAATCACCTTGATATTACCTCAAAGGAAATTCTTGAATCGGCACTCAACGCCTATGAAGGCACCGTCCTCTACGTTTCGCACGACCGCTATTTTATCAATAAAACCGCGTCGCGCATCTTAGAGCTTACACATCAGGAATTTGTAAACTATATTGGAAACTACGACTACTATTTGGAAAAGCGTGAAATTCTGACACCCGTGTCAGTTTTGGAAGCTGCTGCCGCAGACGAACCGTCCGCACAAAAGCTGGATTGGAAACAGCAGAAAGAAACGCAGGCACAGGCGCGCAAAAAGGAAAACGATTTAAAAAAATGCGAAGCGCGTATCGAAGAATTGGAACAAAAATCCGCATCGCTTGACACGGAAATGGCAAAACCCGAAAATGCCACCAACTCCGCCAAATTGCAGGAATTGTCCAAAGAAAAAGAAACGGTTTGTAACGAACTGGAACAGTTATATGAAAAATGGGAGGCGCTTTCCGAGTAAAGCCCTCCCTTTTCCGATTTCATTTTATGAACCCTTAGATTGCATCAAACGTCGCTCTGACTGCCTTAATAAAATCCTCGCTGTTTAGTACCGTAACATCTTTTAACGATGTAATGAGCGCCAAATCCTTTGTCATTTTTCCGTCCTCTATCGTCTTGATTGTCGCCTGCTCCAGCTTGTCTGCAAACTCCACAAGCTTTGAAATCTTGTCAAGCTCACCGCGTTTCCTAAGTGCCCCCGTCCATGCAAAGATTGTCGCAACGGAGTTTGTAGAGGTTTCCTCCCCTTTCAGGTGCTTATAATAATGCCGCTGCACCGTACCGTGCGCCGCCTCATACTCATACACGCCCGTCGGGGAAACCAGCACGGATGTCATCATCGCAAGCGATCCAAACGCCGAGCTTACCATATCGCTCATGACATCTCCGTCATAATTCTTGCATGCCCAAATAAATCCGCCCTTCGCCTTCATCACGCGCGCCACTGCATCATCAATCAGGGTATAGAAATACTCAATGCCTGCCGCCTCAAACTGCTTTGCATACTCCGCATCATAAATCTCCTGAAAAATATCCTTAAATGTATGGTCATACTTTTTGGAAATCGTATCCTTCGTCGCAAACCACAAATCCTGCTTCGTATCCAGTGCGTAGTTAAAGCAGCTTCTGGCAAAGCTTTCAATCGACTGGTCGACGTTATGCATGCCTTGTGCCACGCCGGCCCCGGCAAAATGATGCACCAACTCCCT
>CAJTSD010000074.1 GCA_910578795.1 uncultured Lachnospiraceae bacterium
TCAGAAAAATAGGCAAGGAGGTTTGCCTGAATATGAACGAGTCAGTACACTAGTGCTCTAACCGCTGTCTGATTTTGTCGATTGCCTTCCACCGTCTTGCACGCTCCTGCTGGTCCGCCACAATCACCTCCACCATAAATAAACTGATTTCCCAAAAGGTATGCTTCGTTTCCTCATTAATCTGCGCGTACTCCTGCACCAAATCATGCAGCTTTTTCGGCAACTCGCCGCTTAATTCCTTCAAATCCGTAAGCGTGCGTGCCTCCGTCACCTCAATCAGGCGAAACAGCGCGTCAATAAATGCCCCGACACGCTCCTTATCAAGCGCATAAATCCAATTGTTAATCCTGTCATACAGCTCTTTTCGCTTCGGCACCTGATTTGCGGCGCGCTCAAAGCGGTCGCCCTCCACAATCCATGAAAAGCAGATATGCTGCTGCAAGCCAATCTGACTGCTCTTAATTAGCTCATAATCCGTTTTGGACTCCATCAGCATGCCCACAAAGGACTCATCAGGAATAATTTTCACAATTTTATCCCGAATCCCATCATAGTCAAGCTGTTCCATAAAGTCAGGACGAAAGCCCGGACCGTCCATGTTATAAATGCGCCCAATACGCGGCTTAATGCTGTCCTTGCAGGTCATCGCCGCATAAACCGCCAAATTTCCGCCCTTCGAATGCCCGCCAAGATACAGACGCAAATTACGCTTTCTCGCCAAAAGCTCCGCAACCTGATTGACATACTTTGTGCTGCGAATCTGCGCCTCCACCGGCGTCTGATATGCCATGTTGAAATCCTCGCGCCAGCCCACAAGTGCATCGTCCGTCCCCCGAAACGACAAAAACACGTCGCCGTTTCCAAGCAGAAACGTGACCGCGCAAAACTGCAGCTCCTTTTCCTGATCCGTTTCCTCCACCAGAAAATTCAGCTTTGTATTCCGGTAGCGCCTCGAAAACGCCGTCTTATAAAACAGCTCCCTGTTTTTTTCAAGCTCCCATTTCACGGAAATAAAATCGTCCCAATGAATCTTCTGCGCCGCATCACTCAGCCGTATCGCAGGTCTGCTGTCTGTAGCGGACGGCACAATATCCGTAAAGATAAAGTAAGAAAAATGCGCGCACAGCAGCCCGTCAATTTCACAAAAGGGCTTTTCCGCAAAGGTAAAGCCCCCGTATTCGTCAACATATGAAATAATGTCTCCCATATCCGTTATCGTATTCCTTTCTTCTGCCTGTCCCTTATTGATATGATCCGTCATAGTACCGCAGCAAAAGCTCCACGACTTTATTATACTGCTGCATTCCCTCCTCCACGCCGTTTAGTTTCAACGTCGTTTCCGTAAAAGCGTTTGATACTTTTTTAACGGTTTCCGTCTTAATCACCGCTTTTTTTTCAACCGCCTGCCAGTCCTCCCTTGTGAGGAAAATATTGTCGTCCGCCACAACATCGCTGATGCGCACATGGGAACGGTATTTCTTCTTATCTTTATTGATGGAATCATAAAAATCATTATTTACATAATTCAAAACACTCAAATACCCGCAATACTGCAAAAACGGATCGTCCGCGTTCACGCACGCAAGAAATCCAATCAGATTGGCGTCGTCCTCATTGATAAACCCTTTCGTGTGCGCAAGCTCATGGCACACCGTCGGCGCCACGTTTGTAACATACATCACTGAATTAATGTTTGCCTCCAGCGAAAACGGAAAATAATACCCCATAATATACTGCTGGCTGAAAAACTCCGAACAGGTAAGATACTTTGGCGTCACATAAAAGCCGGACAGCTGATCATATTCTGCGCCAAGCTTTCGCATCGCATCTGTTGCCGCAGCCACAAGATCGCCTTCATAGTAAGGCGTACTGCTGTCATCACGCGCAACCTCCTGCGCAAGCGTATTGCACCGTTCCACAATAAAGTCCCGAAGCTGCGCCAAATCTTTTGCGGTGTAACCGCCCGTATCCGCTTTCAGAACGGCATTCGCGGAAGCGTCAACCAGCAATGCATCGTCATATTGCTTCGTCCTGTCCTCTGCCATATATTTCTCGGAAAAATCAGACGCATGATATAAAATAAAGCAGTTGAACGTCATAATATAGCATACCACAAGCACAAGCCATGCATACACGGTTCCAAAACGTTTTATTTCTTTTTTATACTGCCTTTTGCGAAACAGATGCAACACAAAAAATCCAACCCCAAACAATGTAATGAACACCGCAAGCACAAGCATGATTTCTCCTACCGAAAACGGCACCAGGCTTGTAAGACGCGCATATGTATTGAGCCAAACCGGAAATATGTATGTTATATACCAGTCGCTGAATACCTTGCTGTTCCATGAAGCGGCATTGAGCAGGACAACGCCCGCCGTTCCCGCCGCAAAAAGGGCTTTTTTTCCGTTTAATCTGTTCATCGCTTCACACTTTATCCTTTTCCAATCAAACATCTTATGGTTGTTGGTATCTCTTATACACAATACCATATTTTTATTATCAAAATTTAAATAAATTGTGAACATTCACCAAAGGAAAATTTTACCATATGAAAAATTATAGCAGATATGCCTGAAGCCTTCCCGCGTCCCTGACCGTTACATTTGCCTCCAAATAGACACCCTCTTCCCGATATTCCGTCGCAAAAACCACTGCATTCTCATTTAAATAGGAAACAAGATCCCCCCGCTGATACGGCAGTAAAAGCTTGCAATCCCGATAACCGCCCGAAAGCTTCCCTGCAATCAGTGTCAGCAACGCCTCAATCCCACTCTGTGATTTTGCCGACAGATAAATTTTATCGTCGCCTTGTATGGTCGCAAACGTCCCCATACCGCAAAGATCCGCTTTATTAAAGGCATAAATCATCGGCACATCTCCCGCGCCAAGTTCCCGCAGCGTGTCCGCCGTAACCCGCATATGCTCCCTGTAATTCTCATCGGAATAGTCGATGATTTGGAGCAGCAAATCCGCCTCCCTGACCTCCTCAAGCGTCGAACGAAACGCCTTTACAAGACTGTGCGGCAGATTTGAAATAAACCCTACCGTATCGGACAAAAGAAACGCATTTTTATCAGGCGGCGCAATCCGCCGTACCGTCGTGTCCAAGGTCGCAAAGAGCATATCCTTTTCAAGCACCTGCTTTTCCTCTTTATCTACATATGCGGACAACAGCATATTCATGACAGTTGATTTTCCGGCATTGGTATAGCCGACAAGCGTCACCCTCGGAAGCCCCGACTCCGCACGCTTTTTGCGCTGTGTTCTGCGCTCACCAGAAATTTCCTCCAGCTCACGCTTCATACCGGTAAGACGCTGTTCCAAACGTCTCCTGTCAAGCTCCAGCTTCTTTTCCCCGGCGCCCTTATTACTCATCGCGCCCGACGCGCCGCCCTGCCTGGATAGCGCAGCATGAAGCCCCACAAGCCTTGGCAGCATATACTGTAAACGCGCAACCTCCACCTGAAGTTTTGCCTCCCTTGTCTGTGCCCTTGTCGAAAAAATCTCCAAAATCAGGGTTGTCCTGTCAATCACCGGACAGTCAATCGCCCTTTGCAGGTTCCGAAGCTGTATCGGTGAAAGTCCGTTGTCAAACACCACAATGTCCGCTTCGAGCTGTGCCGCCAGTTCGCGCACCTCTTCCACCTTTCCTGCACCAATATAGGTTGCAGTGTTTGCATGTTCCATGTTCTGCTCAATTCTTCCCACAGGCTGCATATCGCACGCCTTTACAAGACTTATCATCTCGTCCATCGCTAATCCAAAAGCCGCACTGGTTTTCTTATCTGTGCTTATATTCACACCTACAATCAATGCTCTTTCCATTGAAAGCCCTCCCTTAAGTCCGAACATACCTGCCCGCTGCTATTGTATGCCATTTTTATATATAGTTTACCATACTTTTATGATTTATTGGGAAAAGAAATAGATCTGGAAGAAAAAGAACATAAAACAAAGAAAGTCTCGATCCGACAGTAAAGAATTGGGAGGATACTGCCGGAAGGACACTTTCTTTTAAGGATTACTATATTGAAAAAGAGTTAAGTGATTCATTCGTGATGGAGTTGTCACGAACCTATAAACAATATATCAAATCGTCTGACAATTGTCAATATTTTCTTTTATTTTTCTACAATATTTTTTATTCTTTTTATTATTGACATTCGTATGGATTATGTGTATACTAGTACATGTCGTTGACACAGCTACACATGTTTATGTATATCGGGGTGTGGCTCAGTTTGGCTAGAGCGCCACCTTAGGGAGGTGGAGGCCGCAAGTTCGAATCTTGTCACTCCGATTCATTTATGTAGTACGAAATACCGCAGAACTCAAGGGTTCTACGGTATTTTTGCGTTTCGGGGGAAGTCCCAACAGTGACCTTTTTTACCCTCAAATAGTATCAAATGACAAACAAATTGGAGTAGAAATTTTTGTATCTCCATTAGAAAATAAAAAAGCCTAGAAAAATCCAGGCTTATTGAATGGAGTAGACGGGAGTCGAACCCGTGTCCAAAAAACCATCCCATGTACTTCTACAAGCTTAGCCGGCTGTTTCGGGTTCCCCCGATTCCTTTCCGTATAGGCGATCCGGCTCCCCTAAACGGTCAGTAGCTTCATCATACGCCCATATGCGCAAAGCTTTGCATATGTCGTTTCCTACAAAATCGATGCCTGGAGCCCAATGTGTAGGTGCATCAGGTCAGACAGCAGCCATTAGGCTGCGTATGCTAAATTATCTTCAGCGTTTAATTTTAATTTTGGATTTAACGCATGCCTGCGGCTTGCTTCTCCATCTTCAGATTCCCTGTCGAAACCTTTACTACCCCTTGAAAATAGTTAATTCCATACTGTGTTCCAAGGTCTTATTATAATATCAAATACCATACACAAAGTCAAGTAATTTAACGCTTCTTTTTAAAGAAATTCTTTTCTATAATTTTTACTGCCACCACTCCGACCAAAACCCCAAACGTATTTAAAATCAAATCGTCAATTTCGCTAATACCAACGCCCCATACATACTGCATGCTTTCTATAAAAAATGACAACAGAAAACCAAAGATTACCGTTACAGTAATCTTCTTTCCCCGATACCCCAAATACGCTCCAAACGGAATAAATGCAGCAATGTTTCCTCCAAAAAGATACAGGAAACGCCCCCATATGTGATTCCGCACAAAAGGAACATACGCGGTAAAAAGACTCAAATTTAATGTACCGTATTTCATAAAATTTTTAAAGTGAAAGCCGTCACGAAGTATGGTAAACCGAAAAAGCACACCCATATATAGGACAAAAAGCACGTGTACAATCCACCGATATTTCGTTTTCTTCATATTAATCCTATCATTCTAATACAAATTTTTTACTTTAAACTCTCTCTGCGCCTCGCGCCTCGCATCTTTTTTCGCAATGTCTTCACGCTTATCATAGAGTTTTTTACCTCTTGCAAGCCCAATCTCTACCTTTGCCCTGCCATTTGAAAAATATACCTGAAGCGGAACAAGCGTATATCCCTTTTCCTTAATCCTCCCAAGCAGCTTATGAATTTCCTGCTTATGCATTAAGAGCTTTTTTACGCGCAAAGGATCCTTATTAAATATATTTCCCTTCTCATAGGGCGATATATGCATGCCATATAGGAATATTTCCGCATTTTCAATTCGGATAAATGCCTCTTTGATACTGCACTTTCCCATTCGCAGCGATTTTACCTCGGTGCCGTGGAGCGCAATGCCGCACTCATATTTTTCCTCTATAAAATAATCATGATATGCTTTTTTGTTGTTAGCTACCAGCTTTAACGGTTCCTTTTTTGCCATTGTTTAATATCAATACTCCTTTCACAGACAAACAGCCCCTGATTTTTTAATCGTCCTATTCCTCAAGTTCCCATTCCTCAGGCAGCAAAAAATCAATGGTTCTTGAGAGTCTGTCCACGCCATTGACCTTTATAGTCAATTTTTGTCCAAGCTTATACCGAATGTCTGTCGCCTGACCAACCATCTCATACGATTCCTCATCATAATAAAAATAATCCCCGGGGAGCATGGATACATGAATCATTCCCTCTATCGTATTGGGCAGTTCCACGTAAATGCCCCATGAAGTAATGGAGGAAATCACACCCTCATAAATGCTGCCAATACGTTCCTCCATGTATTCCACCTTTTTAAGCTTGTCCGTCTCCCGTTCTGCTTCGTCCGCACGACGCTCCATATCCGACGAATGTTTTGTCACCTCAGGAAGAATTGCATTATAATGCTCAATCCGCTTTTCACTCAGTTTTCCGCGAAGCTGCTCCTTGATAATCCTATGAATCTGCAAATCAGGATATCTTCTGATGGGTGATGTAAAATGACAATAATACTGACACGCAAGCCCAAAATGACCCGTGCAATCAATTGTATATTTCGCCTGTTTCATACTCCTTAGAGTAAGCCTGCTAATCAGCGCCTCTTCCGGTGTATCCTCTGCATTTGCAAGTAGTTTTTGAAGCTCCTTAGGGTGAATCTCCTCCTGTTGGCTTTTCAGTAAATACCCAAAATTCCTGATAAATGTGCTAAGCTTGGCAATTTTTTCCGGATCGGGCGTATCATGCGTACGGTAAACAAACGGCAGTTCAAGCCAATAAAAATGCTCCGCCACGGTTTCATTAGCAATCAGCATAAAGTCCTCAATAATCTTTGTTGCCACATTTCTGTCATAGGGCATGATATCTATGGAATGTCCTTCCTGATCCAAAATAATCTTTGTTTCCGGAAAATCAAAATCAATTGATCCGCGCTTTTTCCTCTTTTCGCGCAAAATTGCCGCAAGCTCACGCATCCGTTCAAACATCGGCACAAGTGTTTCATATTCTTTTATTTCTGCATCATCATGGTCTTCCAAAATTTTCTTCACACTGGTATACGACATGCGCCTGTCTACTTTGATTACACTCTCCACCAGCTCATGGCTTACTACCTCCCCCTTTTGGTCAATTGTCATCAGGCAGCTTAACGCCAGCCTGTTTTCCCCCGCATTCAGAGAGCAGATTCCATTTGAGAGTTTATGCGGAAGCATCGGAATCACCCTGTCAACAAGATATACGCTGGTACCCCTGTCCTTTGCCTCCCAGTCAAGCGCAGAATTTTCCTGCACATAATTTGTCACATCCGCAATATGGACACCAAGCTGATAAAATGCTCCATCCTTTGTAAGGCTCACGGCATCGTCTAAGTCCTTCGCATCCTCCCCGTCTATCGTAACCATCTGTATATCCCGAAGGTCGCGTCTGCCTGCCATATCAGCCTCGGACACCTCACTTGGAACATGCTCCACCTGTTTCATAATTTTCTCCGAAAATTCCACAGGAAGCTCATAGCCCTTTACGATTGACATAATATCCACACCCGGATCGTTTGTATGACCAATAATCTCTATGATTTTTCCTTCCGGTTTCCGATTGTTCTTTCCGTAATCTGTTATCTCACAGACGACCTTATGTCCTGATACGGCGCCTTTAGAACGCTCCGCAGGCACGAAAATGTCATCACCAAGCTTCGTGTTATCCGGAACCACAAATCCATAGTTTTTATTGCTTTTATCATAGGTGCCGACAATATGTTTCATACCACGCGCAAGAATCTCGAGTACCTGCGCCTCCTGCCGCTTCCCACCATGTGCCGACAGAAGCGCTACCTTTACGGTATCTTTATGAAATGCTCCATTCGTATAGTTTTCGGGAATATATAAATCCTCTTCCTTTCCGTCTATCTCCACAAACCCAAATCCCTTAGGGTGACTGATATACGTACCAATTAGCTCTTTATCCGAATGTTTCGCTTTCACAAACTTTCCTTTTTTTGTGACAGAAAGCTTTCCCTCTGCCAAAAGCTCATTTAAAATACGGTTTAACTCGGATCTGTCCTCCTTTGAAACCTGCAGCATCACTGCAAGCTCTTTTTCCTTCATAGGCACATAAAAATCTGCTTCTACCAAATCCAGTATCACTTTTTTTCTTTTATCTGACATATCCGCACCTCCTCACCATTTGATATTTTCTGCATAATTTCATGATACTCTAATAAAAAACACCCTTGAATTACAAGAGTGTCTCGCATAAGAAAGACTTACGCTGTAAATCTCTCTCACACCGAATGCTTTATCTTAAATAATCGTTAAAAGTTAATATTTAAAACAATTGCAAGTAACATAAATACAACACCTAAAATTTTTGTCCCCTTGACAAGAGCGCCTTCCATCGAACGTCCCTTGTTCTTGCCCCAGTAAGTTTCTGCCGCACCACTGATTGCACCAAGTCCTGCCGATTTACCTTCCTGCATCAAAACAATCGCTGTAAAAACAATAGATACCAATATCAAAATAATCGTAAGCACAATTCTCAAAGCTGCCATCCTTACACCTCCTTAATGATGACTTAACAGTGAAGATTCTAACATAATTAAATGGACATTTCAACTGTTTTTTCAATAAATTTTACTTTTTCCTCATCTTATGTATCAAACTGAGTTATAAAACCACAAAACAGGGTGTCTGATTTGTCCTATATTATATAGAACATATCAGACACCCTGTTTCGAAACCATCAACAAGACCACTATAAACATGCATATTGGCATAAAAGGGTTTTTTCACATGTTTTAGGGCAGTCATTATTAATGTATTCTTCTGCGCAATATATATATCGTCGAATTTTTTTATTTTTTTATATTA
>CAJTSD010000075.1 GCA_910578795.1 uncultured Lachnospiraceae bacterium
GATGGTCTGGTCTATTACAATAATCATTAACTAAATTCTCCGGCTCTTTAATCATAAATACTATTCTGTGAGAAGAAGTAAGCAATTCCGCCTCTGAAAGAGTAAGATGGCAATCACAAATAACGGGGGCTTTTTGTGATAATCTAATTAAGTCCATTATTACAAACTCAAGCTGCTCCCTTGTATTGCTTATCAACCATTCCCTATATTCTTCTATTGTTCTGCCGAAAAATTCATCCGCATCCTTAAATGATTTATTCATAGAAGGTTGATATTTTACATCAGACATACGTTGATGAACAGGAAACATCTCATCAATATCGTACACAGGGATATTATACTTTTTCCCTAACCCTTTTGAAACCGTTGTCTTTCCTCCGCAAGGTGTTCCTGTAACCCAATATACATTTTTTAAATATTCTCTAATAACATTATCTTGAAAATTCATAGTTTTTCTCCTTGATTAAATAGTTTTATTTGTAATTCACTTGTACATGAAACTACCAATCAAAGTTTCATGCTATTAGATGTTACGTATTCTTAATACAACTGCCATACTTATATCCTCCTCAAAATTAAATTGTTAAACCAACAAGATTAATCATATCATGATTACAGATAGTTGCCAATAAACTTGTTATTATAATAAATAGAATTTATCAACTCGCTAGAACTACGGTTTATATATTGAATTATAAAAATATTTGCCTACCACACACAACGCATAGTTATATACTAATTTTCAGTAGTAACAAATTTCTTTTAATACATATATTGCGACGCATAAAAATCCCACCCTGTCATTTTCTCATACGCGTTTAAAAACTGTTCCTCCGTGAGATACTCTCTGACAGTATATTTTCCATCTGCGTTGTCCGCCAGTTCCTCCTTTGTCTTTTTTCGTTCCCGCAGATAATACGTGCCGTATCCTCCGGCTCCGAATGTATCCGGAAAGTTTTCCCGATAATATTCGGGATCCATTCCATCACCTTCCGGAAACCGATATAAAACCAACGTGTCCAGGTATTCCTTATTCCATTTCAAATCAAACCGGCATAACCGCTGAAGGTTCATACACGGTCCTCCTGACACACACCACTCATAAACAAGATTTCCGTTTCCCGCGATATAGAGAAATTCCATTCCGTCATTAACATCGGTATAGACAAGCTCCACGGTCTGATTTTGACAGGCAAAAATATAGGTAATATTCATTTTTCTGACACTTGTGTCATATCCTGACATATCCCAACCATTCACCAGTTCCGGCAAACCGTCGCCGTTGACGTCCATTCGTATCCATTCTCCCTCGCTGTCTCCCCACAGATATTCCATTCCCTCTATCGGCTTCACACACGACCAGTCACCCTGCTCGATTTGGTCAAACATACGGCTGCTTTCGGCAAAAAGCTTCCAATCCTTGTTGGAATCACACTGTTTCAAAATGCAAGGCGTCACGTTTAATCCGCCGCCCGACGCATCAATCTGCCAGTTTACATAATACCGTTCTCCCGTTGCCTTTTCAATGCCGCCTGTTTCTCCGCAAAGAATCCCCGCCCCCCCTGTCCCTATTTTGGTTTCTGTCAATTTTACGGTAACATGGGAAAATGCCGACGCAGTATCACCGTTTTTACCAAATGCATCGCAGAGCATCTTCTGCGCCTGCCTTACATCGAAAAGTTCCTTTTGTGCGTCCTGCGACAAGCCGTTTTCTTCCATGAAAAAAATGCACTGTACGCGCTCAAAACCGTCGTTTCCCTCGATTTTTGTATAGAGCATTTTCTGCTCTTTGTCTACTATAAAGTCCGCTATCGGGTAGAGTTGTATCTCCTCCGTGGGTGTTTGGATATAGAGGACATACTGTTCGCTTGGAAATGTTTCCGGCACCATTTCCCAATAGATATATTTTGCGTAAATGCGAAATCCGTCCGCGTCGTAAACCTGCTCGCAATGGCGCAGTTCAA
This sequence comes from uncultured Lachnospiraceae bacterium, assembly GCA_910578795.1. GTDB lineage: Bacteria > Bacillota > Clostridia > Lachnospirales > Lachnospiraceae > COE1. The sequence goes on from CAJTSD010000075.1 coordinate 1,965, forward strand.
TCGCACTTTCTGCCTCCTGTCCCTGATAGGTTACCTGAAAGCTGCCTGACGGCTCCTGTTTTGCCGTTCCCTCCATTGTCGGATATTGCGCCGAATATTCCTGCGCGTCCTGACTGGAAGACATTTTTTGCTGTTTTGCGGTTCCAAGTTCCTCCGACGCGCTTTCGGTATTCGCCCTAGCCTTGTCCGCATTACAACCTGTGCATATTGACAATATCATTGCCGCCAGTATCCCCGCAGCCATAACACGGCGTATCCCTTTGTTCTTCCCAAAAACAATTCTACGTTTTTTCATTGGCATTGTCAAAATCAAATTTGATTTCTTCCTTCTCATAGATTAAAAATGCGTCAAACGGTTTCCCCGTTTTGGAAAGAAACCCTGTTACCTTGTTTTTCGTCTTTCCATTGGTAAACAGTTCCTGCATGGTTTCCTCGGAAAGTGCCGCCTGCGCAACAATATGACGAACGCGGAACCCACACGCGCACTCCAAATACCACTGTCCCTTTTTCAGTTTATGCGCCTTGCAGCGCGGACATGCAAGATTTGTTTCCGTGGGCGGCTCCCGTTCGGCAAAATCGAACACGATTTGCTTGTTCTCATTCAGCTTTAGCGCGGCGTCAAACGGCTTGCCTGTTTTTCCCGTAAAGCCTTTTAGCACAGGCGTCTTTTTGTCCGTAAGCAGTGCCGTGACTTCTGCGTCATTCAAGTCTTTTCCCGCAATTTTTCCGATTGCAAATTTGCAGCCCGTACCGTCCTTTTTATAATTCGAGCACCCATATCCAAACGGTGTCGTCGCAATCTCTCCGCCGCAGTTCGGGCAGGGAACACCAATTTTCCTGCCTGCACCCAATGCCTTGGCGTCTTTCTCGGACAATTTGCTAATCTGCTCGGCAAGCTGTGGCGTCAAATCCTTGTCGCGGATTTGAATGGTCTCCCTGCGGATAAAATCCTCCAGCTTGGTGCGATAATCACCGACATCGATTGTCCCGTTTGTGATGCCGTCAAGTCCTTTTTCCCACGACGCGGTCATTTTGGGGTTAAGCAGCGCAGGCACGGTCATCGCGACAACTTCATATACCATTTCGCCGAAATTTTCAGGCGTAATCACCTGCGTTTTTTTGTTCAGTTTTAAATATCCGATGCGGATTAATTTTTTAATGATTTCCGCGCGCGTGGCACTTGTCCCGATGCCGGAGCCTTTGATTTGCGCGCGCAGCTCCTCGTCCTCAATGAGCTGTCCGGCATTTTCCATTGCCAAAATCATGGAACCTGACGTATAGCGTTTGGGCGGAGAAGTTTTGCCTTCCTTGATTCCAAAGCCGTTTGCAGAAACGACGTCGCCCTTTTTGAGCGTCTTTGTAAGCTCCAACAGCTTTTTGGCGTTGTTCTTTTTCGTATTCTTATTCGCGTTGTCCTCGTTCTCTCCCTGACCGGACGCGTCGCTCTCCTCCTCGTCCGCGTCCTCGAGCGTCTTTCCGATCACTTCAAGGTATCCGAGCGATTTAAGCGCCTTTGCAGACGCAAAGAGAAACTCTTTTTCAATGCCAATAACAAGCTTTAACGTCTGATACTCGGCGGGCGGATAAAAGATACTTAAAAACCGCCGCACAATCAGGTCAAACACTTTCCGCTGCAACGGTGAAAGCGCGCCGAGTTCGGTAAGCTGTCCCGTTGGGATAATCGCGTAATGGTCGGTCACCTTGCTGTCGTCCGTGTACTGCGTTTTGGCGAGATTTTCATGCTGTTTATTTGTTAAAATATTGTCAATAAATGCCTGCGTCGGCGTGTAGCTTTTTAGACGACTTAGGTTTTTGAAAATTTCCTTAGCAACAGCTTTTGTCAGCACACGCGCGTCCGTTCTTGGATATGTAGTCAGCTTTTTTTCGTACAAATCCTGTGCGACCTGCAACGTTTCGTCGGGGCTGATTTTAAACCGTTTCGCACATTCCGCCTGCAATTCCGCGAGGTTAAACAAGAGTGGCGCTTTCTTTTTGGACGTGCCTTTTTCCAGTGTTTTTACCACTGCCGGTTTGTTGTCAAACGACGCAATCAACGACGCCGCGTCCGCTTTTTCCTTGAAGCCGTTTTCCTTGTAAAGCTTTGGCGATGCAACATAGTCGGAGCCTTCGACTGCTTTCCATTCCGCCTCCACATGCGCGTTCGTAAAATCGCCCACAACTCTGTAAAACGGCGTTTCCTTGAAATTACGGATTTCGCGCTCCCTGTTGACCACCATGCCAAGCACACAGGTCATTACGCGCCCGACCGCGATTGCAGTGTAATCCTTTGTCGCCGCCGCGTTGTTTAAAAGCCTGCCGTATTTTACGGACATAACGCGCGAGAAATTGATACCCATTGCGTAATCCTCTATGGAGCGCATAATGCCTGATTTGCCGAGATTGGCATAATCGGTCATCGGTCTTGCCTGCGCGACGCCGCGGCGGATTTCCTCCTCCGTCTGCGAGTCAATCCATACGCGCAGCTCCGTCATGCCCTTGCGCACGCCGCCGAAATTGCGGATATTTTCCTCAATGGTCTGTCCCTCTTTTCCCGAGTCGCCTGCCCAATATACGGTATCGATGTCCTCCCTGTGAAGGAGTTTGTTTACGATTTGGTACTGCTGCTTTACGTTTGCAATCACGCCGTACTTGTATGTTTCAGGCAAAAACGGCAGGTCCCCCAGCGTCCATTTTTTGTATTTGATGTCGTATTCCTCGGGGTAAACCATTTCCACCAAATGTCCTACGCACCAAGTTATGACATACGTGTCATTTTCTATGTAGCCGTTATTTCTGCCCGATACGCCGAACACCTTCGCGTAGTCCTGAGCCACGGAGGGTTTTTCCGTTATGATTAATTTTTTTCCCACATAGTCCTCCTGTTTATCTGTATATTACTGTGCCTGAATATTTTTAATTATAATATTTTTCAAAATAACATTAATACAAAATATCTTATTTCTTTGTTTATGCGACATTCAATTACAATAATCTAAATTATTAAAAATAGCCAATCTTTCATCACAACCACCAACGCCACGCTATCTACAACAGTAGAAATTATCATAAGCTACCAAACTGTTGGCAGTGCAGAATTACAGGTTTATCTACAACAGTAGAAATTATCAAAAAGAGTGAAAAGCGCCTTAAATCGCAAAATACAGCGTTTATCTACAACAGTAGAAATTATCAAAAATTATTAATCAAGAACTCAAACACTTCAAAATCAATATCTACAATAGTAGAAATTATTATAAATCAATAGATAAAGAACAACGACATAGAAACCGCCCTATCTACAACAGTAGAAATTACCATAAATTACTAAAAATATTCTTGCAAACAATTAAAGCTGGCTTTACTCATCTACAACAGTAGAAATTATTATAAGTTACTAGCCTCTCGTCAATTCCTCATAGCACTTTTATCTACAATAGTAGAAATTATCAAAGGTTGCTAAATTTCTTCCTCAATCCTCGCTTTCTTCAATCTACAACAGTAGAAATTATCAAACATTACTAAACCCGTTACCTAATCGCTAATCATGATCATTTATCTACAGTAATAAAAAGTGTCATAAGTTAACAGATAATCTCCAAATAACAAACATTCTCATCTACAACAGTAGAAATTGTCAAAGATTATCAAACTCTTACCACTCGTTTTTGTCAATTCATAATGTCTTATCGCTCCTTTTGTCTTGCATTTTTATATAAATATTTCGTATTGTTTAGTTACCTTTCTATTTATACATTTATACATATTCAAACAATGCTTTACAATCTTTAGTTGAACAATTAATATACCTCATACAAACTGCAAAAATATATAAAGATACTATATAAAATCATTTAAATTTGATATGATAATTAAATCATCTATTACAATGTATGCTCCTGTGCATATTGCAACCATTCTTTATTTGATATGACAAGTTTTACCTTATCCAACTGTTCAATATCTGTATCTTTAATTTTCTCAATTATCCAAAGACCTTTTCGTGCAATATTATAAGCGCCGTTCGCATCCGCATCTAAAGGCATTCTTTCATTCTTACCCGTTTCAAAAAACGCACCATATTTATTTAATACTGGAGATATTAACTTATCTTCCCGCTCATCACTATTCCGCATCTGTACAATCAATGCGAACAGTTTCATAAATTTTTTATAGAAATCTGCTTTATCAATTTTTCCCATTTGTTCACGTAAGTCGCCATCCAAAAGGGAAATACTATAATCATTGAACAATTTTTTCAATTCGAAAGTTAAATCTATCTTTTGCGTATCCCATTCGTTGTTCTTCTTGGGATTTCTATAGGTTTCAACTCGTTCTCCTTTAGAACACACTGTCCATTTCAGTCTGCTTCCCTCTGCTTTGGAAGTAAAAGCGGAATAATCAAATAAAAATTCAAAATATTCCCGTTCCTGATTATATAATATTGAGGTAAAATTATTAATAAATTCCTTTGATTTTTCAACAGACTCATATTTCGTATAAAATAAATTAACAAATCCTGTTGTCGGATCTAATTTGCTGGTATTCCATGCGGGAATATAGTAAAGAAAACCCGATTGTTTTCCCAACTGCTTAAAGCTTTTGAATTCATCCGTAAGTTGGTATGCATGGAGCAGCCCTCCATCTTCGTCCATGCCTTTTGATTTATCTACAAGATAATTCAATTTATCAATCAACATTTTCTCAAATTTTTGGTATACCTGCCTTTCAAATTTCTGCCTTCCTTGCTTAAAACCAAAATTTAAATCTTCCAAAACTACAATCGCATTATATTCCACCATTAAGTCCGTTATAACATGAATTACCTGACTGAGGTATCCTTCCTTTAACTCTTTGATTGTATGAATGGTCTGCCAGCTCTGACGTGCGCTTTTATTTTCATCTTCCCGTGTTTTTAACAATTGATGATAATTTCTTTTGTGTTCCAATTTGTTTTTATCATAAGAAATTATCTCATTTAATGATATTTGCTTTACAATGTTTCCCTTCATGTCTATCATACACAAATATATAAGATTTCGTTCTCCTCTGTCAATTCCTATAATATGCATATTTTCAGCATCATGAATCAAACGGTTTACCTTGCGATTAAAATGATTCTCACCTAGCGCTT
>CAJTSD010000076.1 GCA_910578795.1 uncultured Lachnospiraceae bacterium
TTTTTTTATATTATTTGAAAAATTATGTAAATTTTCTCTATTGTTGCACAAAATGTATTTATACCTTTTTCTGATAAGCAATTCTTGGACTGCCATCTGCGACAAAGATTGTGCCACATCTTTGGTATCCGCTGTTCTCAAGCAAATGCTGCATAATATGATTATCCTTATGTGTATCCACCCTGACATTTGGCACTTTTGTTTCGCAGTATGCAAGGCAAAACTTAAGAACACCTTTTTGTTTTCCGTTTCCTGCAATCCGGTGCAGCGTTCCATATGCATCATTGTTTAGCCAACGCCCGTTATCAATTCTGCAATAAGTAGGGTCATCTCCCACCACGAACGCAAACACCGCACAAATCTCATTTTTTTCATCCGTTATCACATAACTGTTACCATTCGCTATATCCTTTTGCACAAGCTCTGCCGGCGGATGACTGCTGCCCCATTGATTGGGATTGCCCGACAGCCGCATTTGTTCCCTTGCATATGCATAGATAGCAAGAATGTTATCAAAATCTTTTGGTATTGCTTTCCGTATTGTCATTGGTCACTCCTAGATCAAAAAAGTCTTCTGTGATTTCCATTCTACCACAGAAGACCTCCCAAGTCTTTCCTTTAAAAACTTTTTTTGCTGTCAGCGCTATACCTTATCAAACGGATCCAAATACTTTGAAACAAGATCAAGCTCCTCCTCAATCCGAAGCAACTGATTATATTTTGCCACCCTGTCGCTTCGGCACGGTGCGCCCGTTTTAATCTGTCCCGCATTCATTGCCACTGCAAGGTCTGCGATAAACGGATCCTCTGTTTCCCCGCTCCGGTGGCTGATAACCGCTTTATACGCGTTGTGCTGCGCCATCTCCACTGCCTCGATTGCCTCGCTGACCGTGCCAATCTGATTCACCTTCACAAGGATTGCATTCGCAACATGCTTCTTAATTCCGGCATCAAGACGCTTCGTATTGGTAACGAACAAATCATCACCTACAAGCTGTATTTTGTCGCCAATCCGTCTTGTCAGCTCTGCCCAGCCGTCCCAGTCATCCTCCGCAAGCCCGTCCTCAATCGACACAATCGGGTAACGCTCAATCAGCTTCTCATAATATGCAATCATCTCTTCCGTTGTCCGCCTGATAACCTCTTCCCCTGATTGAGCGCCGGAAACTTCGCCTGCCTCGTAACACTGATCTGCATGATTTCCATCCACCTGTGCTCTTCTGCGCTTTAACTGCGTTTCACCGCTGAAATGATACGTGCCGTCCTCCTCGTTATAAAGTTCGGACGCAGCCACGTCAAGCGCAATCTTTACCTCGTTTCCCGGCATATACCCTGCCGCCTTAATTGCCTCCACAATTAAGTCAAGCACCGCAAATGCATCCGGTAAATCCGGGGCAAATCCGCCCTCATCGCCGACGCCCGTAGAAAGCCCCCTGCTATGACAGATTTTTTTCAAGTTATGATAGATCTCGGCACAAATCCGCAGCGCCTCCCGGAAGTTTGCCGCCTTCACAGGCATAATCATAAACTCCTGGAAATCCACTGTGTTTGTGGCATGGCGTCCTCCGTTTAAAATATTCATCATCGGCACCGGAAGCCGGTCTGTCTTCACACCGCCTAAATACCTGTAAAGCGGCATTCCCAGCGCTTCGGCAGCAGCCCTTGCAGCAGCCATTGACACAGAAAGCGTTGCGTTCGCCCCAAGGTTATTTTTGTTGTCGGTTCCGTCTGTGTCTACTAAAATATGGTCAATCAGCTTTTGGTTGCAAACATCAACGCCAATCAGCCTGTCCTTAATCTTTGTGTTGACATTGTTAACTGCTTTTTCCACGCCAAGACCCATGTAGCGCATCTCGCCGTCGCGCAGCTCTACTGCTTCAAATTTACCTGTGCTTGCGCCGGAAGGAACGCTTGCTCTTCCCTCATAGCAGTCATCCACAGTCACAACCGCCTCAACCGTCGGATTACCCCGCGAATCAAGCACCTCTCTTGCATGTACGTCCGTAATTTTTAAATACATCCTATCCCTCCATTCTTACTCACGTAGTCGTTTCGATTTTCTTCCGGATTTCCTTTTGGACATCTTCCATATCAACAAATAGTATTGCCAAAAAAAAGCAAAAAATTCAGGACACTGCCATAAATCATAGAAATTTACGGAGATCCTGAATTTTTACAGTTCCTATATTGTTCGTATTTCAACAATCCTTACTTACGTACCAAAAGCGACTTTCCTGTCATTTCTGCAGGCTGCTGCATTCCCATTGTTTCGATTAAAGTCGGCACAATATCCGCAAGGCATCCGCCCTCTCTCAGAGTATAATCCTTGTCATAATTTACAAGAATAAACGGTACCGGATTTGTCGTATGCGCCGTAAATGGTGCGCCGGTTTCATAATCGACAAGCTGCTCTGCGTTTCCGTGATCTGCACAGATAAACATCGTTCCGTTTACCGAAAGTAATGCATCCACTGCCTTTCCGACACACTCGTCAACTGCCTCGACCGCCTTAATTGCAGCCTCCTCAACCCCCGTATGACCTACCATATCAGGGTTGGCAAAATTAATGATAATCACATCATACTTCCCGGATTTAATTGCCTCGCAGAGCTTGTCACAAACGGTATACGCGCTCATCTCCGGCTTTAAATCATAAGTCGCCACTTCCTTTGGAGAAGGTACCAGCACCCTGTCCTCCCCCTTGTTCGGCTCTTCCACACCGCCGTTAAAGAAAAACGTAACATGCGCATACTTCTCTGTTTCCGCGATTCTTGCCTGTGTCATATTGTTTGCCGCAAGCCACTCGCCGAACGTATTTGTAACCGAAATCTTGTGAAATGCTACCGTTTTATTCGGAATCGTCGGATCATAATCCGAAAAACATACATATTTGACATCAAGGCGTTTTCTTTCAAAGCCCTTAAAATCATCATCGCAGAATGCCCTTGTAATTTCTCTTGCACGGTCAGGACGGAAATTAAAGAACACTATCGAATCCTTATCCTGAATCAATCCAACAGGCTCTCCGTTCTCCACAACAACCGTTGGAAGTACGAACTCATCCGTCTTATCATTGTCATACGACTGCTGAATCCCTGCAGGACCGCTCGCTGCCTGCTCACCTGTTCCAAGCGTCATCGCCTCATATGCCTTCTGCACACGGTCATAATTATTATCCCTGTCCATCGCATAATAGCGTCCCATTACCGACGCAATCTTACCAACGCCGATTTCCGCCATTTTTGCCTCTAAAGCCTCCGCAAATTCCTTACCAGAAGCCGGAGGCGTGTCACGTCCGTCAAGGAAACAGTGCACATAAACCTTGGAAAGGTTGTTTTTCTTTGCAAGCTCCAATAATCCATAAAGATGTGTATTATGGCTGTGTACGCCGCCATCCGATAAGAGCCCGAATAAATGAAGCGCCGAATCGTTCTTTTTACAGTCCTCTACCGCTTCCAAAAGCGCTGGATTTTCAAAAAACGTGCCATCCTGAATTTCCTTTGTAATTCTAGTCAGCTCCTGATAAACAATTCTTCCCGCGCCCATATTTAAATGACCTACCTCGGAATTGCCCATCTGCCCGTCCGGAAGACCTACCGCCATTCCACTGGCATTTCCTTTCACAAAAGGATATTCCTTCATCAGCCTGTCCATAACCGGTGTTTTTCCCATTGCAACAGCATTATGCTCTGTCTTCTCATTTAAGCCGTAACCGTCTAAAATCATCAATACAGTCGTTTTTTTACTCATTTTATTAAAATCCTTTCTTCCTTTTTATATTTTCTTAAATAAAATATACACTTTTTTCCAGGTTTAAGCAATATCCTTTCCCTCAAATCTTATTTTTTCCCTGCACTGCGTTCCTTCATAAGTTCCAAAAACTCCGAGAATGCCTTCTCATGCATCTTTGAAACCGCCTGCGGATTTCTGCCAAGTAACGAACGGATATTTTGATACGTTCTCTTTGTTCTTGCCCGCTCAACGCGCTCCATAATGCCTGCCTTCATGGTTTCACTCTTCTCCTTGCCGGCACCGAGAGCCGAGTTAATTTTTTTGAGCCCCGCCTCCGACTTTTCTTTCAGTTCACTTCCATAAAAAGCATATGCCACTTCAATTCCCTTTTGCAGATGCCGGAACTCCTCGCTGCTGCTCTCGAGCCCAACCAAAAGTTCTTTTAAGTTAAACGCTTCCCTCATACTTTCTGCCATATCAATCGAAAGATACACCGTTAAAAAAAATACAATAACCTCAAGAACATTTTGATTGATGGAAAGCGCAAACCGTTCAATCGGATTGTGCATATAAAGTGTCAGAAGAACCGAAAAAATCCCCCATGCAAATGATGAAAGCGCACAGATATGACCGTTTAAGTTGAATGGCTGATTACTATAATCCCAGTACCGCACATGAAACATCTTCTCCATCACAACGCCCGTGAAATACTCAAGGAGTGTTGCACTTGCCATTCCTGTAAGAAACACAAGCCCTGCATTTGCACGGAAATGCAGGGTGAAAATCAGCACAACAATCGCACCGGAACCATAAATCGGCAGAAAAGGACCATGAATAAAACCTCTATTTACCCATGTTCCTTTTCGTACGGACACATAGCAGGTTTCCCATATCCAGCCCAAAAAACAGTAAAAATAAAAGAAAAACAGCCATGTTGAAAAGGTATAAATCATTCCTGCAAATCCTCCACACACACCAAAAGCATTCCGTCCTTTACTTCGACAAAGCTTTCACAATCCGTAAATTCGTTGCTAACCCCAATCGGAAAATCCGTCCTTACAATTACATCCTCCAGCGTATATTTCAGTCCCCGTTCCGTCACGCCGCAGGCATCTTTTCCAAATGCAAAAATGGAAAGTCGCCTGTTTTTTTGATGCATCTCTTTTGAAAAACAAATGCGGGAATTTTTTACAAGCTCGATTCGCTGTCCTTTGCCATACAAAATACCATGTGCTCCATGATTGAGCAAAAACAGCAGGCATTGGATATTTGCCAATGTATGGTCAATCCGTCCTCCTAATGCCCCATATAATTCAAAACAGTCACAGCCCGCATTTAATCCTTCCCGAATAGCCGCAAGCATGTCCGTATCGTCTTTCTCTGCCGGAAGTCTTTTAATCCGGACTGCCTTATTTTGGGCAAAGCGCTCAAGGAAACGGTTTTCCGTTATCGAATCCATATCTCCGATAATCAGGTTCGGAACAATCCCAAATGCCTGTACAAAATGAAGGCCTCCGTCCGCGGCGATGCAGAAGCTGTCATGGCACTGTTTTACAATCGCAGCTTTTGTCTTTCCAATGACTGCGTCCGCATCAAAATCCCCCGCCGCAAATATCATACATGTTTTCACGCTGTCAATTTTCCTTTAAAAGTTTTTAAATACATCGGTTTCTTTCTGCAGCGCCGCGGCAATCTCTTGGTTTTCATCCATTCTGCTGCTGATATTCTCCATATCCGTTACCAGCACCTGCGTGCTCTCCGCCGCACCGGCAACGCCGTTCGCGCCCTCTTCAATTGCGTCCGTAATGGTACCGATCGAACCTGCAATCTCATCCACTGCATTTCTTAAATCATCCGTTTTTGCCGTAAACTCATTCATAACGGACTCAATATAGGTTGCATTGTCCCGATACTGTACACCGCTCCCCACAAAGTTCTCAAATTCCGGAAGAATAGAATCATTGACATACTCTACAAGATTATTGGCATTTCCTGCAAGATTATACACAGCATTGGTAACCACGCTGTTAATCTGCTGAATATGGTTTGCCGTTTCACGGCTCGATTCCGCAAGCTGTCTGATTTCATCTGCGACAACCGCAAACCCTTTTCCTGCCTCACCTGCTCTTGCCGCTTCAATGGATGCGTTAAGCGCAAGGAGATTTGTCTTACTTGAAATACTCAATATATCATTTGTCAGACCGTTTACCTGCTCTACACTCTTACTTTCCTCAATTGCCTTATTTAATACATCAAGAATTTCCTGTACTTTTGAGCTTGTTTCCTGCATATTGGTACGCGCATTGGATTCCATTTCATCTGCGTTCATCTTCATCTGCTTTGAGTATTCATTAATACTGTTTGACTTATCCGCAATCGTTTCCACTTCCTGGCGCACCGACTCTGCATTGTGATTAATCGCTGTGGCAGAGTTTCCAACCTCCTGCATGGTTGCGGAAAGCTCCTGTGTCACTGCCGATAAATCAGCCGCACTGTCATTGGAAGTTCTGACACTCTCCTGTACCTTATTGACCACTTCCTCAAGCCGTCTTGAATTTTCAATGATCAGCTTCATAATATGCTGCAGCTTTTCCATAAAAGTATTGATGCCATTTCCTAAATCAGCAATCTCGTCATTTGACAAAATACTGATTCGCTTTGTCAAATCTCCTTCATTATGATCAATATCCTCAATAATATCATGAATTTCCCTGTTTGCAATATTGAGCTTTTTAATGACAAGTATAAACACGCAATAAAGAGCGCCACCAATTACTAAGATACAGACAATAATACCTGCTGTATTTTTCACAAGTGCCCTGCGATATTCTGCATTCAGGGCATAGCTTGCATTTTCCGCACTTTCGCGCGCAATATTCTCCATTTTCGTGATTTGCGCCTGGATATCATTACTGTAGTCCCTGATCAATCCGTTTGCAAGTGCAAACGCCTGCTCCTTCTCATTGTTTCCACTATATGCAAGAAGATTTGCAATCTCATATTTTAGATTCCCATAACTTGCTGTCAGCTGGTTATAGGCTGCTTCATCCGTTGCAACAAGTGCATCTTTATATGCTTCAAGATAATCTTCAATAATTTCCTGTTCCTGCCGCACGTTATCCACTAAACCGATGAGCGTATCAAGGTCTGTTGCAATAATATGTGACAATGCAAGTCTGTGAATCTCCTGTGTTTCCCTCTGAATATCACTCAGCTGTGAAATGTTCACCATATGCTCCTCCG
>CAJTSD010000077.1:0-4197 GCA_910578795.1 uncultured Lachnospiraceae bacterium
TCATGCCCATGCGGGCGAGTATAATGTCTATCGACATTCTACCATGATTGGCGGTATAATTCCATAAATTGTCTTAAAAATCATATAATATTACAAAATATCAAATTATAATATCACTATAAACAATAAATACCGCTTAAACAGAAAGGAAGATGATTATGGCAAACAATTTTAATTATTATTCTCCAACAGAGGTACTGTTCGGTAAGGACGTTGAGCAGGAAACAGGAAAGCAGCTCAAAAGACTGGGGGCATCTCATGTGCTGCTTGTTTATGGAGGAAACAGTGCACGCCGCCTGGGTCTTTTGGATAAGGTCAGACAGTCTTTAGATAAGGAAGGCATCGCTGTTTCGGAGCTTGGAGGAATTGTCCCCAATCCGAGGCTTGACAAGGTATACGAAGGTATTCGCATTGGGAAAGCAGATACGGTAGATTTTCTGCTAGCCGTCGGGGGCGGAAGCGTTATTGATACGGCAAAAGCCATAGCATACGGCTTGGCGGAGCAGGAGCATGATGTGTGGGAACTGTTTCAGCATACAAGGACTGCAAAAAATGCCTTCCCGTAGCGAGCATTTTAACAATTGCCGCAGCCGGAAGCGAAACCTCTAAGGGGTGTGTCATCACAAATGAAAAAACGGGTGAAAAGCGTGCTTATGATGACAATCTTGCACGTCCAAGACTTGCCGCAATTTGGTCATGCTGCTTTCCAAAGACTGCAGAGGCACGAAGGGGAAGCAGCATTTCCCCAATATCCCCGTCAATACAAATACTCCGTCCTTCCAGTTCAATCGGACAGAAAGCCTCCCCGTAATTGATACAGGCATAAACTGCCCTGTCATTTTCGAAAACCGCCTGCCAAAACGGATATTTTATGATAACGGGCGTATTCCCTCCGACCCCAAGCTCCAAATAAAGCACATGGAGATTTTCATGCCTGCAAAGAAAATCATAATAATTCGCCGACGCCTTATGCCACCCCTCATCTTCCACAAATGAATGATCCGCACGCAGATTTACCGTCATGTCACTGCCGTCGTCCGGACAGTGCGGAAGCAATTCCGTCGGTATCCTCATTATGAGTTCCTTGGTTTTTGGCACCTGAAACACGCCGTCAGCATCTTTCACAAATCCCTGCGCGTCCATTGCCTTCATTACCCATGCTTCATTATCATATGTTTTTTGGATAGATGGATAAATGCTTTGAAACAGACCATAATCCCCCTGCGTATAAAACAATCTCTCCTTATCAAATCCGGCTTTTTGGAACCGGTGGTCCACATTGGTTGTAATGACAAAATAATCCTTCCCCTTCACAAGTTCCAATAGATGCGCATACACCGGTTTTGGCGCGTCGATATACCTGTTATAATAAATATGCCTTGCCCACCATGCCCAGTAAGTTTCTTTATCGGGAAACGGATAAAATCCTCCGGAATACATATCCCTGATACCGTATTTTTGCGCAAAATCAAAAAAATACCGCTCAAAACGCTCTCCGCCGTAAGTAAATCCGGCAGACGTGGATAATCCCGCTCCCGCACCGATTACAATGGCGTCTGCCGTTTCAATTTCTGTTTTCAGCCTGTCAATCCGTTCCCCGTCAGAGCCTTTTCCATAGGACATTTGCCCGCTAAAGCGTTTGACTGCATTTAGTCCTTTTCTGACAGTTTCTTCATATCCGTTGCGTACAACATTCCGAAATCCAATCATAGCCATTCTCCTTTTAAACAGTTGCTTATTATGTGTAGCTTTTTTATACCATGCTTCTTGCGATATAAAATCCGAAATACAATAGCTGCAAAACGAACAAGTTATACATAAATAATATCAGAATACCGTCGCTTCGGATGCTTCGGATATTCTCCTGCGCAATACCCCATTGTGACAAACGCCTGCGGGACGAAGTCCTCCGAAATGCCTATTTTATGCTGGATTTGCCGTCCTTTTTCTGTTGCAAGGCAGTTCAATACTTCCCCGACAATGCAGGTCGATACGCCTTGCCCGTATGCTGCCAAAGCAATATTCTGCGCCATAATGTAGGCATCTGCCGAAGAGAAATAAAAGCTTTTCGGTCCGAACAGTGCCGCGACGGTCTGCGCATTATGAAAAGCGCTTGCCGATGACGCGATTTCTTCCTCCGAAGGCAGCGTTGTAATTCCTTTGTTAAAATTCTGAATAATAACCATATGGCATTTTCCAATGTAATCAATGACAGTATGGTCTGTTATTACGGCAATTTTTGTAGAATTACGGTTTCCCGCATTTGGGCAGTAATCCACCACCTCAAGGATTTTTCCGATGATCTCTTTGGGGAGCGGACAATCCGTAAAATTCCGCACCGACCGTCTTCCTTTGATTACTTCCATTAATTCCATTGTTAATCACGCTCCTTATAGTATCCGCTATAGCCGTTCGATTGCCTGCACAGGGCAATGCTCGAAACAGTTTCCACAGTGTAAACAGTTATTCTGCCGTATGACGTAAGGCTTTGGCGCTGTGCAGTCCACGGCATTCTGCGGACAGACCTTTGCACAGTTTCCGCAGCCAATACAGGCGTCCGTAATCCGATAGCCCTTCGGTTTCAAAATCGCGTCGCCTATGGTGAAATATTCCCGTGTAATTGGTCGGGTCGACAGGCAAAAATATTCAATGGTATAATCCTTGATGACAAAAATCGTATCAATATTTTTTGTTTCACCGGGATAAACATTCTCAAGGTACGGCTGTTCCTGATACAAAATGTTCCGCCACTTCATCTGCTCGTCCTCATCGACCTCCACAGCCTTCCCCGACACGCGAATGGTTTCCTTATATTTTGTGTAGCCGCAAATCTGTACCCTGCCGTCTGCATAAAGCTGCCGGGCAAACGATTTCCCACGCGCCGTCAAAAAGTAGATGTCCGTTCCTTCATAGTGGATTGCGCTGATATTGCGAATCTGCGGCGCGCCGTCCTCATCGACCGTCGCAAAATTCAGAACACCGATATATCCCAGTTTTTCGATACACGTCTTGGCGTCCATTTGCTCACTCTCCTTTTCTTGGTTCAATAACCCCGCTTTCTTCTGTTGCCCAACACTGGGGGTCTTCCGCATAGAAATCCCCGCAGGTTCCCTTCGCCACGGCGGGGCAGCCTCTGCACCATGCCAGCAGCCTGCATCTTGAACATTTGCTGAATTTCTCATACGCGCGATATTGTTCCATATTTGTAATCCACACATCTGCAATGCGGTCCTCGAATACGTTGCCAACCCTGCTGTCCGCCACCCGCCGACAGGCATAGAGGTCACCGGAAGGAAGAATTGTCAGATGACAGTTCCCGCAGTTACAGCCGCCGTAAATCATACCCTCTTTTGCATCTTTTGGAATTTTGAATGCACCTGTTTCATATTCGTAAAGAGTCCATAAATGGTCTTTCTTGTTAAAATAAGTCTGACAGCCGTTCGCCTCATATTCCTTGAATTTTTTGTCACACACCGCGAGCAGCTCCCAGTATTCCTGCGCCGTCATGCTCGCATCTAAATCCCCGCCGCTTGGCACATACCTTGAAAAGGCAAAGACATTTGCTTCTGCCGCAACTGCCGCGTCAATAATTCCCGGCACTTCCATACGGTTTGTCTTGGAAACGGTGGTCATGATAACACTGCGTATCCCCGCCCAATTGATGCGGGCGATTTTTTCAAGCGTGCAGTCGTACGAGCCGGGCTTTCGAAACCAGTCATGTGTCTGGCGCAGTCCGTCCAAGGATAGCTGATACTTCTCACAGCCGTACCATTTTAAATCCCGGCACACCTGCTCATTCAGATGAAACGGATTTCCGAGGATTGTGAATCGGATATCATGCTTGTGCAAGAGCCTCAAAAGTTTCCAAAAGTTGGGGTGCAAAATCGGGTCGCCGCCCGTAATGTAAAAATAAGGGGTTCGCCCATACACCTTGCAGAAATCCAAACAATTATAGAACGTATCCTTCATCTGTTTCCATGTCATGGATAACATGCAGTTATGCGTTCCTCCTGAGTAAATGTAGCAATGTTTACACCGCTGGTCACATTCATCTGTAATATGCCATTGAAATGAAAAATATGGTTTCATTACGCCACTCCTCCAATGTTTTTAAAGAAGTCCCCCGCGGGTCAGACTCGCGGGGAGATTTGTTGTTTTACAAAACGCTTACTTGTCCCCTGCTCCGCAAGCAGAGCC
>CAJTSD010000077.1:4297-6719 GCA_910578795.1 uncultured Lachnospiraceae bacterium
CAGGCAGCAGGTTTTTCCTCCGTCTTATCCCCTGCCCCGCAAGCGGAACCGCAGGCAGCAGGTTTCTCCTCCGTCTTATCTCCTGTCCCGCAAGCGGAACCGCAGGCAGCAGGTTTCTCCTCCGTCTTATCTCCTGCCCCGCAAGCAGTGCCGCACGCACTTGCCGTCGTGTTCTCGTTCCAACCAACTATGTTTGATAATGCCATTTTCATAAAGATGCTCCTTTCTTGGTGTGCAAGTTTGGGCTGTAAAGCACAAACTTGCGGGTTGAAAATTTCAATTTTCAACCTTACCTCCTACTAAAATTATTTGTTTCAGCCGGCGCAATTGCCTTCTGTAATTCCCATTGTAGCAACTGGCAAAAATCCCACAAGTACGCACTTTTTTGTAACCTAAGTTACCTTTTGGTAACGATTGGATAAATACGCGGTTTTTTTACATTATTTTTTTGAAAAAATTTTTACTCACAAGCGAAATGTTTTCTCACGGACTTCGTAGTAAATGCAAAGTCCTGTCTGAACAGTAACAAACAGATTTCTTGCTATGCTTTGGAGCAGCAGAGTATTGACACAAAAAGCATGTTACACTATAATTAGAATGTAACATGCTTTTTTGAATGTATTATATAATTTTGAAAGGTTTATATCCATATGAGAAAAAAAGAAGATTTACACGAATGCCCTGTAGCGACAACCGTCAGCATGATAGGAAACAAATGGAAGCTCCTCATTATACGAAACCTCATATACCGGGCATGGCGGTTTAATGAACTTCAACGGGATTTAACAGGCATCAGCCAAAAAGTCCTGACCGACAGCCTTCGTTCAATGGAAGCGGACGGAATTATCACAAGAACCGTATATCCGGAAGTGCCGCCCAAAGTGGAATATGCCCTAAGCGACCTTGGAAAGTCCCTGTGTCCCGTTATTGATGAAATGAAAAAATGGGGAATGATGTACAAGGAACTTGCGGGTTAAATAAACAGTGAACGACAAAACTTCTTTTTTGCGTTCACTGTTTTTCTTTCGTATTATGACTGCGGTATTCCCGCGGCGTACAGTTATAAAAGCGCTTAAACAGCTTCGCAAAATTACTCGGACTGTCAAAGCCGCATAATGCCGCAATTTCCGATACACTGTCTGCCGGATTTCCATGTAGCATTTCCGCCCCCTGCATAATCCGGTACTTCAATAAATACTGAATCGGCGAAAACTGGATTGTTTTCTGAAAACAGCGCAGACATTCCCGCTCGCTGATATCCGCCGCGCCCGCAATTTCCGCCAAAGAAATGTCATAAGCGAAATTTTTATGAACAAAGGCAAGCATTTTTCGGATACGGATACTGTCCTGATTCAGGGAAACCGCCTGTGCTTTTGCCTGTGGATTCAATTCCTTGCACAGGAAAAGACAAATCCGGGACAGCATTTCCCGTACAATAAATTCATATCCATAGCAATCCTCCGCCAACGCATCAAACGCACGGTTAAACCATTGCGCCGCATCTTCATTATCCACTGATTTTATAGAATATCCGTCAAAGCGGCTGCATGTTATTAACGGCTGCATATATTTTTTTGTAAATACAAAATCCTGCATTCCGGTAATCAGTGCGGGGCTAAAAACGAGAGAACGCAGCGCACACTCTCCGACAGCCGCGCCATAATGGAGTACATTAGAATTGATAACCACGCAGTCCCCCTGTTCCAAAAGAAAAGACTTTGACGGTATTTTGACTTTCATCTGTCCGCTTTCCATATATACGATTTCCAGCTCCTCATGCCAGTGCCACGGAATTAGGTCTTTTGGGCTGTCCGTATGGAAAGAAGAATATCCCGCGCATGGAAAATCCAAAGTCCCGTGCGGCTGCAGTTCCTTTGATGCCTTGTCTAAATTTAATCCGCATTCCTGTAATGCCATATGGAAAACCATACCCCTTTCTTAGTCTGCAAATTGAATGGATACTTGATTGCACTGCCAATAAGAGCAACTGTGCACTTTGCCAATTTGGCGGTTTTTTTATAGTATACGGCTAAAATTGTATTGTATCAAGTAAAAATTGACGGTATTCTTTTGGTAATAAAGAGAAACGCCAGCGCACCTGTCTGACAAAAAGTTTTGCTTTTTGTTCCGATATTTTACGTTGCTGAAAATTCTTATAAAGGAAAGGAGTATGATGATTAAAATGGTACACTTATTACTGATTATTATTTATCTTGCTTTTATCAGCCTAGGGCTTCCCGATTCCCTGCTCGGCTCCGCGTGGCCGACAATGTATCAGGAGTTTTCCGTACCCGTCTCCTACGCGGGCGGAATTTCCATGATTATCGCGGTCGGGACAATTATTTCCAGCCTGCAAAGCGACAGACTGACCAAAAAATTTGGAACAGGAAAGGTTACGGCTGCCAGTGTCCTGATGACCGCG
>CAJTSD010000078.1 GCA_910578795.1 uncultured Lachnospiraceae bacterium
GGGACTGAGTGTTCTTCTGATAACCATGGGGCTGATGCCGGATATTTGTAATTTTATCAGTTCACAGATGCAGCAGATGGTTGTAGCTACTGTGGAGGGCTTGATGTGATGTTGGAATTAGATTTGCAGTATTTTGCCAAGGAGGGTCCCGGTGGTGAGAAAACTGAGGAACCTACTTCGAAAAAGAAAGAAGATACACGAAAAGAAGGTAAGGTTGCAAAAAGTAAGGAGATGTCGAGCGGTGTGCAGCTGATCGCTCTTTTTATTATACTTAAATTTTGGGTCGGTCAAATGGGTGTGAATTTTATGGAACTTTTTGGTGAGATTTACGAGAAGATTCCTGTTTATACCACATATTGGGGAGGAAGGGTTGTTTCTTCCGATTATAAAATTTTGTTTAATGGCGTTTTCGTGGAGCTTTTGATACAGCTTCTGCCTTTTTTCCTGGTAGGTGTCGCAATATCAGTATTGGTGAATATGCTTCAGTTTAAGTTTAAGATATCAACAAAACCATTGCAGCCGAAATTTAGCAAGTTAAACCCGATTTCCGGAATGAAAAAACTTTTTTCTAAAGAAAAGATAATGGAGCTGTTAAAGTCAGTTGCAAAGATTATTTTGATCATGTGGGTTGTATACGATACAATTAAGGATGATTGGGTCTACTTGGTTAAATTTTATCAGATGCCGTTAAATCAGGCATTAGAACTTATTGGCAGTGTCGTCATTAATATGGGACTGCGGATTTCTTTGGTATTTATGGTTATCGCTTTCGTGGATTTGATTTATGAAAGGTGGAAATTCAAGGAAGATATCAAGATGACGAAGCAGGAGGTTAAGGACGAGTATAAGAATGCGGAAGGTGATCCGCAGATTAAGGGTAAGATCAGACAGAAGATGCGTGAGGCTTCCCAAAGGAGAATGATGCAGGATGTGCCAAAGGCAGATGTAGTCATTACAAACCCGACGCACTTTGCCGTTGCGATACGATATGACGCAAATGAGGGTTCAGCGCCAAAGGTTCTTGCAAAGGGGGCGGATTTTTTGGCACAGAAGATCAAAGAAATTGCAAGAGAAAATAATGTGGAGATTGTTGAGAATAAACCGCTTGCGCGAATGCTTTATGCGAATGTGGATGTGGGGCAGGAAGTGCCTCCTGAGCTTTATCAGTCCGTTGCAGAGGTTCTTGCCCTTGTGTATAAAATGCAGGGAAAAATATAGAGATTTGTTTGTTTATTGAAGTTTACATAAAATATCAAAAGAATAAGATATGTATCCTTATTATGTAAACTTCAGGAATGATAAGATCAATTGTTGCAAAAGACTTTTTGTGGGGTAAAAACGCACATAGGTCTTTTGTTTTATTTGTACAAGATTTATGAAAATTATAAAAAAATCAAAAAATTACAAATTATTATAGACTAATTATGTAAATTGTGAGATAATTTATGATGTTAGGAAATAGGAAGAATATTTTATTATTAGGAGTTAAGGGGGAAAAGGAACATGCAGATGAAAAAAGCGGACATTGGCGTAGCCTTATATTTGCTGTGTGCGATCATCATGCTAATTGTACCGATTAGCAGTACGATGCTGGATGTATTGCTTGCACTCAATATATCACTGGCATTTACAATCATGTTTACCTCAATGTTTGCAAAAGAAGTGTTGGATTTATCATTTTATCCCACGATTTTGCTGTTTACGACGATTTTCAGAATCGCGTTGAACGTATCGTCGACAAGGTTGATTCTTTCAACGGGAAATCCGGGAAACGTTGTTGCAACATTCGGTAATTTCGTAGGCGGCGGTGACTTGGTAATTGGTGTCGTTGTATTTATTATTCTGATTATTGTGCAGTTTGTCGTTATTAATAAAGGTTCTGAACGAGTTGCCGAGGTAACTGCAAGATTTACATTGGATGCGATGCCCGGTAAGCAGATGGCGATTGACGCGGATTTGAATACAGGTGCAATTACGGATGCGGAAGCGAAAAAACAGAGGGAGAAGCTGCAACAGGAATCAAGCTTCTTTGGATCGATGGATGGTGCCGTGAAATATGTAAAGGGAGATGCCGCGGCAGGTCTGATTATTACAGGTGTTAATATTGTAGGCGGTATTCTCATGGGTGTCTTGAGGCAGGGCATGGATTTCGGGGCAGCCGCAGATAAATATCTGATTCTGACAATCGGTGACGGTCTGGTAAGCCAGATTCCTTCACTGCTTATTTCGTTATCAACGGGTATTCTTGTAACAAAGGGCTCGAAAGAGGCAGATTTTGGTACGGTGCTTGTGGGGCAGCTTTTTGGTATACCTAAAGTACTTTATTTGGTAGGCGCCGTTTTGGCATTTTTGGGTATTGTGACACCGTTAAATCCATTGATTTTCGTAGTGATGGGTGTTATCTTTATTGTATGCGGACGGATTATTGCAAATACGATTGAAGTGGCAAGAATAGAAGCGGAAACAGAAGAGGTGGAGGATATTGGTGATGAGATCCGAAAACCGGAAAACGTCACCTCGCTTTTACAGGTTGACCCGATTGAGCTTGAGTTTGGTTATGGTATTATTCCGCTTGCGGATGTCAATCAGGGTGGAGACCTGCTTGACCGTGTTGTCATGATTCGAAGGCAGATCGCGTTGGAGCTTGGTACAGTTGTACCGATTATCCGACTGCGGGATAATATCCAGTTAAATCCGAATCAGTATATTATTAAGATAAAAGGCATACAGGTGAGCGAAGGTGAAATACTGTTTGACCATTATATGGCGATGAATCCCGGTTTTGTGGAGGAGGAGATTTCGGGTATTCCGACCTTTGAGCCGTCTTTCCACCTTCCGGCAATATGGATTACAGAAAGTCAAAGAGAGCGTGCGGAGAGTGTGGGATATACGGTTGTGGATCCGCCTTCCATTATTGCGACACACTTGACGGAGATTATCAGACAGTATCTTGCAGACCTGCTTACAAGACAGGATGTACAGAATCTTGTAAACAATGTAAAGGAATCAAATCCTTCCCTTGTGGAAGAGCTTGTGCCAAAGCTTTTGGGACTTGGAGACATCCAAAAAGTATTGCAGAATTTATTAAAGGAAGGCATTTCCGTGAGAGACCTTGTTACGATTTTTGAAACGCTTGCAGACCATGCGGCAGCAACAAGAGACACGGATATTCTTACGGAATATGTAAGACAGAGTTTAAAGAGAGCGATTTCCAATAAATACTTCCCGATGAACGAAACGACGAGTGTTGTGACGTTGGATCCCAGCCTGGAACAGGAAATTATGGGAAGTGTGAAGCAGACAGAGCAGGGCGCTTATCTGACATTGGAACCGGAAAAGACAAAGTCAATTATGTCGTCTGTGGAATCTGAGATTGGAAAGCTTGAAAAGCTTGGTAAAAATCCGATTGTGATTACTTCGCCGATTGTCAGAATGTACTTTAAACGGTTGACAGAGGATTACTATAAGGATTTGGTTGTTGTATCTTATAATGAAATTGATTCGAATGTTGAATTACAGTCGGTAGGGATGGTGACAGCATGATAATAAAGAAATTTCAAGGAAAAACAAAAGAGGAAGCGCTTGAGAACGCAAAGAAAGAGCTTGGTGACGGACTTGTTGAGATGAATGTTAAGACAATTAAGGCAAAAGGTTTTCTTGGGATGTTTAAAGGGAATAAAATAGAGGTTACTGTGGCAAAAGAGGAAGAAAACGAAAAATACACAGCACAAGGAGGACAGACCAGTGAAGTTCAAAAGGACGGCGTTGCGATGTCCCTAAGCCAGACAGGCATACCCAAACCGCAGCCGGAAGAAAAAAACGAACCCCAAAAGGAATCTGATGCAGCGTCTGTCGGACAGGCTGTGGCAGATATCCTGTCAGCTTTTCCGCAGACCGGCGAAGCTTCAAAAACCAAACCGGTGTCTGCGTATGCAGGAAAAGAAGGCAGGGAGGAAGGCAAGACAAACGAGCTTGAGGAAAAGCTTGATAATCTTCAAAATCTGATTGAAAAACAGCTTTCACAAAAAGACAGTAAAATGCAGTCTGATGAGGTAAAAACTGAGGAAGGCGACATAAAAGAGGAAAACAGGGAACGGGTAAATTTTCTTAGGCTTTTATACAATAAAATGATAGACAATGAAATTAATGAGAAATATGCCAATGAAATCATTGATGAAATTGATAAGAACTGCAAGCCTGATGTGACTATGGATTTTATGCTTTCGGAAATCTATCAGAGAATGATTTTAAAGCTTGGGAAGCCGTATGTTATGGAAGAGAATGAGCATAGTCCGCGTGTTATCTTTTTTGTGGGACCGACGGGGGTAGGAAAAACTACGACAATAGCAAAAATTGCATCATCATTTCGTGTAGAGCACAAAAAGAAAGTAGCGCTTCTTACGGCAGATACCTATAGGATTGCGGCCGCAGAACAGCTCAGAACGTATGCCAATATTTTGGAAGTCCCGTTCCGTGTTGTATATACGGCGGGAGAAATTGCCGGAGCGATTGAGGATTTCCGTGATTATGACTATATTTTGGTTGATACGACCGGACATTCACCGAACAATGAGGCGCAGTGTGAAAGTATGAATGACTTGATCAGTTCCGTGGAAACGACAGCCATGAAAGAAGTATTTTTAGTGTTGTCGGCATCGACAAAGTATCGGGATTTGATGAAGATTGCAGATACATACAAAGAAATAGCGGATTATAAATTAATATTTACAAAGCTGGACGAAACGTCTACACTGGGGAATATATACAATTTAAAGCTCTATACAGGTGCTGCGCTTTCTTATATTACTTGTGGACAGAATGTACCGGATGATATTGAATATTTCAATCCACAGGCTACAGTAAAGCAGTTACTCGGGGGAAGGCGCTAATGGAGGTTAAAAGTATGGATCAGGCAGAACAATTAAGAAATGTCATAAAATTAAATCCTGTACCGCGGCCTCTTGCAAGAATTATCACAGTGACAAGTGGTAAAGGAGGCGTAGGGAAATCAAATACATCAATTAACCTTGCCTGTCAGTTTAAAAAGTTAGGACAGAGGGTATTAATTTTGGATGCAGACTTTGGACTGGCAAATATCGAAATTATGTTCGGGACTGTGCCAAAGCACAATTTCTGTGATTTGATTTACCAGGGAAAAAGCATTACGGATATCATAACATGGGGACCTATGGACATAGGATTTATATCAGGTGGCTCAGGGATATCAGGTCTCTCTAATTTAAGTCAGGATTACCTGAATTATATTATCCAAAATCTTGCAAAACTGGATGCGATTGCCGATATTGTTATTATAGATACGGGTGCCGGCATATCGGATGCAGTACTTGATTTTTTGGTGGCAAGCGGTGAAATCCTTTTGGTAGCAACACCGGAGCCTACATCAATAACAGATTCCTACTCGCTTCTCAAGGCGTTAAATCGCCATCCGAGGTTTTTGCGGGAGGATTCAAAAATAAAAGTGATTGCAAATAAGGTTTCGAGTGACACAGAGGGAGAAACGATGTATAATAAACTTAATACGGTTGTCAATCGATATCTCAAACTTCCGATTTCGTATTTGGGAGCGATTCCACAGGACTATCATCTCGAAGACGCCGTAATGCAGCAAAAACCTGTAAGTATGCAGAGTCCCAATTCCAAATCGGCACGTGCCTACGAGAAGATGGCATATGTCCTTATGGATAAGGAATATGACAAATCCCTTGTAAAGAGAGGCATGGCCGCCTTTTTCTCACACATTGTGGCAGGCAATAAAAAAACGGGACAGCTGCTATAAAGAAAAATGCGTAGGAGGAGTTTATGATTGAAAAGCTAATATCACCGGGGGATAAGCTGGAATTGAAGTCAACAGTCAGTGTGGTGCTTCCTGATGGTACGGAAGGTGTTAAGACGTATAAATCTTCGGTATATGACATTTTGGATGACGGCAGACTTGAGTTTCTTATGCCTATGGAACAGCAGAAACTGATTCTGCTCCCTGTGGATGGCGAGTATGATGTGTGTTTTTTTTCAAACGGAGGCATGTACAGGGCAAATGTGCGGATTGCAGACAGACAGAGAATTAATAATACATACATTGTTGTCGCGGAGATGATAACAAACCTTCACAAATTTCAAAGACGCGAATATTACAGATTTAACTGTGTGATTGACATGGATGTAAGGGAGTTGAATGAGCAGGAGGTCGAAGCGCTTAGCAAGGGACTGGCAGAGCCGGTATCTGAAACAGTGATGACAAGAGGTGTCATTGTGGATATCAGCGGTGGCGGTCTTCGATTTGTGTCAAGAGATTTTCATCAGCCGGGCAGTGTTTTGTTAATTAAATTTACGCTGCCCATACAGGGGATGGAAAAACAGTTTTTAA
>CAJTSD010000079.1 GCA_910578795.1 uncultured Lachnospiraceae bacterium
TTTTTCTGTTATGGAAACTGTGTTTACATTTGCACCTGCCATACGGTTATTTCTCCTTTTCCTCCATAAAAGCAGAAAACAGACAAGTTTCCCTGTCTGTCTCCGCTGTTGATATTTTAAACTGCCGCCTATAAACATTCCGCTTTGCTTTTCGCCGCTGCCTTGTCTGGCGCTTTGCCCTGCTGTTCCACTTTCGCCTTCATCTGCGACAGCTTATCCTTTACCGATGAGCGCCCGCCCTTTTCCACTTCCTTTTCAACCATAAAACGGGCTGAGAGCTTATCCAGTTTCTCCAACGCACGGTCAACCGTATCAATATTTTTCTGCAAACGTGCCACTACATCTTTAATGGGCTTGTTGATTATCCTTGTCAGGGCAACACCCGGGCTTTCGTCCGATACTTCTTTCGTGCCTTTCCCCGCTATCAGCCTGCCCACATTGGATACGCTGTTCCCAATCTGCTTTAACTCGTCACCAATACTGTCAATCTGATTGGCAGTTTTTTCATAATCCGTCTTAACCTCCTGTAATTTTTCCTGATAGCCTGCAAGCACCGACTTAATACCGGACAGACCTTTCTGTACCACTGTACACATCGCTTCTTTCCCCTTTTCCTTAAAGGCGCTGACCGCCTGCGCCGCTGTCTGCATCAGGCGGTCTTTTACTTCCGAAAGCCGTTCCGACAGGCTCGTGACTTTCTCCTGAAGCTGTGCTGCTTTGTCCATAAGACGTTCCGTGACTGTTTTGGGCTGGCTCTCCTGCAATTGTGCAAGCTGCTCCCTCATACCCTGCAGTTCGTCTGCCACGACACTGAGCTGCAACTGCATCCCTGCCACATACCGGAACATCTCCATAAATCCCTGCGACTGTTCACCCATGTTCTGCTGGCTTAAAAGTTCCATGAACTGCTTTATCACGTCGCTTTCTTCCATACCCTTTTTTGTATTCTGTTCTGCTGTGTTCATATTTCCAAACCTCCGATTCTCATTTTTTACAATAATCTGGCGGGGACATTTCCCCTGCTGTGCGCCACTTTTGCGGTAAATCACAAAAGAAAAGACAGTCCGTATCTGACCGCCCCTGCACATTGTTTCGATTGTTTTTCTAATAATCAATGACTTCCTTATCAGGAAAAAGCCTGATGAACTCCTTTACCGCCTCCTGCACCTGCGGATTGCCGCAAAATTCGGGCATAAGGCTGATAATGCCTATGTCAATCTCATCGCCGGAAAGAATGTCAGCCTGCGAGTCCTCCACTTTATTCGTACCTTTCACATGGAGATTGATGCCAATAGCAGGAATACCATTCATGCGCTCCGGCGGTATCTTTTCATAAATCACAACTGCCTCCTCCAAAGTCCTGATGCCCTCGTGGTATTCGCCCAAGCTGTGATATTCCCCGCATTCCGCTACCGTAAATGTCAGAACAACCTTTTTATTTTCCATAATAACTGCTCTCCTTTTCGTCCTTATTTTCTATGCTGCAAGATGTTTCTGCGTATCCTCTGTCATATACCGACCAAGATATTCGTCCCTGTGCGGCATTGCAATATGGAGATTTCCATGCAGGTTAATCCACTCTATGACAAACCAAAAGCCAAGCCCCCGGCTGTCCGGTTTCCAAATGCCCTTTTCATTAAATGCGCCGCCGCGCATCATATAATCAATAATTTCAGGATTGGATAGTTTCTCCGCAAGCTCCCAACGGTTCGGTGATTTCTCCCTGTGACACCCGAACCCGCAGGAAACGCACCCTGTCCTGTCACATCCGGTAGTATCAAAAATGGGTTTTCCAACATCAAATATCCCCATATCCATTGTATTACCCTGCGGCTGCGCTTCCCCAAAATCTGCCGTGACCTCTCCATACACGTCCGCAATCGGGATATGGCTGTTGAAAATATATTCCAATACGTCCTGCTCCGTCCAGAATGACATCGGATTACTGATCGGGCTTTTCATGTCAAAACCGTTGCAGCCGTTTTTGAGCCAGTTTGTTGTCCGCAGCCTGCTTTCGCTTGCCATCTGCGCCGTCATGGGCATTTTTCCCGTCCTTTTTGCGTAGCCGTGCATGGGGGATTTTTTCATAATGGAACAGCAGTGATCCGCTATTTCAAAGGGCGCTTCCAAAAAGAATTTGTAGCGTTCCTTATTATACATCCTGGAATATTCCGATGTTTCCACACCGTTTTCTTTATGCGGATATTTCCCCTGCATGATTAGGTAGCGGACGGGTGTTTTAATGTCCGTACTCGGTATTTCCCCGCGAATCAGACTTTTATAAAGTTCATTTTCCTTATCCTCACGGCGGTCTATGCCGACCAAATCCGCCATATAACTGTGATTTGGGACTTTTCCCCCATGATCTGCACTTTTCTCCCGTTCCAGCAGCTTTTCCATGTACCGCCTTGCACCGTATACACAGCCTGCCACTTCCTTGCCAATCATGGGATAGCCGTATTTTATGATGACCTGACGGAAGTTCATTTTCGGTCTGATAATCTCCACGTTATCCTGCCGCTTTACAAACTCCCTGACTTCCGGGTATTCCAGTCCGGTATCGACATAGACAGCGCCGATTTTAGGGTACATTTCCCTTGCGATATGTAATAAAACAGAACTGTCTTTCCCACCGCTAAACGCGATGTACACGCCGTCCGTGCCGTAATAGTCCACCCATTCCCGTATACGGTACTGTGTCATCCGTATTTTTATGGAGAGCGGGAGGCACTGCATCTGGTATAAGTCGCTCATTGTATGTTTGTTCATGTTTTCCTGTCACTCCTTTCTTCTGTACAGAAAAATACCGCCCTGCATTATTTACAGAACGGTATTTCAAAACAAAAAAAGGTGTATGATATTGATTTTCTCTATACCATACACCTAAAGTTACTGTTACTATGAAATTTTTACATCTAAACCAGCCTTAACAACTGTACCAGTTCATGCGGTTCGGATTCTTTTGATACGGTCTGCCTTGTGTCAAACTGCTTAAAACCATAATTTTCATAAAAGGAAAGCAGTTTTGCATTGTTCTCCGCTTCTACAAACGCCACCATGCCGCCCGCCTGATACTGTAATGACTGTACCTGCCTAATTGCCGCCTCAAGCAGTTCTTTCCCGGTTATCCTGCCCTTTGCCCTGTCATTAAAATTTTTCCCAAGCTGTGCAATGAGGTAAGCCGCAAGATTATAGGTCTGTTCCCCTTTGTCTATCTCACTGAATCTCCCAAGTTTGCGCTTTACCGTGTTGCTGAACGGTTCTGCCTTTACCACAAGCGGTTTTATCGTGATAGAAAAATAGCCCAATAACTCCGCATCTTCCAGCGATAACACTAAATATGTAACTGCCTGATGTTTCTTTGCAAATTCGATTGCCTGATGTTTCAAAAAGCGCTCAACATCCTTATTTAACGGACAGGAAAACTCGGAAAGGAACTGCAACAGCTTATCCTCTCCGAGCCGTCCGTCGTCATTCTCCAAATACTCACGAATGTTCAGCACGATAAAATTATTCGTCTGCTGCATCCGTTTTCTTCCTTTTCTCCATGAATTTTACTATTTCATCCGCTCCATGCAGGTAAGTCACATTGATCGGAACACGAGGTGTCCTGTCGTTGGCAGATGCCTCTATTGCATCGGCAAACATCTCCACCTGCTTTTGACCTGATATAACAAAATTCTTCGTAATACTTGAAGTTGCCATAGAAACACACCTCCTTTATCAGTATGGCTCTTTTTCTCAACGCCTACTCTTATGAGCGCAGGTTTTACTTCCCTACTCATATTTTACGATTTTACCGACTGTTTTGCAATCGAATTTTTGTAGATTTTATATAACCGCCTCTTTTCCCTTTGTTTTATCCGTTCCGATGTTTTCCGCACCTGCCACCTGAGCCTTGTATGCCGCCAGTTTCTCCTTTAACGATGCCTTTGCAGGCTTGTCAGCGGTTCCGGCTACCAGCTTTAATCCATGTGGACTGTTATTTTCTGCCGCGTGATTATGTCCGGCATTTTCCATAGGAACAGGCGGAGAATATGCCGCAGCCTGTTCTTTCCTCTGGTCACTGTGTCCTAAAGTATCTGCTTGCGGCTGCTCTGCCCTTTGGTCATCGTGTCCAAAAGTGTCCGCTTCTGACTGTTCTGACACTTCATTCTCAACCTGTACGTCACTGCCTGTTTCGTCCATGTTCAGCAGGGCATTGAGGGCGG
This sequence comes from uncultured Lachnospiraceae bacterium, assembly GCA_910578795.1. Lineage (GTDB taxonomy): Bacteria > Bacillota > Clostridia > Lachnospirales > Lachnospiraceae > COE1. Next base: position 4,212 of record CAJTSD010000079.1, read on the forward strand.
ATAGGCGGTCTAACTTCTCCTTCAGTTCGGTTTCCTGTGCAAAAGGTTTTGTAACCTCTGCCTTTGCCGTTTCAAGCTGCCGCTCCACATTTTCCAGTTTTACTTTGGCGTTGTCAAGTTCTTTTGGCATGGCTTCCAGCGCATGGTTGATACGGGTAATATTCCCGAACGGATCTGCACCAACTTCAAGGTTATGGGAAAGCTGCCCTTTTAAATTCATTACAAATCTATGATTTAAGCTGTCAAAAGAAACCGCCATCTTAAAGCCTGCATATTCGCCTATGGTAGCGGGAGCATTGACACTTTTTACCTCTTTGCACATCTCCACCAGCGCTGTCCCGGCTTCTTTTTTATCCGTGTAGAGCTTATTTCCTACTTTCATGGAAAACTGCTCTTTATCTTCCGGAAGATTCTCCTTTGCAGTCTGAATGTCCGCCGTCAAGCCGTCAATACGCTCTTTCAGCGTTGCTATCTGCTGTGGGTAATGCTGCGTGATATTATCCTCAAGACGGTATATTTGGCTGGTATGGTTAGCTTTCATCAGCTTTAGCTTTGACACCTGCACGTCCAAATCCATCTTTTCGCGGATATACGGGTTGCCCGTGGCTAGGGCTTTGACCTCCGCGTAAGTGAGCGCCGCCTCGTCCACATCTTCACAGCTCCGTACAGGTGATTTACTCGTCATAATCTGACCGATGAATTTCTGCTTGTTTTCGATCAGCTGCCATGAATAACTGTCGAATGTATTTTCGGTCACATACCGAAAAATCTTAACCCTGTCATTCATATTGCCCTGCCTTAAAATACGACCTTCCTGCTGTTCGATGTCAGAAGGACGCCAAGGCACGTCGAGATGATGTAACGCTATCAGCCTATCCTGCACATTGGTTCCGGCTCCCATTTTCTGCGTCGAACCCAATAAAAAACGAACCTGCCCGCTTCTGACTTTCCCGAACAGCTCCGCTTTCCTTTGCTCAGTATTTGCATCGTGTATAAAAGCTATTTCCTCCGGTGGGACACCCTTATCAATCAGTTTGCTGCGAATGTCCTCATAAACATTAAATGTACCATCTCCTTTCGGTGTTGATAAGTCGCAAAAGATGAGCTGCGCCGACTTCTGTTCCTTTGTCTGCTCCCAAATCTCGAACGCCTTGTTTACACAGACGCTCGCTTTTGAATTTTCATTGTCGGGGAGCATATCGTTGATTAGCCGTTGGTCTAATGCCAGTTTCCTGCCGTCATTTGTAATCCGAAGCATATTATCCACCGCTGCGTCCACTTTTCGGTTGCGGACTTCCTCGGCGCGTTCCGCAAGCGAAGCCACCATATCCTGCTGGTATTCGCTCGGCTTTAGCACAACATTTTCATACTCCGCCTCCGGCACGGGCAGTTTTAGCATATCCGGTGTCTGAATGTCGGCGCTTTCCTTGAATAATGCAATCAGCTCCGGAAGGTTGAAGAACTTTGCGAACCTTGTCTTTGCCCGGTATCCAGTCCCCTCCGGCGCTAATTCTATCGCTGTCTGCGTTTCACCAAATGAGGACGCCCAACTGTCAAAATGTCCAAGCCCTAACTTTTGAAGCGTGCCATACTGGAGATAACGCATATTTGTATAAAGCTCCGTCATACTGTTACTGATCGGCGTGCCTGTTGCGAAAGTGATGCCCCTGCCTCCGGTTATTTCAGGGACGTGTTGTCAAGTGTGTTTTTAAACTTTTATAATCGTAAACTCTTAATTTAACCGATTGCTCTGCTTTGATTGGCTTCCATAGACTATCAGAAATTCCATTCTTGTAAAGCCTGCTAACGCACCGTAAAACGGCTTCGGACTTGACCAGAATTCCATTTCTGATGCAGGACAATCAAGCCAATCAATGGCGGTTTCCGCGTCCGGAACACCGGTTTCCAAAATTCCGGA
>CAJTSD010000080.1 GCA_910578795.1 uncultured Lachnospiraceae bacterium
TAAACAAACAGCTTCATGCAGGCAGCGGAACAGAAGGGAAGATCCTTGAACCGCAAAGAGTAGTTACCGTTGCAAAAGATTTAAACAGGTGGTGTTCTCCTGCAAAGAAACACACCACCTAATCCATGCGTCTGCAAGAAAACAGACCACAGGATTATTATACTCTGTGCGTTTCTGCCTTGCAAGAAATAAATTGAAAGAAAGGATAAATATGGAAGTACAGATAATAACTAAAGAATCCTCAAATGAAAAATCTGATACTGTTGATAAAAATATGTACTGCTTTTCAAATTGTAAACAAACATCAGAGTGGAGTGCTTCAGTAAAACAATTTGTCGCAAGCAACATATACACATCACTGGATATGATTCAGACAGGTAAAAAAATACATTATATTTTCATAAAAAACGGGTGTACTGTGAAGGACATTCAATGTTTTTTAAATTTAGCGTGCCCGCAGTCCATTTACCGATGGATTAAGGGACAAACTCTACCTTCCATCGACAACTTATATAAAATGGCAGAAATATTCCAAATTCATATGGAAGATATGCTTGTCGCCAAGAATATTGGCAGAGATATAAGCCTAATACAAATAGCAGAAAATCGTACCAATTATCCTTTATATTAACAGAATGGTGACAACGAAAATGTAAAATACATAAAGCAATCTTCATAAAATGCCCTGATAATATTTTAGTTATCAGGGCATTCACCGTTTTGTCTTACCTGCGAAAATATAATATAAAGTGTGTAACTTACACTCTTTATATTGTATTCTCTTATTTTGAAGAACAGAACATACTGCCAAAAAGGTTACTGTTGATGAATTCATCGCGGAAGCTATATGTACCGATCTTAAATTCAAGACTCTCACATTCCCTTATAGACAATATATTATTTCTTCCCTCACAATCTCCTCAGCTCTTGCCCTAACATTATTCATTCTCCTTACCCAAAGCATCTGGTCTTGTGCCTTTAACTGCTCCGTCACACCTTCCCTCTCTGCCATCTGCCCCACAAGCAAATCAAATCTTTCCTCTGCCTGTCCCTGTGTCATGAGCAGATGTTTCTTTAGTTCACCAGATAGTAACAAGCCTGAATAAATCCCTCTCTTGTACTCTTTCAGATAATATTTCCGCATCAGTCCAAATTTCCTTAACTCTCCCTCTAGCTCTAGATCAGGAATTAAGTTTGGTATCAAATAATCTCCACATTTTTCATAAGATATGTTCATTGTCTGTTCCTCTCCTCCATAAAATTTACATTTCCTGCTGCCACCGCTTATTCTTTTCCGGCAATACCTGCGTATTTTTTCTCTGACGGTTGTGTTCAGCCGCATCCGCTTTTGCATCTTCCAGTTTTTGTTTCATCGTCTTTGGAGCAAGCGATTTTACAAATTCCACAAACGCCTCTCCAAGTCCCATTGATGCTACAAACCGTTTTAATTTTTCGACTTGCTCAGTAAGCACAGCTATATTCTTCTCCAAATTTGATATCTTCTTCTCATACTTTTCCAAAAGATGATTTCTTGATACTGCCTTATTAAAAGCATCCAGTATTTTATTCCAGTCGCTTTTCTTCACTTTGACATATTCCTCGCTACTGAAAAGATTGGCTACCGGAACGGCAGCGCTTTTCATATTTTTTGTTTCCGCCACCACTTCCTTTGAAATCAATTGAAATGTATCTGCCCTTAAATCATGTTTGGCAAGAACCTCCTGCGCCGCCTTTTCTTTTGCCTCTGCTTCCTCAATCTGTTCCGTAAGCTCCTGCGCCTGCAAAAACAATTCATTGTTATGTACTTCCATTTCCTGCACCTGACCATGTAGGTCAGATGCCCGCTTCTGCAAACTTTCATTACACTGCTCCAAAGTTTCATTCTGCTTATCCAGCTTTTCCGCTTCTGCCTCAAGACACTCTACTTTCCGCATTACTGCTTTGTATTCCGGCAGAGTAAGATTATCGCGCTTATCTCCTTTGATTTCTACCTCTATTCCACGCTCCCGGCATAAATCCATTAAATAATCACGCTCTCTTGCCTCCCAGTCAATCACCTCATTGTCATACCTGCCTTTGCCCTTTTCAAATCCCATCTGCTGAAGGGCTTTGGAAATGCTGTTCCTTGTTTTCATGCCCTTTTTATATCCGTCTGCGACAGGGATATAGTCTATATGCAGATGCGGCGTTGCCTCATCCAAATGCAGAACACAGTTAAATAAATATAAATTAGGGTTTCGTTCCTGAAAAGTTCTTGCATACTCGTCCAACAAATCAACTGCCTCTTTTGCCGCCTCTGTCAGATTTCCATCTTCATCCACAACAGGCGTATCGTACTTTGTGCCAAGCTGTACAATATTTTCATAAAACACATTCTCCCCGTTATCGGAATTTTCTATCTTTTTCACATAATTACTGATTTTTCTGTCATTGCGTTTCTGCCCTGCATTATATTCCCTGACAGCCTCACCAAAACATTTTTCATAAGCATCTGCTATGGATTCCCTGATATATGTTTTGTTCCAGCCTGTTCTTTCCGGAAAGACATTATTTGCTATAAATTCCCTGTTGTTGTGCGCTAGACTGCCATCGCCTTTCGGGAAAGATATGGTTCTTCCCGCCATTTTCTGCCTCCCTTCCGTCTTAAATATTGCTCTAAATGCTTCGCATTTAGAGCTGCTGTGCCAGTGAAAACAAATGCCGCCTTGCGTCGCTTGTTTTCACTTTGAGCACAGCATTTTGTTACTTTTGTCAAAAGTAACGCCTTATTACTTCTGACACATACGCATCAGAAGTAAGGCGCTCTCCGAGGGTAGTGTTTGCCTTTGGCAAACACGGTTGCCTGACGGCATCCATAGTCTGTCGAAAAGAACATTCGACAGACTGCTCATTCCGGCAAAAAGCCGCCGTCATTCGCTTTGGGTGACAGTACCGAATAAATACTTTTCGGCACCTTTCCGTAAGCTTCCTTTTCGGAAATGGGTACCGATTATAAATTCGGAACCGCCTATTCACCCATTGTAAAGGCAAACGCCATCATATCCTCGGATAATTCTACCTCATGCGTCTGCCTTAATTCATTACTGTCAGTCATTTCCGCTGCCTTAACCGCGCCTACTTGAAAATCTGAAGTATGTTCCTGAAAGCATTTTTCCATATGTTCTGTCAAAATTACCTGTAAACTTCGAAACTTAGCTTCCAGCACCCTCACAAATATTTCTTCAAACTGTTCAAATTCGTGTTCTGACTGTTTTAATGAAAGAGTAAGTAATTCTTCCGGTTTATCTGCTCTTATTTCATTCTTGCTGTCAAGAACCGCAACAAACGCATCAGAAAGTATCTTCCCGTAAGAACCGTCCCTTCTCGTTATTCCCTGTAGATATTCCCAAGTCCTGCGCTGGTTTTCATCTTCCATGCAGAATTTTATATTACTGCATTTATAAGTTTTCCTCATGGCATTACCTCTGTCTGCGCTGTTTTTGTGCCGCAAGATACTCATACCCCTTTGCATTGGCACAAATATCAGTAATAAAAGTAACTTCCACTTTACCTGCCAATTCTGTGTAATTCCGAAGCAGACATCCGCCTCCGCCAATCACATATAAATGCACCAATCCTTCTTTATAACCGTAATCAACCAAACGCTTTCTAATATTTTCTGCATACTGTTTTGCTATACGCTCTACTTTTACAGCCGTAACATCTGTTCTGCCCTGTATACCATTCCAAAGAAGCGGTTCAATCAGCATTTCGGGTATATCCTCACCATTTTCTTTTGACAACTCTTTCTGTATCTCCTTCATGCAGATACCCACGCCAAATTTATCTGTCACAAGGCTCTTTTCCAATGGCTTGTTATCAATGATCTGCATCACGTTCATGGTTCCGTTTCCAATGTCTGCCAGCATATTCATCCCCGGCATTGTGCCCAAATTAACAATCGCGGCAAATCCCTGCGGGAATACCTCTACACCGCACAGGTGCACATGATATCTTTCCTTACGAAATTCAAAGTGTAACTCCTGCTCTTTCAACAGATAACGCTTAAAATCTGCCCCCTGACTTTTCATCCACGCAAGAGGAAGTCCCACCGCCAATGTTACATTCGCTTCATGAAGCCCCCTAAACATCAATTCCTCCGCCAATGCCGCAAGCGTCAAAATATGAAAATCCTCAGATTCCGTTTTGTTGCCCTGATACACTATATCCTGTGTGCCGTTTTCATATTCCCATATCCATGATCCACTCCGATAATTATTTTTGTGCTGCTGTTAAATTTCTGCATATAAAATCCCCTCCTTAAATCCTCTGTTTACCTGTCCGTTTACGCGTTTTGTTTACAAATACTCTTTTAAAAATTTTCCGTTTACACTGTTTACAAATCCTCAAAGCCTTATATTTACTGACTTTTCCAGTAAACCGATTTGTTTACTTCTCTGTCAACAGAAGCTTGTAAACAGAATTTGTAAACGAAGCCTAAAAAACTTTTTTGTTCCGGTACGACTTCACTCTATTGTTTCCTCGAATGGAGTTGATACATTTTCCGGCGATTTTCGGAATCCATTCTTATCCGTCACTCTCCGCCAGCCTCTCTGTGTACCATATCCGGCAAACCTGTGAGATGAAACTTTCTCCCAGCCGACAATGCTGTGGTTCATAACATTGTTAATCTCTTTCAGTTCCCAATCTTTTGGCGTATCGTACTCATGATGGAACGCTTCCTTATAAATCATAATGCTGCACACATAATCTTCCGACAGCTCATCCAGCCATAACTGGATAATTCCTACTTTTGCATCCTCTGGCATGAATTCCTTCTGCATTTCTTTCAGATATTCCTCTGTGCCTCTTGATAATCTCAACTCGTGAAAACCATTTCGATATAATACCATTACCTCTGCCCATGCCTGTCGGATATAGTCCCTTGCTTCTTTTTCATCCGCAAGAATATGTTTCTCCACTCTTTCAGGGTGTACCAACACTGGTGCGAAGCGACGGTTTCCTGTCCTGTCAAGCGGCAGAAAATCCATGCTGTTGGAAGTTCCTACAAACACACACTGTCTTGGTCTGTCCTCTGGGTGTGTTTCGTAGGGAATTTTATATGTTTCTTTCTGTCTGCTGATGAATGACTTGATATCTTCAATGCTCTTGGCATTTACCGTTGCAATCATTTCCGACATTTCAATAATCCAATGCCCCTGCATCTTCCGATAAACATTATCATCATCCATACGTTTCAAATCA
>CAJTSD010000081.1 GCA_910578795.1 uncultured Lachnospiraceae bacterium
AACCTTTTTTTATACACAAAGATGCGGAATGTTGCGGGCATTGCGCAGACGGAAGCGCAGAAATCTTCGGATATGTTTGCAAAGTGCCAGTACCTTGATGATGTGATATGTTGTGAACTGTAGATGTAAACATTTCCGTCAAACGCTGTATTTTAGCGGAAATGCGCATCTGCTAAAATACAACATATGCGGCTGGCTCATTTGTGGTGAATGGAAACTTGCAGATGTTGTGGTAAAGGAAGAAGGTGATAATCCTTTTATTCGAATCTGTAGACAGTTTAGCACAAAGAAAGGCGGTTGTATATGGAGATTACATACCATCAGGAAGGTGATTACCTGATTCCCGACCTCAAACTTTCGGATACAACGGAATATCAGATTGGAAAGTACGGGAGAATGAGGCTGCGATTTTTGAAGGAGAATCACGGGGGCATTTATTCGTATATGCTCTTGTCGGAAATCTTATGGAAGCATCTTGCTGAAATTGATGAAGAATGCAATGAGATGATGGACAGGCTTGTGGGGCAGATGGCAAAGAAAGAGGGAGTGACAGAGCAGCTTAAATCCGATGACTGGCTCTGTTGGCTCCAAAAAATGAACAGCATTAGGAGCAGGGCGGAGGAAGTAGTGCTGCATGACCTGATATATTCCCTTTAAGGTTGTAGTGCAGTTATAGGTTTTGTAGCAGGAGACACAGAAAATGTCAAAACTTGGCATTATCTGTGTCTCCTGCTATAGCGTGGTCAAGGGAATGTTTACAGCTTATTTATAATTTTCCAACAACCCGTTTTATTAGAACCAACACGCTCAATTAAACGTTTTTCTTTTAATGACTTAATTGCCCGGTCAATTGTGCTTTTTCCAAGGGAGATTTCTTTCTGTAATTCTGCTTTTGTAATTCCTGGCTTTTTCTTTAGTGCAGTTAAAACAGCCTGCTCAGTAGCAGAAATATTTATTGCCCCATTTATTACCTCATTTATCACCCCATCAGCTTCACTTATTACCCCATTCCTAATTGTGGCATTGAGCATAAAGGCATTATCACGGTACTCAGGAGCAGGAAGTCCGGCTGACGCCATTTCATTAAACATACGGTCAATACCTTCACCGAATTCCTGCACATAATCATATTCATGGAGAAAACGGGCAATGTTTGGGTTGCGGGAGAAGTGAACGGTGCGGAGATTGTTTAAGCGCACAATTCCGGGCAGGATACCGGGACTCTCAACCGTAATCCTATCATTAAACATTTTAATTTGTATATCGGTTCCCTTAATGCTGTAATCGCGGTGGGCGATGGCGTTGATGATGATTTCTTTCCATGCAAATTCAGGGTACTCAGGTGTTGTATGAAAAAGACCGTCTTCACCAAGCCTTGTGTGTTCTTTGATTTGGCTGCGTACAAAGTCGAGAGAGTTACGAACCATATCAAGAATACGACCTTCAAACATTTCATCCTTAATGACATTCATTTCAGTTCCGACTTTGGCTTCTATGCCGTCATATCGGATAAAACGTACCCTTGCCCGTTTGAAAAAGCGTTGCGGATTTTTGCCAAATAATAAAATGGCAGCTCCGCTCATCTCCTCCCTGCCGTTATGGTTGACAACGAAATCGTTGTTTTGACGGATATATTCCACGGCGGATTTTGGGTATCCGATTTTCTTGCAGTATTCAGCGACAAAATCCCAATCAATATCCTCCATAGAGGAACGATAAACAGGCTCGTCCTCGCAATAGCGGGAACCTTTGGCATACATAAGCTGCAGCCGCTCGTCAAAATTCAGTTTTTTGGATTTGTCGCCCATACGGTAATATACTTCGTCCTGCTGGTTAGCGTGCAGCTCAGAGCTTTGTGGAATGGTCATAACCAGCAGATGATTGGGATTACCATTTTTGTCAGTACATTCAACAGTTTCGGTAGTAACACGCACTGATGGAGTGCAGTAATCAAAAGGCACTCTAAGTATATCATTGACATTGTTGTGGTAATTGTCAATGCCTGTGACTGTAAAATCATCTTCAATGCCGATCACAAGCATACCGCCGTCTGCATTAGCAAATGCGACAATATGATTGGACAGTCCTTTCGGATCTTTTCTTGCGCTCTTACGGTCGTAAGTCTGTCCTTCTTTTTTTGTATAAAGTTCTTCCAAAGTAAACTCCATATACATCATCTCCGCTGATTATTTTTCTACATTTAACAAAATAGAAGTTGATATTCTATATGTTTGATTAGACTTTGTGCAACAGCCCACCGCACTAAAGCTCTCAGATGTAATATTATCTGTTATATTTCAAAGAATCATTCCCATGTTGCCATCGGCACAAACTTTCAATTATCACTTCTGTTCCCTTTCTTCTTTTTCCTTGATTTATAGACATTATACTGGTTCTTACATTGCGGACTACAAAATTCATTTCCCTTTCTGCTTGCAACAAAGGCTTTATTACAATGCTTGCACAGGCGCAAATCACTGTCTTTATCCGTGAGCATGAAGGAAAAGCACATCTGTACCATGACAAGCAGCGAATGGAAATCCCATACGATAATGGGTGCATCCTTTTCCAGTGCGATTCGGTAAGTCGGAGATATGCCGCCAAAAGCGGAAATGCCCTGACGGTACAGGCTGCGTGTCTGTTCATCAATCTTATCATAATCCGTGTAATAAAGGAAACTAGTTACAAAGGTAAAGGCGAGGTCTGTAAATTCTTTCACGATCCAGTCGTATCTTTCCGCATATCCTTTCTGCAATTCCATCGCCACAGCCTGCGGCGCATTCCCCATAGCCATTGTGATTGCAATGCCCTCACGGTCAGTGACAGACCATCCCGATTCTATGCCGCTCTTTCTGAAATCCGGCTTGTCAAACGGATAGAAATAGGAAAGATAGTCCTCAGTGGAGAGGGATTCTTCTTTTATAAAGTGGTTTTTAGGAAGGTACACGGATTTATAGGTTATAAAATCCACCGTTGTCGGCAGGGCGGTCATAAAGCCAAGAAAACCATATTTTTTTACAAAAGAAAGTATGGCTTCTTTCAGTTCTTCTTCTGGCATCTTGTGCATGGAGGCAAGCCCGACATTTACCGCATCCATGACAAGCCGCCCGGCTTCCTGCATGGGACGGTACATTTCCGGTTTTGCACCCTTTGAAACCGTTATGTAGAGGTCACCGTTACTGTCTGTCTTATATTCATAGCCGCTGTACCGAATCCACGGTGCGCTGGTATGCTCAAATAAATTCTTCATAGAAAACCTGCTCCAATCCATCAATTATATCGAATTATCTGATGTAATATTTCCTATATTATAAACAGTTACTCATTATCGGTCAAGCCGTTTACGCTTTTCAGTTGGGACACATTTATATTTTTTTCTTTCGCACTCCATTTTCCAGAAAATACTTCTCGTCAAGTGTCATTGACAGGCTGTTTTCTTTTCGGTATGTAAGCACATCGCCATAAAGTTTCCGTATCCTTTTCAGAGCTGTTTCCCTGATACCCCGGATATTTCGGTCAGTCTGCCCGATGCTGTCCGCATACTCTACTGCGGAATAATCACGCAGGAACAGGTAATAGAGCATATTTTTAAGGTGCGGCTTTAGTTCCTCTAATATTTTCGATAAATCCGCATCCGTGACAAGTTCATGTATCGTTTCCGGGCTGTCAAATATGAGGTCAAGAAAATCGCCCGCAAGCAATAGCCTTCTTAAAACTATATCATAAGATGGTCTATCGGATAGGTACAATTCATCTGCGCCCCATTCCAGAGGGACAGTGGAGCGCCCTGTTTCGTGGTCTCTTTCTCTACGCTCCCTGTTTTCGTCCAGTTTATCCCACCATTCAATGACTTTTTGGAAATCATCTTCCGTCCTTGCGCTTTCCTCAATACGCCGGAGGGCAAGGGCGCGGGCTTCGCGGCGGAGCATATCCCCGTCAGCTTCCGTTATGTAATTCTGCTCCCGGAATGCCGGAAGCTCGGCGTATTTTGGCATTTATAATCAATCCTTTTCATAAAAAAAAATTTTGTAGCTGTTTTTTCAAAAACACTTCCGTTTTTATAGCCGTTTTTCTCCTATTAGTGAAAGGAGTAATTCTTTTTGACTAAAAAGAAATTACAGGAAAGGAGGGCGGGCTATGGAGTACGGATAAAACAAAAATATGGTTACACAGAGCGGAAGTTAAAACTATTATAAAGGATATACGTGTGAATCGCAAGAAGGGATTGCGCGCAAGAAAGGATTGTATGGCAGAAACATTAAAAGTGAATAATGATGCAGCAGAATCCAGCCCTGTTCCGGCTGGATTTTTTTACAGAAGAATCGGAGGGACGCTTTTCAAGGTCAGGGTATATACGGGTTCGGGATA
>CAJTSD010000082.1 GCA_910578795.1 uncultured Lachnospiraceae bacterium
AGATCCCCTTCCATAAATTACAATATGTGAGTATGTTTCATTAAAACGTCCGTGTCCGGCTTTAATAAAACATAGTATTTAACAAATTATGAGAAAATGGGAGGTGTCAAGGCATGGCAAACATCAAATCTGCTAAGAAGAGAATTTTAGTAAACAGAACAAAGGCTGATAGAAATAAAGCAATTAAGTCTGGTGTAAAGACTGCGATAAAGAAAGTTTACGCGGCAATTGATGCCAAGGATAAGGAAGCTGCTGCTGCCGCTTTATTGAACGCTACAAGCGTGATTGATAAAGCTACAACAAAGGGCGTATATCATAAGAATTATGCTTCAAGAAAAGTTTCCCGTTTATCTAAGGCAGTCAATCAGATGGCTTAATTTTTGAATAGCATTTTTTGAATATAAAAAACAACCTATACCGTCATGTAGGTTGTTTTCTTTTTATGCACAGCCCATGCGGAGGAAATATGCCGCTAAGGCGGCGCATGGGGCGCGCGACGAGCAGGGGAAGACAGCTCTTTCCTACTCGATTACCAAACCTTATATCAGATATTCTTCCCGGCTGCGCACAAGCTCATAGCGTTCGTTCATCCAGTTGATTGCCTGCCCCAGTCCTTCTTCGCTGAATGCGAACAGCTCCGAGAGCTTTTGCTCATCAGGTGTGGATGTGAATCCGAACGGTTCACTCCATACATATACCTTTAGCTTTTTTTCCTCCTCCACGACTTCTTTGTGAAGCATGAAGCGCATTCCTTGATAGCTTCCGGTAAAATCTTCTTTTTCGATAAAATTCAGTGATAAAAAATCAGCTCTTGTAAGCATTTTATGTCAACTCCGTTTCGCTCGTATTTCATTTAAAAATCCGAAATCGTCAAAATCAGGGATAAAGCTTTCCTTTGCCGTTTCGCCTTCCTGAATAAAGGCGTTTGTCACGCCAAGGCAAATCGCATAATCAATAACTTTCCCATATTCCCGTTTTGTCACCCTTCTTGAAAGCTCTGGAAAACCTGCCTCTGCAATCGTCTTTGGCGGTGTATACTGGTTCATAATGCTGATATAAATGTCGTCCTGATAAGTTACATATAAATAGTGTATAATATTTTTGGACTCCTTGGTGTGTCCCGGAAGAACCATATGCCTTACGATTGTGCCGCGCTTCATCATTTTGTTTTCAAAGACCGGACTTTTTGTCTGTCTTACCATTTCCGCTATCGCTTTTTTTGCATAGGAACAATAATCCGGCGCATTGGAATAGCGCTGTGATACCGTATCTGACCAATATTTGAAATCGGGCAGATAAATGTCTACCAGTCCGTCGAGCCGCCTGATTGTTTCTACGTGCTCATAGCTTGCGGTATTATAAACAATCGGCAGCACAAGCCCTCTTTTCTTTGCGTGTTCAAGCGCAGCCGCAATCTGAGGCACAAAATGCGTCGGTGTTACCAGGTTAATATTTTCGGCATTTTTTTCCTGCAGCAGCAAAAATGTCCTGCAAAGCTCGTCGGTTGTGAACGGTTCTCCCTTATTCCCCAGCGCTATGTCCTGATTTTGGCAATAGACGCAGCGAAGCGGACAGCCTGAGAAAAAAACCGTACCGGAACCTTTTGTCCCACTGATACAAGGCTCCTCCCACATATGGAGGGAAGCCCTTGCAACCCGTACCAAGGCAGTTTCCCCGCAGTATCCTTTGATACCGTTGTTCCTGTCCGCGCCGCAGCTTCTCGGGCACAAGCCGCACGCATGCAGGGCTGTGCCGTCAGGTTTTTTGAACATTTGTGCGCCTCCGATTTTCACAGATTAAAGATTAAGTCATGGTCAATTTGCTTTGCTTTTTTGATAATGCTTTTTTCCTGTCCTTTAAGGTAGAGGCTTAGCTGCGCAAGCTCTCCTTCGTCAAAGCCTTTGGAATTTACGACCTTTCTGCTTGGGAGTATGATTTCCGCATAGTCGTTTCCCTTCTTTGTTTTTCGCTCAAAGCAAACGTGTATCACTTTTCCGTTTTTTCCCGGAAGCAGTCCTGTATGCGTCATTGTGATGTTTTCCGCGTCATTAATTTTTAAGTCCATAATCGACCTCCATTCTTATCGCGTTTATAAATTTTCCGTCTTTTTTTATTATAGCACAGATATGTCTGATAATACTAGGTTTCTTTTTTCAATATTTCATATTTTTTGCTTGATTTTACTGTTCCTTTCATTTTAAACTTTCGATTTAAAATTGTTATGGAAATGCAGGCAGGAAGGTGCTATAATTATGAACCGACAGATGACATTTTAAAGTGTGGCTTGGCAGATGATATGAAATGATATAAAAAAGGAGAATGAAATCAATGAAAAAAAGACACATTTTGTTATTGACGGCGATTATCGGGCTCGCGCTCACAGCCTGCGGAAATTTCAAAGAAACTACGGGAGCTGCCTCTGGTAACACGGCAACCGAAACACCTATAGAAAAGGAAAGTGTTCTGGAGCCAGAAAACCTTCCGGCTTCCCAGGAATATGTTTCCTCGGACGGCACCTATAAGGTCATTTTGCTTGAGGCGCTTACGCAGACGGACATGCAGCTTCCGGCAGGCGGCGCCATGATGGGATTGGACGGCGGCTCTGACCGCACAGGCTTTTCCGGAGTTTCCCTAAGAAGCGGCAAATCCAGTGTTCCGGGAAATCCGGACGATGTTGAAAGCTTGGAGGATTTTGCGGAATATATAACGGACATGACTTTAAATGGTTCCGGTGTGACGGTGAGCTGGGAGGATACGGACGCTCCTTCCCTTGAAGGCGCCGAGCGTTGTCTTGCGTGGGAAGGCGTAGCAAGAAGCGGTATGAGCAGCGGACAGGCATACGGCTATTTTGCGGAAACGGCGGACAGCTACTATATGGTGGTTCTTGTCGGAAATGATGACGACATTGAGGAAGCAAGACAAATCCTTGCACTGGAACTTTTAGAGGGATCGTCCGCGGCGGCAGGAACAAAGGACTTTATCAGCAGTATGACAGCGGTTTTGGATTCCGTGAACGGCGCAAGTGTTATGGAAACCTTTAAGGCGATGGAGGACTCTGGCGCTACAGAGGATCAACTTGAGGCAATCGCTTCACAGGCGCGCAGCAGCCTGTCAGGAAGCTGGGGTGTGGAAAATGCGGACGACCTGATGGAAATGGCAGACTGGCTGATGGCGGAAGGACATAATCAGGACGCCTTGGATTTCCTTGCGGAATTTGACGTAAATGAAGATATGCAGCGCGATGCATTTGACGCTGTGCTTAAAGAGCAGAACCTGGATGAAGGGACTTATATCAGTCTGTTGGCGGCTTATGACGCATGGGAGGCTTATGGAGACGGCGCGATTGCCGCGTGGGATTTGAGCCGTGTCGGAACTATTTTGGGCTTTGGTTATGCGTCCGGCTACTGCACCTATGAGGAGGCTATGGACAAAATGCTGGAAGCAGCCACAAAAGCGCAGGAGCTTTATGGCTCATGGGAGGACTTTAACAAGAGTTACCTCTATGGTTATTCCTACTGGGCGGAGGAATCGCTGGACGACGCGGACAGCAGTGCGGGCGAGCGTGCCAAGCTGGTAAGTGATATGGAAGCACAGGCAAACGGACCTTACTCGGTGGATTGGAATATGGAGCTTACGAAAGAATGGTAATACTATATTAAAACACCTCAGTCTGAAATGATGGTTTAATCGAAGCTTTGATTGATGTCTTGATTAAACATTCGTTTGTGGCTGAGGTGTTTTTCATTTTTCAATTTTTTATTTTTTCTGTAACGAAACCGCGCCCAAACCGATATATTCACGAAAGACCAACTATTAAAAGTCAAGTAGATAATTGAAAAAATCAAAAGAAATTTTTATGGAAAAAAGAGTACGACAACAAGACCTGCTGTCAGGCAGGCTGGAAAGGGAAAAAGATTTAAGCTTTTGGAACATAAGGCTGATTATTCTTTACAACAGCATAAATAATGTTGCACATTTTTCTTGCCACAGCACCGATACAGGTTAAATGATGCTTGCCTTCGGCCCTCTTTTTCAGGTAATAGGCACTTAATACAGGGGCTTTAAAGGCGGCGACCAGGGC
>CAJTSD010000083.1 GCA_910578795.1 uncultured Lachnospiraceae bacterium
CATTGTTTTGCGTATGAAGCCCATACAGTCTGTGACAGGCATAACTTTATACTGGATACGGTAGTCACAAGCGGAAATGTACATGACAGCGTTGCTTTTGACGCACTTTATGAAAGGGTGACCAGGCGGTTTCCTCAGATCAGGATAGTTACCATGGATGCGGGATATAAAACCCCGTGGATCTGCAAGCGCATCATAGACGACGGACGACTCCCATCCCTGCCTTATAAACGCCCGATGACGAAGAAAGGGTTTCATGAATGGTATAAATATGTATATGACGAGTATCTGGATATCGTGATCTGCCCGGAATACAAGAGCCTGCCGTACAGCACGACCAACCGGAAAGGTTACAGGGAGTATAAGAGCCTGAAATATCAGTGCGCCGCATGTGGAACAAGGCATTTATGCACGTGGAACAGGGAATGTCAAAAGACAGTGACCCGCCATATCTGGGAGGATTACGTAGAGCGGGCGGAAGACATACGGCATTCACCGCAGGGAAAAGAAAGCTACCGCCTCAGGTCGCAGACAATCGAGAGGGTCTTTGCCGACGCAAAAGAAAAATACGGAATGCGGTATACGCCTTACCGGGGACTGAAAAGAGTCAGTATGTGGGTAAGGCTTAAATATGCTGCCATGAACCTGAAGAAACTGGCGATGTGGAAGTGGAAAGCCGCTTACCACCGATTTTTTACCACAATAAACGCTCCTGTTTTTAAAAAGAACCCCCGCTGTGCTTCTGCATAGCAGGGGTTCTTTGACAGTTTGTTTGTTAGTTTATACTAACAATGTAATTAAGATTATTTTTGTTTCAGAGCGCTCAATTAAGAAAAATAAATCCATTTGAAAAGGAGAAGGTTTTATGCCACTTACAATGGTACACACAGGAGAAGCTTTTCATATCAAAAACGTTGGAGGAAAGGAGGACACTCGCAGGTTTTTGGAGAATCTTGGATTTGTTGCCGGCGGCATTGTTACGGTTATATCTGAGGTAAGTGGAAATATGATTGTAAATATAAAGGATTCGCGCGTCGCAATCGGTAAGGATATGGCAAATAAGATAAAGTATCATGTTAATAACTATGATACACACTCGAAGGGGCTAATCTTATTATGGCTGTACTGTGATTACAGTAAAACCGATGAAGGGATTCCCGTTTTGTACTATTACATGCTTCTGCAAATAATGAAAACAAAAAACAAGGAAAAGGAGAATATAAAAATATGAGAACGCTGAGAGAAATTCCTTGCGGGCAGATTGCAAAGGTAAGTACGCTGACAGGCGAAGGTTTTGTGAAAAGACGGATTATGGATATGAGAATTACAAAGGGTGTCGATATTTACGTGCGGAAAATCGCACAGCTTGGGGATCCGATTGAAGTGACTGTCAGAGGTTATGAGCTATCACATAGAAAGGCAGATATTGAAATGATACTGGTTGAATAAATTTTTTTAACCAATAGTTAGTTTGAACTAATAAAAATAAGTCGATTTGACCAAACAATAGTCAAGACAAACAAAATACATGTAATTTGCCATAATTTGATTGCAGTTTCACGGAAAGGATAGGAGTTTATATGTCAATTAAAATTGCACTCGCAGGCAATCCAAACTGCGGTAAAACAACATTATTCAATGCATTAACCGGTTCCAATCAATTTGTCGGAAACTGGCCAGGTGTGACGGTTGAAAAGAAGAAAGGAACATGGAAGAGGGATAAAAATGTCATTATCATGGATTTACCAGGTATTTATTCATTATCGCCTTATACACTGGAGGAAGTGATTGCAAGAAATTATCTTGTCAGCGAACGCCCCGATGTCATCTTGAATATCGTGGACGGCACTAATATTGAACGCAATCTGTATTTGTCAACTCAGCTTATGGAACTTGGAATTTCCGTTGTAATGGCAGTCGATATGTCCGATATTCTTGAAAAAAATGGTGATAAGCTACATCTTGCTGCGCTTTCTGAAAATTAGGCTGTGATATAATTGCAATTTCTGCATTAAAAGGCACCGGTGTTTCTAATGCGGTGGAGCTTGCGATTGCAACCGCAAGGAAAAATCCGCCGATTCCGATGCATGTATTCGATGAACGGGCAGAGCGGGCTATTGCATCAGTAATGACAAAGCTTGGAGAGGAAATCCCAAACGAGCAGAAACGGTTTTTCGCTGTCAAACTGCTTGAAGGCGATGATAAAATTGCGAACCTGATACATAATATGCTCGATGTAACGGCAGAAATCAAGGATTTGGAAGATGAATTTGATGATGACGTGGAGAGCATTATCACAAATGAACGGTATATATTTATTTTTTCTATTATAAATACGTGCCTAAGCAAAAGAAGGAAAACAACTTTGACAACCTCGGACAAAATTGATAAAATTGTAACAAATCGAGTTGCTACACTGCCGATTTTTGCCATTGTAATGATTTTGGTATATTATATTTCTGTTTCAACTGTGGGTACGTGGGTGACAGATTGGACAAATGACGGTGTTTTTGGAGACGGATGGCATTTATTTGGAAGCGGTAACACTGCATTTAACAGTGATATAACGTCGTATGCAGTAGAATATATTTGGACACAGGATATTATCAAAACAGTCGAGGTGGCGGCAGATGCAGGCGCATCATCAGGGCGGCAGATATTTTAAGCGCAGCAAAAGAAGCGGATTTCAGTGGATTTGAGGAGGCATATGGTACTTATGCGGATTCTCTTTCCGAAGCGGGCTTTGATATTGCGGATTCGATTGAAGCGGCAATGGAGAACGCACCGGACACTTCACAATACGATATATGGATTCCCAGTATTCCTGTGCTGGTTGAAACACTGCTAGATGCCGTTGGGTGCGCAGACTGGCTTAAAGATTTAATTCTTGATGGTATTGTAGGCGGTGTTGGCGCCGTGCTTGGATTTGTGCCGCAAATGCTTGTTCAATTTCTATTCCTTGCCTTTTTGGAGGCGTGTGGGTATATGGCACATGTAGCATTTATCATGGATCGGATTTTCCGTAAATTCGGACTTTCAGGAAAATCCTTTATTCCAATGTTATTCTGATCAGGGTGCGGCGTTCCGGGAATTATGACATCAAGAACCATTGAAAATGACAGGGACCGCAAAATGACAATTATGACAACAACGTTTGTTCCCTGTGGAGCAAAGCTCCCGATTATCGCATTAATTTCCGCCGCATTGTTTGGAAATGCATGGTGGGTTGCTCCAAGTGCTTATTTTATCGGCATTGCGGCAATCATTTGTTCAGGAATTATACTGAAGAAAACAAAATTGTTCGCGGGAGATCCAGCGCCATTTTTCAAGGAATTGCCTGAATATCATATGCCAACAGTCGGCAACGTTCTTCGGAGCATGTGTGAGCGTGGTCAGTCCTTTATCCAAAAAGCCGGTACCATTATTCTCCTTCTTCTATCCTGATATGGGCAGGTTCATGTTTTGGTATTGTAAATGGTTCCTTTGGCTTTAATTCGGATATGGAGCTTGAGGAAAGTATTCTTGGAATGCTTGAGTGCGCAGTCAGCTTTCTTTTTACACCGCTTGGTTTCAACAATATGAAGGCAACGATTGCAACAATTATGGGACTTGTTGCAAAAGAGGAGGTTGTGGGTGTATTAGGCGTACTTGATTTTGAGGAAATGACACAGATTTCTGCATATTCGTTCCTTGTCTTTAACTTATTATGTGCGCCATGTTTTGCAGCGATGGGTGCAATTAAGCGTGAGATGAACAATATCAAATGGTTT
Organism: uncultured Lachnospiraceae bacterium; assembly: GCA_910578795.1. GTDB lineage: Bacteria > Bacillota > Clostridia > Lachnospirales > Lachnospiraceae > COE1. The sequence continues at coordinate 3,771 of CAJTSD010000083.1, forward strand.
TGGCTGGCGATTGGATACCAGTGCGGGTTGGCTTATGTTGTATCTCTTTGTATTTATCAGATTGGCATGTTGGTTTCTGAAGGTGTGTTCGGTATCGGAACCGCTGCCGCATTCCTTTTGATTATCGGATTTGTTTATCTGCTTGTAAGACCTCATAAAGAAAACAATACATTTGATATGCGGATACATACAAAGGCTATGGCAAAATAATGGATTACGAGCTTTTTTGGGAATGATGTGCTCCTGGAAAACA
>CAJTSD010000084.1 GCA_910578795.1 uncultured Lachnospiraceae bacterium
CCAGAAGATTGCATTAACCGGTGCGTCAATCTTATCTACGCGGTTCGGAGACCAGAGTTTGGACTTGATTGCACGTCCGTTACCGTTTCTGATATCCTCTGTAACAAGCTGAATCTTTCCATCCTCGTCCATTGTAGCCGAGCAGTTCTGAGCTGACAATAAATACTCATTATCAGGACATCCTGTCGGATAATCCGCTGTCTTATCAAAATACGTAGGCTCAAGAGCAATGGATGCACAGGTATCCGTGTTGATGATAAATGCATCATCATGAAGAACCTTAATACCGCCAAATGCGTCATACTTTCCTGCATGCTTCGCATGTGTGAGTGTAGACTTACCGGATCCTGAAAGTCCGTATACAGATGCAACGAACTTCTTGCCGCCCTCAAGCGAGTATTCCTTCTGTCCGCCGTGGCAGGATGCATAACCGTTTCTGTTTGCAAGCGCCCAAGCCATTGTAAGTGTACCCTTCTTGTGCTCGCCGAAATACTTCATACCAAGAATTGCAGCACAGTTCTGGTTTGTGTCGAAATAGCAAAGTGTCAAAGGATCACTTAAGCAGCTGTAGTCAACGTCCGGTGCCTCATGAGGCGCCCACTGCGGGTCGGAGAAAATATAGATATCCGGCTCTTTTCCGTCGCCGACAGGCTTCGAATTCTTGTACATCTTTACATACTCATCAGACATATACTGGAAGTTAATCATCCAGTTATAAAGGAGGTTCTCCTCTCCTTCCGGAATCAGAAGGTGTGCCTTAACCATGAACTCCGGATCAAGACCCACGAAGCACTCTGCATGATACATTGTTTTCCAGCGTGTTTCATATACGGCGTCCATAACAACCTTGTCAAGCTTTGTTTCATCAACGCCCGGCTCGCCCTTGATACGGCGTGCTGCCGCATAACGACCTGTAACCGCACCATCGTTGAACAGAAGCACTCTTGCGTCCTTCTCAAGACCGAATGTATCGCCATCCTTAATCTTCATGTCCGTAACAATTGTTCCCGGTGAGTTCTTTGCCAACTCATAGGCTTCCTTTAAAGTATTAACCTTTACAACATTATTTCCATAAAATGCTGCCTCAATGATAGAACGTGTTTTTGAAAATCCTACCTTGCCGGCACCAATTTCAGAAATGGGATAATACGCTTTTGTTGACATATAAAATCCTCCTTAGAATTATATTTTGTATTTCAAACCGCTGTCAACGGTTATGATCACTTACATTTTTGATTATCTCAAATGCTTTGTCAAAAGTCAATAAAATAAACATAAACTTCTTACATAATTTGCATCAAGTGCAAAGTCTAGGCTGAACTGTTACCATAATTTCGTATTTTACTAAATCGCACGCGTCGCCTGCTTTAACTGTTCCAGCTGCGCACCTTCAAAATAGGGCGACAGTTTTTCATATACCGCTTTGTGATACGCATTAAGCTTTTCAATATCGGAAGCTTCCATATACTTCGTATCAATCGCGTCCAAGTCAATCGGCACATACGTCAGATGCCGAAATCCCATAAACTGTCCGTACCCATTTTTCTGTTCCTTTACAACTTCCAAAATATTCTCCGTGCGGATACCATGGCTGTCTGCAACATACATCCCCGGCTCATCGGAAATAATCATTCCTTCCTCAAATACCGTTTCCTTCCGATTCGGCTTGTACTTCCAGCGCAGACTGTGCGGTCCCTCGTGGACATTCAGGATATATCCGATTCCGTGTCCTGTGCCATGCTTGTAGTCAAGACCACATTGCCACAACGGTTCTCTTGCCATAATGTCCAAATTCCGTCCCGTGCAGCCGTATAAAAATTTTGTTTCCGCAAGGCGCAGCATCGCACATGCCACTTTTGTAAAGTGCAGCTTCATCTCGTCCGTAATGCTGCCAAGCGCAATTGTTCTTGTTACATCCGTTGTAGCGCCCGTGTATTGACCTCCTGAGTCAACAAGATAAAGTCCTTCTGATGCAATTTTACTTGCAGTTTCCTCGCTGGCGCTATAATGCGCCATCGCAGCATTTTTCTGATATGCGCTGATGGTCTCAAAGGACAGGTCAAGAAATCCTTCAATTTCGGCACGCATGGCGTCAAGCTTTTTTGCCGCCAAAAACTCATCCATAGGCTCCCTGCCGACATTATTTTTCATCCAAAACAGGAATTTTGTCAGCACGGCGCTATCCTGCAGATAATAGTTTCTGATCTGTTCCAGTTCAGCTGGTGTCTTTACCGCCTTTAAGAGTGTCGTCGGGTTTTCCTGGTCAGTCAGCGCACCTCTTTTTTCAATAAGCTTATATAACAAATAATTAATATCCTCTCCCGAATACCATATCGTTCCTTTGATTTCACAATGCTCCAAATATTGCGTTAATTCTGAATATTCCTTAACCAAAATATGGTTATCCGAAAAGTATTGCCTTGTCTCCTCCGTAAGCGCTTCCTTCTGTATAAACAAAACCGCACTTTCTTTCGATATAAATGTATACGAAAGCGCCACCGGATTATGCTCCACATCATTTGCGCGGATATTGTAAAGCCACATGATATCGTCAAGCTTTGACAAAATCAGATGCCCTGCACCCTCCGCATCCAATTTTTCGCGCACGAGCGCAAGCTTTTGGGACACACTCATGCCGCAAATCCTGTCCGAAACAACCCAAACCTTTGTCGCAGGAATCGGCGGTCTGTCGCGCCAAATGGCATCTGCCACATCCTTATCATAAGAAAGCAAAAACTGTTTCTCAAGCTTTCTTCCGAACGCGGCATCCACAACGCTCCCGTCAAAACCGACCGTCTGTCCTTCTTTCACATTCTTCTCAAGATATTCCAAAATGGTTGGAACGCCTTCCTCTTCCATTTTATACAGTACAATCCCCGAGCCTTCAAGCTGCGCCTGCGCCTGCACAAAATATCTTCCGTCCGTCCAAAGCCCCGCTTCGTTTTCACTCACAATCAGCGTGCCTGCCGAGCCTGTAAACCCTGAGAGAAAGCTTCTTACTTTAAAGTAATCGCCGACATATTCCGAATTATGATAATCCGCGGTCGGCACAATATAAAAATCAATGCCTTCTTTTTTTAAAAGCGTCCTAAGCGCCGTAATTCGTTCCTTAGCCAAGTTTTCCATATCAATATCCCTGCGCCTGCGCTCCCTGAAGCATTCCGACTGCCGACGAGGTACCGATTCTGTCACAGCCTGCTTCCAAAAACATAATCAAATCGTCTTTTGTTTTGACGCCACCTGCCGCCTTCATCTTTACATTCGGTCCGATATGCTCCTTAAAAAGCCTGATATCCTCGATTGTCGCGCCGCCTGTTCCAAAACCCGTTGAAGTCTTGATGTAATCCGCGCCTGCGTTTGTCACTGCCTTGCACATGGCAATCTTTTCTTCCTCGGTAAGAAAACAGGTTTCAATAATGACCTTTAAGATATGCGTTTTGCATGCCTTTTTCAGCGTACGGATTTCTTCTTCCACCTGATCAAAAGCGCCATTTTTCACATCACTGATATTAACTACCATATCTATCTCATTGCAGCCATCCGCTAACGCCTGCTCCACCTCGGCAACTTTTGCGGCAGTAACGCTATAGCCCAGCGGAAAACCTACAACGGTACAGATATTGATTTTTTCTCCATACTTTTCGTTTACTCTTTTTATGTAAACCGGCGGTATACACACGGACGCTGTCTGATACTGCACTGCCTCATCACAAAGCTTTTCGATATCTTCCCACTTTGCAAAAGGCTTCAGCTGTGTGTGGTCAATATGTTTTAAAATTTCCTGATCTGTCATGATATCTCCTCC
>CAJTSD010000085.1 GCA_910578795.1 uncultured Lachnospiraceae bacterium
TTCTTACCAAAAAAGAGGTATTTTTTTCCAAAGACACAAACTATTTTACACTACCTATGTTGGTGCTTGTTAAGACATCGGCGGCGTGTCTTTTATTTATGATATACATGGTTGGGTTTTACTATCGGAAGCCGCATCTTCCGATTCAGTCTACGAAACTGTTTCAGTGGCTGATTGCAGCGGCATTATGCAATACGTCTTTTGATTTGATTACAATTTGTACGGTGAACCATAGGGATGTGGTTCCGGACTTACTGAATTTGACGGCGCATATTATCTACCTGATGTCAATCTTAAGCTTTATTTATCTCCTGTTTGTGTATATGAGGAGTTATTTGGAAACGAATCTGAAATTTTCCAAAACGCTTAAAATACTGCATGGTGTGCCGTTTGCCATGTCGACGGTTGGGATTTTGACATTGCCCATTACGTATGTGAAAGGAATAACAACCGATTATTCCTTAGGTCCCAAGGCGTATGCGCTATATGGGAGCCTTGTAGTTTATCTGCTGTTGATTCTGTATTACTGTCTTCGCTATTGGAAGCTTTTGGACGAGGAAAAGCGACTTGCGATTATTCTTGCCGTTCCGCTTTATGTGATTACCGCGGTGATTCAGATGGCAATTCCGGAAACACTGGTGGTGGTCGTTTGTTCCACAATGATTTTGCTTGGTTTGATTTTGAGCAATGAGAATGCTGAAAAATATGTGGATAAGAAAACTGCGCTGTTCAATCAATATGCTTTTGAGAAGGTATTGGAAGAGTTTGATTTTGAGAAGCAAAAACCGATCATAGCGGTCTTTTGCTTTTGCAGAACGGAGAAGAGCATGGATTGGGACCAGGGCGCCGTGCTTTTGAAGGATATTTATAAGGAAATCAAGCAATATCATTTGCATGGGTACCGCGTTTGCGAAAACGGGGTGGCGCTTATCGGCAATGCCGAAGATAGGGTGCGGTCAGCGCTGGAAAAGGTTGAAACACTTGTTGAAGGCAGGTATGGGAAAGAGGTCATTGAGACTGAAACGAAGATTTTGACGGGGAATGCGGTTGGCACAAAGAATCGTTGTATACAGAGTATTATTGTATTTTGCACGGAGGTAGACAGCCGTTTTGCCTATATCGACCATCTGACGAATATTTATAACCGCAATGCTTTGGAGCGGGATTTGGAGAATATGCAGGAAAGCGAAGCCGCATATTATTTTATTGCGGATTTGAATAATCTCAAGATTGTGAATGATACAATCGGACATTCCGCCGGCGATAAGCTGCTGCGGGATTTTGCGCGTGTGCTCACGGACGCAGTCGGGGATGGCGGACGCGCATATCGGCAGGGCGGCGATGAATTTGCCGTGTTATATCGCAATGACGCGCAGTCTTTGATACAGGATTTGGAAGAACAGTGCAGGGTATATAATCAGTCGTGTGCGGTTCCGCTGAGCTATGCGATTGGCTATTGCCTGCTTTCGGATGAAGATTTCCGGGATGTGGCGGACAAAATGATGTATGCGGATAAGCGGAGGAAAAAGGGACAGATGCAGGGGATTGCAAAGAGCTGTCTGTAATGGATTTGAAAATCGTGTTTGTCAGGAATGGAAGATTTTTATGAATATATTGAGAAAAGAAGAAACTTATACGATTGATGATATTTGTGATTTGCCGGATGGGGAACTATTTTCAAAAAAAGAAGGGAGAATGTGAAGTTTTTCCTGTGCCGTTTGCGGTATTCCTGAATAAAGACAATAAAGATTACGTGGAGCCGGATATATCCGTGATTTGCAGCAAAGATAAAATAACGGAAAAAGGTTGTGACGGTGCACCTGACTGGGTGATTGAGATGTATCACCAAGCAGTAAGGATCCGAAAAAGGAGCGTGTTACGGTTTACTTTTTTGAGAAGGAAACGATTGAGGAGTATGCTTTTGGGGAAGCATGGTATACTGTCTTCACTCAAGCTGCTAATTACCTGTTTGAACATTTGTTTTTATCCTCCGTGAAAACCATATGGAAAAAATAACATATTCTATATCCTCACACAGAAGATAATTTTTGAATAACGAATAAATATTTCGAGTTATAGCGTATTTTGTAGCAACTGTAAAAGGATACGGGTTAATTGCACGACACCAATCGGCGTCTACATAAGCACATTTTGATAATTTTTGTAACAGTATTTTTGCCGTTGTAGTTTTTCCAACTCCATTAGGTCCTATGATCAAAATAAGTTTCTTCATTCTATATCAAATCTCCGTATCATTTTTTAAACCAATTAATATTTGTAACTCAAAATCCAATTACATTTTTTAGCAGGCTGTCCAGTTCATGAAAATTATTTGCTATATCACCGAAATAAACCTCATTATCCCTGTTGAACAAAATCGTATTGATTCCTGCCTCTTGTGCCGCATTTAAATTTTGTACGCTGTTATCGACAAAGATACACTCCTGCGCAGCACATTGAAGATGCTTAATTGCATAGGCAAAAATCCGGTTTTCAGGCTTGCGCATACGGATTTCCCCACTGATAATGCTTTCTTTAAAATATTTTTGAAGTCCATGTAATTCAAATAAATATTTACTCCATTCTATCACATCATTTGAAAATAGGACAAAATCATACTGCTGGTAATTGCGTTCGGCAAACCATAAGAACTCCTGATCAAATGTTAAAAAATTCGTCAGATAATCCCGCATTGTTTCCGCTGGATCTGGATATCCTAACAGGGATAGAAATTCATCAGAACTTAGTTCTCCGTTTCCAGCTTTTGTAAATAAACATTCCTCACGGAATGCTTTTGTAAGTCTGGCATGTTCATTCCTGCCAAAATGTTCAAATGTGTATGGAATAAAATATCCCTTACTTTCCTTTATGATTACACCATACATATCAAGCAGGAGTATTCGCTTTTTTTCCGGTCTTTCTCCCAATCTTTCTCCCATAAGAAATCATATTTCCCTTCACAAATGTGTATCCGGCATCAGGGTGGTCTGCAAAGAAATCTGCAATTTCGATATTTCGACGGCAATAATCTTCGGCTTCTTTGCGGGATAAACCATGGGTTAATAAATGGAGAATCAGCCTTTCCATTTGTTCATCACGAAAGCCGGAGGTCCAATCGTTATATGTGACAAAATCATTTTTTGTTTCCTCATAATCTGCATATTGTGTAGTAATAAACTCTACCTTATCGTTCATTCTTACGTCAACATCGACAAGTCCCAGCTTTTGCATCATATGTGCAGTTCTGATGGCAACCGCATAATCACGCCCCTGCATTGCAAGTTCAGTCTGCCACTTTTTCTCCAATCCTTCATGCCTGCATAGCTTCTGATAATCCATGCCGTCAATATAAAGCCCGCAGCACTCAAATTCTCTGTTTGCATCAATGCATACAACATATCCATCCGGTTTTGCAAACTGAATCATCTTCTGTATAAAAGCTGACGGATTGTCCAAATGCCTGAGAACTG
>CAJTSD010000086.1 GCA_910578795.1 uncultured Lachnospiraceae bacterium
TACATTCAAATCCAAAGCCACGTCTTCCATAATTTCTTTTCTTGTCCATTCGTTATAGATGGCGCCGGTCGCCCACTTCATAAGATCCGTGTCATAATATAACTGCTCGGACTCTGACACTGCTGATTCAAATCCAAAGTCCAAATATTCAATTGCCATCGACATTGCCTTTGACATGGAATCTTCATAATTTTTTGTCATTCCTGAAGCTGCAAGCGAATAAGCTACCATTCCAATTACAATGGTAAATACCAATGGTATGGCAAAACCGATAATCAGTTTTACCTTAATGCCTACTGCAAACTGCTTTTTTTCATTTATATTATTATTTTCTGCCGTATTTTTATCTTTCTTAGCCAAAATACCTTCCTCCTATATGAAATGGTAAAATTATTGGGCTCTTCGAATCATATCAAGATAATCCCGAAGTCCGTTCTCATCAGCATAATTGTCCTGAATCGCCAGTGCGGGCGTCTTGAACGCGGTGATATCCATATCTTCATAATTTGTTACCACTGCCCCCTCTTCAATGCACTGCGCTTTAGAACTATCCATCATTTCATATGTCACCGACCGCTCCTGAAGTGTGGCAGCCAAGGAGGCTGTTTCAATCCAGTTTTTCTGCTCACTGGTAAGTCCGTCATAAAAATCACCGTTCATGATAAACAATCGGGTAGTATAATCATGGTGTGTCTCGCAGATATATTTTCCGTTTGGTGTAGTATGATGTTCTTTTAACATCAGATTTGTATAATCGTTTTCTGCGGAATCAACTTCTCCGCGGTTTAGCACATCATATAAGTCACCCCATCCGACATTAACCGGCACAGCGCCTAATGAATTCCAATAATCAAACACGACACCGGATGTCTGCGTACGGATTGTAAGCCCCTGTACGTCTTCTGGTGCGGTGACAGGAAGTTTACCATAATAGTCCCTGACACCTGCGGACCAGTATCCCATAATGCGGTACTTATTGCTTGTCTTTTCTAATATGACATCGGACATCGCCGAACCAAATTCTCCGTCCATCGCTGTTTCCCAGTGACTAAAACCATTGAACAGATAAAGCAGAGAAAGCATGTTGACCTCGGAAACGCCTGCAGAAGACATATTTCCCGGCGAACATACAACCATTTGGACTTCCCCGTTGTCCAACAGGCTAATCAGCTCCCCTTCATCTTCCGATATGCTTCCGTCACTACAGGTCACCTGAATGGAGCCGCCTGACAGCTCCTCAGCAACTTCTTTAAAGGTTTCAAGTCCGAAATGGTACGGATTATCCTGCGAAGTCTGATTCGATGCAATCGTCAACTGCAAAGTCGGCGATGATGTTGTTTCGCCACCGTTGTCAGCCGCATCTGTAATGGAACCAATCGTTCTTCTTTGGGATGCGGTCTGTCCTGCACAGCCGCACAAGGAACCTGCAAGAAGCCCGGCAATAACAGTCAAAGCTAAAATTTTACGAACTTTCATATATACTGATCTCCCTCCGTCTTCATTAAATATACATAATAACCATATATTATTGAATTGATTGTTCTGATTATAGCATTTTAGACAAAATATAACAACAAATTTCTTTAAAAAGTGATACAATATCTATTGTTGTCCGAATTTTCGCACCATTGCAATTTCCCGTGCATACCCTTCGTCATCGTTGGGCGTTTCCAAAATAAACGGTCTTCCTGCAAGCAGTGGGTGGTTTGCAACGGCAAGCAGCGCGTCTGCCCCGATTTTGCCCTCGCCGATTTTCTGATGTCGGTCCTTATGCGAACCGCAGTCGTTCATGCTGTCGTTAAAGTGCACCGCACAGAGCCTGTTTAACCCGATGATTTCGTCAAAGCTTTTCAACACGCCGTCAAGGTCATGCACAATATCATATCCCGCGTCCCACACATGGCAGGTGTCAAAGCAGACGCCGACTTTGTCGGAAAGCGTTACGCGGTCAAGAATGGCTTTCAACTCCTCAAAGCTTCTGCCGACCTCCGAGCCCTTTCCCGCCATTGTTTCAAGAAGAACAGTTGTTTGCTGCTCCGGTTTCAAGGCGGCGTTGAGCGCATCGGCAATCATCTCAATTCCCTGTTCCGATCCCTGTCCGACGTGTGAGCCGGGGTGGAAATTGTAATAGTTATGCGGAAGATATTCCATGCGCGCAAGATCATCCGCAAGCATTTCCCTTGAGAAGCTTCGCACGTTTTCCTTCTCCGCACACACGTTCATGGTGTAAGGGGCGTGCGCGACAAGCTTTCCAAACTGATGTTCTTTCATAAGCGTAAGCAGCTTTTTCGCGTCGTCTTCTGATATTTCTTTCGCAGCGCCGCCTCTTGGGTTCCTTGTGAAAAATGCAAAGGTGTTTGCCCCAAGCTTAAGCGCTTCTTTTCCCATATGTTCAAATCCCTTTGATGATGATAAGTGGTTTCCGATATACATATTTATAACTATGCTCCTTTCCTAGCATGCGCGTTTAATGTGAAGTTGTTCACAATGCTGCAAAGCACAAACTTGTGTTGTTCTATTTTTGCGTTAGATTTCTTCAATCATACACTGGTGCTCTTTTTTGTCGGTTTGGTAATTCATTCCTACCAATAGGATTTTTGTGACCATTTCATTTTTTAGTTTTTCACAATACTCCTTCTCCTGAATCTGCCTGATAGCGTTTTCAGGCGTGCTGTCGGCTTTTAGCTCGATAACGATTCCCGGAAGGTTGTTTCTGCGTGGATAAAAGATAAAATCCGCAAAACCCTTGCCGCTTTTTTCCTCGCGCACAATCCTGTACTTGCCCCGCGCGGAAAGATAGGCAAGCGTGACCACGCAGGAAAGGCTGTTCTCATCGTTGTATTTTAAGACAGTGATTTCGCTGTTGTGAATATTGTGGAGATATGAGGCAACAACATCACCTTTTTGCTCCAACGTTGCGTTCAGCACTTCCTCGGAATTACGGACAAGCTGCGCGACAGCGCCGAAATCGTCGTCCTCGAGCGCATTTTCAAATT
>CAJTSD010000087.1 GCA_910578795.1 uncultured Lachnospiraceae bacterium
CCATAAATAACATGTCCCGCATTTGAACGTGCTACCTCTTTTATCTCCGCCGAAAAGCCTGCTTGCTGATGAATATTTTGAAACTTATAATCAGGATTAACGGTTTCCTCCGCGACCTGTTTTAGACCCTTCACAAGCGCTTTCCCGATTTCATTATCTTCACCGGAATATGCAACGAAATGCTGTTTTGCTGCCTCTCCATATCTTTGAATCGTTTCATATGACGCTCCTGCAATTCCGGCATCTAATATATTTTTTTCTTTCTGCTTTTGTTTTTCTTTTTCATTCATGCAATACCACCTTTCCGCATTCAAAATCCGTAATTTTCCATCGCTTTAAAGCCATCTCCCTTCCATCACCTCCACCATCTCCCCTTGACTTCTCAGCCACATCTCAATCCCTTTCCCAAACACCTCCGCCAACACAACATACCCGTTCTCGTCCTGCGAAAGAATCTCCGCTGTCGGCAGCCTGTCCTTTACCGCTTCTATGGAAGCTCCCTTGTAGCGGAACTTCACGCGCTGCAGCTTTCCACCGTACATAAACTGCACTCGTTTGCGAAATTCCCCTTCCTCAAAACGGTCCTTATACGGAATATGGAACTGCTCTTTCAAAACCTTTAAGCTCTTAATCCGGTCAATGCGGTAAATCGTCGGAAACGCGTCGTTAAGAACGTCAAAATGTTCCCGAACCTCGTCCGCCTCGTCGATGAACGCCGTCATGTAGAAATAAAACTCCGAAAATAAAATCGACACGGGTTTTAGCTTGCGCCTGACAAGCTCCCGCCCTTTCATTTTCTGATATTCAATTTCGACATAGCAGCATTTCTTAATCGCCTCGCCGATTTTCCACATGGTGTCAATGAAAATCGTATTATGCTGGGGCGGCACATAGTAAAACTGTTCGTTTTGGATAAGCTCCCTGACAAGCCTGTGGTTTTCGGGCTTTGCGCAACAGTCTATCAAACGCTGCAGCATGGAGTCCATTTCCTTTTTGGTGAATGCCCTGCTATCCAAAAGGATTTTGCAGATTGCAAGGATTTCGCTGTTTGTAAACTTCATTTGGGATGCCTCTAAAAGATAATACGCACCCTTTGTCCGGTCATACTCTACGGTTTTGACAACGCCTGTTTTCTCCGCATTCTGCGACAGGAAATCACGGATTTTCTCGATATCCCGCTGAATGGTTTTGGAGCTCACGCCGTATTCTGCTGCCTCCTGTGCCTTATACAGGAAACCACCTTCTAACAGGGTTGTATACATGCCAAGAATACGCTCCATTTTTGCGTTTTTTTCTAATTCATTATTTTTACTCATTTTTTGCCTCCATATCTGAAGCCTTGTTCCACAATTTCCTATGCATGACCAAATATGGTCTTTTTTATTGTAATCAAATTTTGTCATAAATTCAAACAGAATGACGAATCCTGTCCATATATTTGTCCACAAATGAATAACACCAAAATGTCCTTAAATTTTTGCGCAATCCTCTTATGTATAAATTATATAATAAATTCATTATATAATTTATACAAGAGTTATGCAAGCAATTTTGAACGGTTATAATAATACAAAAAACAGGAGGACATCCAATGGTACGTTTGCGGGTTTTAGACATTTTAGAGGAACAACATCATACCAAATACTGGCTTTATAAGCAGATGGAAATGAGTTATCAGAATTTTTCCAAACTCATCAATAACGAAACGCGCTCCATCCGCTATGAAAATATTGAAAAGCTCAGCAGATTTTTGGACTGCCCCGTAGGCGACCTGTTTGAAACGGTGGATACTTCCGACGCCAAAGACGCCTGACTGCAGTCGGCTTCTTAATTATGTTTTATAACACTCATTATACTAAACCGCATGGACATCAGTCTGTCCATGCGGTAATTTTTCCTAAAATTCTGTTTTATAGTGTAGAATATAAATGAACATCATATAGTAAAGCAGAATAAACTTATTAAACTCAACTTGGGAAAAACGTTTTTATACTGTTTATTTTCCTGAAGCTATGATATGGTAATGATAGAGATTAAAATTATTAATTGTATCACGACAAGACAACTATTGTGGAGCCCGACATCTCTGTTATTTGTGATACGAAAAAGCTTACTGAAAAGGGGTGCAGCGGCGCGCCTGATTGGATTATTGAAATTGTATCACCGTCCAATGCCAGCCATGACTATATCACCAAGCTCAATATGTACCATAACGCTGGCGTTCGTGAATACTGGATTGTTGATGCGCAAAACGATGAAATTCATGTATACAATATGGCAGATGAAACGTTTACCACGAAAACCTATTCCTTTCATGACACCGTAAAAACGGGGATTTATGATGATTTGTCGATTGATTTTTCAAGGATGGATTTCGGTATATAATATTTGTATCTATATGCCTTTTGAAATCTTTACAGGTAAGAAAACCACGAACGTTGGTCTGTTCATGCGGCAATTTTTCCCAGTAATTCTGTTATAAAGTAGAAGAAAAGAAACATGATATAGTAAAGCGTACACAGCTCACATTGTGTACGCTTTACTATATCATAGATGTCTATGCTGCTGGGGACGGCTCAGCGCCTGTACTTCCGTCCAATTGATTAAAAACAATCTGCTCATTTAATTCTGTCGTCAATGTCCTGCCTGCAAGCAAATCCTCCATTCCACTTTTTTAACTTCTCGGAATCGTCAGCCCTTATTTCATGGGGCTTTCAGAACCTAT
>CAJTSD010000088.1 GCA_910578795.1 uncultured Lachnospiraceae bacterium
GCATTGATCCATAATCATTAGCCTCCTTGAAAAAATCTATTGTTTTTTTCAAGTATGGACTAAAAACGGTTTTAGGAAAAGGCGGGGGTTTTGACGTTTACAATCATTCTTTCGGGATGCGTGTACTGCGGTCGACCTTGTTTTTGGGTGCAACGGTTGTACTGCAGAATGGCTTTACCTTTGCGAAGGAAATAGAGACAAATATAGAACAGCACCATTGCACGGCGATGGTCTGTGTTCCGGCATCTATAGAGGTTATTTACCGACAGATGCAGGAGCGGTTTGCGGAGATAATAGGAAGGTTTCGTTATATTGAGTTTGGAGCTGGATCGGCGAGCGTGGATATGAAGAAAAAGCTGCTTGCCCTTCTGCCGCACACACGACTGTTTAATACATGGGGCTCTACGGAGACATGTGGCGCTGTGTTCTTAGACATTACTAGCTATCCGGACAAGGCGGCTTCCATCGGAAAACCTTTGGAGGGGATAGAGGTGAAAGCGGTTGACTCTGACGGCAATGAGGTGGCTGCACGGGATATGGATACTGCCGGAAGAATGCTGCTGCGCGGGGAAATGCGGATGGAAGGGTATTGGAATGCGCCAGAACTAACGGCTGAGACGATTCGTGATGATTGGCTGTATACCAATGATCTGATCTATGTGGATTCGGACGGCTTTATCTTTATGCTGGGAAGAGTGGATGATATCATCAATGTGGGAGGAGAGAAGGTGTCCCCCGTAGAGGTGGAGAATATCGCGCAGGAATATGATGGAATCAGGGAATGTGCTTGCATCGGGGTAGATGATCCGGAAGGAATCGTGGGACAAGTACCGGTGCTGTATGCGGTGGCGGAGAATGGAATGCTTGAGGAGGATGCGCTGCTGAAATATTTGGCGGGGCGTATGGAGAAATATAAGCTGCCGCAGGAGTTGATTCAGGTGGACGAACTGCCAAGGAATAAAATGCAGAAACTGGATCGTAAGGCGTTACAAAGGATGTATGCGGAACGGAGTAGTGTAGATCTGATGAACCCGGTGATTTGTAATCTGCTTGCGCGGAGAAGTGTGCGGAGCTTTACGGATCAGCCGATTGACGATCGGCTTCTGGACATGATTTTGAAAACGGGATACTATGCGCCGTCGGGTCACAATATGCAGACATGGCGCTTTACCGTTTTAAAATCTCAGGAAAAGATAGAGCAGCTAAAGGAGATTACCCGTGCGAAAGCTGCTGAAAAGAAGGTGCACTTTTACGGATTTGAAAACCCTAAGGTGCTGGTATTGGTATCCAATGACCGCAGAAACAAAGATGGAGCGCAGGATGCGTCCTGTGCGGCAGAAAATATGATGTTGGCTGCACAGTCATACGGAATCGGATCGGTATGGCTAAACCCGCTTATGACATTGTGTGATGAACCAGAGATTCGGGAATTGTTAGACAGTTACCGGGTGCCGGATCAGCATATCGTGTGGGCGGCTGTGGCGTTGGGGTATCCGAAGGCGCCTGGGAAGCTTTTGGCGAAGAAGGAGGATGTGGTTTATTTTGTGGAAAGCTGAGTTTGTAATAAGCCAATTTTATGTATTTTTCAGAGGGACGGATGAGAATTAAGGAGATATTGAATATGAAGACTAATGCATTATTTGATAAAATAACTAATTCAGAGGATGAAATGATTGCCTGTGCGGGTATACCAAGACGTAAGGCTTGCACATATTTACGGGCATACATTATGACGTCTCTTTGCTTTGAACCTTACTTTGTTATAAGTGATACATCTATAAATTTGAATAAAGCGTTTAGAACATTGGTTGATTATGATGAAAGAGACGAGTATATGACAGACGATCTGCCCCCAAATGCGGATTTTGATTGGCTTATTAGAACGGGACACATTAGATTTGCCGCCAGAGATACATACAAAGGTAACTTTTCAGAGGCATTGCAATTATTTGAAAGAAAACTAAAGAAAAAAGTAGATTTACCGGGGGAAAACTATAAAAAGAAGATTGCCGAGATCTGCTCAGATGAATTTATTTATTGGTATAATCTTGATGAAGTTTCCCATAAGTTTACGTCTAATTTCAGACGTTATATGGACGAAGCATTATATAGAAAAACAGATGTGCTTCCAGAAAATCAAAAATTGGTTCAGGAACTTATACACAGACTGTCGGATGAAGAAACTTTTTCATATAAGGATGTGACGGCGATTCTTGAGGATGAATACGGCTTTAAGGAGGCGGATTCGCGTTATCAGTATATACGTGGGCTTTTGCGCAAGTCATATGATTATAATGTTCCTAATTGTCTTAGATTAGACTACTGTATGCCTTTAAACAATATAAAGCCACTCCCCAAACAGGAATGGAAACTTGAATTAACGCATGAAGAAGTGTTAGACTGCAATTTTGTTTGTGATGTTTACGGTCTGGCAAAGCTTCCCGCGCATGAATTAAAGTATATTTGGGATTCTACGCCGGGACGTGCATGGCAGAAACAAATTGATAATTTTAGGGCGGGCATTTTTGATTTAAATCAGTATGTTGAAGCGCTAAACAATTATTTGTTGGAAATCAACGATGCGGTTACAAACAATTATTCAAGAAAAAATGTTCTTGATTATGCAAATATGAAATCAAACTTATCACGCTTGCCGTTTAAAGTATGCCATTATGTAAAAGCA
>CAJTSD010000089.1 GCA_910578795.1 uncultured Lachnospiraceae bacterium
ATTGCCTCATGTAACTGCTACACTTTTTGCCAGACATTCATCGCTCACTGCCTTAACTTCAATACCAAATTCTAGTATTCCCTCATATACACTTCCACACAAAAATGAAAGCAGGCAACTCTTGGCGTGTCCGCATAGCGGCTCCGCATATCCCACACGTCCCGTATGTATCTACATATT
This sequence comes from uncultured Lachnospiraceae bacterium, assembly GCA_910578795.1. Lineage (GTDB taxonomy): Bacteria > Bacillota > Clostridia > Lachnospirales > Lachnospiraceae > COE1. Next base: position 181 of record CAJTSD010000089.1, read on the forward strand.
CAATTTTCAAGGTACATCCGGACAAAATTTTCTGTCCGTTTTGGATAAAATCATTTCTGGACTTGTCAGCCCAAAAAGCACATAAGCACTCTCCGTCTGCTATGAACGGTTCTGTAAAAATTATGTGCTTTAGCGGAATGACAAGGTTAAATCTCCAGCTTATCGGGTCCGTATTTATGTATAACCTGAAATATCACTTCCTTATGTATTCCTTCCATCTGCTCATATATTTCAAGCAGATTTTTCAGTTCTGTCTTGGTAAGCGAGTTGTTGTATGGTTTGTAATCTTCCCTGATAAACAACCCGCCGTTTTCTCCGGGTTTTGTATAAATCGGGTAATCGGGAGATAAAGCCTGAATATCGTATTGTATCGTGCGAGTGGAAACGCCAAGCTCCTGCGCAAGTTCATTTGTTGTTATATGCCGCCTGATAATAAGAATGTTGATAATCTCCATCCTGCGATTCATCGTATTCATGCTTCACCTCCTTTCCTGTAACCCGTCCGGATTAAATTTCTGTTTCTGCCATAAGGACTTTTTCCCTAAAAAACATTGTAAACGCAGACCACGCAAGAACCTTGCTTATTGCAAAAAACTTTTTTATGATTTTTTTGCCCGGCTCCTGCCCGCATATCCGCATCTACTGTCTGATGTTTTATCCCTTTTTCTCCGATTGACTTTCCCCCATCTTCCTGCTAAAATCTTTAGTGGATAAAATCATAAATTCTTAAAAGTACACTCAAACTGCTATGAGCCAAAGCAGGGTAATTCTGCCCTGTTCTGGTTGTGGCAGTTTTTTATTTGCCAAAGTAATCCTCTTACAGCCCAAATACCGAAAGGCTTTACAAAAGACGGGCGGTAACGCCCTTATGTGTTGTAAGACACTCGCCTAAGCTCGTACAACACGCAAACTCCCTACGGGCAGTTTGCACAAGAATAGCAAGCACTGCCCGCGTATATACGCGGACGGGCAGACATCCATCTTTCTCCTTACGGAAATTTGAATGTTTCTGCCTACAGGGGGAAACTCCCCCTATAAACCCCCTTGCTTACAAAAATGCAGCATCCCATATCCAAACACGACAGCGTATTTTTACTGCAAAAGTCACGTTGGAAACGGCACTGCAAAAATAAAAAGCATAACTATATATAGAAAGGACAATGAAATGGACAAGCACAGAAACCAAAACCGTTCCCGAAAATACGGGATTATAATCCACCTCAGCGAAGATGAAAAATATATCCTCGACGAAAAAACAAAATGCTCCAACATGACAAGCCGCTCCGCCTTTATCCGGCATCTGATTTTGTACGGTTATGTCTATGACATTGACTACTCGGAGCTGCGGGAATACAATGCC
>CAJTSD010000090.1 GCA_910578795.1 uncultured Lachnospiraceae bacterium
CAGCCGACAGGCAAAATCTATAATGGTAGAAATTAAATAAGGCTTATAGCCGGTGGGTGCGCGGAGGACAGGATACCCCCATCTACAATAGTAGAAATTATCTAAGGCTTATAGCCTCCTGATCGCGTATCTCCGAATAGCCCAGACATCTACAATAGTAGAAATTATCTAAGGCTTATAGCCAAAAAACAAAGCAATATTTCCCTATATATCTACAATAGTAGAAATTATCTAAGGCTTATAGCCTTGGTAACGATACGTCCATATAACGGTATCTACAATAGTAGAAATTATCTAAGGCTTATAGCCCGGTATACACATCCAAATCGGCAGGAAAATATCTACAATAGTAGAAATTATCTAAGGCTTATAGCCCAGAGATCCGACTTTAAGGCTGTACAGATCTACAATAGTAGAAATTATCTAAGGCTTATAGCCTTTCCAAAACCCAACGGAGCTTGTTGTGATCTACAATAGTAGAAATTATCTAAGGCTTATAGCCATTGAGAAGTGCATTGAAGATATTCCGGAATCTACAATAGTAGAAATTATCTAAGGCTTATAGCCGGCGATCACACGAGTTTGTTCCAAGCATCTACAATAGTAGAAATTATCTAAGGCTTATAGCCAACAGCAGGAATGTAAGCTGCTCCAAATCATCTACAATAGTAGAAATTATCTAAGGCTTATAGCCGGCAAACGCAGGGAGATTTGGCGAGCGTTATCTACAATAGTAGAAATTATCTAAGGCTTATAGCCCACGCCCACGGTGGGGCTATCCAGGTCATCTACAATAGTAGAAATTATCTAAGGCTTATAGCCCGACGTGGAGAGCGTGAAGGCTTATTTATCATCTACAATAGTAGAAATTATCTAAGGCTTATAGCCTACGGGTAGCGTGGTCGTACTTGTGTACATATCTACAATAGTAGAAATTATCTAAGGCTTATAGCCTTTACTTTTGCAAAAGTACAATTATTTCTTTAAATACCAAATATTTGAAAA
>CAJTSD010000091.1 GCA_910578795.1 uncultured Lachnospiraceae bacterium
CAAATCACCGTCATTTTTGCTTTGCGTGGTGTTGTAGGTAGTAGGGGGAGAAATACCGCCGCCGAGTTGGCAAAATCCCCGCCCTGTCCGTCGAGGGTATCAGAAAATTCCATAAGATATTTTCGCCGGAACGCAACAAACCAGCCGCCAATAGCCGGATAGTAAGCGAACAGACCACACAGCGCAGTTTCTTAGAGCAAGATTCTACCACAGTACCAAATTTCGCCTACCGGCTCATTTTGTCCTATGGGAATCTTGTTGGGGTTGCCACCCCAAGCCCGCCTTTTTGCGGCTTGCGCCGCTTGAAAAATCCCCGAAAAAATATTTTCGGATTTTTCAAAAAACACTTCCGCTTTGCCCCCTGTTTTTCTCCTATTGGTGAGAGGGCAAACCATAAAAAGAAAGGAGCTGAAAGCCATGAAAAGATACAACACGCCCCACCGCCACCGGGTAATCAAGACACGCTTGACCGAGGAAGAATACGCCGAGTTTTCCGAGCGTGTCACCCTCTGCAAAATGAGCCAAGCCGAGTTTATCCGGCAAGCCCTTATCAAGTCAAGGATACGCCCGGTTATCACCGTTTCCCCGGTCAATGATGAATTGCTGTCTGCCGTTGGGAAGCTAACAGCCGAGTATGGGAAAATCGGCGGCAACTTGAACCAGATTGCCCGCTGTCTGAATGAGTATGGCGCACCTTATAACGCCCTCTCCCAAGAAGTGCGAGCCGCCACAGCGGAACTTGCCGCCTTGAAGTTTGAAGTCTTGCAGAAAGTAGGTGAAGCCGTTGGCAACATTCAAACATATCAGCTCTAAAAATGCCGACTATGGAGCTGCCGAGC
>CAJTSD010000092.1 GCA_910578795.1 uncultured Lachnospiraceae bacterium
TGACAGTCTTTCGTAGAGGGCGGTAATCTTTGCGCTGTTCGTCATTGTAAATTCCTCCGTTTCTCGCTATAATAAAGCTGATTTCAGCTTGGGGAAAAGGTGGTCTTTTCAAAAACTCACACTTTTTCCGTCCTCTCTAAATATAACCCTTCGGATCAGTGACAACATAGGAACTGTGCATCTGCATAAGGTTCGGTTTTACGAAAAACCTCGTCTTGCCCGAACCAGAGCCGCCGATGACAAGGATATTTTTATTCCTCGCATACTTCGGCTGTTTCGGTCTGCCGGACATCATCAGTCTTTCCGTTTCTGTGAGTAATACATTGTCCTCAAACACCGGATCGACATAAGGCTCAATATCTTTCGCTGTCCCCCACCTTGCAGAACCGTACTCCATGCCGTGCCGGAACTTCTTGGCGTTCTTGGCTTTGAAATACACTATAAGGCGGAGCGCAATGCCACACCCTATCCCTATCAGCAAATCTTTTGGGTGGAAACTTGGTAACGGGTTGGAAAATAAGTCCTCCATCCCCGCCATGACCTCCATCGCCTTTGCGGAAGCGTCCTGCCCCGGCGATACCCGCCACAGCCACGCAATTTTGTCGCAGAAATACCCGGCAAGCACATAGGGGAGATTCATAAGGAGAAGTTTCTTTTTGTCAATATTCCCTGTCTTTGCCTTGAGCTTTTCAGGGATTGACTTTAGGTCTTTGGCAATGCCCTCTACGATTTTACTCATAATGACTGCCCCCTGTCCTTCTGGTGTTCCCTTG
>CAJTSD010000093.1 GCA_910578795.1 uncultured Lachnospiraceae bacterium
GTAGTTTGTTTTGTCCAAAATTTCAATACATCCCATGTTTCTATTAATCTAACGGCAACTGTTTCGCAAAAGCAGATTTTACGATTTCAATACATCCCATGTTTCTATTAATCACATCAAAGATTGTAAGTTCTTTTACCATATTCATATTTCAATACATCTCATGTTTCTATTAATCTCCACCGCGCAGAGGTTTGCAAAATCGGAAACGAATTTCAATACATCTCATGTTTCTATTAATCAACAACTTTGTCAGTACCTTTATCGCGCATCTTGATTTCAATACATCTCATGTTTCTATTAATCTGACCGTCATAAATGGGTTGTGCAGCGCGTGCATGATTTCAATACATCTCATGTTTCTATTAATCCTAAGGGGGTGATGATATGTGTTTTCCCTTATTCGGATTTCAATACATCTCATGTTTCTATTAATCCGAACTGCAATTCGTCGCAACCCGTAAACAGACCAATTTCAATACATCTCATGTTTCTATTAATCAATAAGAAGTAGTTTGTCTACTTCTTATCGTTACGTTATTTCAATACATCTCATGTTTCTATTAATCGTCCCCTGAGCAGTATTCAAACGGAATGCCACACTATTTCAATACATCTCATGTTTCTATTAATCTGCCGGCAGATTCAGAAACGGTATC
>CAJTSD010000094.1 GCA_910578795.1 uncultured Lachnospiraceae bacterium
TTGTTCCCATCAGTCGAATTTTCAGCACGTTTCCTCTCCATTTCTGCAAGGACTTCTTCAATGTACTTCTGCTTGTGGCAGTATTTTGGGTAACGGAGCCTGATGCCCTCCCAAAAATACATTGCATAGCCACAGCAAAAGATATCGCTTACGGATATACCCAACCCAATCTTTGGGATTGGTTTGGCACTCATTTATCTGCTCGTCCCTGCTCTCATAATCGTCAACGCTTGGTGTCCCGTCTGTATAAGGGTTGAATACCCCCTTGACCACCTTTACGCTGCCACCTGTCTGCCAGTCCTGACACAGACATTCTGTTTTGATACATCCGGATTGTATATCATAAACCTGACTGAAATAATTGTTCGTATCCTCCGATATTCCGAGAATGTAAAGCAATACCTTATGATAACAGTCCTGCTTCCTCGTCTGTTCCACTTCATAGTAAAGTTTCTCCTGTTTCCCGTTTGCAAAAACCATGTGTGTGTTGTTGGCGCTCTGCGCCCCTGCTCTTAACGCTGTGTCGTTCATGTGTGAACCTCCTTTGATTATTTTGTTTGTGTATATAAAAAGGACTCTATCCTTTGTT
>CAJTSD010000095.1 GCA_910578795.1 uncultured Lachnospiraceae bacterium
ACTGATCGTCGCTTTGGTAGGCCGTTACCCTGCCAACTGGCTAATCAGACGCGGGTCCATCGTATACCACCGGAGTTTTTCACACCGTGTCATGCGGCACTGTGCGCTTATGCGGTATTAGCACCTATTTCTAAGTGTTATCCCCCGGTGCAAGGCAGGTTCCCCACGCGTTACTCACCCGTCCGCCACTAAGTTATCATCTCTTCCGCCTTTAGCAAGCTAATTGCTTCAAAAATGATAACCCCGTTCGACTTGCATGTGTTAAGCACGCCGCCAGCGTTCATCCTGAGCCAGGATCAAACTCTCGAATTAATTCTTTTTCCGTCTGATTCCGGACCAAAACCGCTTGGCTTTTGTTCCGTTTACTGTTCGTTCTTTGTCCGTTCTTTTTTTCTGAAATTCTTCTGAATTTTCAGGGTTGCATTACTGTTCATTTGTCAAGGTGCTGTGCACATCCGTTTCCGGTGTGCCTTTCTGTCCCGTGCGGCCGGTTCATACCGGACACAGCTTTCATATATTATCACAGCCGTGCGCTCCCGTCAAGACATTTTTTT
>CAJTSD010000096.1 GCA_910578795.1 uncultured Lachnospiraceae bacterium
GTCCTTCATTTTCTTCCTCCGACACATCGTCCATGCCGAGCGCATCATCACCCTTTTCGTCCATGTTGAGCAGGGCATTTAAGGCAGAAAGACGTTCCAGCTTCTCCGCAAGCTCCGCTTCCTGTGCAAATGGTTTTTCAACCTCCACTTTGGCAGTTTCAAGCTGGCGCTCCACTGTTTCAAGTTTTGTCTGTGCCTCGGAAAGCTGTTTCGGCATGGATTCCAGCGCATGGTTGATACGGGCAATGTTGCCGAGAGGGTCAGAGCCGATCTCAAGGTTATGGGAAAGCTGCCCTTTTAAGTTCATCACAAATTTGTGGTTGAACGAATCAAAGGACACCGCCATCTTAAACCCGGCATATTCCCCTACTGTGGCAGGCACATTGACGGTTTTCATCTCCTTGCACATCTCCACAAGTGCGGCTCCGGCTTCTTTTTTATCCGTATATACTTTATCCCCAACTTTCATCAAAAACTGTTCTTTATCTGCCGGAAGGTTTGCTTTTGCGGTCTGAATGTCA